>JAJFJF010000001.1 GCA_021774255.1 Gammaproteobacteria bacterium
CGATCGATAAAGACGTGCTGGCAAAACGCATTGAGCGATCGTTTAAGAGTTTTAGCACCGAGGTAAAACGTCGCGGTGATGAAGAGTACTTGTTTGTATTAGAAGACACGCAAACCGGTACGATTGCCGGTTGCTGCGCGATTATTGCTACGGTGGGGTTTTCTCAGCCTGCTTATGCTTACAAAATAGGCACGATTGTGCAGTTGTGTAGTGCACTGGGGATTAAAAAAAATCACCAAGTATTGCATTTGGTCAATGATTATCAAGGCAGCTCAGAATTGGCGAGCCTATTGTTATCGCCTGACTACCGTCGGCATGGCCATGGTACGATGCTGGCGCGCAGTCGTTTATTATTTATTGCAGCGTTTCCAAAGCGTTTTTCTGAAACCATGATGGCGGAGTTGCGAGGCGTGTCGGATGAGTCAGGCTATTCGCCATTTTGGAAAGGCTTAGGGCGACATTTTTTCTCAATGGATTTTACAGAAATCGATTATTTAAATGCGGTGGGCAAACGATTTTTTGTTTCCGATCTCATGCCCAAATACCCTATTTATGTTTCATTATTGCCAAAAGCAGCACAAGAAGTGGTGGGCAAAGTGCATGAAGATACGCGTCCCGCCTTGGCCATGCTTGAGAGTGAAAATTTTGCGCTCTCAGGGTATATCGATATTTTTGATGGTGGGCCAGCGGTAGAAGCAAAGCGAGATAAAATTAAAACAGTCAAAAAAAGCCAGACAGGCGAAGTGGCAGCAATTTTGCCAGCGTTAGAAGCGCCTACACATTTAATCAGTAATGTAACATTAGATTTTCGTGTTTGCCGTGGGCCTTTGCGTGCGTTGCCGGATGAGACCCTTGAAATAACGGCAGATGTTGCTAACGCGCTGCAAGTGAAAAAAGGTGACAGCTTACGTTTTGTGCCATTTGGGAAAAAATCATGAAGACGGGCAATTACATTGCCGGCCAGTGGCAGCGCGCCAAAGGGGAAGCGTTTGCTTCTAAAAACCCCGCCAATGGAGAAGTGATCTGGCAAGGTCATGCCGCAACAACAGAAGAAGTGTCGGCTGCAGTTGCAGCCGCCCGCGAAGCCTTTCCTGCCTGGGCAAGCGCGCCGTTTCAAACGCGCTTAAATGGTTTGATGGCCTTTGAGCGTGAATTAAAACAAAATAAAGCCGCGCTTGCTGAATTGATTTCACAAGAAGTGGGTAAACCGCTTTGGGAGGCCGCCACAGAAGTAGCCGGTGTCATTAACAAGCTCGCCATCAGTGTGGAGGCCTATAAAACTCGCACGGGCAGTAGCCGCAGCAAAACAGAAGACGTGACGCTGCAAGTCAAGCACCATCCCCACGGTGTGTTGGCAGTATTTGCGCCCTTTAATTTCCCTGCGCATGTGCCCAATGGGCATATTATGCCGGCGTTATTAGCGGGTAATACGTTGGTGGTCAAACCCAGTGAACTGACACCGAAAGTCTCTGAACACATTGCGCGCTATTGGGAGGCAGCCGGCTTGCCCAAGGGCGTCTTTAATTTAGTGCAGGGTGGCGCGGAGACAGGCAAAGCGCTTGCTGGCGCGCCAGACATTGATGGCATTTTATTTACAGGCAGTTGGCGAACCGGCCAAGCGTTGAGCAAAATGCTCGCTGACCGGCCACAAAAAATATTAGCGTTGGAAATGGGCGGTAATAATCCGCTGGTCGTAAGTGATGTGGATAATATTGATGCGGCGGTTTATCAAATCATTCAATCAGCTTATGTGACGTCTGGGCAGCGTTGCACCTGCACGCGCCGTTTGATTATTGTTGAGCAGCCTCAAACCGATCAATTGATAACGCGTTTACATGAAGTCGTGAGGCAATTGCAAGTAGGGCCGTACACCCAAACACCCGAACCCTTTATGGGGCCGGTGATCACCGCAGAGGCCGCGCAACAATTATTAGAAACGCAAGAGATACTACACGCGCAGGGTGGGGTGTTCTTATTGCCAATGACACTGCTGGCGTCGGGTACCGGGCTGCTGTCACCGGGTTTAATTGATATGACAATGGTGACTGAGCGAGAAGATAAAGAAGTCTTTGGGCCATTATTGCAGGTAGTCCGTGTGCCAGATTTTGAAGCGGCGCTCGCAGAAGCCAATCATACGCAATATGGTTTGTCTGCAGGATTATTAAGCGATGACAAAGCGCAATTTGAACAGTTTTATCAGACCGTGCATGCCGGCGTGATTAACTGGAACCGCCCGACAACCGGCTCGAGCAGCCAAGCGCCTTTTGGCGGGCTAGGGCAAAGTGGCAACCATCGGCCAAGCGGCTACTATGCGGCAGATTATTGTGCTTACCCCGTGGCCAGTTACGCGGTAGAGCGCTTACATTTGCCCGATGAGCGTTCGCCAGGCATCACACTGTGAATAACGTTCTTTCTAAAGAACTCAATATTGACGGTTTGGTCGGTCCAACTCACAACTATGCCGCGTTAGCGTACGGCAATTTAGCCTCCGCAAAACATAAGCATCAACTTGCCAACCCGAAAGCCGCTGCGCTGGAAGGTTTAGCTAAAATGAAGTGTTTGATGGCGCTGGGCTGCCCGCAAGCGGTGCTGCCGCCGCCGCTGCGCCCAGACATGCCCGTCTTACGGCAGCTGGGGTTTGCGGGCACAGACACGCAAGTCTTGCAGCAAGCGCACAAACAAGCACCTGATCTGCTTGCGGCTTGTTCTTCAGCCTCGAGCATGTGGGTGGCCAATGCTGCGACGGTGTCGCCAAGTCGTGACAGCATTGATGCCCGCGTGCATATTACCCCTGCCAATTTAACCACTTTTTTTCATCGTGCGATTGAAGTGCCGTTCAAGGCTGCTTTATTCCAAAAAATATTTTCGGACTCGCGTTATTTTGTTCATCACGCGCCGTTGCCCAGCACCCAGCGCTTTAGCGACGAAGGGGCCGCCAATCATCATCGGTTTGTGACAGATGAAGATGAAAGCGGTTTGCAGCTTTTTGTTTATAATCATCAAGGCAGCGCTCAAAATGAGAATTTACCAGCGCGTTTTCCGGCGCGCCAAAGTGTGATGGCCTCACAAAGCATTGCGCGCTTGCACCAGCTAGCACCTGAAAAAACGCTTTTTGCACAGCAATCCCCAGCAGCAACCGATGCAGGTGTGTTTCACAATGATGTGATCGCCACGGCGCATCGCAATGTGTTTTTGTTTCATGAGGCCGCGTTTGTATCGACAGATAAAGTCATCGACGCTTTGCGTCAAAAATGGGGCAACTTGCCGCTATATTGCATTAAGGTGAATGAAAAACAGATTTCTTTTGAAGAGGCCGTTTCGCGTTATTTTTTTAATAGCCAATTAGTCAGCCTGGAAGATGGCAATATGGCGCTGATTGCCCCCCACACTTGCCACGCGAGCAAAGCGGTGATGCGCTGCATTGAGATGATTATTGCATCGGATAACCCGATTCAAGAGATACATTATGTTAATTGTTCACAAAGCATGCAAAATGGTGGCGGGCCGGCTTGCTTGCGGCTGCGTGTGGTATTAACGGCAGAAGAGTTGGCGGCGGTGCATCCCGGTGTGTTTTTAACTGAAACACGCTATCAATCTTTGGTAAAATGGGTGGAACAATATTATCGCGATCGTGTGTTGCCTGATGACTTGCGCGATCCGCAGTTATTGGAGGAAAGTCGAAGCGCCTTGAGCGCACTCGCGACAATACTCGATTTGGAGTCGTTGTATTAATTTCAGTGTGAGTTAATTTTTTGTGAAAACCCTTATTTCAATTGTTATCTTTGCAATATTGCTTTGTATTGCAGCTATCTTTTTTATGGATGTCGCGGTGCTGGAGTTTGTGCAAGCGCGAGGCCTTGAACAAAATGCTATCGTCAAAACGCTGCGTCGCTTGGGTGAAGGGCGTGATGTAGTCTTGGGCTTGATGGGCTTGTTTGTCATTTATGCCTTTTGCCAACTCTTTTACGCCGATCGCCTGGAAAGAATCAAACAAGCCGCGGTTAAAATCGGTTTTATTGCCGGTGCCATTGTCGTCTCCGGCTTTTTTGTAAAGGCGCTAAAATTTATTTTTGGTCGGCCACGGCCCGATCTGTATGTGAGTGAAGGTTTATATTCATTTCAATGGTTTGAAATGGATCGTTTGCTTAATAGCCTGCCATCTGGCCATGCTAGCAGTGAAGCAGCCTTATTGGTGGCAATCGGCCTGCTGTGGCCACGGTATTGGGCTATACTGGTTTTGGTGGGTATTATTTGGGTGCCAAGCAGTATCTTCATTCAAGCACATTGGTTCAGTGATGTGCTATTTGGCGCCTCATTGGCTGCGCTCGTCACCGTTTGCTTGCACCGTTATTTATTACGTTTTGCACCTATCGCAAAGTATTTGAGAAATTCATGAGTCTAATTACAAAAGTCGCGCTTCTACTTGCGGGCCTCTATCTTGCTATTGTGTTGTTGATGTATTTTTACCAGCATCATTTGATATTTCGCCCCTATATCATTAAGCCAGAGCCCAAACCTCAGTATGCTGATATGGAAATTGTATTAAACCGCGATAATGTTGATCTGCACGGTTGGTTTTTAAACAGAGGCAAAGAGAGACCCCTTATTATTTATTACGGCGGTAATTCTGAAGATATTTCAACGAACCTGGCTAATTTTTATGATCTCGATTACCCTTCCTTTTTGCTGATGGAGTATCGTGGTTATGGCAAAAGTGGTGGCAGACCCACTGAAAAACATCTATTAGAAGATGCGTTATCTATTTTAGATACGATTGCGGTGAAAGAAGGTTTACCGATCGATCGTATTATTTTGATGGGCAGAAGTTTAGGCTCGGGCGTGGCGACGTATGTTGCCAGCCAGCGTAATGTGGGCGGTGTGATTTTAGCGTCACCCTATGATAGTTTGGAAAATGTCGCGCAGCGGCATTACCCCTTTGTGCCCGTCAGATGGATGTTAAAGCATCGCTTTGAATCCATTGTGTGGGCGCCTGACATTAGCACGCCCGGATTATTTATTATTGCCAATGGCGATCGCGTTGTACCTAATAAGCACACCCAAGTTTTGATGCATGCTTGGCGAGGGCCAACGCAAGCCGTGCATCTGGATCACGTCAGTCATGCGCAAATGAACGAAGATCCCGGTTACTGGCGTGGTATAAAAGAATTCGTCAGTAAATTTCACGGTGACTTAATTAACTAACTTAATTTGCAGCCTTTTTTTATGCATGCGCCTAAGGTAGTTCAAGCTGGTAACGTGATGAACGAGGGTTCGGCTAGCCAAACGTGCCCATTAAGGCTTGTTGATTCGCCAGCTCTTGCCGGCATCTTTTTTCAGCCGAGGCAAAGCGTGCATTCAAATCACTAAAGAGCTCACTCAGTGGTTCATGGAGAATGTCGGGTACTTGAGCAGGGTATTCTTCTTTGAGTCTTTGAAACAAAAAGTTAAATGCTTCTACACTGGTTGCCAAGGTTTGAAGCGAGTTATCTTCGAGCCCAAAGGCGGTGAGTGTGTCTGCTTGTGCTGTTGCCTCAGGCAGCTTGCCGATCAAGACTTGAAGAGCTGCTTCGTATTCAATGCGTGTGGCCATCGCTGAGGGTTGTGGGGTGGGCGGGCGTTGCGATGACAGTGCAACGATCAACCTGCCGAAAAGATCACCTATCTCGTAGATGTCAAATCCTTTCCAGTCTTTATATGAGTAAAACAGTGTCCTCAAACATTCCAAGCTGGCTTGCCTGGTGGCATCGTGGTTTTCTGGTGCGACAATGGCCGCTGCAAGCTTGTTTTGAAGTACGTCCACTGAAAAGGCGGTTCTGCTGGTAGCGATCTGGTGAGCCACGGCTTGGCTTGTTGCAAGCAGGCGTTCTGCCGAGGATGACGGGGGAACAGGCTTATTAGGCGGCGGCGGAGCATTGCGGGCAGCATGTTGTATCAGCGCTTGCTGAATTTGTATGCTGCAACTATTGCCTTGTACACTCAGTACAAAAAGCAATCGAGTGGGTGCTTGCTCTATATGTTGCGGCAGGCTTTTCTGCCAGTCAGTCAGCGTGCGCTGAACAGCTTCCAGCGCACCGATGCCTATTTCAATTTGTGAGAAGGTGGTCATGAGGCTTGCATCCGCGCGGATCTCAAAAGGGGCGCTCTTAACACTTCTTTGCAGTTTTGCAAAAGCGCCTTTGCACTGAGTTATTTTTTGCAAAAAGCGGGCACCGCTTAAATGGCCTTTGGTTTGTTGAGGCTGTTGTGCTGTTTCTGCGAGTGCGTTGTGACCTGTTGATGAGCAGTAGGCCATGATCTGCCCAAACGCGACTCGTGTTTCTGCCATCTCAAGTGCTCCCCAAGGTTCAAAAAGATTGAACAGCGTTTGCAGGTTTTGGGCTATTGTTGACCTCGGATCTGCTTCAGTTTCTTCTTCTTCCTCATCTCTAGGCACTTCATCATCCCGCTTTTCTTGAAGCGCTTGGAGTTGCTGAGAAAGCGCGGCAATAGTAGGGGCGACTTTTTCTGCTTCTCTTTTTCTCGTGCCAAAATCTGTCATTTCAAATGCGCTTCCTTCTGTGAAGTCAGCGCTTAGATCGTCAACCCGATGAGATCGGTCGGATGATGAGCTGCCGCCACCGTGAATAGGAAGAGTTGAAGCAGAGGGTGCCGAGATGTCAGGCCCACCCAGCACGCGACTGATTTGAACATTGTATTGATGCGCCGCGGGTGAGAATACCTTGATCAATTGATCCAGAGAGTAGCGTATCGTGATAGGCAACGCCGGTTTCCAGTTGACAAAAGCATCGAGGAAAAGCTTGAGGCTTTCTATGATGAGACCAAGCTGTGCCCATTGCTCCTGTTCACGCTGTGCTCTGACAATGCCAGCAATATCTGCAAGTGCATTCACTGTGCTGATACTGTCATTAAGCTCAGTGATCGCTGTTTTGAGCGTGTCTGCCGTTGGGATCACGTTAGGATAAGCGTATATTTGCTGTTTATCTGCTTCAGGGATAGGCCCTCGCAGCACACAAAACTGGATGAATTGTCTAAAAATAATTTTCACCTCAGGTCGTTGAAAGCCATCCCATGGGTGAGTGGCTCTCAACAACTGCCGTAAGGTGGCAATTACTAGATTGATGTTTTCGACATTTTCCCTTGTTTTGATCTTGGGATCGTTTTCAAGCTGCTGGAGCAGCGCTTCAAGTTCTGCAGAGGTAGGTGCAGGCTGTTGCGTTGCTGGGTAAGGGGGTGGCCTCTCACTCATCGCAAGAGGACCAGGGGGGCTTGGACGAGATTTTCCCTCAAAAAAGAGCTGAAGGTGATCAGCGTCATCATCATCATCATCGTCGTCGTCATTGTTGTCATCAACCAGCCCAGCAGGTGGCGGTTGAGAGACAAGAAGAGGCTGCTGCTGGGGCATCGCCTTTTTGCCTTTCCATCCTGCTGGGTCCGCTTTGGTACGGGGGCCACCCACGCCAGCGGCGTAAGTCGATGTTGTTGTCGTCGTCGTTGTTGTGGTCGTCGTAGTGTTTGTTGTTGGGGGAGCCGCTTGTGAAAAGTTCCAAGGTGGCGGGGGATATGGATCCCAGGGAGCAGGCACACCCGATAAGCCTGACGTTCTGCCTTGGTGAGAGGGAGGAAGCGGATCTCCCCAAGCGCTTGCTCGCTCAGCGGCGAGCCTATTAGCTATACCCGAAGCATAAGGCATGTAGGGTGCTCTACCACCATCAGGATCACCTCTTGGATCAGTTGCCTCTGAAGTCAGTGGCCACCAGGAGGCAGGATCCCAGTTCTTAGGATCGCGATATGCAGGGCCTAGGGCGTCACTATCAAATACAAGTGTTCCGCCTGCTTCTCCTCTTTCTTGCGAAAGGGGTGAACCGACTCCTGCACCAAGGGGTATTGTTTCCAGCGCTGGGAGTGAGGCATCGTCGTCGTCGTCTTCTTCCTCTTTCAGTTTTGGCACTGTAGTAGCTGCTGAGCCTGAGAGGGAGAGCCTTGCCGTCGTCGCTGTCAGGGAAGCCAAAGTATCTTCCGGGGGCGGGAAAACAGGAAAATCCCCCCCCGTGGTACCCTCATCGTCACTATCACTAGCACTTGCCATTTTGTCAGGGCGCTTTCAGAATCGAGTTGCTTTTCTAAAAGCTTCTAGAGATATGGTGTAACATTGGAAGGTATTTTATAAGGCCGACAAATAAGTTGTAAAAATAACTTATTTCTGGGCGTTTTTTTAGCCTTGGATTTAATGTTCAACGCTAAGCATCAAAGCCGCTCCCTTTGGCAAGCCTGCGTTGCTACGCGAAGGCAACCATGCAAATCATCTAGCAAATTTTTCAGCAAGGCGCGCACAGGTGGTTTTTTGATCGCCTTAGTTGACTGGAGGAGCCCGTGTAAGGTCTCAAATTGTTGGATGCAGCTAATGATCTTGTCAAGGTGATAGTGTTTAAGCCCAGCAGCAGAAACAGTGTCCAAAACGGATTGCGCAGTGATAATTTCCCATAGAATCGCGCTGAGTGCTGTTTTCAAATCTTGTTCCGTCACCGTCGTGGTAGTGATTTGTGTAGGAGCCGTAATAAAATCGGTCGCGACGAGCATGACAATAAGGTTTTCAAAACACTGGCGTCTCTCAGGGGATTGTAGGCCGTCCCATGGTGGGTAACGTGTTACGAGCGCTTTCAGACACTCCAGTTCCATTTGTTTGACAAGATCATCAACATGTATTTGTGCCATTATTTCTTCATTCAGTCGTGCCAGCAGTGCTTGGCCTGCAGTAGATGTTGTTTGGTCAACGGTTGCAGGCGTGCCCGCAGCTTTATCGGCTGCAGGAGAGGGGGGGGCTGTTGCTGGTTCCGGATCAGGATAAGTGTCATCCATAGATCTTTCAATTGCCGCTTGGAAAGAGTTTATCTCTTGACCAACACGTATTACCAGCAGACTCAGCGCATAACGCATGCTGGTACACAGTTTCCTGTGGTAGGTAATGAGGCTTTCTTGGAAAGTATCGAGGGAAGCCAGAATATTAGCAATGCAATCATGGCCCTGCGTACCCGGCACTTTGAGGCTGGCAAGACTTTTGATGCTTTCAATAGCACCTCTGAGTTCAGACACTTCACGTTGAATGACAACGGTGTTTAAGATATTGCTCGCTTGGTTTGCTGCTTCGCTTGCATCTGCTTCGGTCTGCGCTTGGCCAAGGCAATATGCAATCAGCCACCGAAAGGCAAGGCGTATGACAGGCTCGCAAGAGGGAGCCCATGATGTAAACGCTTCAAAGAGCTGCTGCAAGCTGTCGGCAACGCGTTGTGCCTGATTTCGCTTGTTGCCAGTGAGGGCTTGCGCTTGCTCGCCTTCTTTTTCAGGGGTGGGTTCATGTTGCTTCTCAAGCTGTCTCTGTAGGTCGCAAAGCGCCTGCCTCAGTTCTGGAATAGAAGGCGGATCAGGAGGAGGCGGTGAGGGCGAGTCACCAGCGGCTGTCTGCACGATAGCGTCTGTGTGTATTGCGGCACGGAGCCAGGCAGAAGGCAGCGCGTCGCCTGGATTACCGAGCAACGGGGCCGTCGCTGTTTCTGTATAAAGAGGAGCAGCGGCAGGCTGAGGGCGGTTAGAAGGCCCTGCGCCTGGTGGTGTGAGCTCTTCTTCTACATCAGGTGCTGGAGCAGGCTGCTCGGGGTCAAGAAAAGCATCCGCGAGCGTCTCTCGGAAAGTTATTATCTCGTTATCAACACGCGCAAGCAGTATATCCAGTGCATAGCGTAGACTGAGAGAGAGTTCTTCATGATAAGTAATGAGATTTTCTTGAAAATTGTCGATACCGTCAAGAATGTTGCTAATGGGTACGTAAGGTTCTGTGGGGATCCCCATGGAGCTGGCAAATTCTTTAACAGCGTTGATAGATTTTTTATGCTTAATAACTGCGGCGCGAAGTGCGGGCGTGCTTAAAATCAAATTATCTTGGCTTGTCATTTCTGCTGAGTCTGCTTTCGTATGATCTTGGGGAATGCAATGCTGAATGAGCCAGCGAAATGCGGCGCGTATGATGGCCTCCTCAGAGGCATCCCAACAGTTAAAGGCTTCAAAGAGCTGCTGCAAGCTGTCGGCAACGCGTTGCGCCTGATGACGCTTCTCTCCAACAGTTGATGGATGTTGCTTTTGAAGCTCAAGAAGTTGTTTTCCAAGCTCCGAAATAGAGGGTGCATTCTTTAGGCGCGCCGGCGCGGGAACTGCTTGCACGCCGCCAGTCGTTTCTTGCGCCACCGCGTCTACTTGGCCTGCTGGGTTGATTCGGAGTGAAGGGAGTATTCTGGTAGTGTGACCCTGCTTTTTAAACATTGCTGAAACAGCCTCTGCAGCCTCTGCAGCTTGCCTTTTCAGATCTTTCGCCTGATGCAGTTCAGTTTTTTGTCTTTCTTGTGCACTCGGCAAGGAAGGAGGCCTAGCGGGAGTTTCCTCCTCCTGATCATTATCCGCCATATTGAATGAGTAGCACTTCTATACATATAGCGTAACATCGGGATGTATTTTTAGAATTGAGAAGCTAAAGCTGCCAATCAATCGGGGTTTGGCCAGTTTCAGCCAGGTATGCGTTGGTTTTGGAGAAGTGTTTACAGCCAAAAAAACCGCGGTTGGCCGAAAGCGGGGAAGGGTGCACAGAGGTGAGAATAAGGTGTTTATTGGCATTAATGAGCGTGCGTTTGCTTTGGGCAGGTGAGCCCCAGAGAATAAACACCACGTGCTCGCGCTCACGGCTTAAGGTGCGGATCACCGCATCCGTAAACACCTCCCAACCTTGCTTGCGGTGGGAATTGGCTTCGGCGGCGCGTACGGTCAGCGAGGTGTTCAGCAAGAAAACACCTTGTTTTGCCCATTTTTCCAGATTGCCGTGGGCGGGGGGCGTCAGACCTAAATCAGATTGCAGCTCTTTGTAGATATTTTTCAGTGAGGGAGGCGGCCTCACACCGTCTTTAACGGAAAAAGCCAAACCATGGGCTTGATTGGGGCCGTGGTAAGGATCTTGCCCTAAAATCACCACCTTGACCTTATCAAAGGGCGTCAGTGCAAAGGCGTTAAAAATTTCTTTGCCGGGCGGGTAAACTTGGTGGCCAGCCTGTTTTTCATTGAGCAAGAACGCTTTGAGCTTGGCAAAATAGTCTTGCGTAAATTCATGCGCCAAGGCTTTTTTCCAGCTTGGCTCGATTTGTGGGTCAATGGCCATCGGTTTAGTGGGGGTATCCGTTTCCATTTCAATAGCATAATCCTCTGGCCTTTGGCGAGTCAACTCTATCCTCTTGTGAGTGGCTTCAAACCTGCTATTTGAGGGGCGTTATGGAACGGCAAAAAATAGTTCGCCTTCTAACTTTTAGTGAAGTGTTAGCGCTATTTTAATGCGTTAAAAACGGCAGAATGAGGGTGCCTCAGCGTCAATTATGGTACAATTCACGGTCCAGATTTTGTTTCACATCAAGTGGTGAAAAATAGCATTATGGCTGAACTTGCCAAAGAAATTTATCCCGTCAATATTGAAGACGAATTAAAACAGTCTTACCTTGATTATTCCATGAGCGTGATCGTTGGGCGTGCCTTGCCGGATGTGCGCGATGGCTTAAAGCCTGTGCATCGGCGCGTGTTGTACGCCATGCATGAGTTGGGTAACGACTGGAATAAAGCTTACAAAAAATCAGCGCGTGTGGTCGGTGATGTGATTGGTAAATACCACCCGCACGGTGACACGGCCGTGTACGACGCGATTGTACGAATGGCGCAGCCCTTTTCGATGCGCTATATGTTGGTCGATGGCCAAGGTAACTTTGGTTCGGTCGACGGCGATATGCCGGCCGCCATGCGGTATACCGAAGTGCGTATGGCACGCTTTGCGCATTCGTTGATGGCCGATCTCGACAAAGAAACGGTTGATTTTGCGCCTAACTATGATGAAACTGAATTTGCACCGGTCGTATTACCCACCCGCATTCCTAATTTACTGACCAATGGCTCTTCGGGGATTGCGGTCGGCATGGCAACCAATATTCCGCCGCATAATCTCACTGAAGTGACCGGTGCGTGTTTAGCGTTGCTTGAAAACCCTGCGCTCAGTATTGATGAGCTCATGCACCATATCCCGGGGCCTGATTTTCCAACGGCGGCTATTATTAACGGTCGTGCGGGCATTGTGCAGGCGTATCGTACGGGGCGTGGGCGTGTTTATATACGTGCAAAAACCCATATTGAAGGAGAGGCGGGCAGCAAGCAAAGCATTATCGTGACGGAATTGCCTTATCAGGTAAACAAAGCGCGCTTGCTTGAGAAAATTGCCGAGCTGGTCAAAAACAAACGCATTGAAGGCATTACTGGGTTACGTGATGAGTCTGATAAAGATGGCATGCGCATGGTGATTGAAGTACGCCGCGGAGACATGCCCGATGTGGTGCTCAATAATCTTTACACCCAAACGCAATTGCAGCACGTGTTTGGTATCAATATGGTGGCCTTGATCGATGGCCAGCCACGTTTACTGAATTTAAAACAAATTATCGAAGCCTTTTTACGCCATCGTCGTGAGGTGGTGATCCGCCGCACAGTGTACGAATTACGTAAAACACGTGAACGTGCGCATATTTTAGAAGGCTTGGCTGTTGCTCTGGCGAATATTGATGAGGTCATTGCTTTAATCAAAGCCTCGTCCAACCCAAGTGAAGCGAAAACACAATTGTTGGCAAAAGCGTGGCGGCCAGGCGCGGTGCTCGATCTACTGGAACGTTCGGGTAGTGAAAGCTCGCGGCCGCTCGATTTGGCTGTGGAGTTTGGTTTGCAAGAAGGGGCGTATCGTTTATCGCCTACGCAAGCACAAGCCATTCTAGATTTACGCTTGCATCGCCTCACGGGTTTAGAACAAGATAAGATTCTGTCTGAATACAAAGAATTGCTGGCGAAAATTGAAGACCTGCTCGATATTATTGCGCGCCCTGAACGTTTACGCGAAGTCATCCGCAATGAACTCATTGAAGTGCGCGATCAATTTGGCGATACCCGCCGTACTGAAATCATTGAATCGCAGCAAGACTTGCTGGCTGAAGATTTAATCACCGAAGAAATGTTGGTGGTGACCTTATCACATGAAGGCTATGTGAAGTCACAGCCTGTGAGTACGTATGAGGCACAACGCCGCGGGGGTAAAGGGAAAGCCGCCACCAAGATGAAAGAAGAAGATTTTGTCGAGCGTTTAGTGGTGGCGAGCAGTCATGACACAGTGCTTTGCTTCTCAAGCTTGGGTAAAGTGTATTGGCTCAAAGCCTATCAATTCCCACAAGCCGGTCGTACCGCACGCGGTCGCCCCATTGTGAATTTGTTGCCGCTGTCAGAGGGGGAATCGATTCAAGCGATCTTGCCAGTACAAGAATACGTGGAAGATAAATTTGTCTTTATGGCAACAGAAAGTGGCACGGTGAAAAAGACCGCGCTGACCGCATTCTCGCGTCCACGCGCTAACGGTATTATTGCACTGGAATTGGCACCGGAAGATAAATTAATTGGCGTGGCCTTAACCGATGGCAATCAAACCGTGATGCTCTTTGCCGATACCGGTAAAGCAACGCGCTTCCATGAAGATGCCGTCAGAGAAATGGGCCGTACCGCGCGCGGTGTGCGGGGTATACGCCTGCAACCCGATCAAAAATTAATTTCGTTGATCATCACTGAGCCAGGCGGTGCTATTTTAACCGCGACAGAAAATGGTTTTGGTAAACGCACCAGTATTGATGACTACCCCATTAAAGGGCGCGGTGGCCAAGGTGTGATTGCTATTCAGGTGAGTGAACGCAATGGCGCGGTTGTCGGCGCGATTCAAGTGACTGAAGAAGATGAAATCATGTTGATCAGCAGTGGGGGCACCTTGGTGCGCACACGTGTTGGTGGTATTTCACAAGTCGGGCGTAATGCACAAGGTGTACGTTTGATTAATCTATCAACAGATGAAAAATTAGTCGGCGTGGTACGTGTTGCTGAGCTTGAATCAGATGACGATGCAGAGGTCGATAATACAGACGGATCAGCTGACACGGCTGCTGCGCTTCCTGAGTCACCTGGAGCTGAGCAGCCCGAGTCTGATAACAATCCTCAGGAATAGCATGAATACCCGCGCGGATTTGCCAGCAACAATTTATAATTTTTCTGCCGGCCCCGCCATGCTGCCGCTGGAGGTGATGCAGCAGGCCAACGCTGAATTTCTCAACTGGCAGGGCACGGGCGTCTCGGTGCTCGAGATTAGCCATCGCAGCCCGCAATTTATGGCGATGGTGCGTGAGGCAGAACAAGATCTGCGCGATCTCTATCGCATTCCTGATAACTATCATGTGTTGTTTGTCCACGGCGGGGCGCGTCATCAGTTTTCCATGGTGCCGATGAACCTGTTACGTAATAAGACAACAGCGGATTATCTTCATACGGGCTATTGGTCACAGCAAGCCATCAACGAAGCGCAGCGCTATGCCACCGTGAATGTGGCCATGAGTGGTGAAGCGTCAAACTACACCAGCCTACCCGAGCCCAACACCTGGCAACTTGATCCTTCAGCAGCCTACGTACATTACACCGCCAATGAAACAGTGGGCGGCCTGGAATTTGACTTTATTCCCGAGACAGGTGAGGTGCCCTTGGTGACTGATATGTCATCCAATATTTTATCGTGCCCACTTGATATCAGTCGCTTTGGGCTAATTTATGCCTGCGCCCAGAAAAATATCAGCTCCTCGGGTTTGACGATTGTCATTGTGCGAAAAGATTTAGTCGGTCAAACAGTAGTGAATACACCGACAATGTTTGATTATCGCACCTATGCGGAAAATGGCTCACTCTATAACACCCCTGCAAATTATCCCTTATATTTATCCGCGCTTGTTTTTAAGTGGTTAAAGCAGCAAGGGGGCCTGGAAAAAGTGGCTGCGCAAAATCACGAAAAATCATCTTTGCTCTATCAAGCAATTGACGAAAGCAATTTTTATCATAATACCGTTGAGCCGCGTTACCGTTCAACGATGAATGTGGTGTTTCGTTTGCCAAATGACGATTTACATCCCGTATTTTTAGAAGAAGCAAGCAAAGCAGGTTTGCGTCATTTAAAAGGGCACAGTGCGGTAGGCGGGTTGCGCGCCAGTGTTTATAACGCCATGCCACGCGCGGGTGTAGAGCGTTTGATTAACTTTATGCAAGAATTTGCGCATAAGCACGAGCAGTAAAATGGATAAACTGAAAGGATTACGCAGCCAAATCGATGCGCTGGATGAACAGCTTCAAACGCTGATTAATGAACGTGCGCGTTGTGCACAAGACGTTGCAACATTAAAGCAGGCGGAAGACGTTGAGCAGTCACTTTTTTATCATCCTGCCCGTGAGGCGCAGGTGCTACGTCAAATTAAAGCCCGGAATCAAGGGCCGCTGCCTGCAGATGAAATGGCACGATTGTTTCGCGAAATCATGTCATCCTGTTTGGCATTGGAACAACCCATGACCGTGGGCTTTCTTGGGCCAGCAGGCAGTTTTACCCAGGCCGCAGCACTCAAACACTTTGGCCATGCCATTGTGCAAAAAACCTTGCCCGATATCCCGGCGGTTTTTCGTGAAGTCGAAGCGAAAGGGATCCACTATGGTGTGGTCCCCATTGAAAATTCTACGGAAGGGGTGGTGAATCACACGCTCGACAGTTTTGTAAATTCGTCACTGAAAATTTGTGGGGAAGTAGAGCTACCCATTCATCATCATTTATTGGTGGCAGATGACAAGGCGACAATTAAACGTATTTATTCACACTCGCAGTCTTTTGCGCAGTGCCGTGAATGGTTAGATCAGAATTACCCTGGCATCGAGCGCGTCACGGCCAGCAGCAATGCGCAAGCTGCTTTGCAAGCCAAAGCAGAAGCAGGCACAGCGGCGATTGCCGGTGTGATGGCGGCCGAGTTATATGGATTGACGCAGGTAGCGCAGAACATTGAAGATTACCCCGATAACACCACGCGCTTTTTAATTATTGGCGATCAGCTCCCTGAATCGACGGGTGATGATAAAACCACGTTATTGATTTGGGCGCCCCACAAACCGGGTGCACTGGCCGACATGATTAAGCCGTTTGGTGAGCATAGCGTCAACATGACCCGCATTGAGTCACGTCCCTCTCGTAAAGGGCTATGGCAGTATTTCTTTTTTGTCGATATCGAAGGTCATGTGACAGATCCCACCGTTATTAAGCTACTCGATGATTTGACGTCCCGCGGGATGGTGTTAAAAGTGCTGGGCACATACCCGCGCGATCTGGCCGCGCGTAGCTGAAAAAAGCGATGAGCGGCCTTTATGATATACTTAAATGATAGCGAGTATATTGATCTATATGATAAAACTCGGTGAGAGGTTTGATAGAGTTTTAACAGGGATCCATAAAAAATAATGAATTTTCAAGAAGATATATTACCCTTTTTAAGTAGCCAGCGAGGCCAGTGGCTTGGACTTGCCTGCGGGGCACTCGTCGTCCTGTTATTGCTTTACAGTTTGGTGAAAGTAGTTTTATTGTTTGTGGGTAATGGCGAAGAAGAAATGATTGAAGCCCGCGAAGATATTCCCGCTGAGATAGCCAAGCCTGCGCCTGATCTGGCTGATCTCCATTTGTTTGGTGAGTACCTGCCTCCCAGTGACGATGAACTAGGAAAAGATGCCCCTGAAACCAGCCTCAATCTGACCTTAGTCGGAATTTTTGCGGCGCCAAATGATGAAAAAAATGCCACCGCCATCATTTATGCCGCAGGGCGAGAGCAACGTGCTTATGCGGTGGGAGCCGATCTGCCGGGTGGCGCGACCGTCGAAGAAATTCTAAGCGATCGCGTGATCATCCGCTATAAAGGCAAGCGCGAGTCGCTCTTGTTACCTTACAAAGAGTTGCCTAATGCCACGTTTGATGGTTTAGAACAACGCTCAACGCCTCCTCGTTTTAAACGCATCGAAGACTAAAACATGCACGTTATTAGTTGTAATGGTGGCGACGATTCTGTCGCGCTGATCCAATGGGCGCATCAACAAGCGCTAAGCGATGTGTTTGTGGTCTCAATTGATACTGGCTGGGCCGCACCTGGCTGGGCCGCGCGGGTGGCTACCCTTCAAAATCTTGTTGAGCGTTACCAATTTAATTGGGTGCCGCTGACAGCAAAAGCGTCTTTCCAAGCGTTAGTGACTGATCGCCACAGCTTCCCCAATCAAAAATTTCAATGGTGCGCCGGCTTTCTAAAGGGTTTGCCTTTGCTAGCATGGTTAGATAAACACGATCCTGCTTGCAATGCGACTATTTTATTACCCAAACGCCGTGCGGCAAGCCATGCAGGTGTGTTTTTAGAAGAGTTTATCCCTGAGAGCGAGCATCATGGTGAGCGGCGTGTGTGGCACCCCTTGGTAGAGGTGAATGATGAAGGGCGTGATCTTTTGGTGAGAGAGGCAGGTTTCACATTGCTCGGGCACCGCAGCTTAGAATGCGATCCTTGCGTCAATAGCCTTGGCACAGATTTAGTGCGCTTAGAGGATGAAACAATCAATAAAGTGGCCCAGCTTGAAGAAGCCGTTGGTAAACCGATGTTTGCACCGGCGAGCACAGGCGGGGCGGATGGGATCCGCGCCGCCATTGCGCATGCCCGCGCACAAACCGCGCAAGGTGAAAGTGCGCAAGAAACCTCATTTAATATGGGCTGTGGTTCACCGTTTGGCTGTGGCTTATAGGTAAGGTTCGACGTTGATGGGGCCCGCGCGCAGCAGTTTGGGGCGCGTTTGAGTCAGATCCAACACCGTAGAGGCTAAATCACCACAACCGGCATCTTCTGCTAACAGCATATCAATTTGTTTGCCTAAGCTGGCGTTGACTTGGGCGGCGGTGGTGAGGCTGGGTTGCCCTGAAAGATTGGCTGAAGAGTTGGCAATCGCACTGCCAAATGTTTTAAGCAAATTGAGTACAACCGGGTGGCTGGGGACGCGCAAACCAATCGTCGGGTGGCCGCCGGTCAGCAAATCAGAGACACCGGCTGCCCGTGGCAGCACTAAGGTCAGTGGCCCTGGCCAATATTTTTCAGCAAGCACCCAAGCCAGCGGCGGGATCGCATCGGCCCACTGTGTGAGTTCAGCAGCGTCGCCAATGAGCAATGCCAAGGGGTGGGTTGCCGCTCGCTGTTTAGCCGCAAACAATTTTTTAATGGCATCGGGGTTGCGTGCATCGACGCCTAAACCGTAAACAGTTTCAGTGGGGAAGGCGAGAAGCTTGCCAGCTTTTAATAGCGCAGCGGCCTGCTGATAGGTTTCGCGAGAGATCATTACGCCTTACGCAGTTTGCGAGACAGTAAATCGCCGCCTGACTGAATAATTTGTACTAACACCACTAAAATCACCACGGTAGCAATCATCACATCCCCTTGAAAGCGTTGATAACCGTAGCGAATGGCTAAATCGCCCAAGCCACCGCCACCGACCACACCGGCCATGGCAGAATAACCCACAAGCGTAATGAGTGTCAGCGTCAAGCCATTAATGATATTGGGCAAGGCTTCCGGTAGTAGTACTTTACGGGTAATTTGCAGAGGCGTCGCCCCCATGGATTGCGCCGCTTCAAGTAACCCTTTTGGAATTTCACACAACGCATTTTCAACAATGCGCGCCACAAAAGGGATCGCGCCAATTGTGAGCGGTACCATGGCGGCCGTGGTGCCAATGGAAGTGCCGGCGACCAAACGTGTAAAAGGAATGATCGCCACTAATAAAATAATAAAGGGGATCGAACGCGTGGTATTGACTATCCAGCCCAGCAGATGATGAAAACGTGGGCGTGCTAATATTTCCCCTGGGCGCGTTAAAAACAAAAGCGCACCAATGGGCGTGCCAAACAGGGCCGCTAAGCCCCCTGAAACAAACACCATATAAAGCGTTTCGAGCAGCGCGTTAGTCAGCGGCCACCACATCCCGTTCAACATAACCGAGTTCCTCAACCGTTAACTGTTGTTGTTTTAAATAATAGATCGCGGCTTTTTGTGCCGCTTCTTCACCACGCATTTCAATGACCATAATACCGATAGGGGTGTCTTGGATAGTTTCTAGGTTACCTTGCAGAATATTAATCGCCACAGGGAATTGTTGTTGCATACTCGAGAGCACCGGATCTTTGGCGCTTTTGCCCACAAAAAAGATACGCAGCAGGGGCACAGGGTGTTGCAACTGATCAGGTTTGCTGTGCAAGCGTTGCTTAATAATATCAGAGAGCTCTTGGCGACGTGCGGCCTGTACAAAACGCTGGCCTAACGGTGTTTTGGCCTGCGTGAAAAAGCTGAGCACGTCATTGTGTTCAATGATTTCACCTTGATGCATGACCGCGACGCGTTGGCAGAGCTGTTTAATCACATCCATTTCGTGGGTAATGACTAATAAAGTGATCCCAAATTCTTTATTGATATCTTTTAGCAGTGCCAGAATCGCTTGCGTGGTGTGTGGGTCGAGTGCTGACGTCGCCTCATCACAAAGCAGCACTTTGGGCCGACTCGCCAACGCGCGTGCAATGGCCACACGTTGTTTTTGGCCGCCACTGAGTTGTGCGGGGTAGATATTGCGTTTCTCTGTTAAGCCAGTGAGTGCCAGGAGCGGGGCAATCGCTGCTTCAATGTCGCGACGGCTTTTCCGGGCAAGCTCGAGTGGCAGCGCAATGTTATCAAAAACAGTGCGTGTGGAAAGCAGGTTAAAATGCTGGAAGATCATGCCCATTTGATGACGGGCTTGCCGTAGTGCGGGCATAGACAAGGCCGTTAAGTCTTGGCCATTGACGATGACCTGGCCTTCCGTCGGGCGCTCTAACAGATTCACACAACGGATAAGCGTACTTTTGCCTGCACCGCTGTGGCCGATGGCGCCGCAGATCTCACCTTCAGCGACATCCAAATTAATATTGCGCAGTGCATGCACCGTGGTGCCGTCGCGTTGTGGATACGTTTTATGTAAGTTAGATAAGTGAATCATTGCGTTCGCCTTTCCATAGAGAGAGTGTGCCAAAAAGCGCCGGATCTGGAAAGCATTAAAGTACGAAATATCGCAGTTTATAAAGCAGCGATCGCTGATTGAGATAATGTTGCAGTTTCTTCAGTATTGAGAGATGCATGTCCGTCGTTTTTCTTCTCACCAGAAAGGCTTTACCTTATTTGAAATAGTCGTGGCCGTTGCTGTGCTGGCCATCGGCTTATTATCGCTGGCAGCCCTGCAAACCTTAAATTTACGTACCGACCATCAAGCATATAGTTGGACGGTCGCGAACCTACAAGCCAGCAATATCATTGCGCGCATGCGGGCGAACTCGGAAGGGGCAGCTGCCGGCTATTATGCGGATCGTACTGATGTCACTGATCCACCCACCTGCCGCGTGTGTTCCCCCTTTGATCAAGCGACGCGAGACATTGCGGCTTGGCATGAAGCGAACAAGCGTTTATTGCCGGCGGGCAGTGGTGTGGTAAAGGCAAAAGGCAATTTGTGGCAGGTCACTGTATTTTGGGATGAAGCACGTACGGGGGCAACAGGGCAGGCGTGCAGCGGCGATCCCGAAATGGATTTGCAGTGTTTTATTTTATACTCAGCGGTGAAGCGTGTGAGTACTCCTGAATGATAAGTGTTTCTCGACAACAAGGCTTATCGTTACTTGAATTATTATTAGCCATGGCATTGGGGCTGGTGTTGGTGGGCAGTGCGCTGCAAATTTTTTTAAGCCAGCGTCACACTTTTTCTGTCAATGAAGGCTTGATGCGTGTTCAGGAAAATGGTCGATTTACGCATTATTGGTTAACACATACCTTGAGCATGGCCGGTTTTATGGGGTGCGGTGCGGCTAACAGCGACTTTAGTTTAAGTGTGATCGCTGCCGACGCTGAGGTAGAAGCCATGTTTAAAAACAGAGAATTTATAAAAGGCTATCACGCTGTCGGGCAAGGTTGGCAGCCTGCTTTACCCGATGCATTGCAAGGCAAGGTGCGGGCAGGCAATGATGTGGTGACGGTTTATTATGTCACGCCTGTAGGCGCCTCGGTTCAAGAGGGCATGCAACATCCAACAGATGACATTACCGTTTCACGCTTGATTACTTTTGAAGCAGGGGAGGTGGCAGTCATTTCTAACTGTTACCAGGGTGATGTGTTTGTGGTGACTGCTGTGTCAGCAGGAGATGAAACAGCATACTTAAAACATGAGATCCCACAAAATAAACAGGCAGCCTTAAGTCATGCTTATGAAGCATTAAGTGAAGTCGGGGCATTATATTCACGCACTTATTATATTGGCGATACGGGCAGAACCAATATAGAGGGCTTGCCTATTATCGCCTTGTATCAGCAAGATAGTCGCGGCGCGAATGAAGAATTGGTGGAAGGGGTTGAGAAACTGCGTATTCAATACGGTGTGGATACGCGTGAAGATGGAAACGTTGATAGCGTGTTGCCAGCGAATGAAATCTTAGTATGGTCGCAAGTGAAAAGTATGGAGATGGCGTTGTTACTCAATAGTGTCGATGGTGTTTTTTCACAGCCAGAGCCATATGAATTTAGAGGAGAGCGTTTTTTGCCTGAAGATCATTTATTGAGACGTCAGTGGGATATTTATACCACTGCCCACAATATGACATGAAGCAAAAAGGCGCAGCGCTATTTATTGTATTGGTATTACTGCTAGTGAGTACCTTATTGGCCATCAGTGGCGCACAAAGTAGTTTATTAAAATTAAGCGTGGCTAACCATGCCCAAGATGAACATGTTGCATGGCAAGCAGCAGAAATTGCACTCATTGACGCACAAGAAAATGCGAGCCTAGCAAATTGCATGCCGATGCTCCCCGTTGAGGAATTGATGAATAAAGAGGAGGCGTGGTGGCTTATGCATGCCACTATTTCTCAAGATACGTTACCCATCAGTGAGCTTGCTTTGCCGGCACGTTATCTGGTGGAGTGTGTGGAAGATAATACTTTATACCGTATAACCGCACGCAGTGTGGGCACCACAAAAAACAGTGTTACGTTATTGCAAAGCGTTTATCAAGTCGGTGTGGGCTGCACAAGTTGGCGGCAGATTTAGTCAGTAGCGGGTTTTTGAGTATGGGCTACGTGATAATGGTTTTTGTCTACATGGATTTGTATTTCATCACTCCAAGGCAGTTTACGGTAAATGGCCATTTCATCCATATCAAATAGAGGGTATTTAATAATACTGAAGTAGGGGGAGTAATCAAAATCACTTGGCGTGTATAACTTTGGGTTGCGTCTGACAAACTGTACTTCTTTATCTTCTTGCAAGCGAATAATCGGTAAAATAGGAAATTTCACAGAAGAAAATGCTTCGGCTAATAACGTGGAGCACACGGTTTTGGTCGCGTCGCCTGCGTGATGCTGAAACAAACTTGAGCGCCAGCGGCGAGGCATGATCGTCCAAGGAAAAAAGAAGCGTGCTAGATCGAGAATTTGGCGCACATTATAACGTTTGCCAAGCTCTCCAACGGCATGATCAATAACATGCTCCACATCTTGCGGCGTGATGCCATGTGGGCGGCAAATGCGGATGTGTTCGCCCTTATAATGAGACAGGGGGGTCACGACCGTGCCTTTCCCCAATTGGCTTTCGATCACGAGCGGAATATTCTCGCTATTCTCTTCTTGAAGATAATTACCCAGATTTTTATCTTTTACATCATGCAGGCGGCCAATGTATAAGCAGGCATGCGTCCAGGGGCTTTGGGTGATCGTCCTGACCACACTGCTGACACGGCTGCGGCTTTCGATCAGCAATACGTCACCCGGGCGCACCTCATATTTGAGTCGCTCAAAATTACAAAAAGGCGTCGCTTGTTTTGGCTTTGGTTCGAAAGTCAGCCAGCGACTTATTTTTTTGGCAAGACGCGTCACGCACTTCATATTCATTCCTCGTATCTTTCAGTATAGACGAGTTCTGCAGGGGGGCCGCCCCAACGCAATGCTTACCGCTACCGCTTCATATAGGCTCACTATTTTCGGGTGCGTTTATTGGCATTGCCCTTGCCAGCACCACTGGGTGGCCGTCTTCTTTGTTGCTTTTGCCCTGATTGATTTCTTTTTGAGTTTTGAGTGCTCGTTTTGCTATGAGCAGGTCGGCGGCGTGCGGGTGGCTTACCTGTCTTCGCTTTGGTGCTTGGTTTCTCTTTTTTACCACCACCAAATAAAGCGCCGAATAGCCGCTTGATAAGGCCGCCTTTGGAGGCCGGGCGAGCAGGAGGTTTGACAGCGCCGTGTGAAATATTTTTAACCGCGGGCTCTTCTTTTTTCGGGTTAATGAGCTCTGCCGGAATGCTGGCGTCCACTTCAGTGGCAATGCGGTAACTTGGTGGCTCTGTGCCTGGCGCGGCCAGCTCTGAGTCACGTAGCCGTTCGACGGTGTATTGCGGTGTTTTCATGTGGGGGTTCGGGATAACCAACACATTCACACCATGACGTTTTTCAATGTCGGCGATGGCCGTACGTTTTTCATTGAGCACAAAGGTCGCCACTTTAACGGGAAGCTGCGCCTGAATTTGAGCCGTATTTTCTTTAATGGCTTCCTCTTCAATGAGGCGGATTAAGGCGAGCGCTTGCGAAGCAATACCGCGAATATTCCCTTGCCCGCCACAACGAGGGCAGATAATTTGGCTAGCTTCACCCAGCGAAGGGCGAAGGCGTTGGCGCGACATTTCGAGTAAACCAAAGCGCGATAAGCGGCCAATGCGAACGCGCGCGCGATCATTGCTTAAGGCTTCTTTGAGGTGTTCTTCTACCTGGCGTTGATGCCGATTGGCGGTCATGTCGATAAAGTCGATGACAATTAAGCCGCCGATATCACGTAAACGCATTTGGCGTGCAATTTCTTGAGCCGCTTCCATATTGGCATTAAAAGCGGTTTCTTCGATATCTTCACCTTTGGTGGCGCGTGCTGAGTTAACATCGATAGACACCAGTGCTTCGGTATAATCAATGACAATACTGCCACCCGCGGGAAGTTGTACTTTATGCTGGAAGGCCGATTCAATTTGGCTTTCAATTTGATAACGGTTAAACAGCGGCACGTTGTCACTGTACAATTTAACGTGATCAATAAAATCAGGACGAATTAAGCTAATGTGCTCGCGTACTTTATCAAAGCACGCTTGGTCATCGATGATGATTTCAGAAATATCACGGCGTAAATAATCGCGAATGGCACGCGTCACGACGTCGCTTTCTTGGTGAATTAAAAAAGGCGCGGGGCGTGAAATCGCCGCACGCTGAATGGCTTGCCAGCGCTTAATTAAGATTTCTAAATCCCAATCTAACTCTTCTTGACTGCGGCTCACACCGGCAGTGCGCACGATAACGCCCATGCCTTCAGGGATCTTGAGTGCGGTCATGATATCGCGCAAGCTGGCACGTTCTTCACCTTCAATGCGGCGGGAAATGCCACCTGCTCGTGGATTATTCGGCATTAACACTAAATACCCGCCGGCCAAGCTGATGTAAGTGGTCAGCGCGGCGCCTTTGGTGCCACGTTCTTCCTTCTCAATTTGCACCACCACTTCTTGGCCTTCTTTGATCAGATCTTTGATGTGGGAAGAGGTTTCATTTTCGCCAGGTGCTTTGACAAAGTATTCGGGCGCAATTTCTTTGAAGGAGAGAAAACCATGACGTTTCGCACCGTAATCGATAAAAGCGGCTTCTAGGCTTTGCTCGATACGCGTGACGCGCCCTTTATAGATGTTGGCAATTTTTTGTTCGTGGCCGGGGTGTTCGATATCAAGATCGTAAAGGGATTGGCCATCGACTAAAGCAACCCGCAGCTCTTCTTGCTGGCGGGCATTGATTAGCATTCTTTTCATAGTGCACCTCGTTGCAAGGTGCTCATCCGTTATTCTGCGGCCGGCAGAGTGCGTTCAGCCTATGAGCAAGCGCTTTTAAGCAGCGATGCTAGGGCGAAAGCAAGTCAGCCCAGTAGGGCTTATTGTTGCGCTGGCAAGGCAAGCATGATGCGTTGGCCTGGCAAGCATTATTTTTATGTTCAAATGTTTCAGTAACAGTTTGCTAAAAAATCTGCCGCAAGTATTATCGTGATATTGATAATCAGCAAGTCGATATAACAGCCCGCCAGCATAGTTGCGTATCGCTACTAATACGAGCCAGAGGTAAACTGTTTGTCGAGCCTGGATGAGCACGTGAGTCCTCATAAAATATTCGTTTATTCGCAAAAAAAAGTATTCGACATCTGCATTTTGTTGTCAGTTTGACTTTGTTCTCTATCTGCTTGATATATTTGCTATTTTTAAGCGTCAGTCGTAGAGAAAATGCTACCGGTACTATAGCAATCTTTATGCAGGACATCAATCCTGTAAAGCTGGTATGATGCGCTTATGAATAAACACGATTTGAGTTTGCCTGAATTGGCTGAAGGGGCGCAGTATTGCGAAGTGGCCGCTGAGTATAGCGGCCAGCGTATCGATAATTTCCTCATTGCGCGCTTAAAAGGCCTGCCGCGCAGCCGTTTATATCGCATTTTGCGTAAAGGGGAAGTGCGGGTAAACAGCAAACGCGTGCGTCCGACGTATCGTTTACAGGCGGGGGATCGATTACGTGTGCCACCTGTGCGGCTGGCAGAGACCGGTACGGCCTTGCCCCCAAGCGAAGCGAGTGTAAACACACTTAGCAAACGTATTCTCTATGAAGACGATAGCGTGATGGCTATCAATAAGCCGGCTGCGATGCCGGTGCACGGCGGCACCCATCTGCATTACGGTGTGATTGAGACCTTGCGCGTGTTGCGCCCTGCG
This sequence comes from Gammaproteobacteria bacterium, assembly GCA_021774255.1. Taxonomy (GTDB): domain Bacteria; phylum Pseudomonadota; class Gammaproteobacteria; order JAJFJF01; family JAJFJF01; genus JAJFJF01. The sequence continues at coordinate 25,810 of JAJFJF010000001.1, forward strand.
TTACCGCAATTGCAGCTGGTGCACCGTCTTGATCGGGGCACATCAGGTTGCCTATTGTTAGCGAAAGATCTTGGCAGCTTGCGCGAGTTGCATGCTTTATGGCAAGCGCAAGCAGTTGAAAAACGCTACATCACCTTGGTGCAGGGTGAATGGCCCGCAGCATGCACGACGATTGAAACCCATCTAGTCAAAAACCAAGAGCACGCCGGTGAGCGGGTGGTGGAAGTCAGCACAAACGAGGGCAAGCTAGCGCGTACTCGATTCGCTGTTTTAGAACGCTATGCGAAGGCAACTTTGCTGGAGGTGACGCCCGAAACCGGGCGCATGCATCAGATCCGTGTGCACTGTACACATGCGGGGCACCCTATTGCGGGCGATGAGAAATACGGTGATGCGGGTTTCAATCAGTGGATAAAACAGACAGGCTTGCGCCGTTTATTTTTGCATGCAGCCATGATACGGTGCACATTACCCAGTGGGCAATTAATAGAGGTAAAAGCACCTCTGGAGCCTGCTTTACAAGCTTGCTTACAACATCTTGAGATAGCACCCGGATAATATTATGACTGACGATTTTTCAGATAACACCTCTCGCGTTAACCCAACACAAGAGCGTCAGCCTAGCGCGACGCCTAATCCACAAGGAAAATGGGAACAGCGTACCCTTGAGAAAATGCTATTTTCGTCGGTGCGCGAGCAGCGACGCACGCGACGCTGGGGGATCTTTTTTAAATCACTGTTATTTATTTATCTCTTTGGGATGTTTTGGGTATTTTATCCACCCAAACCCGATGCAAAAATTGTCCCGCATACGGCGTTGGTGAAAGTAGAAGGGATCATCGAAGACTCTCAAGACAGCAATGCCAACAATATTATTCGAGGATTACGTTCAGCGTTTGAGAGCGGTGAAGCACAGGCCATTTTACTGCAGATTAACAGCCCCGGCGGTACGCCGGTGCAAGCCGCTTATGTGTATGATGAAATTTTGCGCTTGCGTGCGTTACACCCTGACAAACCCGTGTATGCTGTGTGCACCGATATTTGTGCGTCAGGCGCTTATTATATTGCGGCAGCGGCAGATGAAATCTACGCTAACCCGTCAAGTATTGTAGGCTCGATTGGTGTCTTAATGAACGGCTTTGGGTTTACCGGTGCGATGGAGAAAGTCGGTGTGGAGCGACGTTTATTGGTTGCGGGTGATAATAAAAGCTTTTTAGATCCCTTTTCACCCCTGAATCCTGCGGGCGAAGCGCATGCGCAGCTGTTGATTGATGATATTCATAATCAGTTTATCAGCGCCGTACAAGATGGGCGGGGCGATCGCTTGGGTGATGACCCTGAACTCTTTAGTGGTTTGGTTTGGACAGGCCATTCTGCTGTAGGGCTAGGCTTAATCGATGGCTTGGGCAGCCCCGGTTATGTGGTGCGCGAGCTGATCGGTGAGGAAAAAGTCATCGACTACACACCGAGAACCAATATATTTGATCGCTTTGCTAATCGCATAGGCGCAAGTTTTGCGAATCGATTAAATATGCAGGCCTGGCAGCTGAAATAGTCATAACAGCGCGACATAAACGGCCTTATTTTAATTGAAATAGCATGAGGCAACCCAATTTTTATTATGTTAAATTGCGGCTGTTTTTTTAATGTAGTGGCATCGCTATCAGTGTCGCGAGTCACGTATGCTTTTTTCTGTGGTTGTTCTGGTATTTACACGGCGTGATGTAGTGTACTCAGTTGATTGGGCCGTCAGGCTGGCCGTCACCAACGTTAGCAGCAGAAGCTGCAAACTGGGAGCCTCTCTTGTTTCTCCCTTTTTGCGATCCTTTTTTCTTCCTTCCCTGCGATCCTGAGCCGTTTCCCGGAGGAGGCGTGTCTCGGCTGCCTCCCGATCCTGCGCTACTGCTGGCTCTTCGCATTCTGCCGGCATTCGAGTGCAGAAAAGTGGCTGTCCAGGTAAAGGAGCTGCTTGTTGAAAAGAATCCACCTTGTGTTGCTCTGGCAAGTATTTTTGCAACTGCTTCCCAAAAAGATGTTTCTAGCGTAGTTTCGCCAGTGACGATAGTGAATCGAACGGAGCTGAAGAAAACAAGAGGGCGTTTCTTAACTTCTTCCGTTTGTTCTACATCACCATAGCCGGAAGGGTCAAAGCAAACAAGGGTGGGTTGGGGAGATTTGTCGGTCTCGTAGAGTACTAATGCTACAGCAATAGCACGCGTGCTCCCGATCCCTGAGGAGCATCTTAAAATAGCACCAACAGAGCACCTATCATGATCGCGATGAAGTAAAAAGAGTTGTTTCCAGAATGCTTCTAATTGTTGTGGCTGTTCAGCAAGGGAGGGAGTAAGCTTGCATGTTATTTCAGCATTATCAAATATAGCCAAAGTATGAGGCTCAACGATTGCGTGTAATGCATCTCTAACGGAGACACTTCTGTTCCCGAGTTTGTCTTGGGTCACTTCACTCCCTGTATCCATCCAACTGTAGACAATTTTGTTAGTGACGCTTGTTGGCTTGGTACCGGAAAGAAGGGTGCTGAGGGCAATGAGGCAATATGCTTCGCTGCCAGTTGTGCGTGCTACTCCAGCCCTACCCGCGAGGCCATAGGCAGGTGTTGTTGGTATTTCTAAGGTTTTGCCTGAATGAGCTGAAGAAAGGCGAGGGTTAGTGAGTCCTGTTCTCTCCTTTTTTTTGCTTGTTGGTTTTGCTGATACTTCTTCTGTTATTTTCTTCTTGGGTTTGATACTGGGTGTTGTATCACTGTGATGACCAAAACAACCACAGCAGCCATCATCATCATCATACTCGAATTGCTCATCTTCAGGAGGGTCATCTCCAGTGGGTTGCCTCAGCTTTTGTTTTTCTTCAGGAGTGCCTGAGTGCGAGTCATCGTCACAGCAGGAAGAGCATCCTCCCATGGTACTGAAATATTGCTTTCTTACACTAGTAGGGTAACAGTGGGATGTATGTTTTTTTCAAGAGTTTGCAGAGCTTGCTTTTTAGATTGCTTGAGCGAAATTTAGTGGCTGGCCAGGCTTTCGGCGAGCCATTTTTTGCGGCACGCTACGCGCTTTGCGCTCCGCTACCACCGAAAAAATACTCGGCCTGCGCCTGGCGGACGATCTGCAAGGTCTGAAAACGCAGAGGGTGTAGTAAAAAATGTAAGAGCATCGCTCTGATGTGGGCAGGAGGTTAGTTGGTAAGAATACACCTGCCTTCTTTAGCCAATAATCCCGTCAGCTGAATCAATGGCAAGCCTATTAAGGCATTGGGATCGCGGCCTTCAAAAGACTCTGTTAAGACAATCCCTAATCCTTCTGATTTAAAGCTCGCGGCACAATGGTAGGGTTGTTCTTTTTGTAGGTAAGCTTCTATTTGCTCATCCGAAAGCGAGCGAAAGGTCACATAAAAGGGTTCAATCACAACGTGTTCGTGATTTTTCGGTGCATTTAGCAGGCACATTGCAGTGTAAAAAGTCACGCGGTGGCCGCTCAGTGCTTTGAGTTGTGCCGTGGCGTTCTCGTGGGTGCCTGGCTTGCCAAATATTTTGCCATCCAGCATAGCCACTTGATCCGCGCCAATAATAAGCGCTTCAGGATGCGTTTGGGCGACTTTCCTGGCTTTTTCACGCGCTAGCCTTTCCACCATTGTTTCGACTGTTTCGTGGGGAAGCGGGGTTTCATCAATGTCTGGTGAGACACACTCGTATTCAATATGAAGTTTGTCGAGTAGCGCTTTTCGAGAAGGGGAGCCGGACCCCAGGATAAGTGTTTGTTTCATATTGTAATTTAAGGTGATTGCCTAGCAAATATTTTTAAGGTGGAATAATGCAGGTAGTGCTTTGAACTATTAGCAGCAACAGGCTATCATTAGCACCCCGATTATCCCCTAAATACCCTTTATTACCCCAAATAGGTAGTAATGTATTTTTACGTTGTTAAAGATTGGAGCATATCATGGCAGTACAAAAAAGTCGTAAGACGCCATCAAAGCGCGGCATGCGTCGCTCGCATGATGCCTTAACGGGCCCCACATTATCGACTGATAATGTGACGGGTGAAATGCATCACCGTCATCACGTGACCCCCGATGGTTTTTACCGTGGGCGTGAGATTCAGATGAGCACCCCGCGTAAAGTAGAAGCCCCCAGCGAAGCTGAGTAGTCTTCAGTACGGTTTAGTACATTGACTAATCTCACCATTTCTTTGGATGCCATGGGTGGCGACTACGGCCCCAGTGTGGTCGTGCCAGCGGCGTTGCGTAGCTTATCCAGGCATCCCGATCTGCATCTCATTTTAGTGGGCGACAAAACACGCCTGCAAGAAGCGTTGGCTTCAGAACAGGCCAGCGAAAATCCCCGCTTAACGATTCATCATGCATCACAGCAAGTGATGATGGATGAAGAACCGGGTTTGGCCCTGCGCAATAAAAAAGACTCTTCCATGCGGGTTGCCATCAATTTGGTTAAAGAGGGCGAAGCGCAAGCCTGCGTCAGCGCGGGTAACACCGGTGCACTGGTGGCCACGGCACGTTTTGTCTTAAAGATGATCCCCGGTATTTCACGGCCAGCGATTATTGCCGCTTTACCCAGCACAACCGAAGCGTGCCTGAGCGTGCGCATGTTAGATTTGGGCGGCAATGTGGAATGCACGGCCGAACACTTATTGCAGTTTGCTTTGATTGGTTCGACCTTAACGTCAGCCGTTGAGAAAATCGAAGCGCCATCGGTTGCCTTATTAAATGTGGGCGCTGAATCCATCAAAGGCAACGATTTAGTGAAAGAAGCCGCGCCGCTGCTGGAAGCGCACCCTGACATTAATTATGTGGGATTTGTGGAAGGGGATGAAATATACAGTGGCAATGTGCGTGTGATTGTCTGCGATGGTTTTGTGGGCAACGTGGCCTTGAAAACATCCGAAGGCGTTGCCAAAACCTTAAACTATTTTATGAAACGCGCCTTTAATCGCAATCTGTTGACGCGCTTAGTCGCGGCGATTGCGCGCCCAGTGCTGCGTAGCGGCTTAAAGAGTTTTGACCCGAAACGTTACAATGGTGCGAGTTTACTAGGTTTAAACGGCATTGTGATTAAAAGCCATGGCGGCGCTGATGCCTTGGCGTATAGTTATGCCATTGAAGAAGCACTGCATGAAGCGCGTAGTAATATTGTCAAAAAAATTACCCACAAGCTTACGCAATTAGCCAATGAGTCAATAGCAACATGAGTTATACACGCATTCTTGGAACAGGTGCTTACCTGCCTGAAAAGATCTTGACCAACCATGATCTTGAAAAAATCGTGGAGACAACAGATGAGTGGATTGTCAACCGTACCGGTATTCGTGAACGACGTATTGCTGGCAAAGACGATACCGCCTCGACCATGGCGTATCATGCGGCGCAACAAGCGTTAGCTGCTGCGAATTTGACAGCAAACGATATCGATTTAATCATTGTCTCAACCGGCATGCCGGATAACCTCTTTCCGAGCACGGCTTGTTTACTGCAAAAACACTTGGGCATTAGCACGATCCCTGCTTTTGATATTCAAGCGGCTTGTGCAGGCTTTATTTATGCGATGAGCATCGCCGACCATTATATTCGTGGCGGTGGCGCTGAGCGTGTATTGATTGTGGGCAGTGAAGTCATGTCCAAATTGGTGGACTGGACCGATCGCAAAACCTGCGTGTTATTTGGTGACGGTGCCGGTGCAGCTGTTTTAGGTAAAAGCGATGTGCCAGGCATTATTTCCACCCATATTCATGCCGATGGTCGTCATGAAGAATTATTATATGCGCCGAACTATTTAGCCAATCCCGAGGTTGCTGTGGAATCTTCTGTGGTGAATATGCAAGGCAGCAGTGTGTTTAAATTTGCGGTAAACACCTTAAGCCGTGCGGTGACGGAGATCTTAGCGGCTAATAATATGGATAAATCAGAGATTGATTGGCTCGTACCCCATCAAGCTAACTTTCGTATTATTGATCGCATGGCAAAACAACTTCAGTTGCCAATGTCACAAGTCATTGTGACCTTAGACGAGCTGGGCAATACTTCTAGCGCCTCTATTCCCATGGCGTTAGATAGAGCCGTGCGTGATGGACGCATTCAACCTGGACAAACCTTACTGCTAGAAGGATTTGGTGGTGGTTTTGTGTGGGGCTCAGCACTCATCAAATATTAAAGGTTGGCGTAAAGATGACAGCAACATTTGGGTTTGTTTTTCCGGGGCAAGGCTCGCAATCCGTGGGCATGTTGGCGGATGTGGCAGCGCAATTTCCTGAACTTAAAAAAACGTTTTCTGAAGCAAGTGACGCCTTGGGGTATGACTTGTGGCAGTTAGCAAGTAGCGGTCCCGCCGAGAAATTGGACGACACCGCCCATGCTCAGCCTGCTATTTTAACGGCAAGTGTCGCCGTGTGGCGCTTATGGCACGGGCGCAACCAGCAGCTACCCAGTGTATTAGCGGGTCACAGTTTAGGGGAATACAGCGCATTGGTGTGTGCAGACAGTTTAGATTTTAGTGAAGCGGTGCAACTGGTGGCTGAACGGGGTCGCCTCATGCAAGCGGCTGTGCCGGCCGGTACCGGTGCCATGGCCGCCGTGATTGGCTTAGCAGATGACGATGTGGTGTCGCTGTGTGAACAAGCCACCGCCCATTTTTCAGATCAAGCATACAGTGTCACGGCTGCCAACTTTAATTCGCCCGGGCAAGTGGTGATTGCCGGTCACACAGATGCCGTATTACACGCCATGGCACTTGCCAAAACCAAGGGTGCACGCATGGTAAAACAATTAGCCGTGAGCGTGCCTTCGCATTGTGCCCTCATGCAACCCGCGGCAGAAAAATTTGTGGAGACTTTACAAAAAGTGAATGTGCGTTCGCCGCAGGTTGCCGTGATAAACAATGTCGATGTGGCAGCGGCAACAGAGCCGGATGCTATTCGCGATGCACTGGTGCGTCAGCTTTATTCGCCGGTGCGCTGGGTGGAAACCGTACAGCATATTGCCAATACCGGTGTGAAAACGATTTACGAATGTGGACCGGGTAACGTGCTCACGGGCTTAAATAAACGCATCGATAAAACACTCGAATATGACGTGTTGGCAACCGTACCTGAGCTCGATACCAACAGCCGTGAGGTAAGTTAAATATGGACAATATTTTTGATAACAAAGTGGCGTTGGTCACAGGTGCAAGCCGCGGCATTGGGCAAGCGATTGCCTTGTTACTGGCAAAGCAGGGTGCACGTGTTATCGGCACCGCCACCACGGCAGCCGGTGCCGAAAAAATCACTGAGCACTTTAAACGCGAAGGGGTGACAGGGCGCGGCCTTGAATTAAGTGTGAATTCACAAGAAAGCATTGATGCAGTGCTTTCACAGATGACGAGCGAATGGGAGGCGCCAGCCATTTTAGTGAATAACGCTGGGATCACGCGCGATAACTTATTAATGCGTTTAAAAGAGGAAGAGTGGGATGAGGTCATTGACACCAACTTAAAAGCTATCTTCCGTTTAAGCAAAGCCACTGTCCGTGCGATGATGAAAGCCCGATGGGGCCGCATTGTGAATATTACGTCTGTTGTGGGTGTCAGCGGCAACCCCGGGCAAACCAATTATTGTGCCGCAAAAGCCGGTTTGATTGGGTTTAGCAAATCACTCGCTCAAGAGCTGGCCTCACGTAACATTACCGTGAATAACGTTGCACCAGGCTTTATTCAAACGGATATGACGAATAAGCTCCCAGCGGCCCAGAAAGAGGCCTTAGAGGCCAGTATTCCAGTAGGACGTGTAGGGCGCCCTGATGAAATCGCAGCAGCAGTGGCCTTTCTGGCCTCTCCTGCGGCAAGCTATATTACAGGTGAAACCTTGCATGTGAATGGCGGCATGTACATGGCATAATTAGGCGGCTGACTAAAAATAAGTGTCTTTGAGACTTGCAACCAAGCCTGATTTCACTACACTACGCAGCTAGGATTGCCCGTAAATTAAAGCGGCCTCAAGGAATGTCTACTATAACAGCAGGTTAACGACTATCCACTGTGATAATTTCGTGCTTTTCCCTTCACATTGATGGGAAAAGAAAATTTTTTGATAACTAAAGGAGTGTATTGATGAGCTCTGTTGAAGATCGTGTAAAGAAAATTGTATCTGAGCAATTAGGTGTTGAAGAAGATAAAGTCAAAAATGAAGCTTCATTTGTTGATGATCTTGGTGCGGATTCATTGGATACCGTTGAATTAGTGATGGCTTTAGAAGAGGAATTTGAAACAGAAATTCCAGATGATGAAGCTGAGAAAATCACAACGGTACAAATGGCAATCAAATATATCAGCGAACACCAAGCAGCTTAATTCGCTTACTAAATTAGTGCTGATTGTGGAGAGAGTGGTTTGACGAAACGACGTGTAGTAGTCACTGGCTTAGGTGCGCTGACGCCTATAGGCAATACAGTGAAAACCTCCTGGGATAATTTACTGGCCGGTAAAAGCGGGGCAGGTCCCATCACGCATTTTGATGTGTCAGAAATGACCACCAAATTTGCGGCGATGATCAAAGACTTTGATGTTGATAAGTACATGCCCCCAAAAGAGTCACGTAGGCTCGATCCTTTTATTCGTTATGCGGTGGCTGCAAGCGTGCAAGCTGTCGAAGACGCAGGCTTGGATGTCAGTAAACCGAATCCGCGTGTCGGTGTGGCGATAGGCTCAGGTATTGGTGGTTTAGGGGTGATTGAAGAAACCCGCGATATCTTGGTCAATTCGGGGCCTCGTCGTGTCTCTCCTTTCTTTATTCCCGGCAGTATTATTAATATGGCTGCGGGCGTGGTCTCTATTCGTTATGGCTTTCAAGGACCCAATTTCAGTATTGTGTCAGCCTGTACAACGGGTGGTCATAATATTGGTTATGCTGCACGTACGATTGCCTATGGCGATGCGGATGTGATGCTTGCGGGTGGTGCTGAAAAAGCCAGCGTGCCGCTAGGCGTTTCAGGTTTTGGTGCAGCGCGTGCGCTCTCAACGCGAAACGATGCACCTGACAAAGCCAGCCGCCCTTGGGATAAAGACAGAGATGGCTTCTTGCTCGGTGACGGTGCAGGTACGCTGGTCTTAGAAGAATATGAACATGCTAAAAAGCGTGGTGCCCCTATTTATGCTGAGCTTATTGGTTTTGGTATGAGCGCCGATGCGTATCATATGACGGCGCCTTCGGGTGAAGGTGCAGTTGCTTGTATGCGCAATACGCTAAAAGATGCCGGCGTTAACCCCGAAGACATTGATTACATTAATGCGCATGGTACCTCCACACCGGCCGGCGACAAAGGTGAGAGTGATGCCGTCAAAGCAGCTTTTGGCGACCATGCTTATAAGCTGGCAGTGAGCTCGACTAAATCTTCAACCGGTCATTTATTAGGTGCAGCCGGTGCGGTTGAAGCCATCTTCTGCATCCTGGCCATGCGCGATCAAATTGCGCCAGCCACCCTCAATCTAGAGCACCCTGAAGAAGGTTGTGATTTAGATTACGTTCCCCTCAAACCTCGTGAAATGCCAATTAATATGGTGTTGAACAACTCATTTGGCTTTGGCGGCACGAACGCTTCGATGATTTTCAAGAAAGTTTAAACCAAGCGATTTATTTTCCAGTTAATTCTCCCGCGCAATGGACCCATATTTCTTAATCAACGGCCAAGCGCAAAAACAAATTCCAGTAATGGATCGCGGTCTGCAATACGGTGATGGTTTATTTGAAACCATTGCTGTTATCAATGGCAAACCACAGTATTGGGATAAGCATGAAGCGCGCCTATTGAGAGGCTGCGAGCGCTTGGGTTTTCCTTGCGTTGGTTTTACGCTTTTAAAAGAGGAAGCACTGACATGTGCGGCTAAAGCGGGCACCCAAAAAGCCGTATTAAAAATTATCTTAACACGTGGTGTCGGTGGCCGAGGCTATCGACCACCTCTTGAGCCAAGCGTCACGCGCATTGTTGCTTTATTTCCTTGGCCAGATTATCCAGATGCTTATCAGCAAGAGGGCGTCACTGTTGGCATTTGCCAAACCCGCTGGCCGCACGACCCAGACTTAGCCGGGATAAAACATCTAAGCTGCTTGCCCCAAGTATTAGCCCGCCAAGAGTGGCAAGATGACCGTATTCAAGAGGGTCTGATGCTGGACTATGAAGATTTCCTCGTCAGCGGCACAATGAGCAATGTATTTATGGTGCGTGATGGCGCGCTATTAACGCCTGCTATCATAACCTGCGGCATTGAAGGTGTCATGAGAAGTGTTATTCTTGAACGGGCGATCACTTTGGGATTAAAGTACCAAATAATTCCATTAACACCCGAAGAGTTATTGGCTGCCGATGAAATATTTTTGACCAATAGCCTGATCTCCATTTGGCCAGTGAAAGAATGTGAAGGCAAAAATTATGCTATTGGCCCCGTCACACAAGCATTGATGTCTTAAATAAAGCTTTTATACTATTGAATGATGCAAGCACCGTTAAAACAAAAAATACTGAAAAGCTGTTTACTCATATTGGCTATATTTGCGGCTTTCCTGCTATGGCAGGGGCTAAAGTGGCAGTATTTTTTACAAAAGCCGCTCAATGTCACAGGTAAGGGCTTGGAATATACACTGCAGCCAGGTGAAACCCTGCGCAGCTTTGCAGACGAGCTCGCCGAGCAGGGCGTGCTGAGTCGGCCGCGGCTGCTACGGATTTTGGCGCGCTTGAAAGGCCTTGATACACACATACAGGCGGGGGAGTATTATTTTCCTGCGGGCACCCAGCCAGGGCAGATGTTAGAGCAGTTGGCCGATGGCAAAGTGATTCAATATAATTTCACGATCATTGAAGGTTGGACCTTTAAAGAATTACGTGAAGCATTAGCCGCACATCCTGTATTGCAGCCAACCTTAGACAAAGACATGGCGCCAAGTGACGTCATGGCCGCACTTGGCAAGGCGGGCGAACACCCCGAAGGGCGCTTTTTACCCAATACCTATTTTTTCCCGCGTGGCACAGAAGATATCAAAGTATTAGCCCGCAGCTACCAGGCGATGGAAGATTATGTTGCCGCCCGCTGGCCACACCGTACGCCTGATTTGCCGTATGAAACACCTTATGAAATGCTCACCATGGCCTCGATTGTCGAGCGTGAAGCCAAACTGCCCGAAGAACGCCCCAAAGTTGCGGGTGTGCTCACCAAACGTTTGCGCATTGGCATGGGCTTGCAGGCCGATGCCACGGTAATTTATGCCTTAGGGTCACACTATACCGGTGTGCTCACACGCAGCAATTTGCAGCACAAATCACCATATAACACCTACGAATACGCCGGCCTACCGCCTACTCCTATTGCAATGCCCGGCATCGCTGCCATCGAGGCTGTCTTGCAGCCTGAAATCGGCGCGGCACTGTACTATGTTGTTGATGATCCTGACGTGGGCAGCCATGTTTTTTCAGCGACTTTACAAGAGCATAACGAAGCCGCCACCCGCTACCGAAGCCGCTAGCGCTGCTTTACAATGAAGCCTCACACTAATTCTGCATTTTATTTAGGAAAAAATAAATTAATTTTTCAATGTAAATCAATTGGTTAAATTTATATTGTTCGTTTTTTGAGCAATTTTACTGATAAAACATAAATTTACCTCTGAATGTTACGCTAAGTGTTTAGAAACAGGTAAAAAATACATTGATACAGGTTTTCTTGTTTTTTCTTTAAGCAACTCCATTGAGAGTGTTTTAATTTAGCCCTCTAAACAAAAACTGACTAAAGATGGCTCTCAAGCTATCTTTTTTGCTGCTTGTTCTAGCGCTTATTGCCTGCACCTCAGCGCAGGTGCTGATTACTGATTGCGTGGAACTTCAGAATGTGAAAAATAATGTGCTAGGGAATTATGCTTTAGCGAATAACATTGACTGCTCTGCTACTGCGAGTTGGAATAATGGCACTGGCTTTGAGCCACTGGGTAATGGAACCCATGGATTCACGGGTGTCTTTAACGGTAGTCACTATGTCATTTTGAATTTAACAATTAATCGACCGACAGCAGATGATGTGGGGTTATTTGGAAGAGTTGGCCCCAATGCGCACATTCTTAACACTAGGCTTGAAAGGGTTGATATTGTTGGGCGTTATCGTACAGGTTCATTCATAGGTACCTTGACGGCTAACGGAAATGTCGTCGAACAATGTTCGGCCGTTCTGGGTACCGTTTCTGGGCTAGACTCGATTGGAGGGTTAATCGGTGGAAGCCACAATGTCGCTACCATCTCTGAATCATTCGCTGATGTAATTGTTTCAGGTAACATTCGTGTAGGTGGATTACTAGGTCTCAATGATGGTATCAGTGGCGGAGTGAGCGAAATCAGAGACAGCTATGCCTTAGGGGATGTTTCTGGGGCACACAGTTATGTGGGTGGTCTAGTGGGTGACAACAATGCAGGAGTCATTGAACGCTGCCATGCAACGGGGAAAGTGATGGGAGGTAGCAACGCCTATGCAGGTGGATTGTGCGGTTCCTCGAGTGGAACTGTCTTACAGAGCTATGCGACAGGAGATGTTACGAGCAATGGCAACTATGTGGGTGGCTTAATTGGTAGCATCAGCAGCTTGCTTGTAGAAAATTGCTACGCACGCGGTAATGTGGCTGGTGCCAACTATGTTGGCGGACTCATCGGTTTAGTGAATGCAGGGACGGTCGCAAATTGCTACTCAACAGGTATTCCCGTGGTCACTGGAGTAGGTCCAGGAGGATTAATTGGCAACAAAGAGCCTATAGGTGTAGTGATGAGCAGTTATTGGGACACCGATACTTCGGGAGTGCTGGGAAGTGCTGCAGGGACGCCTAAAACCACTGCTGAAATGATGATGCTTAGCACTTACATAAGCTGGGATTTCACTAACATCTGGTTGCGTTGCAAAGATTATCCTGTATTGGTTGATTTGACGCAGCGGCCAAATATAGCGTCAAGCAATCCGGTGACTACTTGCGCCGCGTTGCAAGCGATGTGCGTGGATTTTGATTATCACCTCACTCAACATATCGACTGCTCTAACACAGCGAACTGGAATAGTGGCGCTGGCTTTGAGCCAGTGGGAGCAGAGCGCCTTCCTTTTTCTGCTCTGTTTGATGGTCAAAATCATACTATCCATAATCTGACGATTAATACTGTTAATACAGTCTATGCGGGCCTCTTTGGTCACGCAAGTGCTAGCGCAGAAATAATCAATGTTGTCTTAGAGGGTGTCAACATAACAGGCTACAAGCATGTGGGCGCCTTAATTGGAAAAAATGAAGGACGAGTTACTCATTGCTCATCGAGTGGCAGCCTTTTAAGTTTGCCAACAGCGGGCACAGACATTGCGGGAGGCTTGGTTGGTTATAACCTTGAAGGTGCAGTGGAGAACTGCCATTCGTCTGCTACAGTGACCGGGATAGACTTTGTAGGTGGCTTGCTTGGATGGCATGACAGTGGAAATTTAACAAACTCTTATGCCACGGGAGCAGTGATCAGCCTGGATTCTACAGACACCGTAGCAGGCGGCTTGGTTGCAGCGAATTTTGATTTTAACACTGCCCCCTCAAGCTACATCAGTGACTGTTATGCGACGGGAGAGGTAATAGGAGTCAGACGAATTGGTGGCTTGATCGGTGAAAATGCAGGCGGTATTATCGAGCGCTGCTATGCAACGGGTGCAGTGAAGAGCACTCAAAATCGGGTTGGCGGCTTAGTTGGCTATCACAACAGAGGCTCAATAACAGACGCTTACGCCACAGGTTCTATCGACGGTGTAACGGATGTGGGAGGCCTAGTTGGCCGTAATCTTGCAAGCATAACGAATTGCTACTCCACTGGCGCAGTGTCTGGCAGTGCGGGTGTAGGTGGCTTAGTAGGTTTACATTCTGGCTCAGCGAGTAACAGCTATTGGGATATCGACACCTCAGGGCAAGCGACGAGTGCTGCAGGGACAGGCAAATCCACGGCCCAAATGTGGTGGGAAAATACTTACATGAGTTGGGATCTTGCTGACACATGGTGGGTAGGCTGTAATGCTTATCCGCAGTTGTCGGTTGTTGCCCCTTCACCTGATTTGACGCAAGTCATCTCTATCAGTGATTGTGAAGCGCTGCAGGCAATGTGCTTACACTTAAACTACCAGCTTACGCAAAATATTAATTGCTCTCTGACGGCGACCTGGAACAGCGGTGCAGGTTTTGTGCCTCTTGGCTCATCGAGTACCCCTTTTATTGGCAGCTTTGATGGGCAAGGTTATGAAATCAGTTCACTGACGATTAATCGGCCGGGAGAAAGCTATGTTGGTTTATTTGCTGCCGTGGCTGCTGAGGCGATTATTGAAGACTTCAGTTTGCCCGATGTGATGATCGCAGGTAACCACTATGTAGGCGCTCTGGCTGGCCACAGCGAAGGCACCGTCTCCGGTATGAGTGTTCGTGGCTCCATCAGCGGCGCAGGCGATAACGTCGGTGGCCTGCTTGGTTACAGCGGTGGTAGCGTCTCCATGAGTCATACCATGGGTACGGTGTCAGGCGGCAACGCTTGCGGCGGCCTCATTGGTCACCAAGCCGATCCGAACATGATGGATGCAACCGTCAGCACGTGCTTTTCGCGTAGTGATGTTTCTGGCGCAGCAGGCACAGGTGGCCTGATTGGCATTTTGGGATCAGGTTTCATGGCTGTTAGTTACGCAACAGGTGATGTTACTAGTAACAGTGGTGAAGCAGGGGGATTGGTTGGCAAATCTAATGGCGGAGTGAGTGATTGTTATGCAAAGGGTGCCGTTCATAGCAGTGGTTCGCTACCTCGCGTTGCGGGCCTTGTTGGTCTGAACGAAGCGAACGGTCAAGTGAACACTAGCTATTCCACCGGCGCAGTGACCAATTTTGGAGATGTGACCTTTTGGGGTGGCTTAGTAGGGGATAATGCGGGCACTGTCAGCGATAGCTTTTGGGATACCGAAAGCTCGCGGCGTTTAACCAGTAATGGTGGCGCAGGTACGCTTACATTGCCTATGCAAACAATTACGACATTTTCGGGAGCAAGCTGGGACGTACAAACAGGCACGTTGGCAGCAACCACTTGGTGGATGCCGTCACAAGACGAACGCTCTTATCCCCGTTTGCGCGCACTGACCACACTGATTGGCAACTGCAATGATTTGCAAGCAATGGGTCAAGATTTGAATGGCCACTATGCGCTTACCGCAGACATTAGCTGCTTGGCGAGCCCGCCTGCATTTATGCCGGTTGGCTCGTTGGAGACTCCTTTTATGGGAACCCTGGCAGGCAATGACTATATCATCAGTGAATTGATCTTGGATGATGCACCCAACAGCGACTATGTCGGTTTATTTGCTTATTTGGACGCTGCTGAAATTACAGACGTGCACCTCCAAGTATCACAAGCACTGGGTCGTGATTATGTAGGAATGCTAGCCGGGTTCAATGCTAATAGCAGGGTCTCAGGCAGCTCTTTTACTGGCACGATTCAAGGCCGTGACTACGTAGGTGGCCTACTGGGTTTTAGCGGTGCTGAAGTGATCGACTGCTGGAGCGAAGGTGATCCGGAAACGCACCACATCACTGGCCGAGCCCGGGTCGGTGGTTTGATTGGGCAAAGCGAGGGTGTTGTGCAGCGCAGCCATGCGGTGCATAGCATTATAGCAACGGGCCAATTTGTAGGTGGCCTGATTGGTGCTGCCAGTGGAGAAGTCTCGCAAAGCTTTGCACAAGCCAAGGTGACCGGTGTTGATCATGTCGGGGGCGTGCTGGGTCGCGTGGAAGCCAGCTCACAAGTCACACAGATCTGTTTTCGTGGTGCTGTTTTTGCAGATAACACGGCAGGCGGATTGATTGGTGAAATGCTAAGCCCACTGTCAGACACGTGTGCGCTTGGACGTATCACAGTGAATAACCACACCGTAGGTGGCCTGATTGGGCATGCGACTAATCAGGTTGTCAGAAGCTTTGCGGCGGTTGATATTGTCATGACTGACGCGCCTGCTGATGCTGGCGGGTTAATGGGTGTCAACCAAGTTGCTTTGCCGCTGAACAGTTATTGGGACAGAGAGTTTTCGGGCCTTGTAGTGAGCGACGGTGGTGATCCAAAGACAACGAATCAAATGCATCAGCAAACCACTTTTGTGAGCTGGAGCTTTGGTGCAATTTGGCAGATTGATGAAGGTGTGGATTACCCCGAGCTGATTGCTTTGGATTTTCCGCTGCTTTCTTATATTGAAAGTTATAGCCAAAGCGAAGCTCCCCAAACGCAGTCAGCGCCGCGCTCCCAAAGCCAGCGGCAAACAGATGTGCCTGAGCCGACACCGACGGGCAAGCCTGGGCCGGGCTCACTCCTGACCACTAATGAAAAGATTGCGATTATTGTGCCGAGCGTGGTGGCCTCATTGATTGGAGCAGCTGTAGGGCTTTACAAATGTTACTACCAGCGTAAAGAGGTACAGGATAAGCGCAGAAGCCAGGGCCACACTGAACTGATGGCTGTTTCATAAACAGACTTTTTTTCCTTGAGTGCAACGCGCAGAAGATACCTGTTGCTGCAGTTCGAAATTGAATCCAAGGTAAAAAAAAAAGCCTAATTTAAGTTATTTTAATAACTTTTTATCCTGTTCACTCTCTTCCAATGCTAAATGAGCCTAAAATAAGCGACGCGCTATATTATGTTGTCGATGACGTTGAGCTTGCTAGTCATGTATTTTCACCCACTCTAGAAGAGCACAACAAAGCCGTTGCCCGCTATCGAAGCCGCTAGAGCGGTTGTTATATTTTGGGTGATTCTTATTTTAAGAGGCCTTGCGCCTCAAAAATATAACGGCCCAATATTTGCTAGTTAACTACTGTAAATCAAAAACATACATCCCTATGTTACGCTATAGATAAAGAAAGGTTAGTTAAGAAATCAGGTTTTTTTATAGCATTTATTATTTTCTAGAGTCCATAAAACGCCCACTATGTCTTGGAGGCACGGTTCGCAAAGTAATACTAACGCATCGTCAGGAACAGCAGCTTATCTTGCGATATTCAATATTCAAGCACATTCCTCTTCTCGAAGCACTCATTTTGATAGTGGCGCTTACGAATTTACACGAATTGTATTACGCTGGACTGAAGAGGATTTAAAAAAACCTTTGCCGAATGTTTGCCCAGGGCAAATCCAAGCGTGTTCCAGCACTGAGGAAGACTACTTCGATGCCTTTAAGCCTTCGATTCTCGAAGAAGCACGCGCGACTATTCAAGCAGGTATTAAAACGTGGAATGCAGGCAAAGCTATCATAGGGACCTATGAGGTTGCTTTTTTTGAAATGGCAAACTACATAGGTAATCCTGACCTGCTAGGGCTTGAGGGTGTTTTCCCTCGGGCGTTAGAGCAGGGAAAATCATGCGTCGCTGTGCTTATTCGTTTTTCCAATGAAACAATGCTTGGAATTGCTTTTGAGGAAAGAAATAAGAAAAAAATAAAAATTAAGCTTGCCGAAGCGCCTCAAAACATTGAAGAGGAGGTGAAAGGTAAGCTCAAGGTTGTTTTTCTAGGTTCTTTGATTACTCAACAACGTATGTATGAGGTTTGTAGCCGAAAACCATCTGTGATTTTTGGAGATGAGCTATTTCAAGGAGCACTGACACCAGTGGATTTAGCACCTTCTTCTTTACCCATAAACGAGACACAATTAAATGACGTGCAACGTCAAGCAATACAAAAATTTCTGGCAGTTCCCTTGGGTCTGCATATCCTGCAGGGACCACCTGGTACCGGTAAAACGACAACGGTGGTTGCTCTGCTTTCGGAGTTGCTTAGGCAGGATAAGCGCATATTAGTATGTGCTCCTTCAAATAAAGCGGTGCAGGTATTAGCTATGCGTTTTTTAGCAAAACACCCAACAGAAAGAGTCATGCTTGTGGGGGTTGAAGATAAACTCCCAGAAGAGCTCCAACCTATCTTTTTGCATACATGGCTAAAAAATAAAATTAAGGGATACCAGCAGCTTCGAGACTTTCTTGTTCAGTGGGGGATTGAGGCATTTGCTAACGAGCATGCTTTTGAAGAGCGTGTGACAGCTTTTGATAAGGCAAAGGAAATTCATGCTGCGAAGTTAACGGAGTTGATAAGCAGTATCAGGATATTTTTTGATAAAAAATCGGGCTGGCTGGAGAAATATCAAGACGCAGTGTTAGAATATCGAACACTTATTGCAGGCTGCAGCAAGCAAGAATGGCGCGCTATGGAGAAGGCTCCTGATAACTTTGTTCAAGCGCTTACAAAATTGAAAAACCTATTTGAGCGAAAAATATCATCATTATTGAGTTGTTCAGTTGAAGAATTAGAAAAGCATTTGTTGGATACTGCAAAAATTATTTTCAGCACTTTAAGTGTTGCTGGACGCGCTCAAATGAAAGCGATGAGCTCCATTGATATCTTGATTGTTGATGAAGCCGCGCAAGCTGTTGAGGCTGAGACCCTCATTCCTTTTTCTTGTAGGCCAAACAAATGTTTACTGATTGGCGATACTAATCAGCTGCCTGCCACGGTTCTTTCTGGGAGAGCAAAAGCTGCAAATTATGAATGGTCAATGATGTGGCGCCTTATTGAAGAGTGCAAGCAACCTTATGATATGTTAACTGTGCAGTACCGAATGCACCCAGCTATTCGCCAATGGCCATCTTTGCGTTATTACAAAAGCTTGCTAACGGATGCCCCTGAACTTTCTGCTCGCCCTCAACCTAAAGAACTATATGGTGCTATTTCGCCTTATACATTTTTTGATGTGAAAGGAAGCGAAGAGAAAATTGGTTATAGTTATGCCAATCAACAGGAAGCAACATTTATTGTTGCGCTAATAAATGGAATTGTTCGATTAAATGATAAGGAAATAAAAAATATTGGTGTGATTGCTTTTTACGCGGCTCAAGTTGCTTTGCTTTCAAGAGAGCTTGAGGCCGCGCCGACTCAATCTGCTATAAAAGTAAGCACTGTAGATGGTTTTCAGGGTGATGAATGCGACATCATTATTATTTCTTGTGTTCGCGCAAACCAGGCAGGGGAGGTTGGTTTTCTTCAAGACTTTAGGAGGTTGAATGTTGCAATAACTAGAGCTCGGTATGCACTAATTCTGGTTGGGAATGCCGATTCCTTATCTAAAGGTTCCGCAGAGCAAGATATTATTGCAATGCTCAATGATGCACGTTCTAGGGGGTGTTTATTCCCAGAAAATAAGCTCAAGAGCTTGCTGAAACCTAAATGCCAATATTATCGAGCAAATGAACCGAATTCTTGTCGCTTTGGTGCTCGTTGTCGATTTAAGCATGATGATGGAGAAAGCTAAACTTTAGGCCCCAAGGATAGGTGTTATTTTTTTCTATCAAGTAAATAAGATACAAGCATACCGATGAAAAGCGATTGTGAATTGTCATGGAAGATTGAGAATACTTAGCGGAGGTATTGCACTTGATAATTGAATCCAACCTCCAAAAAAAGGCTTCAAAACAAGCTATTTAACCAGCTTTTTTCAGTGCTGCTAAATTTGCCGCTTCCTAAAAATACGCTGCGTAAAATACCGAAGCGAAAATGATGGAAGTAATGTAAGAAGAAGCTTTGGAGGAGCCTTTGATGTTTGTATAGTAAAATCAATATATTATGATTTATCCTGGCTTGTTTTTATGGAGTGCGATAAGATGTTTCATAAGTATTTAAGCATGATTTTTTAGGTTTGATCTCCCATGTCCACAACAGGAACACCCGCTCGTTTTATTACCCTTGAAGGCATTGAAGGGGTTGGTAAATCGACCAATCTGGCATTTGTGCACGATTATTTGCAGCAGCATGGGCACAAGGTACGTTTGACCCGCGAGCCGGGGGGCACGCCGATTGCAGAAGAAATTCGCAATATCTTACTGCATGCCGATAATGGCGAAGTCATGCAAGCTGAAACCGAGCTACTCTTGATATTTGCCGGGCGCGCGCAGCATTTGCGTACGGTGATTGAGCCAGCACTGCAAGCAGGCCAGTGGGTGGTGAGCGATCGCTTTACCGATGCCAGTGTGGCCTATCAAGGCGGCGGTCGAGAGTTAGGTGTGGCGCGCGTTGCGGAACTTGAGACGTGGCTGCAAGGTGATTTGCGGCCTGATTTAACGCTATTACTGGATGCGCCGCTGGAAGTGACGCTCAAACGCATGGCACACCGAGAAGCGGATCGTTTCGAACGAGAGCAAGCTGCCTTTTTTGAACGGGTACGTGCCGCTTATTTAGAGCGTGCGCAAGCATACCCTGAACGTATTTGTGTGATTGATGCTTCGTTGCCGCTTGAGGCCGTGCAAGCGCAGATCAAAGTGGCGCTAGATAAATTATTAGGCACAAATTATTAGAAGCATAATGTCACTCAATAGCGAACGACTTTATCCCTGGTGTGAAAAAAACTGGGAAAATTTGTGGCAGCAACAGCAAGCAGGCCGTTTGCCGCATGCTTTATTGCTTGTTGGCCAAGCGGGCTTGGGCAAGCAAGCTTTTGCAGAGCATCTTACCCAACGCTTACTTTGCCAAGGTGAGGCAAACGACACCGGTGCTTGTGGCCAGTGCCGCCAATGCAAGCTTTATTTAGCGGGTAATCACCCCGATCATTTAGCCATTGCGCCGGAAGAGCCGGGCAAAGCCATTCCCGTTGATACCATTCGTTCTATTGCAAAATTTTCAGCACAAACTGCGCAGCAGCAGGGCAACAAAGTCATTAGCATTGCCAATGCAGAAAACATGAATATCGCTGCAAGCAATGCTTTGCTTAAAACCCTGGAAGAACCTACCCCCAACACTTTTTTACTGTTGGTCACTGACCGACCTGCACAATTATTGCCAACTCTTCACAGCCGTTGTCAGCGTATTGTCTTTCATGTGCCGCCAGAAGCACACGTGCAAGACTGGTTACGTGCGCAAGTGGATCTCAACGAGGATGAGTTAGCCGCAGCGTTAGCATTAGCCGGCGGCGCGCCGCGCTTAGCAAAAGCCTATGCTGAAGAAGGGGTGTTGTCAGCCTATCAAGACTTTTTAACACAATGGCAACACTTAAGCAGCGGGCAAGCAAGCCCTTATCATTTGGCGGCGCAGTGGAGCAAGCAAGCGCAATGTTTACAATGGATGCAGCGTATTATCGCGACGTTATTAAAACGTATTGCTTGCCAGCAAGATCTGGCGTCTTACGGCATTGTTACGCAGCCGCTGTCCGTGCAAACGCATCAAGCGCTGTATCATTATCTTGATAAACTAAATGTATTAACGCAAAAACAAGCGCGCCATCATTTAAACCTAACCTTATTACTTGAGTCATTACTCGTTACTTGGTGCCAGGAGGTGTTAGCAAAATGAACTTAGTAGATTCGCATTGCCATTTAAATTGTTTGGACTTAACCGAACATGCTGGCGAGCTTGATGTTGCCTTGCTTGCTGCAAAAGACGTCGGCGTGCAACACATGTTGTGCGTGTGTATTGATTTAGAAAATTTCCCTGCTGTATTAGCGATTGCTGAGCAGCACGATAATATTACGGCGTCTGTAGGCCTACACCCGACTGAACGGAGTGGACAAGAGCCTGAAGTGGAAGATTTAGTGAGGCTAAGTGACCATCCTAAAGTTGTGGCCATCGGTGAGACAGGTTTAGATTATTACCGTTGCACAGACGACAACGCTTGGCAGCGGGAGCGCTTTTTGCGGCATATTGAAGCGGCTAAAATGGTGCAAAAGCCGTTAATTATTCATTCACGTGCCGCTAAAGAAGATACCTTAAGTATTTTACGGGCAGAAGAAGCCTGGGATGTGAAAGGCGTGATGCATTGTTTTACAGAAGATTGGGATATGGCTAAAAAAGCCATTGATTTAGGTTTTTATATTTCTTTTTCAGGAATAGTGACGTTTCGTAATGCGGTGGAGCTAAAAGAAGTGGCCCAAAAAGTGCCGCTGGATCGCATGCTGATTGAAACCGATTCACCTTATTTAGCGCCGACCCCACACCGGGGCAAACCCAATGAGCCAGCTTATGTGCGTTTTGTGGCAGAGCACATTGCTGAGTTACGGGGCGTGCCCGTTGAAGAGATTGCCGAGCAAACCACAGCGAATTTCTTTGAGTTATTTAAAGGGGCGCGGGCTTAAACGACGGATAGGCAGAAATAACTTCCTGCTAAAGTTTCGGGAAGCGCGTCTGTTTCAGCTGGTAGTAAACTCTATTAGAATTGCTCCCTCTCCCCTTCAAGGGGAGAGGGTTGGGGTGAGGGGTTATTTTCTTTCCGCCCCTATTGATAATTAGCTGTTCTCGCCATTTTCGCCGTTAAGCTCATCAATATCGTAAAGCTTATCTGAACCATCAATCGCTTCGGCAAGCGCCGCGTATTCTTCGTCGGTATTCACGTAAACAATATCAGCCTCGGGGATCTCCCAAGCCCAACCTTTTCCGATCACATAGCTATCAATCGGCCAGCCTGCGCAGGCTTCACCAAGCTCAAGCTCGACGGTGTCACTGACTTCAGTGATCGCCATGATGCCCATGGCTTCTGTATCTTGGTGAAGCTGGGAGACGACCACTAAATGTTCCGTATTCACGTTGGCATAAATCTGCTGAATTTGAAGTGACCAAGTGGTATCAGGCACAGTGGTGCTCACAGTGACTTCATTAAGTTGTTTGGAAGAGTAGGGTACGTTTTCTGAAACAGACTGACAGGCAGCAACGATAAGAAGTGTGGGGAGCAGCAATAAGCTATACTTTAAACGGTTCATGGGGGTAACCTATTGTTATTATTATTTTTAGTATTTACATTGTAACAAAAAGTGTAAAAGAAACCAAGTTAAAGAACTAGTGTAAAAGCATTTTAAATCAATATCTTAAAATAAAATGGTTAAGAAAGTTATCATTCCTACTCTTGATGAGATACGTGCAGCGCGTCAGAAGCTTGGGCGTAACATCCGCACCACGCCTGTTTGGCAAGCCAAAGGCAAGCCTTGGGATGTGCTATTTTCGCCAGACACAGCCCTTTTTCTGAAAATGGAGCTGTGGCAATACACCGGTAGCTTCAAGCCGCGTGGCGCATTGACCGTGATGATGAATGCCCCCGACATGAAAAACGGCGTCACGGCCGTGAGCGCTGGGAATCATGCCATTGCGGTGGCTTATGCTGCCAAAATCTTAGGCACACACGCCAAAGTGGTCATGACAAAAACCGCCAGCCCGGCGCGCGTGGCTTTGTGCAAAGATTACGGTGCAGAAGTGATCTTGGCAGAAGATCTGAAGGCCGCTTTTGAAGAAGTGGAGCGCATTGCCAAAGAAGAGGGGCGTTTATTTGTGCATCCTTTTGAGGGGCCTTATACGGCTTTAGGGACTGCGACATTGGGACTAGAATTTGCCGAGCAGGTGAAAGACTTGGATGCCGTGCTTGTTGCCATGGGGGGAGGCGGTTTATGTGGTGGCATGGGTAATGCCATTAAACAGATACAGCCCAATTGCCAAATTTTTGGTGTGGAGCCGGTGGGTGCAAACAATATGTATTTAAGCTTGCAGTCGGGTAAACCCGAAACATTAGACAAGATAGATACCATCGCCGACAGCTTAGCGCCACCGCAAGCACTGCCGTATAGTTTTTCGCTCTGTCAGCAGTGTGTGGATGAAGTCGTGTTGGTCGAAGATACGGCCATGTGCATGGGCATGACCTTACTGTTTCATGAACTGAAAATGGCAGTGGAGCCCGCCTGTGCTGCTGTGATCGCCGCTGCACTGGGCCCTTTACGTGAGCGTTTGCTTGGCAAGCGCGTGGGCTTGATTATGTGTGGCACCAACATTGATGCCGACCATTTTTGCCAGTATGCCAAGATTGGTGCTGCGACCCTCTAAGCAGCTGACAATACAAATTGTGGAGGCAAATTTTACCTAAGCCTCTGTAGGGGCGGCCCCCTGTGGCCGCCCGGCTAGCCAGAGGAGGTTGCCCCTACGTTAAGCGCAATATCATGAAGTTGACAGCTGCCATCTGACTCACACACTAAAACGCTGCCCATGTTATGCCAGGCGCCAAGCACAATGCGTTCGGCAGGTTTGCCGTTGATTTCCAGTTTCAGTTTGTGAATAGCAGGCCGATGGGTATGGCCGTGGATTAAACGGTTGACGCCGTGCTCGCGCATCACGCGGATCACTTCATCCGGCTCGACATCCATTAACATGGCATCCCGGTTGCGTGTGTAGGCGTCACTCGTGCGGCGGAGTTTTTGTGCAATTTTTTCACGTAAGCGTAGCGGGAAGCTTAAGAATAGTTTTTTGATAAATGGATTGCGCACAACACGGCGATAACGCAAGTAAGCGCGGTCAGCAAGGCAAAGCGTATCGCCATGCATCAGCAACGTCGGCGTGCCATCTAAATCAATGCGTGTGGGATCGGGCAACAACGTACAACCACTTTCTTGGCAGAAGCGCTCGCCCAATAAAAAATCCCGGTTACCGTGCATAATGTAAGTCGCCACGCCGTGTTGGCTTACGTCATGCAAGGCGTCGATAATGCGTTTGGTGAAAGGTGAGGAGAAGTCATCACCCACCCAGTATTCAAAGAAATCACCCAAAATATAGAGGGCTTTCACGTCACGGGCTTGTGTCTTTAAAAAGTGAATAAACCCCTCGGTAATGTGGGGTTCCCTTTCATCGAGATGTAGATCAGAAATAAAAAGGGTGGTCATATTCTCATTTTTCCCTTCAGGGAGTGAGGAGCATCTTTTTGGGTATTCTGGATAAGGCTTGTTTGTTGCGTTGTGACTGCGCACTGCCAGCTCTCTCCCCTTCAAGGGGAGAGGGCCGGGGTGAGGGGTTATTATTCAACCCGCTTAACAGAATGGATCACAATGGTGTCGCTGGGCACATCTTGGTGGCCGCCTTTTGCGGTCGTGGGTTGCTCAGAGATTTTCATCACCACCTCCATGCCATCAGTCACTTCACCAAACACAGCGTAGCCCCAACCGGTCTGATTTTCGCCAGTATGATCAAGAAATTTGTTATCAGAGACATTAATAAAAAACTGTGCGGTGGCGGAGTGTGGATCGCTCGTACGTGCCATCGCAAGGGTGCCCGTGCTGTTAGACAAGCCATTATTCGCTTCATTTTTAATAGGCGCTTGCGTCGTTTTTTGCTCAAATGCTTCGGTAAAGCCGCCGCCTTGGATCATAAAACCGGGGATAACGCGGTGGAAGATGGTGCCATCATAAAAGCCGTTGTCAGCATAGTTAAGAAAATTCTCAACGGATTCAGGTGCTTTTTCAGGGTAAAGTGCGACCGTTATGTCGCCGTGTGAAGTTGAAATAATAACATCAGTGGTTTGCATGGGTGCGTTGTTATCCTCTTGGCTGCCACAGCCAACTAGTCCAATTAAAATAAGCCCAGTTATAATAAATGGGAAGCGTAATAATTTATTCAAAAAGAGTTTTTCTTTCATCGGTTTTCCTACCATTGCTATCACAATGAGAAGCGAAAAAGGATATCATAGCACTAGGCTTTTCGCTATCATGTTGCACAATGAGTGATTTAAGTATTAAAACACGTTTTTGCCCCAGCCCAACCGGGCGGCTTCATATTGGTAATATTCGTACCGCGCTATTCAGTGCCTTATGGGCGCATGGCCAGCAAGGTAAGTGGTTGTTGCGCATCGAAGACACCGATCAAGAACGCTCTACGGCGGCATTGAGCGAGCAGCTGCAAGCAGATCTAAAATGGCTAGGTTTGCACTGGGATGAAGGCCCTGACGTCGGCGGCCCAAACGCACCGTACTACCAATCTGAGCGTGGGGCTATTTATGATGAATACTACGCTGCACTCGAGACCAATCACTTGGCCTATCCTTGCTTTTGCAGCCAAGAAACCTTAGCCCAAAGCCGCCAGGCGCAGATCAAAGCCCATCAAGCGCCACGTTACGATGGTACCTGCGCAAATTTAAAACCAGATGACGTGCAAGCCAAGCTCGCAGAAGGCGTGCGGCCTACCTTACGTTTTCGTGTGCCGCCTGCCAAAACGGTCAGCTTTGTGGACGCTGTGCGTGGGCTGCAGCATTTCAAAACACACGATTTAGGTGATTTTATTATTCGTCGTGCTGACGGCTCACCCGGTTTTTTATTTTGTAACGCCATTGATGATGCTTTGATGGGCGTCACCCATGTCTTGCGTGGTGAAGATCACTTATCTAATTCACCGCTGCAGATATTGATCTTGCAAGCACTCGACTTGCCCATTCCCCAGTACGTGCACATGTCACTGATTGTCGGTGACGATGGCAGCCCTTTATCAAAACGTCATGGCAGCTTTAATATTGGTGATTTGCAAAAAGAAGGTTATTTGCCCGGTGCTATCGTGAATTATTTGGCGCATTTGGGCCATCACTATCAAGAAGAAGGGTATCAATCGCTGGATGAATTAGCCAAGGGTTTTCGTTTGGCCTCACTCGGCCAGGCCCCCGCCCGTTTTGACAAAAAACAGCTGGCCTTTTACCAAAAAGCAGCTTTATTAGAATTGGCGGATAAAGATTTATGGAATTGGTTAGGGGAGAGTGTGCATGCTGTCGTGCCCCCTGAAAAACAAGCGATCTTTGTTGCTGCCGTGAGGCCTAATTTAATGTTGCCGCAAGAAGGCTTGTCTTGGGCGAAGGCTTTTTTTGGTGAGCATGTTATTTACGAACAAGCCGCGCGCGATGCCGCGCACGAGGCGGGGCTTGCTTTTTACCAGGCGGCATTTTCATCAATCAGCGATGTCGCGTCAGATGAAGCCATTTCACATGAAGCCTTATTAACCTTGATAAAAGAGGCAACGAGTTGTAAGGGAAAAGCCTTATTCGCCCCCTTGCGTGCGGGCTTAACGGGCACCTTACATGGCCCTGGATTTGCTGACATTTTTCAGCTCATGGGCATTGAGAAAATACGACAACGTTTTGAGCAAGCAATAGAAAATCTACCCTGAAATTAAAATTTAAGGGAAGCATTCCATCGCTCCCCTTAAAAATCCCCATCGGATTTGAAGAGATGATTTAATATTATGATCCAAGTCTACAACACCGCAACCAAACAAAAAGAAACACTGCAAACCCAAGCGCCTAATAAGATCGGCATCTACGTTTGCGGCATGACCGTTTATAATTATATTCATTTGGGCAATGCGCGCGTGCTCGCAATGTTTGACACGATCACGCGTTACTTGCGTCACCGTGGTTTTGAAGTCAATTACATCCGTAATATTACCGATGTCGATGACAAAATCATCACCAAAGCACACGAAAATAAAGAACCCGTGACGGCGGTGACCGAGCGTTTTATTAACGCGATGCACGAAGACGAAGATGCGCTGAACATTTTACGCCCCTCACATGAGCCACGCGCAACGGAATTTATGGCGAAGATGATCAAGATGATTGAAACCTTGATCGAAAAAGACCATGCGTATGTCGCAGATAATGGCGATGTGTATTATCGCGTCAGTAGCTTTGAATCGTATGGTGCGCTTTCACACCAAGATGTTAATGATTTGCGGGCGGGTAGCCGTGTCGATGTCGTCGATGCCAAGCGAGATCCACTCGACTTTGTACTCTGGAAAATGGCCAAGCCGGATGAGCCCGCGTGGCCTTCACCGTGGGGCGAGGGGCGCCCGGGTTGGCACATTGAATGCTCGGCCATGTCGACCCATCACTTGGGTGATACTTTTGATATTCATGGCGGCGGCTTTGATTTAACGTTTCCGCATCATGAAAACGAGCGCGCCCAATCAGAAGCGGCCACAGGCAAGCCATTTGTAAAAACCTGGATGCACGTAGGGTATGTGCAAATTGACAAACAAAAGATGTCAAAGTCGTTGGGTAACTTTTTCACCGTGCGCGAATTGCTCACGCGCTATCACCCCGAAGTGGTGCGTTATTTAATTGTGAGCAGCCATTATCGCAGCCCTTTAAATTTCAGCCTGGAACAACTTGATACCACGCGCTCCGCACTAGAACGTTTGTATTTAGCATTGCGTGATTTAGATTTAAGCCAAGAAGAAGCCGGTACTGAATTTGAAACTCGCTTTAACAAAGCGATGGATGATGATTTTAACACCGCCAACGGCTTGGCGGTGCTGTTTGACATGGTGCGCGAAGTCAACCGCTTGCGTGAAACCGATCTTGCCAAGGCAGGGCGAGTGGCCGCGGTACTCAAGCGCTTGGCAAATCTGTTCGGGATTTTGAATGAAGATCCAGAAAGCTATTTAACCGCCGGCCAGGTAGAAACCGAAAGCGGCGTGGATGTCAGTGAAATTGAGTCGCTCATTGCTGCCCGCAATCAAGCCCGCGCCGAAAAAGACTGGGCCAAGTCTGATCAAATCCGTGATGAGCTAGCGGCCCGCGGTATTCTTTTGGAAGATAAAGCCGGTGAAACCCGCTGGCGACGGGTAGCGCTGGAAGAAAATACAGACGACACTGCCTCTTAAGCTAAAAAATTACTCGATATGAAGATGAAAGGCGGTTAACGTATTCTGCAGTAAAGTCGCAATGGTCATGGGCCCGACACCGCCGGGCACAGGCGTGATCCAACTGGCGCGCTCACGCGCTGCTTCAAATTCAACATCACCGACGATCGATCCATTTTCAAGGCGGTTGATGCCGATATCAATCACAATAGCACCTGGTTTAATCCAATCGCCTTTAATCAGGCCGGGTTTGCCCACGGCCACCACCAGTAAATCAGCACGGCCGACATGCTCGGCTACATCACGTGTTTGGCGATGACACACTGTCACGGTGCAGTCAGCCAACAACAACTCCAGCGCCATCGGGCGGCCCACAATATTGGAAGCACCCACCACCACGGCTTCAAGACCCGCAAGCTTTTGGCCGGTCTGTTTGAGCAACGTCATCACACCGTAAGGCGTACAGGGGCGCAGGCGAGGGTGGCCTTGTGCTAAGCGGCCGAGGTTTTCGGGGTGAAAGCCATCCACATCTTTTGTAGGGTCAATGCGCAGTAGTGCCGTTTCGCTATTAATGTGCTTGGGTAGCGGCAGTTGTAGCAAAATACCGTCAACCGTGTCGTCGGCATTCAGGGTGTCTATCAGCTCGAGTAATTCTGTTTCCAAAATGTCTTCAAGAAGAGTGTGCGACATCGATAAAATGCCGGCTGCCTCGCAGGCACGCTTTTTATGATTCACATAAATTTGAGAAGCAGGGTCGTTGCCCACTAATATCACAGCGAGCCCGGGTGCACGAAAATGGGCTTGCTTGGCTGCCTCGGCGGCGACTTGGGCCGTGACCTGTTGTGCGATGGCTTTGCCGTCTAAAATTGTTGCCGTCATATTGCCTAACCTGTAAATTTTTCCATTTTCGCATGCTTCCAAGTTAATCGCAAAACTCACTATGCCATTAATTTTAGTGTAGTCCAATCCAGTTTACTTACAGCAAAGGCTTAATTTAGTGTGAATAGGCATGCTATAATGTTGGATTACGGGGTATAGCGCAGCCTGGTAGCGCACCTGCTTTGGGAGCAGGGTGTCGGGGGTTCAAATCCCTCTACCCCGACCAGTTATGCTAGGAGCCCAGAAGACATAATGCTACGATGGCGCCCAGTCTAGTTTCCTAGAGAAAAAGCGCCTGTAGCTCATTTGGATAGAGCATCGGCCTTCTAAGCCGAGGGTAGCAGGTTCGAATCCTGCCGGGCGCGCCATAATTAGCTTATGGCTGCTACAATAATGGAAAGTGCCAGCAGGGGTTGTAGTAATAGGTATTAACAATGGTGAGCGTAGCTCAGTTGGTAGAGCCCCGGATTGTGATTCCGGTCGTCGTGGGTTCGAGTCCCATCGTTCACCCCAAATTCCAGTAGTAAATCACAGCAAGTGACAACAAGTTACAGCAATAAAATCATTAAGTTACGATAACCTTCTCTTCAAAACCCTACACCTTCAGCCCTTTCATTATTCTTGACTCCTATTGTGGTTTGTAACTATTATTTGCATCGAAGTGGTCCAGAATTGGTCCGCAGGTGATCTTTCAAGCTAAAACTGCCCCCTTAAAAAGGAGAAACTATGCCTGCCATAGACAAGCGAGTTAGCAATAATATAGTGAGATATCGTGCTAGGGTGCGAGTGAAGGGACAGCCTCCTCAAACCGCGACGTTTACTCGGTTAACGGACGCAAAGCGATGGGCGTAAGAAACGGAATCAGCAGTTCGCCAAGGACGTTATCTCAGGACTGCAGAATCTAAACGGTACACTTTTGCTGAGCTCATTGAGAGATACATTTCTGAAGGCTTTATGCGCCAGCAAAAAAGCCAAGGAGATAAATTGCGACATTTAAGATGGTGGCAAAGCGAGCTGGGAGATTGTGTGGTTTCAGATGTAACCCCTGCTTTGATTGCCCAGTATCGCAATAAATTAGCTAACGGCATCACTCAAATGGGTGCAGTACGTTCTCCCGCCACGGTTGTTCGTTATCTTGCAGCTCTCTCTCATGCTTTTAGTCTTGCCGTGAGAGAGTGGGAGTGCCTTGATGCTAATCCTGTTTTGAAAGTGACTAAGCCGAAGGAGCCTCGAGGTCGAGTCCGTTTTTTATCTGATCAGGAACATGAGAGGCTGCTGTCTGCTTGTGAAAGCTCTCAGAACCCTTACTTGAACATTGTTGTTCTACTAGCTCTTTCAACGTTGAAGAGACAAGCCTCTCTGCGCTTTTGACTGATGAACAAGTGGCAGAGTATTTGCAACTCCGTGGCGCTCATACACTTGCCCATTGGCGCACCACTAAAAAATATTCACTGCCTTACATTCGTATCGGTCGCGCAATACGTTACCGCAAAGAAGATGTCGAAGCTTTTCTGCTCGAGCACCGCCAAGAAGATTGACAGAGCGCCTGCCTAACTGCTACTTTTACCGGACAATTTGACTCTCGTGCCGTCTATTCCTTTTGCCGCTTACCGCAGTTTATTAATATCTGTTGTCACGTGTGACTACTTATATAAGGAGATTGGAGGGGAGGGGTAGTATTATAAAAAAAGTTCCTTTTTTATACCTTCTCTGAACCACACCGTGGTTCTTAATATTAAATACCATCGCAGTACAGATGACTCCCTAATAGAGTAGGAGCCCTTCGTTACGCTCAGGGGCTTTCTACGCTATTAATCGATACTCTGTGGACAGTGCTACGCAAGGTGATGGATAAGGCCCTGGAAAAGTAGCGCTACGCGCTCAGCGCTTTCCCAAAGCTTACCCACCGGTTACCCACACTCTGCCCGACAGGACTTGGCATATGATTATCACTAATTTTTCCTCTTTTTAAATTAAAGAAAATTGATAGTAATAATATCTGCGACACTGTGTAGGAAGTGTGCGTCAAGGCTGTGGTCAACACGGTGTGCAAGATGAAGCGAAGCGTAGTGGATCTTGTGCACGGTTTGTCCATCAGTTTTCTCCACACGTTGCACAGCATCCTGCACAGATTACCTTTTCTTGCACAAGGTGCAAATGACTCCTCTTCTCATAATATCTAGGGGGCTTAAAAAATCTCAAAAAGATTTAATTTCCCTGCTGTGTTGTGATCTAACCTGTGTTGTTACCATCTGTTTGCATTTGTTAAAACCCCTTTATTTACAGTATTAACTGTGCTTAACAAGTTATTTTCACTATGGTAGGCTCAAACCTATGAGGTCTAGATTGCGTTATAATCCCTTACTTGAAAGCGAAGCATTAACGCAAGAGATGTTGGTGTCGTGGGCAGGTTACTATCCCTGTATCGGTGATTGCCTCATTCACATCCCAAATGGTGGCTACCGAAATGCGCGTGAGGCAAAGAGGTTAAAGCGTCAAGGTGTCAAAGCGGGTGTGTCAGATTTATTTCTCGCAAAGCCAAG
>JAJFJF010000002.1 GCA_021774255.1 Gammaproteobacteria bacterium
AGGTTTCCGCTGTGGCAAGATGCGCCAACAACAAGACCAAAAAAAGCACCCACGACGTTGAAGCCATGTTGTCTTGTTACTTAAGTAAGGTATTTTTGAAAACAGCAAAACCTGTCAAAAAGAAAAATTGCAGAAAATCACACCTATCAGGTCTTCACTATTTATGGCGTAACAGGGAGAGGGAAGTTTTTAAGCTCGATTCGAGTTATTAGGCGAGCACACCACGCACTGCGGATCTTTACGTAATTTTACTTTATCAATTGCCATATCCAATGCATTGACGCGCAGCAGATAACCACACAAGGATTCACCGATACCCAACAGCACTTTGATAGCTTCCACGGCCTGCAGGCTGCCGATCACACCCACCAACGGACCAAGCACGCCGCTTTCGGCGCAGCGATCAGCCGGGGCATTGTTTTCTTCATAGAGGCAAGCATAACAGGGTAAATCGGGCTCGCTGCCGTAAAAGACCGCTACCTGCCCTTGCATGCCAATGGCTGCGCCAGAGACAAGCGGCTTGCCTGCCTGCACGCAAGCACGGTTAATGGCAAAGCGCGTTGTAAAGTTATCAGACGCGTCCACAACAATATCAGTAAGGGCGACTTGCTCGGTCAGTCGCTCATCCGATAAGCGGTGCGGTAAGGCGTTGACTTGAATTTCTGGATTAAGTGACAGCAAGTGCTTTTTAGCCGCCTCGACTTTGAGGCGATCCACATCGCTGGCATTATAAATAATTTGGCGCTGTAAATCGGGCAGATCCACTTTGGCGCCATCCGCAAGGGTCAGTTGCCCCACACCGGCTGCGGCTAAATACAGCGCGACGGGTGAACCTAAACCACCCACGCCGATTAATAATACTTTTGATTGTTGCAGTTTTTTTTGCCCAGCGATATCCATCTCGGGCAAGACAATATGACGGCTATAACGGAGTAACTGCGCATCGTTCATGCTAGCATCATAGCGTGTTGACCCTAGGATTTAAAGCTATTTAAAGCTTCTTGTCGTGTTGCTGTGTTTCCAAACGTTCCACCAAATCTTGAAATACATCTTGGCTCTCGCTATCCAGCTCGCTTAAGGTTTTGTGTGCACTTAGCACCCGCTCTGTGACAGCATGCTCATCTTCGGCATCCCCCGAAAGCAAATGCCAACCTGAAACGGGCTCGGTGACATCGGATGTCATATAGAAAATCTTATCTAATCCTACATTCATAATAATGTGTTTCACATCACTTTGGTGACACACCAAAATCGCCTTTTTATGCAGGAATTTTTCTTCTGCCATGGCAATCTGCGCTAACAACCCTAAGGCTGTGCTATCGACCATCGTGGCCTCTGTGACATCGATATAAAACGGCACAATTTTTTCTGAAGCGATTATTTTTTTAATCAGCTTTTCTAAACCCGCGCAATGCATAAACCGCACTTCACCTTGCAGCTTCAGTAACAAGCCATCTTGGGACTTTGCATACAATACATGACCTTCTTTCATGATACTTTCCTCACCAAACCCACCGCAATATCATCGGCGGTGATTTCCTGTTTTGCTTTCATGATCGAGGCGAGCAACATGTCCATCGTAATATTTCTATCATGCACCAACTCAGCCAGTTGTGATTCTTTATCCACTAAATTATGTTCCGGCATCACATCAAAAATACCATCTGAAAACATCACCAAGGTAAATTTTTCAGGCAATTCACGCGTGACAGCATCATAATGAGTATCGGCGGCCAAACCGACAGGAAAACTATTATTGGCTAAAAACTCAACCTGCTCGCCATCAGAAAGAATGGGCTGCGGGTACTGCCCACCGATGCTGTAAGTGAGCGTATTTTTTTGTTTATCAATGACACCGTAAAACATAGTTAAATATTTTCCAAGCTGAGCGGAAAGCAGTGACTTGCCTAAATGACTGAGCACTTGATCAGGATGCGTGATCACCTCACTGTGCCCAGCAAGATAAGCCTCATGCAATTGTGTCATCACACTCTTCATCAGCACCGTCACAAAAGCGGACGACACACCGTGACCTGACACATCCATGATGTAAAACCCAAGTAACTTCTCGCCAATTTCAAAATAATCGATAAAGTCACCGCTTAAATAAAGCGACGGAATAATCCGATGGGTAAAGAAATACTGACCAAACTGCACGTCTTGCTCAGGCAAGAGCTGCGACTGCACCTGGCGACCGGCAATCTGATCTTCTTCAAATACTTGAAGGCTTTTGCGCAGCTGTCGGTTGATCGCCGCAAGATCTTCTTGTTCCGCCGCTGCTATTTTATGATGATTTTCTACCGTCACAGCCATTCTCGCATTCATAATCCATTCATTTAAAAGCAGTTATTTTTTGTTATTTAAATAACACTTAACAATAACCATAAGCGACTTTTCAACGAATATCCAGGTAGGTTATAGGGGGAGATTAGAAATCATCATCCCAGTCATCAAAGTCATTGAACTCATCATAAAGATCAACCGCTTCGCCAGTGATCAGGTAATCACGGTACTGAAGATAAATGTAACGGATGAAGGCATATTGATCCACGGCACCCGCCATTTCAAAGATGTCTTCGGTCGCAAGCAATTGTGCGCGTTGATCAACGAGGTTACCGAGATACAGACCTGTGCCTAACCAAAAATTATTGACGTATGGCCACGGCCCTAAAAAATAATCCCCCACGCGCCCAGTGGTATCACGCAAAGTACTTGGCCCAATAAAAGGTACCATCATATATCGGGAATCACGCCAGCCCCATTTGCCCATCGTGACACCAAAATCCTGATGGCGTCTTTCTAAGCCCACATGCTCAGCGACGTTAATCACACCACCTAGGCCTAATGTACTGTTGATTAAAAAGCGCCAACTACTGTCTGCCGCATCGCGAAATTCAAGTTGCAGAATGTCATTACCGATCACTGTAATTTGATCGATATTATTGAAGAAGTTCGTCACACCCGAACGGATGGGACTTGGCACGATAAATTGGTAAGCACGCGATACGGGGCGCAAGACATATTTATCTGCTTTCACATTAAAAGCGTAGATCTTGCGATTAAAAGACTCGTTCGGATCACGCTCATCCGTCACCGGCCCCTTTGAGGCACAGGCCTGCAAACAGAGCACAGCCATGACTAGCGCAAGTATTTTAAATGCTTTTTTGGTAACCCGTTTTATTAACATCACTGTTTTTATCGCTGTGTTATAAAGTTTCTTTAAGCATAGCTTAAAAATACCGTCGACAGGCTATTAAAGCGAATAATATCAATTAGTTTATTAAAAGTCTGAAATCTGAGCGATCATTTAATCTCTTTTTGAGGCGAGAGACTCTTTTTAAGTTAAAAATAGCGGCAACAGCTAACTTCCCAAACACTTGCTCACCACTTCATAGACGCTGTTGCTCAGCTTAGTCTTTGCTAATATTCGCTCAAGCTGAGTCTTCATGATAGTTTGTCGCTTGCTGTCAAAGTGGCGCCAACGACTAAAGCTAGAGACAAGGTGTGCCGCCACGCCAGGGTTCATCGCATCCAGCGCTAAGATCTGATCACCTAAAAAAGAATAGCTTTCTTCTGCCGCAAGATGAAAGCCAGCAAAATTTTGCTGGGCAAACGCACCAAGTAAGGCATACACATTATTGGGATTCGTGAGTCGAAAGGCCGTGTGCCCTAACAAATCTTTCACTTCATCAAATACCGAAGGTATAGGCGATGTGGCATGCAGCGTGAGCCATTTGTTCACAAGCAGTGGTTTATCCTGTGCTTGTTCATAAAAAGCCTGCAAGCTATCTTGACGAATGAGGCTATCAGAATGTGATAATGCCGACAACGCACCCATTTGATCTGTCATATTATCCGCTTGCCTAAAAGCTTGTTGGCAAAACTTCACTTGTGTTTCATCGATGCGCGCTAAGTAGAAAAGACAACTATTTTTTAAACGGCGCGCACCAATCGCCGCTTCCGTCAGCGCATAGGCTGCGGTGGTATGGTGTGTTTGATAAGCCTGCTGCAAAAGCGGCATTAAGGCTTTTGCTAACGCATCGATTAAAAATTGATGCGCAGCACAAATCGCCTCAACGTCAACCACTTCCATTTGTGCAGCGATATAATTTGCAGAAGGCAGCTGGAGTATTTCAGCAAGTAATGCAGGCTCCCTATCTTTATCTGCTAATAAGCCTTCAAAAGCATCCACTAAATGTGGATCAAGTGTTAACGGTTTGTTTTGTTGATATTCATCAATTAATGCATTCAATGCACGCAGCGCTAATTCTTGTGCTGCTTGCCAGCGCACCACCGGATCGGTGTCATGCTGCAGCAAAAACTGTAATTCAGAGGAGGTGTAGTAAATCTGCAGTCTGACTGGCGCCGAAAAATGCCGTAACAGCGACGGCGTGGGTTTGTTGGGTATTTGGGCAAAGTGAAATGTCTGCTCTGGTTTGTTAAGCCTCAGCACACATTCTGTTTCACCTGCAGGCACATCACTGTCTGTTGTATGAATTGGCAGCGCCGCCCCACTCTGGCTATCGAGCAAACCCATTTTTATAGGTATGACAAAGGGTGCTTTTTCAGATTGACCCGGTGTTGGCGGGCAGTACTGCTTAAACGTTAAACGGTAGGTGTTTTCTGCCTCGTTATAACGGCGCATTACTTTGACAACTGGCGTGCCCGCTTGATCATACCAACGTTTGAATTGCGTCAAATCAATATTATTTGCCGCTTCCATTGCGCCCACAAAATCATCAATCGTGACAGCAAAGCCGTCAAAGCGTTCAAAGTACGTATTCATGCCTGCACGAAAGCCCGCTTTACCCAACATCGTGTACAGCATCGCAATCACCTCTGCGCCCTTATGGTACACCGTGAGGGTATAGAAATTATTCATTTCAATATAAGACTTCGGCAATACCGGGTGTGCTAACGGCCCCGCATCTTCCAGAAATTGTTTCTCGCAAATCAAACGCACGTCTTGAATACGTTTGACGCTGCGCAGCCCCATGTCACCTGAAAATAGCTGCTCACGAAAGACGGTTAATCCTTCTTTGAGACTCAGCTGGAACCAATCACGACAGGTGACGCGATTGCCTGTCCAATTGTGAAAATATTCATGCCCCACCACCGCTTCGATATTTTGATAATCGATATCAGTGGCGGTTTGCGGATCGGCAAGAATATATTTTGTATTAAACACATTGAGGCCTTTATTTTCCATCGCCCCCATATTAAAGTCGTCTACCGCCACGATGTAATAATGTTCTAAATCGTACTCCAAGCCAAACGTCTCTTCATCCCAGCGCATCGCATTTTTCAGCGACAACATTGCATAATCGCAACGGTCACGGTTTTGTGGCTCTACAAAAATATGCAAACCAATTGCACGTCCTGAACCTGTGGTATAAGTATCATCCACTGAAACAAGCTGGCCGGCAATCACGGCAAATAAATAACTTGGTTTTTTAAAAGGATCCTCCCAGACAACAAAATGACGCCCTTCTTCCAACTCGCCTTTTTCAATCACATTACCGTTACATAACAACACGGGGTATTTTGCTTTGTCGGCAATGATGTTGGTCGTAAAGCGCGCCAAATTATCTGGCCGGTCGATATAATAGGTAATACGCTGAAAATCTTCTGGTTCACAATGGGAACAAAAAATACCATTGGATAGATAGATCCCTTGCAGAGAAGTATTTTCTTTTGGATTAATGTCAACGACGGTGTGTAAAGTGAACGCTTCGGGCACATTTGGGATGGTTAAAGATTCTTCTGCTAACTGATAATCATCTGCAGTTAATACTTTGCCATCCAATGTAACCGACTTCAATGTTAATGCTCTGCCATTTAATACTAATGGCACTGCCGCATCTGCCACATCGTGCTGACGACGTACTTTTAATGTTGCCGTCACTTGCGTTTGCGTTTCATGCAAATCAATGACCAGCGAAATATCCTCTACTAAATAAGGCGATGGCTTATAATCTGCTAAATAGACAGTCTTTTTTTTACTTCCAATTTTCATTAAATTACTTTCTTTCTACCCTGTTGAATTTATTAAGTCTAAAAATGCTCGCTGCCAGGCGCAGGCCGAGTACTTTTTGTGATAGCGCCGCGCGAAGCGCAAGCGTGCAAAAAAGTGCTCGCCGAACAGCCTGGCTTTTCCACTACACTTTACTTTTAATTAATGAACCAGCAATCTCTTTCAACAACGCCGGCCCACGATAAATCAATCCTGTATACACCTGCACTAAACTGGCGCCTGCAGCAAACTTTTCACGCGCATCTTCACCAGACATCACGCCACCTGAAGCAATCAGCGGAATACGGTAGCCCACCACATGATGCAAAGCACGTATCACAGCGGTTGCACGCCCCGTTAATGGTGCGCCGCTTAAACCACCCATTTCTTGCGCCAGCGCACCTGTCACGCCTTCACGCGATAACGTGGTATTTGTTGCAATAATGCCATCTATTTCATGTTCCAAAAATAGTTTACCCATGGACTGCACTTCTGCTTCGTTAAGATCAGGTGCAATTTTGACCACCAAGGGCACATAACGGCCATATTGTGTGGCGAGCGCCGCCTGCGCTGTTTTTAAGCATGATAACAATGGCCCTAATGCATCGTTTTCTTGCAACTGCCGCAAGTTGCGCGTGTTGGGTGAAGAAATATTAATGGTCACATAATCGGCATGCGCGTACACTTTATTAAAGCAGGTAAGGTAATCTTCTGTGGCCTCTTCAATCAGGGTATCTGCATTTTTCCCGATGTTAATGCCCAACACACCTTGATAATTGGAAGCCTTCACTTGCGCAACTAAATGATCCACGCCTTTATTATTAAACCCCATGCGATTAATGAGCGCGTGGTCTTTTGGTAAACGAAATAAACGCGGCAAAGGGTTACCTGCTTGAGGCCGCGGGGTGACAGTGCCCACTTCAATAAAACCAAACCCTAATTTCCCCAATGCAGCAAGATGATCGGCATTTTTATCGAGGCCTGCCGCTAAGCCAATGGGGCTAGCAAAATCAATCCCCATCACGCGGCAAGGCACCGCAGGTAAATTGGCTTGCCATAACTTATTGAATGGAAAATGATTTAAGTGACTAAGCGAACTTAAGGTGAGTTTATGGGCTCGCTCTGGGCTGAGTTTAAATAATAATGGTCGGATCAATGAATAAAGCATGCGTTTATTATACCTTGCTCGACAGACTAATTAACACTTGATTGGACTCGCCGATTTAACGACAATAACCGACTCCCCTGTCAACACGATAAACACGGTATAACTATATGAAAAGCAAAAGCCTGCTCGGCGGTATTTTATTTGTTGTGGGTGCCGCTATTGGTGCAGGTATTTTGGTACTGCCGATTGTCACTGCTGCAGGCGGCTTTTGGTTTGCTATGCTACTACTGTTTATCTGCGGTGCGTTTATGTTGTTGAGCGCCTTGACCATCTTAGAAATTACGGTCGCGCAAAAAGGCAATAGTGACCTCACCTCCATGGCGA
Source organism: Gammaproteobacteria bacterium (assembly GCA_021774255.1). Classification (GTDB taxonomy): domain Bacteria; phylum Pseudomonadota; class Gammaproteobacteria; order JAJFJF01; family JAJFJF01; genus JAJFJF01. Next base: position 7,506 of record JAJFJF010000002.1, read on the forward strand.
AAAAAACCTTAGGCCGTGCTGGCCAAGTGTTTACTTGGTTTGCTTATTTGATCATGCTCTATTCTTTGATCTGCGCTTATATCACTGGCGGTGCGGATATCATTGGCAACGTGGCCAACAGACTGCGCCCAAACAGCCTCACGAATACTCAAGCCATCTTTGCCTTTGTTATTATCTTTGGTAGTGTGTTTATGATTTTTAAAGCACGCAAGATGGATTGGATTAATCGCTTCTTGATGCTGGCAGTGGTTGTCTCTTTCTTCTTTCTCGTGTTGTTATTATTCCCTGAAACACACGTCAGTCAATTACACATCGGTCAAGGCACATACCTACTGTCTTCCGTGACCTTAGTCATTTTTGCTTATAACTATCATTTTATTATTCCGACCCTCTCTGCGTACTACGAATACGATGTCAAAAAACTGCGCCGTATATTAATCGGTGGCACGGGTATTGTCTTTTTAGTTTACACGCTCTGGACGTATTTAGTGCATACCATTGTGCCTGTCACGGGTGAAGGCGGTCTCACCATGATGACCCAGCTTGATGCACCGCTGCCTCGTTTAAGTCAAGCGCTCGGAGAAGTGTTAAGTGCTAGCCTGATAGCCAAAGGCTTTTTGTGGTTTTCGTTTTTTGCCATCCTGACATCTTTTTTAGGGGCGTCCATCAGTATCTCTCACTTCTTGTATGACGGCCTGTCCTTCCGTAGAACCGCACTTCATACGCTATTGGTGGCGCTGCTAAGTTTTGTGCCGCCCGTATTATTTATACTCTATTATCCACCCGGCTTTATTCTGGCATTGACCTACGGCGGCTTGTCGGTTGCGCTGGTGCTGTGTATTTTGCCCGCCTGGATAGCTTGGAAAACCCGCTACAAGAAGCACATCCCCTCTGATTACCGCGTGGCAGGTGGCAAGCTCCCACTTTTAATCTTGTTACTGGGCTCCGTTGCCATTCTTGGCTTTGAGATTGCCGAGGGCTTCAACATACTGCCCCAGCCTGCCTGTGTGCTCGAACACAATCTCTATCTTGTTGATCCAATAGGCGAATAATTTAATTTTCTTTTGTGTAGCGTATAGCTTTCCTCGGTAAAACCTGGGGAAGCTTTTTTTTTGCATCTTTTTGAAACTCAAAATGAAAACATACATGCGAATGTTACACCATATAGTAAGAGATAAAAAAGTAAGGTGATTTTTGTTTTCTGAAGATGTCTCCGCCTACTGCCTCGACTGAGTCACAGCAAAGTGTCCTCCATCTCAAAACTGGAGGGGGAGTCGCCAAAAAGACACGCACCAAGCCCCTCTCTGGGCTTCCCAAAGAGGTTGTGCGTGAGCTTGTGCAGGCAAAGTTGGAAGTGAACCTTGCCAAGGCCGAACTCGCCCTTGCGGAAAATCAGTACGCCTGGGCGCTGGAAGATTGGGATCTCAAAGAGACTAACAACCAGCCCCCCTCGGAAGTGGAATTGACTCAAGCTGCATTTGATGCCGCCCAAATCACGCTTGAAGAGAAGGAAGCGGCCCTGAAGGCAACGCAGCAGAACAAGCCGCGCCTTTGCGGGCGCACTAGGCGGTGATGCAAGTACCTTTTCTGATCAGCTACTTAGCTGCATTTACTATTAACGCAAAACAAAAAAAACCACAAGAAACAAGTCAGTTAATCAACTTTTATTTTCTCCCCAATTCACCTATTCCATTCCTTAAATTTTCAAACCAGTAGCGTATCGCTGACGATCCCACCTATTTTTAACTCAACATGAAAACATACATGCAGATGTTACACCATATAGTAAGAAGCAAAACAATTTTGCCCGTAAAAACCAGAAACAACCAGAAACAACAGACTACAAGATAACAAGTCGCCATGGATCCTTCTACAACTCCTCCCGTCTGCAATATCGCGATTCATATTGGACCAGGGAACAAGGGCCCCATCACGGTGCACGCTCCTGTCTGGAACACTAGCGTGGGGAGTGTGGGATCCTCTTGTACTAGCTCAAGCCACCCTCAGGACAAGGGGAAGAAGAAGGCCGGTCTTCACAAGGTGAAGAAGGAGGCGGGCAAGAAGCCTGCCTGGTCCACCCTCTCGCAAGCAGCCAAAGCAGAGCTGGCATCGCTCTACGGCCTGGGCAACCGGTTCCCCGAGAGTCAGGCAGCGCCTGTTCACCCCGCCATGCAGCCTCTCAAGCAGGAGTTTGACTCTGCCCGTGCGGAAGATGCACACACAAAGTTAACCGCTGAGTGCGCTCAGTCAGCTTACAATGCCTGTCTGGATACCTACTGGGCAGCCTCCAGGGCTTGGGGAGCTTCCGACGGATCGTACACTTACCAGAAGGCTGCGGAGGATGCCAAAGAAGCGCTCCAGACAGCTGAAGACACGCTTTATGCCGCTATAGCGGCTGCTGGCGAGGCCGTTGAGAAGCACCAGGCAGCCCGCCTCAAGTTCAACGAAGTGCGCAGGGCGGTTGCCGATAAGATCCTTAGGGAGAGTGAGTGCACGAAGAGTGCCTCGGCTTGATCTTCAGCAACTCATGGGCAGCCCACTCAAAAAAACCATCACTATATAGCTAGTTATCTGACTTAATAATTACCCATTCTCTCACCACTCAAATTTGTTTACAAGATGGCGCAATAAAACTAACTCATGAAGATAATCTCTATCGACTGCGCACTGGCAACTTCCGCATTATTTACCAAATTAAAGATAATCAATGCTTAGTCATTGTGGTCAATGTCGGCGACAGAAAAAATATTTATCAAAAACGATAACCCTGTCACTTATCACTTCGGCAACACTTCAAAGTAAACGATAAAGAGTCCTGCCAACATCACCGCTAATAGCAATAAGCGCCCGCCGCTCAAACGATAATCTGCCGTGAGCTGCATTTGATAACGCCCTCGCCACACCATCATGGCTGGCACGATCATAAATAAAATTGCGACAAATGCCCCGGCAAACCCTAATGCCATGATAAAACCTTGTGGGTAATAAAAGGCAAATAGCAACGGTGGCAAGTAGGTCATCACAAAGATTTTCAGACGGCCTGAAAGGTTGTATTCCACATTAAAACCATCCATTAAGAAATGGTTAGCAGAAATCGACACACCTAAGAACGAAGTGATCACCGCAAAGAATGAAAAGAGCAACATCCCTGCGCCGATCCAGGTGTTATTTAAAATTGTTTCGAGCGCCACCCCTAATGCAGCCGCTGGCTGCCCTGTTTCAGCGATAGCCGCTAAGCTCGCTTCCCCTTCTGCAGGCAGTACCGCTAAAATGACAAAAATCCAAATAAGGTAAATAATCAGCGCTAATAAACTGCCTAATACTAAACTGAGCCGCAGCTCCTTCACATTATTTTTAAGATAGGTTTTTAAACTGGGGATCACCACGTGGAAACCAAACGCCGTGACAATCACCGGCACCGCCATCCAGATATAAGAAGCATCGCTGTGCACTAAAAAGTCAACACTGACTTCTGTTGACAGCATAGTAATTAACACAATGTATAAGCCAATCAGGCCAATAAAAAACCAGCGATTCACTAAATCCACTGGCCGCATGCCCCAGAAAACGAGCCCACCAAAAATAAACAAAAAGAGAAAAGGAATGCTCCCGTCGGCGAGGTTAATGCCTAAGCGAGAAAGCAAGACTTCTGAAAAGAGCGCGGCGCCCCCGGTGATGTACGCCGCAAGCAAGGAATACGATAAACCTAAATAGATAAGCCAAGCCACCATTTTACCGGCTTTGCCTAAGGTGTGCCCTGCCATGGTCACCAAGTTAGTTTCACCGTGGTGCCATAAACTGGCTTCAAGGATTAATAAGGCAGACAGTGCCGTAAATGCCCATAAACTAATAAAGGTAAAGGAGGCAGGATAGAACCCCATATTGGCGGTCACAATTGGCAAGGCCAACATGCCGGCGCCAATCGACGTTCCTGCGACTAAAAAAATCCCTCCAAATAATCGTCCCATCCTTCACTCCCTTCTTCTTCGTTTTAATTAATTTACCCTACCCACTTGCGGGCGTTACGGAATAAACGTAACCAGGGCGCTGCCTCTTGCCATGTTTTGGGCCGCCATGAATGCTGCACGGCACGGAACAAGCGTTCTGGGTGTGGCATTACAATAGTGACACGCCCGTCTGTTGTTGTCATCCCCGCGATACCTTGTGGGCTGCCATTTGGGTTGGCAGGATAACGCTGTGTGACTTCACCATGATGGTCAATATAACGCAATGCGACTGGGCATTGGGCTTGATCTTCAAATTGACTAAAATCAACGCGCCCCTCTGCATGGGACACCACGCAAGGGATCTCTGAGCCTATCATATCATGTAGCAATATGGAGGGTGACGATTCGACTTTCACCATGATCAAGCGCGCTTCATATTGCTCTGAGGCATTGATCATTAATTGCGGCCAATGCGCCGCACCAGGAATGAGATCTTTCAAATGCGCCAACATCTGGCAGCCATTACACGTCCCTAAAGCAAAGGTATCTGAGCGTGCAAAAAACGCCGCAAACGCATCATACGCAGCGTGATTAAATAAAATAGATTTTGCCCAGCCGCCACCGGCGCCCAACACATCACCATAAGAAAAACCGCCGCACGCTGCCAAACCTTTAAAAGCGGATAAATCTTGTCGGCCAGCTAAGACATCGCTCATGTGGACATCAACAGCGGTAAAACCCGCTTTATCAAACGCAGCAGCCATTTCAACCTGGCCATTCACACCCTGCTCACGCAAAATACCCACTTTGGGACGCTCGCCTTTATGAATAAACGGCGCCGCAATATTTTCTTCTAAATCAAATGTGGGTTTGGCATATAGACCAGGGTCATCGGCAACTAACAAATGGTCATAAGCTTCGCGCGCGCACTCAGCATTATCCCGCAACGCCTGCAAATGATAGCTGGTCTCAGACCAGGCACGTTGCCAATGTACACGAGATTGTGTAGACACAAGGGTGTCTGCTTGTCTGATAATTAATGCATCGCGTTTATTCGGCACCGCAACCGTATGCGTCATCTCCGCTAATTGTTGTGCTTCTAAAATCGCTAATACTTTTTCTTTATCGGTGGAACGGATTTGGATCACCGCACCCAATTCTTCATTAAATAAGCTGGCAAGTGCATTTTCACCCAATGCACTGATGTCAATATCCAACCCACAATGGCTGGCAAAAGCCATTTCAAATAAGGTAGCTAATAAACCGCCGTCAGAACGATCGTGATAGGCCAGCAACAATTCACTTTGGTTGAGCTGTTGTATCGCCGTGAAAAAGCGGCTTAACGTTTCAGGCGCATCGAGATCAGGTGCTTCATCGCCCAACTGATTAGTCACTTGCGCGAGTGCAGAGCCACCCAGACGTTGTTTGCTATGCCCTAAATCGATGAGCAATAATTCACTTGGCTCAGCGGTATTTAATTCAGGCGTGAGTACATGACGAATATCACTGACATTTGAAAACGCACTGATAATCAGCGATAACGGTGAAGTCACCGCACGCTGCTCACCGTCATCTTGCCATTGCATGCGCATCGACAAGGAATCTTTGCCCACTGGAATACAAAGGCCTAAGGCCGTACATAATTCCATCGCAACGGTGTGCACCGTATCAAACAGCGCTTGATTTTGACCGGGCTGACTTGCCGCCGCCATCCAGTTAGCAGAGAGTTTAATATCGCTTAATTGCGCAATCGGTGCAGCCGCAATATTGGTGATTGCTTCGGCTACCGCCATACGGCCTGATGCAGGCGCATTGATCAGCGCGAGCGGCGTGCGCTCACCCATGGCCATTGCTTCACCACGATAGCCTTGGTAATCACTGGCCGTCACCGCCACATCGGCCACCGGCACTTGCCATGGGCCCACCATTTGATCGCGCGCGACCAAACCTGTCACGGTGCGATCACCAATCGTGATGAGAAATGATTTATCGGCCACCGTCGGCAAGCGCAAGACTCGTTCGATAGCCTCATCGACTGTCACATCAAACTGCAAGGGTGCGCGCTTGACTGTTTCACGTGTAAATTCACGCTCCATCTTGGGCGGCTTGCCAAATAAAACAGACAGCGGTAAATCAATCGGTGCATTATCAAATTTGCTGTCCCATACATGTAGATCTTGCACATCGGTGACTTCACCCACGACGGCATAAGGGCAGCGTTCACGCGCGGCAATGGCTTCAAATTCGTCAAGACGGCTCGCATCAATGCCTAAAATATAGCGCTCTTGTGCTTCATTACACCAAATTTCTAACGGGCTCATGCGTAAGTCGCTAATCGGCACACTGCGTAAATCAATGCGCGCACCTTTATCGCAATCGTGCACAATTTCAGGGATGGCATTACACAACCCGCCCGCACCCACATCATGAATAGATAAAATAGGCGTATCAGCACCCAATGCACTGCAGCGATCGATCACTTCTTGGCAACGTCGCTCTATCTCAGGGTTATGACGTTGTACGGAAGCAAAATCGAGCTCGACCGCACTTTCACCGGCGACCATCGAAGAAGCCGCACCGCCCCCCAAACCAATTAACATGGCAGGGCCGCCTAATATGACGATTTTGGATTCAGCTGGGAGGGGTAATTTTTGAACATGCTCATCACGCACCACGCCTAAACCACCGGCGATCATAATGGGTTTATGATATCCCCACACTGAATCTTCTACGGCCAACTCAAAACTGCGGAAATAACCGCCCAAATTAGGCCGGCCAAATTCATTATTAAACGCGGCACCCCCAATGGGGCCCGCCAACATAATCTCTAACGCGGAAGCAATGTGTGATGGTATGCCGTAATCCACTTCCCAAGGCTGCTGTGCTTGCGGAATATTTAAATTAGACACACTGAAACCCGTTAAACCGGCTTTAAACTTTGCACCGCGCCCCGTTGCTCCCTCGTCGCGGATCTCACCGCCTGCACCCGTGGCAGCACCCGGTAAAGGCGAAATAGCGGTGGGATGATTGTGGGTTTCGACTTTAATTAAGGGATGCAATACGCGCGAAGTATAAGCGTACTCGGCCGTTGCACTGTCGGGGATAAATTGTTTGGCTTGACCACCTTCAATCACGGCGGCATTATCTTTATACGCTGACAATACGCCCCCAGGGTGTTGCGCAAACGTTTCTTTGATCATGCCAAACAGGCTATGCGGTTGTGGCTGGCCATCGACCTGCCAATCGGCACCAAAAATTTTATGACGACAATGCTCTGAGTTTACTTGCGCAAACATCATGAGTTCAACATCCGTCGGGTTGCGGCCTAACGCGGTGTATTGCGCAACCAGATACGTTATTTCATCTTCAGCTAAAGCCAAACCCACATCACGGTTGGCTTGTTGCAGTGCAGTTTCACCGCCTTGCAACACATCTATTTCACTAAAAGAAGGCCCTTCTGACTGTTTAAATAAATTGTTAGCGGCACTTAAGCTTTCTAACACTTGCTCTGTCATGCGATCATGTAATATAGGCAGTACCGCATCACGCTGCGCCTGAGTCAAGGCAGCACCCGCCTCAATATAATACGCAATGCCTCTTTCAATGCGCCGCACCTGCGCTAAACCACAGTTGTGTGCAATATCGGTTGCTTTAGAAGACCAAGGTGAGATCGTGCCCGCACGTGGCACCACTAAAAACAAATTGCCCGGTGGCGATTCGGGCATATCAGCAGGCTCACCGTAGGTTAGCAACGCTTTGAGTCTATCTTGCTCCGCGTTTGATAAATCGGATGTTTCAACAAAATGAAAATAACGGGCCTGAATAGCATGAGTCGTGGGAAATGGCTGTTGAAGCGTTTTAATGAGCTTCTCAGCACGAAAGGGAGATAAGGCGTTACCACCTGGAAAAGTCAATATACCCATCGTTCATAATATACTACAAAAGTGGTCTTCGTTCCCAGTAAAAAAGGCGACATAAATATGCCGCCTTTTCAATCACTCATCACTCATTAGCTAGCTGCTTTAGGTATATAGCAAGATAAAATATAGAACTGAATCACTTCTCCCACACCACCAGAGTTTAGATTACGCAATGGATGCACCGTCACTTCTACTTCTGCTGCATCCCAAATCTGTCTGCTGTTCATAAATTGGTTAGCATGGTTTGTGACCGCTGCCCCTAAATCACTCGAGCCACTGGTAGGGACAAAATGCGTTGAGGTACAGTCATAAGTGCTGTTACCGGCAATGGCTGCTTGGCTACCGAATAAAAGTACACTGACGACAGCTAATGATCCGAATAAGTTTTTCATAATAATAAACCCCTTTTTTAAGTTATTGATAGACAAAAGTTTTATTAGTTTATTTTTATCCTTATTCGTTTTTTTATTGTATCCATCACCAAACTAATGATTCACATCTTACCAACCCCGTAGTCGAAGTCAATACTATTTGCAAACAAAATCAACATATTCAGAAAATTTTATTACAACTTATTAACATTAAAGGATTTTATTTTAGAAAAATAATGAGCTCAATCAGAGAATTATGGGGGGATTAAGAGAATGTTTGCGCTTTTCTTGGAAGAAATGGGTCAACAATTCAGCCGATTCCGTTGCTAACATGCCGCCTTCATATTCAACGCGGTGATTCCAGTACCCTGCTTCAAAAAGATTCAAGACACTGCCCACCGCACCGCTACGCTGATCAAATGCACCAAACACGACTCGCTTCACCCGGGCATGAATGATCGCCGCCGCGCACATTGCGCAAGGCTCTAGCGTGACATAGAGGGTACTGTTGGTCAGACGGTAATTACTTAAGGCTTGCCCTGCTGCGCGCAAGGCCATGATTTCGGCATGTGCGGTGGGATCGGCGCAGCTTATCGGTTGGTTCCAGCCTTCACCGATGATGTTGTCATTCAACACCAACACCGCGCCGACAGGCACCTCTCCCGCCTGCTCAGCTTGCTTCGCTAAGCCAAGCGCATGGCGCATCCAGTGCAGTGTCTGTTGCATGCAGGTGGCTTAACCTACTCCCACTCAATCGTGGCAGGTGGCTTGCCTGAAATATCGTAGGTCACGCGTGAAATACCGCGCACTTCATTAATAATGCGGCTAGACACACTGGCTAAGAAATCATACGGTAAACGTGCCCAATGTGCTGTCATGAAATCAATGGTTTCCACCGCACGCAGCGCGATCACATATTCGTATTGACGTGCATCACCGATCACGCCCACTGATTTGACCGGCAAGAATACTGCAAATGCTTGGCTGACTTTTTCGTATAAATCATGTCGACGTAATTCACTGATAAAGATAGCGTCGGCTTTTCTTAAAATCTCAGCGTATTCTTTTTTCACTTCCCCTAAAATACGTACCGCTAAACCGGGGCCTGGGAAAGGATGGCGATAAACCATTTCGTAGGGCAAGCCCAATTCTAAACCTAATTTACGTACTTCATCTTTAAACAACTCGCGCAGTGGCTCGACGAGCTTTAAGTTCATCCGTTCAGGTAAACCCGCCACATTATGGTGTGATTTAATGACATGTGACTTATTATTTAGCGTGCCGGCTGATTCAATCACATCAGAATAAATGGTGCCCTGCGCTAACCATTTGGCACCTTCTACTTTATTGGCTTCTTCTTCAAAAATATCAACAAATAGCTTGCCAATAATTTTTCGCTTTTCTTCTGGGTCAACCACCCCTGTTAAGGCTGTTTGAAAACGTTCTTCTGCGTGCACGTGGATAATTTCAACACCCATGTGCGCACCAATGGTTGCCGTCACAAAGGTATCTTCACGTAAACGCAAAAATCCATGATCCACAAAGACACAGGTGAGTTGTTGACCAATGGCACGATGTAGTAATGCAGCGACTACGGCTGAATCGACCCCGCCGGATAACGCTAAAATAACTCTATCATCACCCACATCCGCCCGAATGTGTTCTATCAGGTCTTCCGCAATCTGTTCGGGTGTCCAAAGAGGCTCGCACTCACACAGCTCACACACAAAGTGTTCGAAAATACGCTGGCCTTGATGCGTGTGCGTGACTTCCGGGTGGAATTGCACACCGTAAAAATGACGCTTTTCATCAGCCATCGCGGCATACGGTGCATTGTCTGTGCAGGCAATGGCCTCAAAGCCTTCCGGAATTTCTTCGACGCGATCACCGTGACTCATCCACACATCAATGAGTGCCGTACCGTCTGCTAAAGTGTGATCCGCAATATCATGCAGCAACCCTGACTGCCCTAATAATTTGAGTTGCGCACTGCCGAACTCACGGTGTTCAGAGCTGGCCACTTTGCCGCCCAACTGCACTGACATGGTTTGCATACCATAGCAAATACCTAATACAGGACAACCAAGCTCAAACACAATTTGTGGTGCACGTGGCGTAAAGTCACCGGTGACGGACTCAGGCCCTCCCGATAAAATAACACCCGCAGGGTCGAAGCGTTTAATCTCCTCTTCACTCATATCATAAGGGTGCATTTCACAATAGACGCCAATTTCGCGAATGCGCCGGGCAATCAGCTGAGCGTATTGCGAGCCAAAATCTAAAATGAGTATCGGACGAGCATGAATATCAGTGTTCATAATTTTTACTTACGGGTTCGTTACAAAAATAAATGTCCAACTAAGCATAAAAAATATGCTTACCTTATCTTCCCTATTCCTTTATCAGGAGAAATGTGAGCAGCGTAAGCTGTACTTACTGGCTAAAATGATAGTTAGGTGCTTCTTTGGTAATCGACACATCGTGCACATGGCTTTCTTGCATGCCTGCCGCAGTGACTTTCATAAAGGCAGCGTCAGTCCGTAATTTTTCGATAGTCTCGTTACCGGTATACCCCATACAAGCACGCAAGCCCCCCATCAACTGATGGATAATACCTAGTAAGCTGCCTTTGTAAGGGATCCGCCCTTCTACACCTTCTGGCACCAGTTTTTCCAAGCCTTCTTTTGCGTCTTGGAAATAACGATCGCTTGATCCATTCATGCCTGACATGGCACCTAATGAGCCCATGCCACGATACGACTTATAAGACCGGCCACGGAATAACTCCACTTCACCGGGCGCTTCGTCGGTGCCCGCAAAGAGGCTTCCCATCATGACGGCAGAAGCACCTGCGGCAATCGCTTTACAAATATCACCGGAATAGCGGATCCCACCATCAGCAATCACGGGAATGTTTTTGCCTTTGAGCGCAGTCGCAACATCATTCACTGCCGTGATCTGCGGCACACCGACACCTGAGATAATACGCGTGGTACAAATTGACCCCGGCCCGATACCCACTTTTACTGCATCCGCACCGGCTTTAGCGAGTGCGTGTGCCGCATCGGCCGTCGCGATATTGCCACCGATCACTTGTAAATCAGGGTAGCGCTTTTTGATCCAACTCACGCGATCGAGTACACCTTGAGAATGGCCATGCGCGGTATCGACCACAATCACATCGACACCGGCTTCGACTAGTGCGATCACACGATCTTCTGTGTCTTTGCCTGTACCCACTGCGGCACCCACGCGTAATTGCCCAGATGCATCTTTACACGCAAAGGGTTTATCTTTCTCGCGTTGGATATCTTTAACCGTGATCATGCCACGTAATTCAAAGGCATCATTCACCATTAATATTTTTTCTAAGCGGTGCGTATGCAATAACGCAACGACTTCTTCGCGACTGGCATTTTCACCCACGGTGACCAAACTGTCTTTGGGCGTCATGACTTCTTTAATGGGTTTGTCGAATTGTGTTTCCAGTGCAATATCACGGTGAGTGACAATCCCCACCAATTGATTCCCTTCGACGACTGGCACACCTGAAATACGATTGGCCCGTGTTAACGCAATGAGCTCACGTACCGAGATATCCGGGGAAGCGGTGATAGGGTCGCGTACAATACCGCTTTCAAATTTCTTCACCTGGCGCACTTGTTCTGCCTGCTTTTCGACGCTCATGCTGCGATGCACCACGCCCATGCCCCCCTCCTCTGCCATGGCAATCGCTAACCGTGCTTCGGTAACGGTATCCATTGCTGCAGATAAAAGTGGAATGTTTAGTGAAATTTCGCGCGTGAGCTGAGAGCCAAGACGGACGTCTTTGGGCAAGACAGTAGAGTGAGCAGGAACGAGCAGGACATCATCAAAGGTGAGGGCATCTTGAATAACCCGCATAGGTAGACCTCCAAAACGAGTATTCTACCTGATAAACCTAAAACCGCCAAGCAAAGCAACTTGGTTTCAAAAAGACAAAATCATCTATTTGTTTTATAAGTATTTTTTGTTTTTTGGCTTAAGCCCGTTGCCGCACGGCTTCAAACACACACACACTCGCTGCCACAGAGACATTCAAGCTGCTGATCTGGCCGTGCATGGGAATGCTGATCAATTCATCGCAATGTTCACGGGTCAAACGGCGTAAACCGCTGCCTTCCGCCCCGAGCACCAACCCTAATGGCCCCTCAAGCTTAGCGTCATAGAGTGTGGCGGTCGCTTCCGCGTCTAAACCTACTAACCAAACACCCTGCTCTTGTAATTCACGCATCGCACGGGCCAAATTTGTCACCGCCACAAAAGGCACCACTTCTGCCGCGCCCGACGCCACTTTGCGCACCGTGGCATTTAATGAGACAGCACGATCTTTGGGCGCAATCACCGCATGCACACCGGCACCATCGGCCACGCGCAAGCAGGCACCTAAATTATGCGGATCTTGCACGCCATCGAGTATCAACAATAATGGATTTTTTTCTTCTACCAAAAGATGCTGGAATAGCCAATCTTCATCATAGGCTTTGGCGGGCCGGCAACGTGCGGCAAGGCCTTGATGACGACTGTCGCCCGTTTGCTGATCGAGTGCCGCGCGGGAACAGGATGTCACCGCTAAACCTTGTTGTTTTATTTGCGCAAGAAAAGGGAAGTCATTTTCACGCCCCACTTGCACCATCACTTCTAATAATCGCTCGGGCGTGTGTTTGAAAAGCATTTCCACGGCATGCCGGCCAATGACCCAGTCTGTTTTTGATATTTTTGTCATGTTTGTTAACTAAAGAGCGACCACAGGGGGACCCCCTACAAATAAAGGGCGGCCACAGGGGGCCGCCCCTACTATTTAGATTTTGGCGACCGTTTTCTACGCTTCTTACGTTTTTTATCTGAAGCAGGCGCGGAGGGTGCCGGCGCGGCTTCTTGGCCTACCAATTCAAAATCAATATTGCGGTTATCTAAATCAACCCGCATCACTTTCACATCCACACTATCACCAAGACGATACGTTTTACCGGTACGTTGACCATGTAAACGGTGCTTGCCGGCATCAAACACATAGCGATCATCTTTAAGCGCTGTCATATGCACTAAACCTTCGACATACACGTCTGATAACTCAACAAACATACCGAAACCCAACACCGACGACACCACGCCGTGAAATTCTTCACCGATTTTATCCAACATATATTCACATTTGAGCCAATCCATTGCATCGCGCGTGGCCTCATCTGCGCGACGTTCTGTCATGGAGCAATGTTCGCCTAAGCTTGCCATCGTCTCATCGTTATAAGCATATGGTGTTTTCTCAACAATATGACAAATCGCCCGATGAATGAGCAAATCCGGGTAACGACGAATAGGTGACGTAAAATGCGCGTAAGCGGGCAGCGCCAACCCAAAATGACCGACATTTTCTGGGCTATAAACGGCTTGTTGCAGTGTGCGCTGTGCGACCGTTTGGATCAAATGAGCATCCTCACGCCCGGTGACACTGTCTAATAAATTAGAGAAGTCCAAGGGCTGCGGATCATCACCGCCGCCTAATGATAAGCCAAGCTCGCCTAAAAAGTCGCGCAAGCCCTGTAGTTTTTCTTTTTTAGGGGAGGCATGTATTCGATATAAGCAAGGTACTTTATGCTGCGCAATAAAACGCGCCGCCGCAATATTGGCTAAAATCATACATTCTTCAATGATCGTATGCGCCAGATTGCGCTTGAGCGGTTTAATTTCTTTAATTTTTAAGCCTTGCCCAAAAATAACTTGGGTTTCGACGGTTTCAAACGTTAAAGCGCCTCGCGTTTTCCGATGCGTATCTAAACTGAGGTAGAGATCGTGCAATACTTTAATATGCGGTAATAACTGCGTATATTTACCGCCATCCACACGCGTGGGATCATCCAACCAACCTGCCACTTGATCATACGTCAAGCGCGCATGCGAGCGAATGACCGCCGGGTAAAACTCCCATTTTTCCAGATTGCCGTCAACATCTAGTTTCATTTCACAAACCAAAGACAAACGATCAACGTCTGGGTTTAAAGAGCATAACTCATTAGATAATTCTCGAGGCAACATGGGGTTCACGCGCCCGGGGAAATAGACGGATGTGCCGCGCGTATTGGCTTCGGCATCTAAGGCAGTACTTGGCTTCACATAATGACTGACATCGGCAATCGCCACCCATAAACGCCAACCACCGCGCTTAATAGGTTCGCAGTAAACCGCATCATCAAAATCGCGCGCATCCACGCCGTCGATCGTCACAAAGGGCAGCTTGGTTAAATCTTTGCGCCCTTTTTTGTCAGCTTTCGGGACCACATCCCCAAACTTTTTCACTTCTTTTAAAACAGCTGCCGGCCAAGTATGCGGGATATCATACGCGCGCATTGCCAGATCAATTTCCATGCCAGGCGCCATGTGATCGCCCAGCACTTCCACAATGCGCCCGCGCGGCGCCGCACGAAAAGAAGGCTGCACAATAATTTCAACGACAACAATCTGCCCTGGCTTAGCGCCTTTGTCATCGTCTGCACCGATCACAATATCTTTGGGCATGCGCTTGTTATCCGGCATGACAAGGCGACGGCCTTTTTCATGAATATAACGCCCGACGGTGCGCTCGGTTTGGTGTACAAGTACTTTGATTAAACGCCCTTCACGCCGACCGCTGCGCTGTGTTTTAGTGACATGCACCAACACGCGATCACCATGAAACACGGGCTGCATTTCACGTGCGGATAAAAACACGTCTTCACCGCCTTCGTCCGACACCACAAAGCCAAAGCCGTCGGGGTGACCGATCACATAACCTGTGACGCAATCTTCTTCACGCATCACACGATACTGACGATCGCGCCCTTCCATCAGTTGCCCATCACGCACCATGGCGCGCAAGCGACGACGCAGCGCCTCGGCCAATTCTTCATCGGCCAAGCCAAACTCCATTTCCAAATCCATGCGCGTCGCCGCCCCGCCATGTTGTTTTAAATATTTGAGAATAAACTCACGACTGGGGATAGGGCTGGTGTAACGCAATGCTTCGCGCTCAGCAAAGGGATCTTGTATTGTTTTCTTTTTTCTAGTCATTTACTTACTTATTATAAATGCCCATGGCGGAAATTACCCGCTTTGAGCCACCGATCTTGTCATTTTGCCATGATAACAGGATTTTACCTATTTTCGTCTTTCAAATAACCTTTAAACAATGCCCGACCCTTTCTGGGGTGGTTTTTTGAAAATAGCTTTTTGCTTGCTTGTGGTTGGCCAGTGTTGCCAAAAAGAAAATGGGCTTTTTAGGCCTTGACCCCAATATCACCAGAGGGACGTCCATCAAACAGACTACGGAACTTGCCTGCAACTGCACCCGCTACCTCCTCAAGAGCTGACGGCGGCGAACCACGACCACTTGAACCACGACGACGCCCTTCCTCTTCCTTGGGCGGAGGCAGAAGCGCCGCATACTTCTGGTTGGCGGCATCAACAGCAGCCTTGGCAGCGATCACTTCCTTGTCGGCCAGGATAGCGTCGAAGTTAGGGTTGCGCTGGGCAGCATTGCGATAGGCTTCCACAGAAACCTTGTTAAGCCGCTGGACCTCTTCTTTGGCTGCCTGAAGCGCGCTTGCCGATCCCTCTTCAGCCTCTTTGTGCGCCGCTTCCGCCTTTCTGCGCGCCGCTTCCGCCTTTCTGCGCTCCTCTTCCTTCCTTTTCTTACGCTCTGCAGAACGCTCAGCAATCATCTGCCCCTCCTTCACAAGCGCCTTTTTCATTGCTTCCTGAAGGGTATCGGCCTCGAGCGCCAGCATGACCCGAATGATCTGGGTGATCAGCTGAACACCTCCGTCGGGAGCCAGATCTTGCCCAGAAGCACCTCCAGGGTGAGGCTTGCGCCACTCCTGCACGAGTTTGACCGTCCAAAGTTTATCACGAAGGGAGTGGCGAACCCCTTCATCCTCCGGGCCGAAGGCTTCCTTCCTGCACTCTTCCACAAAAGCATCGTTGCTCGCGATGAAGATGCACACGATGCCCCAAAGCATCTTGAGAAACCGGTTGTTCTCCTTGGCACTCAGCACCGCCTCGGCCTTCTCGAGATCAGTCTTCCCTGCCGACTCACCTGTGAACTTCTCCACAATCTCCTTCACACTGAAAGTTGCAAGCTGAGATGCCATCGGCTGTTTGAGTAGTATGAAAGTAGAAGAACCAAAAATAGACCTCTTCTCTCTATATGGTGTAACACCCGAAGGTATGTTCTCCAACTAACATAATAATGTAGTAATAATTTGTTTTTTAAGAAAAAATTTTTATAAAACCATTTTATTTTCTCTCGAATGGTCGAGCGCAACTTATTGATTTTAGAAAATTTAATTTTTATTTGAAGAAAAGAAGCAGAATTTAATGACAGGTTAAGAGGAATGCAGGCGCCTACCTAAATCTCTAAATTGGTGCCGAGAAGAGGACTCGAACCTCCACGGGGTTACCCCCACAAGCACCTGAAGCTTGCGTGTCTACCAATTCCACCACCTCGGCAAAGGGGCATTACATGTTACCGTCGTCTACAAGACTATTGTTTCATCGCGATCCGGGCCGGTCGAAATCATGCTGATCGGCACATTAATTAATTCAGTCACCCGGTCTAAAAAGGCACGTGCTGTCGCGGGCAGCTCGTCCACACGTTTCACGCCCACGGTCGATGCTTGCCAACCCGGCAACGTTTCATAAATCGGTGTGATATGTTCCAAATCAGCCAACACCATTGACGTGGTGCTGCTACCGTCTTGACGCTCATAGCCTGTGCAGATTTTTACTTCTTCTAAGCCATCGAGCACATCCAATTTTGTGATGCATAAACTGGTGAGGCCATTAATTTGTGCGGTGTAACGCAGTGCAACGGCATCGAGCCACCCACAACGTCGTGGGCGCCCCGTGGTGGCGCCAAATTCATGACCACGCTCTGCGATGCGCTTGCCTACGTCGTCAAACAGCTCGGTCGGGAAAGGCCCGGCGCCGACGCGTGTTGTGTAGGCTTTGGTGATCCCAAGCACTTGATCGATTTTTGCAAACCCACTGCCTGAAATCGCGCCACCCAATGTTGTGCTTGAAGACGTCACAAAAGGATACGTGCCATGATCCACATCTAGCATGCTACCCTGCGCGCCTTCAAATAAAATCTTTTTACCGGCTGCCTGCAAACTGTGCAGCTCAGCAGCCACATCGGTCACCATGGGTTTTAATTGTTCAGCAAACCCCAATGCCTCGTCACGCACCGCGCTAAAATCTAAGGCTTCCGCTTTGTAGTAATGTTCCAGCATAAAATTATGCAGTGACATCACTTGCTCCAATTTTTCAGTGAAAACAGACTCGTTCAATAAATCACCTACCCGGATTGCACGACGGGCGACTTTATCTTCATACGCAGGGCCAATACCGCGGCCTGTTGTGCCAATCGCATCCTTACCCAATGCAATTTCACGGGCTTTATCTAACGCAATATGAATGGGGAGGATCACCGGGCACGCAGGGCTAATGAATAAGCGATCGCGCAGTGCCACACCTTTTTCTTCTAGCATGGTTACTTCTTTAAACAATGCGCTGGGCGAGAGCACCACACCATTGCCAATAAAGCATTTCACCTGCTCACGGAAAATACCGGAAGGGATCAAATGTAATACAGATTTCTCGCCCTTGATCACCAAGGTATGGCCAGCATTGTGGCCACCTTGAAAACGAACAACGGCTGCCACATTCTCGGTAAGAATATCAACAATCTTACCTTTGCCTTCATCACCCCATTGGGTGCCTAATACAACTATCAAGGTGTGCTCTTCACTTCTGACTGGTTAAAATATTTAAAGAAGTCACTGTCTGGTGTGAGTACCAGCAAGTTATCATCTTGATCAAACGTTTCACGGTAAGATTCTAAACTACGCAAGAATGAATAAAATTCTGGATCTTGACCAAACGAGTTCGCGTAAATTGCAGCGGCTTCCCCGTCACCTTCTGCACGAATTTCCAGTGCATTACGCTGTGCTTCGGCTAAAATTCTGACTTCTGTTGCATCGGCTTCCGCCTGAATAATTTCAGCGTCAGCTTCACCCCTGGCGCGTATTTCACGTGCAATGCGTTCCCGCTCCGTGCGCATCCGTTCATAAACAGCACTGCTGACTTCGGGCGGTAAATCGATACGTTTAACACGCACGTCTAACACATCAATACCCAAATCTTGCGTGCTTTGCTTGGCTTGATCATTGATGGCGCGCATGAGCTGCACACGCTCACCTGACACAAGCTCTTGAATGGTGCGGCGACCAAATTCATTCCGCAGGGTATCGTAAATACGCTGATAAAGCAGACGGTTGGCAGTTAAGTAATCACCGCCGCGTGTGGAAGTATAAAACTTTTCAAGATCAACAATGCGCCATTTTGCATACACATCCACGATCACTTCTTTGTTTTCGTTGGTCATGATACGACGTGGTGGCTCTTCCATGGTTTGAATACGCGTATCAAGCTGCACCACTCGATGCAAAAAGGGCACTTTTATATGTAACCCCGGTTCTTTGATCACCGCCGCGCCTGTGTCAACGTCACGTTGCAACTTACCTAACCACAGTAACATCGCGCGATCGCGCTGATTCACGGTATAGAGGCTTAAAGAAGCAATGACGACAATAAAAACGATTAAGAATGCCCAAAATTTATTATTCATCATTATCTCCCCTGCCGCGTGACTTGCCCGCTCATTGTCGAGTTACTGGATGTATCTAGCGGAATGCTAACCGGTGACGGTGCTATCAATTCACGTTGTCTATTGGATGATGAACTACCGCGCTGCTCTAAAATTTTATCCACTGGCAAATACATGAGTTGATTACCGCCATCCACATCGATGATCACTTTGCTGGTACTGCCCATGATCAATTCGATAGTTTCAAGGTATAAACGCTCACGTGTGACTTCCGGTGCTTTGCGGTATTCCGGTAACAATAAATTGAATAACGCCACATCACCTTGTGCATTTAAGATAATCCGATCACGGTACGCTTTCGCCGCTGCCAAGATACGCCCTGCACGACCTTGCGCACGTGGCACAATACCATTGGCATACGTTTGTGCTTGGTTTTTAACACGCTCTTGATCTTCTCGCGCTTTAATCACGTCATCAAAAGCACTTTGCACTTCTTCCGGTGCACGCACCGCCTGCATGTTAACGTCTGTCACATTAATACCTGGCTCATAGATTTCCAGCGTATTATTCAACAACACAAACACTTCATCACGCACGGTTTGTCGACCGTAGGTGAGTGCCTGGTCGAGCGTTGTTAAACCAATGACCTGACGCAATGCGCTTTCAGTGGCATGACGTAAACTGCTATGCGGATCGACAACATTAAATAAAGAAGCAGGGGCATCCGGCACGCGGTATTGCACCTCTAGCTCAACGTAAACGATATTTTCGTCACGGGTGAGCATTTGCGTCGCGTGCGCAAAACTGTAAACCGTGTCGACATTCACCGGGGTTTGTTTATCAATAAAGCGGGGTAACCAATGCGGCCCCGGCATTTTGGTTTCGTGATACTCGCCAAAACGCGTCACCACCGCGCGTTCACCCAGCGGGGTAATGTAGATCCCCGATAAGCCCCAAATAATCACGGCGACAATCAGCACGGTGGTCCACTTAATCGAGCGACCTTTACCGCCCTGGCTACCAGCACCGCCGCCACCTTTGCCGAACAGACTGCCCAGCATACCTTTTAATTTACGTAAGGCTTCGTCTAAATCAGGCGGCCCTTCTTGACGGCCACCGCCGCCCCAAGGATCTTTGTCTCTGCCGTTACCACCGCTACCGGGCTCATTCCAGGCCATATTGAAACCTCGTTTTTGAAAGATTGAGAGTTTATGAATTGAGAACAGGTAATTTTAAGGGCCCTGCGCCTTACGAGCAAGGTATTTCGGGGAAATCTTAGCAAAACTGAGTTATTCAGCAAACCTAAAACAATGGGCGTCGTTGCTTTGGTGGCAATCCCATGCTGCGGCGACCTTATGTCGGAACGAATATCATGGTAGGCATAGTCGACATTTAACCGGACACCGATGGCTGCCTCGACAACCCTCAGCCGGCCTCTCACTCCAGTGCAGCCATACCAGGATGATCCGCTAACAACTGCTTCAGCACTCGCTCAGATAAACGCACCGTGAGTTTCCAACCGCCAGCCTCATCGGGTTTTTCCACCAAAATTGCGTTGAGCGCATACAGTGCTGCGCGCAAGGGGCCGGCTTGGGGTTGCAGGCATAGCCTAAACGTCCCCAAATCTTTGGCCAGGCAAGCCACGATGGCCTCACGCAATAGCGCCATCCCTTCGCCTGTTTCGGCTGAGATCCACACACGCTGCGGGTAACCGTCTGCGTTGGAATCCACATGCGCTTCTGTGCCTTCTTGCAAATCAATTTTGTTGTAGACCAGCAGCTGCGGTACGTCATTGGCTTCTATTTCGTCTAGCACTGCATTCACTGCTTCAATATTTTCTTGTCGTAAGCCCGACGACATGTCGATCACATGCAAGATCAAACTTGCCTCTTGCGTTTCTTCCAAGGTTGCTTGAAAGGCTTCGACTAAATCATGCGGTAAATGACGAATAAAACCCACTGTGTCGGCTAATACCGCGTGGCCAATACCAGGGAACTCGCCTTGGCGTAACGTCGGGTCAAGTGTCGCAAATAATTGATCAGCCGCGTACACATTCGCTTCGGTTAAGGCATTAAATAACGTAGATTTGCCGGCGTTGGTGTAACCGACTAATGAAATCGTCGGCACATCGGCTTTGCGGCGCGCACGGCGACCTTGATCGCGACGCCGACGCACTTTTTCCAGGCGTTTTAAAATCGTATTAATACGCGCACGAATAAGACGGCGGTCTGTTTCTAACTGGGTTTCACCCGGGCCACGCAGGCCAATCCCGCCTTTTTGACGCTCTAAGTGGGTCCAGCCTCGCACGAGTCGAGTAGACAAATGTTGCAGCTGCGCAAGTTCAACTTGCAACTTCCCTTCAAAGCTACGGGCACGGCTTGCAAAAATATCGAGAATTAACCCCACGCGATCGAGCACGCGGCACTCGACTAAGCGTTCAAGATTACGTTCTTGTGAAGGTGATAAGGCGTGGTTGACAATGACAATGTCTGCTTTGTGCATCACAACCGCTTCGCGGATCTCATCGGCTTTGCCGGTACCGACAAAATATTTTGGTGTGGGCGCATGACGTTTGCCCGTCACGATCGCAACGACTTCAGCACCGGTTGAGCGCACTAATTCAGAACACTCCTCCAGCTGTTCGCATTCGTTTTCTTCAGAAAATTCGACGTGGACCAGAACAACCTGCTCTGCCGAAGGTTGGCGAGTCAACAAGAGAGCTTATTCCGCGTCGGTTTCTTGGGTGAGATCTTCTAGCGTAATGGGTTTAGCAGGCACAATCGTTGAAATCGCGTGCTTATACACCATTTGTGTGACGTTATTATTTTTGAGCAGAATCACAAACTGATCGAAAGAATCGACCACGCCTTGCAGCTTAATGCCACTGACTAAAAAAATAGATACCGGCATCGCTTCTTTGCGTAGCTGATTAAGAAAAGGATCTTGTAGAGATACCCCTTTTTGTTTTGACATTGTTATTGTTCTCCGTTATCGGCACCAATATTCTCAGTATAGCAGCAAATAGGTCAGATTGCGTACTATCAAACCAATGTAAGTCATTGAAGTGGCGCAACCAAGTGAGCTGACGCTTGGCCAGCTGCCGGGTAGCCGCCAGTACCCGTGCTCGCATTTCGCTCTCATCATACTCGCCCTCTAAATATTGCCAGATTTGGCGATACCCCACTGCTCGCATCGATGGAGAATTCAAATTGAGTTCTTTTTGAGCGCGCAGTCTCTCGACTTCCTTCACCACACCCTGGGCTAACATCTCTTCAAAGCGCTGAGCGATGTGCGTATGCAGTACTGCACGCTCAGCCGGGGCGACGGCTAAATTGATTGTTTGATAGACCAATGGCTCACCCTGTGATTGTGCTTGCCACTCACTCATGCTTTTGCCGCTGATCGCATGCACTTCCAGCGCGCGTTGAATACGCTGCGGATCGTTCGGGTGTATGCGCTGCGCAGCAAGGGGGTCGATTTCTGCCAAGCGGGCATGCATCGCCTGCCAGCCTAGCTGCGCCGCTTCTTCAGAGAGGTGCTCACGTACTTCTGGATCCGCCGAAGGCAAATCCGATAAGCCTTTTAATAGCGCACGAAAATACAGCATCGTGCCCCCTACCAATAAAGGGATGCGGCCGCGCACTAAAATAGCGTCGATGGCACGCAATGCATCTTCTCGAAAATCAGCAGCTGAATACGGGTCGGCCGGATCGCGAATATCGATTAAGTGATGCGGGATTTTCTCACGCACCGCCAGACTTGGTTTGGCGGCACCCACATCCAAGCCTCGATACACCAGGGCTGAATCCACGCTGATAATTTCGCACGGTAACTGCTCGGCCAGCTGCAAGGCAACGGCCGTTTTGCCCGACGCCGTCGGGCCCATTAAACAGATAAGGGTGGGTGATGTCATGCGGGTATTTTGACACAAAAAGAAGGGATATCGTGAGACCATCAAAAAATGTTAGCTAACATACTATTTTTGGGGATTTTTTTTAGTTGAAAGTGACTAAAGAAAAAAGAAAAAGAATACTAGAGAATAGGAAAGAGCACGGTAGGCCGTACCCCTACATTTTTTTGAAATAAACTGCTCGTAAAAAAGTCACTTTTCTTCTTTCCTTGTTTCCTTGCTATGTTGCCTTTTTGGTTTGAAAAAGTTGTTCTGTTGTCTTTAGGCAATTCCCGCGCGGTAGACCAGGTTCGGCACCGTGGTCGTACCATTGCTCTTCATGCTGTTGCACTGGAACAGCAGCGGCACCGGGAACAACGGCGTCGCACGCGTGATCTTGTTGCAGGTCGAACCCGCACCCGGCGG
>JAJFJF010000011.1 GCA_021774255.1 Gammaproteobacteria bacterium
AGTTAAATCTTTTTTTGTTGTTTTTCGGTGTGGTGGGTGGGGTGGGGGGGGTCCCCCCCACCCACCCACCAGCCTGGTGTTTTCCCGCATCAATTTTTGCTTGCAGTTGCCTGATAAGCCGACCAAGATTTTTCTCCCAAGCCGCGACTTGTGCAGTCTGGTAACGATCTTTGCCTGCCTCTTTCTCCTCAGGGCGCTCGTAGTAATCATCACTCAGGTACAATCCAGCATCGGTGTGAGCTTGCTGTACCCGAGTGAGCACGTTGATGAGTGCTTGATGTGAGCCGTTCCAGCTTGCAGCAATACTGCCTTGACCTGCGGTGACAGCCACTTCAATCCTCTCTCGGATCAACGTGGGTGTCTCTTCTTGGAATGTTTTGCGCATTGCTGTGCGTTCAGCTGTGATTGCCAAGCCGGTGGGATTGCCGCATTGCTCGAGAACCTCATAAGCCGCGACTACACACTGCAGGCTTTCCAACAGTGTTTGGGTGTTGGGCGCAGGTTGGGGTTTGCCTGATAGCACACTGGCACCTTTGACTGCTTGCAACAATATTTGGTGTGTCTTACAAATACATTCAAATGATTGCACCATCAGTTCGACAGGCAGAACCTCAGCAGGATGATCTTTAAAAAGCGCTATGACTGCGGCAGCGATCGTTCTTGCCACTTCAAACAAACGCTGTTGGGTGTCTGCATCAAGCTGTACGCCAGAGGCCGTGGTGGGAAGAGGCTTGAACAACGCTTCATGCACCTCCAAGGCCGCTTTCAATTCAGTGAGCTGCACGGTCTGTATGTCTGCCGTCATCAGCTTTGTTTGCCTTCCCTGTCTTGCGATCTCAACCAATGCCGCTGTTGCGGTTGTTACTCGTTTGAGCGCAGCAAGCATCTCCTCTTGGGCAACAGGCTGGCGTTGACCGGTGGTGCTCGCTTCCTGTTCCAGCATTGCCGCGAGCGCTGCACAAGCGCTGTTGAACTCCTTCTCTGCAGCAACCATCTCTGCCTTGTTGCTCTTTTTTGCAGCAACAAGACGGGTGGTGGCATCACGTGCAGCTTGTGCGGCTTTTGTCAGGCTAGCAGGAAATTGGCCGCTGTACCCTGCAGTGCCTGAGGCGGTTGCGGCACTGCCAGCAGGTGAGCCGCCAACTGTGCCACCCGCACCAGCTGCACGGGCCGATGACATGCCCGCACCAGCAAGCGTTGCGGCTGCGGCATGTGGCTTGCTGCTTCCGTCATCAAATCCTCCTGGTGTGGCACCTTCTGGCACAAAAATCTTGTTCAATAGAGTTGTGATTGAACCCTCTGTCCACTCGCCGGGCATCCATCCACCTCGTACAGCTGTGCTTGCACGAGAAGCTACTTCTCCTAGTTCAGTAATTCTCTCAGGTATGCGGAATAGGAGTAACGAGAACATATTGCGGTTGGCTTCATTGAGATCTTTTTGCCAGAGCTCAGTGATAAGCGCTTTCAAGCCTTCTTCTTGGAGAGGAAAGTGTCCAGGAGCAAGCACTAGAATAGTTGGCCGTTCTCTTGGCTGTTTTGGATCGCGTAGGTTGACAAAATAGGCAGAGGAGCCTTCGTACTGTAGCGCTACGATTAGACCGTCAGTGAGCATGAGATCACCAGTATTAACTGGATGTGGTCGTACGTCAGGATTGAGGGCAACTTGGATGATGAATTTGAATTTTTTGCAAATATTGTCGAAACTTGCCGCTGTACGAGATAGATCCAAAATC
Source organism: Gammaproteobacteria bacterium (assembly GCA_021774255.1). GTDB lineage: Bacteria > Pseudomonadota > Gammaproteobacteria > JAJFJF01 > JAJFJF01 > JAJFJF01. The sequence goes on from JAJFJF010000011.1 coordinate 1,734, forward strand.
TTGCTATAAAGTAAACGTGTGTTGGTTTTTTCTGGGATGAAAGCTGCGACGAGATGACCTTCAAGATTGCTCAGGTGCTCTTGCGCAAGCCCTTCCTCATCTCCTTTCGCAAGGAGGGAAGTTGATGAACGCCTTCCCGAAGTAAGTTGTTTTTTTTGTGCTCTTTCAAGTCTTGCTTCAGTAGCCATCTTGAGGAAAAACACTGGAGATTTGCACTGCCTCTCTAAGTATGTAGGGTAACATTAAGATGTAAGTTTATCTTTAAATTAAACATTGTTTATATTTTGCTGTTTTTTTTTCGGGTAAGGGTTTTCTGCCTGACTCTAAGTAGTGAAATCAGGAACAGTAACGTCTCTGACACTTGCTGGGTCATTCACGCCACTGACCTTGGGGGGTATGTAGAATCGCCCCAGCAGCCAAAAGACAGGCATCAGCATCAAAAAGGAGAGCATGGCCGCCAGAATGAGCGGGAAGACCCAGGCGTAAATGTACCAAACCATCCCGTAGGCAAACTGGCCAAGTATCTCAGAGCCTTCGTCGATGCCAATGCGATCTTTCATATAGATGAAGTCGGCGAAAGGGTCGTCGACAGCATCGGGATCTTTGGTGGGGTCGTTGCCATACAAAAAGGTGGTTTGGATGACGTTTTCAAACCACATGTCAGTATCGTAAAGGGCATCGTGCAGAAAAGGCCGGTACCAAAGGTGCTCAGGCGGGTGGATCAAATAATCCCAGGTGCGCCATACTTTCTTGTAGGGGGTGCTCCATTCCAGCATGCTGAGGGTCAGGAGGAGGATCACCACGGTAAAGCCGATGGCAGAGAGCCAGTCGCTATCACGGAAGTGCTTACAGTCATGCCAAAAGCTGCGCTTTTGGAGGTAGCGGCTCTTGGGGAGTAGCAGGTAGCAGAGCCAGTCCCAGAAGAGGTAGTTAATCAACACCAGCGCCGCGGGCAGCCAAGCACCCATGAGGAGGTACACGGCGAACCAGTGACCGTCTGGGTCTTTTTCCTTGATGTCGATGTCTTCTTCTTCGTCGCTGAGAAACGTGTGGAGTTTCTTCATGGGGTCGGGCTTGCTCAGGTAAACAAGCACGAGCGTGAAGACAATCAACATTGTACTCGGGATAAAGCAGCACCAAAAGGGGTAGTGCCGGTAGGTGTTGGGGACGGGAGTGCCGACCATGCTGCTGATACCGCCACCGCCTTCTTCTTCATCGTCTTCATCTTCGGGATCGAGATTGACGCTATCCCCACCAGTGCCAGTAAGAAGGCTTTGCCTTTCCCCTGGTGTGCCTGCACGCCTATCCGCAGCGCCTGGGCGACAATACCCACAGCACCCGATGCATCCTGCAAAAAACAGGGCCGTGAGCGGCACAATCAAAATTCCAAGGACTGCTGAGCTGAATAGAAAAGTTTCTTTGAGTTCTTGGTTGGTGGGTGGCCGAGGGGCGCTGGATGTTGTCATGATACTTTTTGCCCAAGCAGCCATGTTGCGGCTTTCATGCAAGAAGTCGCCTGCAATGCCAGCTTCATACGTGCCAGTGTAGAGGCTGGCTGCTGCGGCGATGAGCGCGCGGTTTGTGTTGCTGCTGTCGTACCACTCGGGGTAGCGCAGAGTGCTGGCTTGCGCTTGCAGTGTGTCGAACGTTTCTTCGGGCAAGAAAAGCGCGATGTCGTTGTGTTGCTGTACTTGGTAAGCCAAGACCAAGATCCCGAACAGCTCCTCTGGGATGAGCGGAGTAAAGTCGATATGGGCCGATGCAAGCTGCTGGCTGATTTGTTGGAATGAAGCAGGATCCAAGACAATGCTATTGTCGATCTCTTTAAGAGCATCCGCCGTTTTGGTTTGATAGTAGGTAATGTACCGAAAATGCCACTTGGTTTTGTCCCAAGGCTCCTTGGCAAACTCGGCAGGGAGCACAAAAAACGGTATCAGCGACAGCAGGACGATGATGATAATCCAGCAGCGGTTGCTGAGCCCGCAGGTGCGGGCCTTGTGTTTGGTGCTGATACCGAGGCTTCGAGCAGCGGCAGCGACAGGGTTGTAGCGCCAGAAGAGCGCTTGGTTTCGGGGAGGGGCTTCTTGCGATGCGTCGAGAGGGGGAGGAGGGGGAAGCACGTCGCCCATTGTTGTTTTTTCGATTTGGTTTCAAGTGCTTGAAAGCGAGTTTGAAAGAGGGTTGCTTGTTTGAAGTCAAAAGTAGGCTGGATAAGCGGGTTGTTTTTTTGCCTTCTAAGAAGATGGAGTAACATCTGGAGGTAAGTTTTAAAATCTCAAAATGAATGATATGTTTTCCGGTAGGGGCGCCAAAGGTCGCCCTATTAGATGGTATGGGTGCATTTCCGAGCGGGCGACCTTTGGCGCCCCTACTACAGGTTATCCCATTAGGGGAAACTATTAAACATCGTTTTTTTATTTTTGTTTTTTTTATTCCGAACTAAAAACCAAGCTTTCACGACAGTTGTTTAGTTTGCTTGTTGCTAGGCTTTTATTGCAAGGTGTTTTGGTTCATTGCCCGCCCTGAGCAGGAGGCGGGTTGGCATTGCCGCCATCGTCGTCGGCAGAGGCGCTTGGCGTCTTGCCTGCCTCTTTTTTCGCTGCTGGATGGCTACCTTCCTCTTCCTCGTCTTGGTCCGCGGGGGAGGCAATTATGGGCGCTCTTCTGTTTTTTGGGTTTGGCTTCCTCTTTCTGCCCTGTGTGCTGCTACCTGCAGCAGACATAACCGCAACAGGCTCGTCCTGGTCTGAGTCTGGGAGTATACTGAGCAGTGTATTAGAGATTGCATCACTTGCTCCAGCAGCCATTGCAGCTATCGTCTCAAACAGGTCCTCGTCATCTTTTTCTGACCGTGGCACGGGGCCGTAGATAGGACGATCTTCGTCTTTCACTGCCGATTCCGGCTGCTTCTTTTTCTTGCGTTTCTTCTTTCCACCGGGGGAAACGCCAGCACTATTGCTGCTGCTTCCAGCATCACCTGCTTGTGGCGGCAGGGCAGTAGATGAGGCACTTGCGCTACTTCCTGTTGCGGTTGTTGCCATTGCGGGAGAGGGAGCCGGTGGCGTATCGTCGCCGGACGTCGGTGAGCTGCCGGGAGACGGTTGTTGCATGCTACCCTCAAAGGTACCAGCATCTGCACCTGCAGTGCCGTTACCGGTTCCAGTGTCGTCAAAAACCATATCACCCAGAGCCTCAGGGGTGCCAGAGATGGGGGAGGCAAAACCGTCAGCGCCACTACCCTGAGCAAAGGGGGCAAGATTGCCTTCCCCGTCAGTGTTCAAGCCCGTCCAATTCGTGGGGACAGGTGCCTGAGCAGTGGTTGTCAGCGGATCAACAGGCCCGCTGTCGCCTTCTTCTACTGATTGCACTGCAACAGCAGAAGGAGGGGGCTGCTCGGGCTCGGGTTCCGGTTCGGGCTCTTTCTCTGGCTCGCCTTCTGGTTCTTCGGGTTCTCTCTCAGGTTCTGGCTCCGGTTCAGGCTCGGGCTTACCCTCTGGTTCCGGCTCCGGTTCGGGCTCCGGCTCAGGTTCTCCCTTAGGCTCACCCTCAGGTTCTGGCTCGGGCTCATCCTCAGGCTTCGCTTCCTTCGCTTTTGCAAACTGCTTCTCCAAGGCCGCCAACTGCTCCCTCAATGCGCGCAGCTTCTCGTCAGCTTCTTTTTCCAAAGCACGGCTTTCAGCAAGCTTGCCATGGTTGTCGTCAACTTCTTGGAGCGCGGCGCGAGTACCCCCGACGAGTCGCTGAGCGCTTTCAAGGGTATCAATCTGCTTTTCAAGCGCCTCAATTTGCGCGGCAAGTGCTGCCCGCTCGGCCGGGGCGGGGGGGCAGCCTTCAGAAGGTGCCGTGTCAGCATCACCTGTTTTCACTTCCGCAAGCTTGCCATGCAGCAGATCAAGCATTGCCTGCAGGCGATTAACAAAGCCTTGGAGGTTGCTCGTAATCAGTTGCGTGGCAGCCTTCACGATGGGTGGAGGCTGGTTCGTCGGACCAAGCAGATTGTTTGGCAATTCTGCAAGCTTCTCTTTGATCCGAATGATCTCCGGGCAAATTGGGGGAGGCGTGTCTGCGGACACGCCGTTGGTATCAGAGAGGTTGCTCCCAGCGGGTGGCTGCTGCTGCACTTGCAAAACAAAGCCAACAAGTTTGTGGAGAGACAGAGCCGCCTTGTGAAGCTGGCTTGCGTTCTGGATAGCCGCGCGGAAATCTGTTGGCAAGTCAGGGGTTGTTTTTGTGACCGCCCCGTTTAGCGCGCGAGCGGCATTAGGCAGGCTCTTCTCAATCTCATCAAAATCACTTGAAAAGATGAGCTGATTGACTGCCTCTGTTGCCGCTGCGAGCGCAGCCAGCGCGTCACACGTCTTTTTTTCCGCTTCCTGCTCAGCGTTGATTGTCTTGACGGCTTCGATGATCTTGCGCACGTAAGTGACCAACGGTTGCATACCGGGCATCAAACTCGACGGCTCCGTCCGTGCCGCCAGTTTATCCAGCAAGCCGTTGTACCCAACAGTGTTTCTTGTCTGCGTTTTCGCTTCGCTGTCTCCTTCAGAGACTTCTCCCTGTTGTGCTCCTTCAAGCTCGGTGATGAGTTGCTCCTGCACTCCCTCGTTGGGGCTAGAGAGAAGTTCAAGCAGGCTCTTTGTATGTGCAGTTACCTGAGTAATTTGGTTGTAGACTGGCTCCCTTCTTTTAGCTGCTAGCGTCTCACTCACTGCCTCAACAGCCTTCAGAGCTTGTTGTAGCGCCGAAAAAGATGCAGGCACGGCACTTGCACTGCCAGCCTCTGAGGCCGAGGATGCGGTGAGCTCTCTCAGCACGGCTTCAACGCCTGTCGTTTCAGTCGTCTGAAACAGCAATCTCAGCTTTTCCGCAAGCCACTCTGGCGTGGTAAGGTGCTTGCGAAGCTCGGTTAAGCATGCCTTCATGTCCTGTACCTTTGCAATGTTGAAGCGATCCTGCGAGGGGATGGAGTGCCCCTTGCGGATCCCAAAGTACTGCCTATCCAGATACTGCGTGGCAGCGGCCAGGGCTTCTTCCACCTGCACGAGTGCAGTGTGTTTTTGGTCAAGCGAAGCGAGAGGGTTGGTTTGCTCAACCACAGTATTGCCTGCGTTGAGGGCCCCCTCAATGCGACTGTAAATGGTCGTTGCTGTCGCAGTCTTCATGCGTAGAATCTGCTCTTTACAGTCAGCTGTCAGCACTGTTCCAGGTTTGGCCTTGTCAAGCTCTGCGAGCCTTTGGAAAGGCGGGCTCACATGCCGCCAGCCATCAAAAAACACCTGAATGCGAAGCGCGGGGGCAGCGGTAGCCTCCTTTGTGACCGAAGGGGTAGCCGCTGTCAGAAGCCTGCGCTGCACGGCGAGCGCGCACGCCAGCCATTGTTGCATGAGATCAGGCATTTGTTCTTTGTAACGGATGCGAGCGTCATAAACAGCTCGCCCTTCAGCGGAAACAATCTTCATCACATCGAGTAAGCGCTGCGCCGTTTTTGGAGCAAGCGGTGCATGAGCGGGTGTCTGCGTGGCGTCATGGGGGAGGCTTTCATCAAGAAGCTTCTCACAAACGTGAAGAGCGGCCAACAACAAGTACCTGCGCACAAACGGAAGCCTTTGCTCAGCGGTTGCTGGGGCTTTCTTGTTGGCCTGAACAGCAAAGCGTTGCGCTGCCGCTACCATGTCTTGGAGGAGTTCAAGCAAGCGAGTGCTGTCAATTGTGCCTGCAGCAGGGGCAGGTGATGCGGAGGCTGTTTGCAATTGATCATCAGTTGTTGTGAAGGCGTTGACGCTTTCTTGGACAGCGCTGGCGATGGCGCCTTGGTCATCGTCCTCTTTTTCTTCTTTTGCCGGCTGGCAGGCTGCCAATAAATCAGTAAAAACTGCACGTGCGGCTGTGCGCGCTTTTTCAAAAGGAGTGGGAGCAGACGCACCAGGACGGCCCGTGGCGCCGCTGCCACCGCCAGTCGTCGGTGAGGCAGACGCGATGGGTGCGCCGCTGCTAGCGGCAGAGTCGTCGCCTTCTTGCTCCTGCGCGTGCTTTGCCGGCTTGGGTGGCGTCGCACTTCCGTGGGTGCGGCGGCTCTTTGTCTTGTCTTTTCCCTTGAAGAGGGTCATTGCCAGGTTGATGTAGCTGTCTTTTGAGCTTAAGACTTTGTTGTTTTGCAGGTCTTCACCGTTCACCACGCCTGTTGCTCTTTCGAGGAGGTCGTCTTCCGCGAGGAGGCTGTCCAGAAACAGGGCGCTGCATTCTGGCACGAGACGTGCGATGAGCTGCTCCAGTGGGTCGCCTCTTTTCCCGTTCCCTTGCATACTGCGAATGAACAGGATGGGGGGCTTGCTTTGGAAGGTACAGTGGCGCAGTACAAACCAGTAGGCTCTTTCCTCATCGTAGTCGATGGGGATAATGATCCCATCGTTGAGCGGCTGCTGGCGCCCGGTGCGCGCCGTTGTTGTTGGCTGTGCCCGGATGCTGGGATCAAAGACTCTTGCGAGTAGGAAAGCCAAGCGTTTTCCTTCATTTTCAGAGTCGTCTCCACCGGGCGACAGATCCAAATACTCAGCAATGAGTAGCTGCGCGTTTTTTTTGTCGGGGAGCCAGTCTTCTATTAGATCATCAAAAATCTGTTTGTTCGTTTGGACTTGTGCTGCCGATTCTTTTTTCGACATGTTGCTTGTTTTTTTGTGGGGATTTGACGGTAACGTAAATCGAGTGTAAAAACAGATAAGCGGATTGTGTCTGTTTCTCTACATATAGTGTAACAGTGGGGGGTAAGTTAGTAGTATTCAATGTATTTAAGTTATTTTTATAACTTCTTTTCTTAAAGAGCCTGCCCAAGTGCTGCGCATTGACTTTGATGTGGGGGCCAGTTACCTTGGACTCTTTGTGCGAAACCTAGCAATTATACCGATTTCTGTGGCCACAACATCACTGCTTTCAACCCATCAATTACATTGCCAGCCAGGCGCGCAGCCGCTGTTTACCGGGCTGACGCTGGCCGTCGCCCCCGGTGAGGTGCTGCATGTGGCAGGCCATAACGGCGCGGGTAAAACCAGCTTGTTGCGCATGTTGGCGGGCCTGGCAACGCCAGCAGCCGGTGAGGTGCGTTGGCAAGGCCAGCGCATCCAAGATGGTTATGATGCGTACCGCGCGACCTTGCAATATGTCGCGCATCAACCGGCCGTGAAAGCAGGGCTTACCCCGTTGGAAAATCTCGCGCTGGCCGTGAGCATGGCGGGTTACCGGAGTAGCCGTGCACAGCGCGTGAGCGCGCTGGAGACAGTGGGAATGGCAGGCGCCGCGCAGCAATTATGTGAGCGTTTATCCGCAGGGCAAAAGCGTCGTGTTGCCTTAGCGCGTTTATTGGTGCGGCCTGCGTCTATTTGGTTATTGGATGAGCCGCTGACAGCACTGGACGCTGCCGGTAAACGTTTGGTGACCGATTTAATCGGTCAGCAAGTGGCGCGCGGGGGGGCGGTGGTGTTTAGCTCGCACCAAGCGTTGGCGTGGCCGGATACTTTGCCGGTAAAGCGTTTGGTGTTAGGTGAAACGCAACAAGATCAAGCTTCAACATTGCAGCGTGCTGCTGGGGCCGCTGAAGCCGCGCAGGAGTGTGTCGCATGATATCATCATGGCATGCATGGGCAGCCGTGCTCGGGCGAGATTGTCAGTTGGCCTGTCGGCACTTGCAAGATAGCGTATTGCCGTTGTTATTTTTTGGATTAGTGGTGAGTTTATTTCCACTGGCCGTAGGTGCCTCGCCCAATTTATTAGCGCGCATGGCGCCCGGTATCTTATGGATAGGCGCGCTGCTCGCCATGTTATTGTCGATGGAACAGCTCTTTCGCAGTGATTTTGAAGACGGCAGTCTGGAACAAATGGCGCTGAGCCCTGTCTCATTAGCAGGTACCGTCATGGCGAAAGTGATCGCGCATTGGTGCTTAACGGGGTTGCCCTTGGTCTTGTTGGCACCGGTGTTGGCCTTGGCGTTGCATTTGCCTGCCTCAGCGATCTCGGTGTTGTGCTTAGCGTTATTATTAGGTACGCCTGTGTTTAGTTTGATGGGGGCGATGGTGAGCGCGTTAACGGTGGGGTTACGGCGGGGCGGTCTCTTGTTGTCGCTATTATTAATGCCGCTTTATGTGCCCGTATTGATTTTTGGTAGCAGCGCGGTGTTGCAAGCGATGGACGGGTTATCCGCACGCGGGCCGCTGCTCTTATTAGCAGGATTATTAGTATTAGCTATCACCTTAACCCCCTGGGCGACTGCCGCAGCGGTGCGCATTCGATTAGGTTAGAACAGTAAAGTAGGTAATCATGCAGCGTTTATTAGCATTAAAAAACTTTTATGCCTTTGCTAAAGCTTTAAGCCCCTGGCTATTGCTCACCTGGGTTGCTTTATTAGCGTATGGTGTGATCGGTGGATTGGTGTGGGCGCCTGCGGACTATCAGCAAGGCGAGGCTTTTCGCATTATTTATGTGCATGTGCCCAGCGCATTTTTGTCGCTGGGTATTTATACGGCCATGGCCATGATGGCGGCCATTCATTTAATTTGGCGTGTAAAACTGGCGACGATTTGGATAGCCGCGAGCGTGCCAATCGGTGCATCGTTTACTTTTTTGGCTTTGTTAACGGGCGCCTTGTGGGGTAAACCGATGTGGGGCACCTGGTGGGTATGGGACGCGCGTTTAACATCAGAATTAGTGTTACTGTTTTTGTATTTGGGCTATATCGCGTTGCATCGTGCTATGCCGCGACCCGATATGGCAGAGCGTGCGGGTAGTTTGTTGATATTGATTGGCGTCGTGAACGTGCCCATCGTGCATTTTTCAGTAACATGGTGGTACACCTTACACCAAGGACCGACCCTGTCGCGTTTTGCTAAACCCGCAATGGCGCCCGAGATGTTGATGCCGTTGCTGGCCATGATTGCAGCCTTCGGCGTATTTTATGTGTGGCTCGCCTTATTGTGTGCCCGCAATGCATGTTTAGCACGTGAATCAACCAGCACTTGGGTACAAGAAGAGGTCATCAACAATGCTTGAATTTTTTCAGATGGGCGGTTACGGCCTGTATGTTTGGTTAAGTTATGCGGCGGTGGCAGTGGTACTTTTTTTGAATGTATGGGTGTCCGTGATGAGGCATCGTCGATTAAAAAAATCGCTTCGTGTCACAATAAAATCAGATAGCACCGCTACGCAAGCCGTTGAGATCAGACAAGAGTATGTCGATGCATAAATTTTTGAATCCTGCGCGCAAAAAGCGCCTCTATATTGTCTTGTTTATTATCGCGGGCGTGAGCATTGCGCTGGCGATCATGATGACGGCATTACGTCAGCATATTAATTTCTTTTATAGCCCTAGTCAGGTGGCGGCGGGCGAGGTGTCTGCTGGGCAACGTTTTCGCATCGGCGGCCTCGTGGTGGATGAAAGTGTGATGCGTGTAGAAGACAGTTTGCAAGTGCGTTTTGCCTTAACCGACGGCGCACAAGAGGTGTGGGTCACGTATGCCGGCATTTTGCCAGATTTGTTTCGTGAAGGACAGGGCATTGTGGCGCAAGGTGCCTTGGATGAAGCAGGCGTGTTTCAAGCCGACGAAGTACTGGCCAAGCACGATGAAAATTATATGCCTCCTGAAGTGGCACAAGCCTTGGCGGAGGCGGGTCACCCCACACAGTTGAGTACGCCTGATGCTACCTGAGCTTGGGCATTTTGCACTGATCCTGGCACTGCTGCTGGCGGTTGTTCAGGCCGTGTTTCCTTTGCTGGGCAGCTTTTACCAAAAGCCTGCGTGGGTAGCCTTAGGGCAGCCTGCCGCATGCGCACAAGCTTTCTTTTTAGTGTGCAGTTTATTGTGCTTGACCGCTGCGTTTATCCTCAATGATTTTTCGGTCGCTTACGTGGCAGAGAATTCCAATTCCAGATTGCCCTTACATTTCCGCATTTCTGCTGTGTGGGGCGCACATGAAGGCTCCATGCTTTTATGGATGACGATGTTAAGTTTATGGGGAATGTCTGCGGCCTTGGCAAGCCGACACTTACCGGAAAACATAAGCGCACGCTTAATCAGTGTATTAGGCTGGGTGAGTGTCGGTTTTTTACTGTTTATTTTATTAACCTCCAATCCTTTTGAGCGCTTGTTGCCTTATGTGCCGCTGGATGGCGCAGATTTAAACCCTTTATTGCAAGACATTGGTTTGATCATTCATCCGCCACTGCTTTACCTTGGCTATGTGGGCTTGGTGGTGCCTTTTGCCTTTGCGATGGCGGTATTGATGTCGGGCAATTTGGCGTCAGCATGGGCGCGTTGGTTACGCCCGTGGGCCGTGACAGCCTGGGTCTTTTTAACGCTCGGCATTTTGCTCGGTAGCTGGTGGGCTTATCGTGAATTGGGCTGGGGCGGCTGGTGGTTTTGGGACCCTGTCGAAAACGCGTCACTGCTACCGTGGTTAGTCGCCACGGCTTTGATCCATTCATTGGCGGTGACCGATAAACGCGGGATGTTTAAGGCCTGGACAATTTTTCTCGCCATCTTTGCTTTTTCATTGAGTTTGCTCGGCACCTTTTTAGTGCGCTCTGGCGTGTTAACCTCGGTGCATGCCTTTGCCAATGACCCGGCGCGCGGGGTGTTTATTTTGATCTTGCTGGGGATCAGTGTGGGCAGTGCCATGCTACTTTATGCCTGGCGAGCACAATCATTACGCGAAGAGGTGAAACTGCATTTATGGTCACGTGAAACCATGCTGCTGGCCAATAATGTGTTGCTGGTGGTCATGACCTTATCCATCTTGCTAGGTACCTTATACCCGTTGATCTTGGATGCCTTCAATCTAGGTTTGATTTCAGTGGGGCCCCCTTATTTTAATGCGATGTTTGTGCCATTGGCCGCCCCCTTACTGTTTTTGATGGCATTGGGGCCGCACCAACGTTGGTCAAAAACACAGCCTAGCGAATGGTTAGGTCGTCTGCGTTATACCTTTGCGATTAGCGTGACGCTGGGTGTGGTCTTGCCTTTTGTGGTAACAGGCAGCCTGCAAGGGCATGTGGTGTTGGGCTTGGCACTTGCGTGTTGGGTGCTGATTGCCACACTGCAAGACTTGCTAGGCAAGGGCATGCGACGCGGCAAAGGTTTCACCGGTGTTTGGCAGTTACCTCGCAGCCAGCAAGGCATGGTGATTGCGCATGTGGGGGTGGCGGTTTGTGCCATCGGTATTGCTTTAAGCTCGCAATACAGCCAAGAGCGTGATGTGCGCATGGTGCCCGGTGATGCTTACACGCTAGGCGCGTATACCTTTTTATTTGAAGAGGTCGTCAGTGGCGAGGGCCCTAACTACACGACGACAACAGGATTGTTTGAAGTCAGTAAAACTAAGCGAGGTGGTGAGCAAGTGATCGGTACACTGGCCCCTCAAAAACGCTTATTTTACGTGCGCAATCAGATCATGACGCGCGCGGCGATTTTGGCAAACGGTTGGCGTGATTTATACATTGCCTTGGGTGAGCCTTTAGATGAACGTGCCCATGCCTGGGCGGTGCGTATTGTTTATAAACCATTTGTGCGTTGGATTTGGTTGGGCGGTTTGTTGATCGCTTTAGGCGGTTTTGTTGCCTTATTTGACCGGCGTTATCGTCAAAAGGTTGCGCAGGCTTTTCAGGGGGCAATTGATTTAGGGCGTTTAAAACCCGCCAATGCGGAATAGTTGCAGATAATCATGATGAATAGCGCAAATTCAAACAATCATCATCAAAAACATCGGCTCGCGTGGTTACGTTGGGCGGCACCGCTTGCGGTATTTTTATTGTTGTTACTGCTGTTTTGGCGCGGTTTATCGCTAGATTCTAGCACCTTGCCTTCTCCACTTGTTGGTCAGCCCATGCCTGCCTTTTCACTGGAGATGTTGCATGATGCAAGTGTACTGAAAACAGAACAAGATTTTAAAGGGCAGGTGGCATTGATTAATGTCTGGGCGACCTGGTGTTTTGCTTGCCACCATGAACACCCGATGTTGATGGATTTAGCCTATTTAAATCGTGTGCCTATTTATGGCTTAAATTACCGCGATGACCGTGAGGCGGCGTTGTCTTGGTTGGAAGCGTTAGGCGATCCGTATCAATTCACGGTGTTTGACCCAGACGCCACCGTCAGTATTGATTGGGGTGTGTACGGTGCGCCTGAGACGTTTGTGATCGATCAAAAAGGCATTATTCATTATCGCCATGTGGGTGTGATAACAATTAATGATTGGGAGACAGTGTTTTTACCCTTAATTGAACAATTGGAGCAGGCAGCATGAAGAAATGTTTTTGGGTGATATGGGTAGTGGGCAGTTTTTCTGTCTGGGCGGCTCCTATTGAGCCGTATGAATTTGCCAATGAAACCGATCGCGCCTTATTTCAAAAAATGACGCATGAGTTACGTTGTTTGACCTGCGAAGCGCAAAGCATTGCCGAATCGAATGCGCCATGGGCGCAAGATTTGCGGCGCGAGGTATACCGTTTGATCCAAGAAGGCGGGGATGAAATGGCTATCTTAACATTTATGACAGATCGCTACGGTGATAGCGTGTTGTATAAGCCACCTTTTAACCAAGCAACGTGGGTGCTTTGGCTTGGGCCGTTTATGTTATTGCTGTTGGGGGGCTTTATTTTAGGGCGGATAGTGAGCCGGCAAAAGGGGAATTAACCGATGATGTTATTTTGGAGTTGTGCGGCGGCACTCATGGTGACTGCCTTATGCTTTATCAGTAGCCCAAAAGTGCGTAAAAATCGTGGTCGTGGCTTGCTGGTTCTGCTGTGGATCGCCGTGCCCTTGCTGGCAGTGGGTTTGTATGAGCGTTGGGGTGCGGCGCAAGCATGGATTGAATACCGTGATAGGCAGGCCGGTAATGTTGCGTATGACGCAGCCTTTGAATTAGCCGGTTTTAGTTCCATGTCAGAGGTGATCGATACGCTGGAAGCGGCAGTGCGTGAAAATCCGCACAGCGCGCGAGGTTGGTATTTATTGGGGCGCAGCTATTTAAGCGAAGGTGATTTTGACGCAGCCAGTGAAGCATTTGCAACCGCTTATACCTTGGAACCTTCGGATGTTGAAATTGTCGCCGAGTATGCGCAAGCGCTGATGCTGACACAACAAGGCGATATCAGTGGCAAACCCTTAGCATTATTAGAAGAAGTCTTGGTATTAGACGCGGAGCATGAAAGTGCGTTAACGATGTTGGGTGCACATGCGTTTGAGCAGGGTGAATATGCAGAAGCGATTGAGTACTGGGAAGCGTTGTTGGCACGGCATGGTAGTGGGAGTGAAACAGGGCAGTTATTGAAAGAGGCAATTGGGCGGGCGAGACTGTTGATGAGTGGGAATTCGTAGGGGCGACCCGCGGTCGCACTCTGCCTGGCTGCCACCTTCTGTAGGGGTGAGTGTCATGGAGGGTATAGTAACCATTTAGTCTCTCTGCCTTCTAAGGAGTGGAGGTATCTGAAATGAGTGGGAATTCGTAGGGGCGACCTGCGGTCGCCCTCTGCCGTGGTGCAGTTTAGTGGGAGCGCCATATTTTGGTTTGGCCTAGTTTGTTTGGTGGTAATGCCACGCTGCGGCGAGCCATTTTTTCCCCGCTACGCGCTACCACGCTTCGTTCCAAAAAATGCTCCTCTCCGCCTGGCTGCCACCTTATTGAGGGGCAAATGCCATGGCAGGTATAGCAGCCTTCAGGGGGGTAGTCTTCCAGAGAGTGGTTTGAGTAGGGAAAGCACAGCGAGTTTCAGAAGAGGTCCGATGCGTAACTTTTCTCTGAGTATTTCCCGATCATTGTATGTGTTGTAGGGTCACGGCGTGCCGTGCCCTTTTAGGGACGAGCAGTATGTCTGCGCAGCGCCAGCAAGGGGTTGGGGTGAGGGGTTATTTTTGTGCTAATGACTAATCGTCTTCTTTGCCAGTGCTACGCACCTGCAGCTTATTCGCCGTAGCAAAGTCCATAATCTGTTTATAAAGTGCCGGATCAGTATTTTTTAGGTTTGGATCCAACACAATACACTTGTGGCCACCCTGAATAGAAGGCCGCAGCATCGGCGAGTACACAATACGGTGGTTGCGGATGGTCGACAGTGAGCCGCTCATGCGTTCTGCCCAATCGCTAGGACGAAATTTCTCACCGCTCTCGGTGACGCCTTCAATAATGATATGTTTTGATTCGTTTTTCATATAGTTATAATTATATCACATCCCAAAAAGTCCACAGGGCGATCTTGATTGGCGTCTGATCTCAATAGATTTTTCTCGCTTTCTTGGGGGCGTGAATACACTTAAGACGCTTGTGATTTTAAGTGAGCCCGGTATTATCAAATTATGCAAAAACAAACCGTCACAAAAAGCCAATTACCGCGGCGCGGTATTTACTTATTACCCAACTTATTCACCACAGCGGGCCTCTTTGCAGGCTTTTATGCCATTGTGTCTGCTATGAATGGTGAGTTTGAGCTGGCAGCCATCGCGATTTTTATTGCGATGATCATGGACATTATTGATGGACGCGTAGCGCGTCTTACCCATACCGAAACGGCTTTTGGCGTGCAGTATGACAGCTTGTCTGATATGGCTTCGTTTGGTATTGCCCCCGCCTTGGTGGCGTACACCTGGGGTGTCTCGGAACTAGGCAAGTTAGGCTGGTTGTTAACCTTTGTGTTTGCGGCGGCAACGGCATTGCGGTTAGCGCGCTTTAATAGCCGTATTGGCCAGGGTGAAAAGCGTTATTTTCAGGGGTTGCCTTGTCCAGCCGCAGCGGGCATGGTGGCGGGCATGGTGTGGCTTGGGCATGATTATGCTTTTTCAGCAATAGATTTTCCGCTGGTGGCGGCTATCATTGTGGGGTTGCTGGGTGTGCTGATGGTCAGCAGCATCCCTTATTACAGCTTTAAAGAAATTAATTTGCGCGGCAAAGTGCCGTTTGTCACCTTGATTATTGTGGTGCTTATTTTTGTGGGCATTGCCTTAAGCCCACCGCGTGTGTTGTTTGTATTATTTTTGGGCTATGCCTTGTCTGGACCATTGATGATCGCTTGGCGTTGGATAGGGCGCTTGCGCAAAGGGCGCTCGTTATTAGGTAAACGGCGTCGGAAACGTTGATGTTAACAGCCAATCAACACTATTATCTGCAAAATATGGGCGTGGCAGTGTGGCAGTCACGCACGCCTTTGTCAGGTGCAAAATTATCGCCGCTGCAGGCGGGGCCCTTACAATTTGATACGGCAGCCGCATCGGCATCGGCACCCTGCTTGGTAATTGTAACAGATGCACTTTCACCTGCTGCACAAACCTTATTTGATACGATTCAAGCAGTGGTCGGTTTATCGGCTGAAAAGCTTGCCTGGGCGCAGTTGCCAAAAGGCAGTGACGTCGTAGAAACTGATTTACAACAACAGGTCGTGGCGTATGGCCCGCAATTGATTTGGTTGATGGGCAAATCGGTTTCTCAAGTTGCTTCTGGGCTGACAAATATCGCTATTCCTGTGATGACGACACCACACCCGGAAGATTTACTTTCCTCGCCGCTACTGAAACGCACTTTATGGCACGATATGTTAGCGATCCACGCGCGCTTGCTTGCCTTATGAAGACAACAACATTGCAGAAGATGACCTTCGATGATTTGCCTCAAGTGCTGGCCTCCGCTCAGCGCGCATTTCATTACCCATGGACATTTGAAATGTTTCGTGATGCACTTATGGCGGGCGATGAAGGCTGGTTGCTTCTGAAAGAAGAACAGTTAATAGGATGGGGCTTGATTAAAAATGTGCTGGATGAGCTGCATATTTTAAATTTCTGCATTGAGCCAGCACACCAACGCCAAGGTTATGGTCGCCATTTGCTTGCAGCATTAATCGCACGTGCACCGGAGGCTAAAACAGCCTTGCTGGATGTGCGTGCCTCCAATTTCAGTGCCATCGCACTGTATGAGGCAGCGGGTTTTCGCCCCATGGGGTGTCGGCCAGGCTATTACCCTGCTGCGCGTGGCCGTGAAGATGCAATTTTATTCTCGATGCCGTTGACGCCAGCTGCAGCAGGGCGCCAGTATGCTTGATGTGAGCAAAGACGCGGTTGATGAAGCATTAAGCAGTGAGGGGCCGATTGCCAAGGCCTTGCCGCACTTTTCACCGCGAGACAGCCAACAACAAATGGCCAATGCTGTGCAGCAGGCCATCCGCCACGCACAGGTTTTATTGGTGGAAGCGGGCACCGGCACGGGTAAAACATTTGCCTATTTAGTGCCTGCCTTATTATCGGGGCAGCGTGTGGTGATCTCCACCGGCACGAAAACCTTACAAGATCAATTATTCAAACGTGATTTGCCCTTGGTGCGCGATGCGTTGGCGACCCCCGTCAAAATGGCGTTGCTCAAAGGCCGCGCTAATTATTTGTGCTTGCACCGCTTGGAACAAGTGCAGGGTGCGGGCTTTTTACACAGCAAGCAGGCGGTCAGTGATTTGCAGACAGTGCGTGAATGGGCGGCGACCACGCAAGAGGGTGATATTGCCGAGCTCGGTGCCGTGGCCGAATCGGCGGATGTCTGGCCGCAGGTCACGAGCACAAAAGATAATTGCCTTGGTCAAGAATGTGCTTATTTTAAAGATTGCCATGTAATGAAAGCGCGGCGACGTGCGCAAGAGTCTGATATTGTCGTCGTCAATCACCATTTGTTTTTTGCAGATATCGCCTTGCGTGATGAAGGCGTGGCAGAATTATTGCCAGAAGCCGATGCCGTGATTTTTGATGAGGCGCATCAATTATCCGATGTGGCCATGAATTTTTTTGGCGACTCGATTAGCAGCCGGCAGCTGTTTGAATTGGCGCAAGATGTGAACATCGCACACTTTAAAGAAGCCAAAGATATGAGTAAGCTGCTGCAGCAGACCGATGCGGTGCAGCTGGCGCTTAAAAATATGCGATTGGCATTTGGTAAAATGATGCGCCGCGAAGCGTGGCACACTGTGGGCAATAGCCTCGAGTTGCAGGCAGCCATTAGCGATCTCAAAAAAACATTAAGCCTCTTGCAGGGTACACTGGAAGTCGTTGCAGAGCGCGGCAAAACACTGGAGCAATGTTATCGCCGCTGTGTTGAGTTGTCCGCAACCTTTAATGCCTTAACCGGTAGCTCGCCGGCCGATCAGATCCACTGGTTTGAAACCTTTCAACGCGCTTTTGTTATTCGTCATACTCCCATGGATGTCAGCGAGCAATTTCAAGCCATGATGCAAGCCAAACAAGCTGCATGGGTGCTGACGTCTGCCACACTGGCCGTGGGCCAGCAGTTCACACATTTTGCTGCGCCATTGGGTTTGAATCATGCCAAAGAATTATTACTCGACAGCCCCTTTGATTTTGAGAAGCAAGCCTTGCTGTATGTGCCACGTGCGTTGCCCGATCCCAGCGCGTCCGATTACACGGAAGCCCTGATCCATGCGGCCTTGCCCGTATTAGAAGCAAGCAAAGGGCGCGCGTTTTTGTTGTTTACCAGCCACCGTGCATTAAAGCTGGCGGCTGAATTATTAGAAGGCAAAACAGAGTATCCCTTACTCGTGCAAGGCACGCAGCCGCGCGCGACGCTGCTGACAGCCTTTCGTGCACATGGTAATGCCATTTTGCTCGGCACCAGCAGTTTTTGGGAAGGCGTGGATGTGCGCGGGGAAGCGCTGTCTTGTGTGATTATTGATAAATTGCCGTTTGCGTCGCCGGGCGATCCGTTGATTGAAGCGCGTATTGCCTCCATGAAAAAACAAGGTAAAAACGCGTTTATGGAATACCAATTGCCCAGCGCGGTGATCACTTTAAAACAAGGGGTGGGGCGTTTGATCCGCGACATTGATGATCGTGGTGTGCTCATGCTGTGCGATCCACGTTTAATTGCACGCCCGTATGGTAAACTGTTTTTAAATAGTTTGCCCAGCATGCCGCGCACGCGTGAACTGGCGAAAGTGCAAGACTTTTTTAAAGAGACGGCCACGACATGAAGCTATTAGCACTCGATACCTCAACACAAAGTTGCTCGGTTGCCTTGCAAGTGGGCGATGCTGTTACCCAGCAGTATCAAGAGGGCGCGCGCGAGCAAGGCCAGTTATTGCTGCCGATGATTGAATCGGTGTTGGCAGAGGCAGGCCTCACCTTAAAGCAGCTGGATGCATTGGCGTTTGGGCGCGGGCCAGGGAGCTTTACCGGTATGCGGATCGGCGCGGGCGTGGTGCAGGGTTTAGCGTTTGCGGCCGATTTGCCGGTTGTGCCTATTTCAACACTGCAAACGCTTGCGCAAGGTGCCGCACGTGAACTGGACGCGCAAAAGGTGTTGGTTGCGCTGGATGCACGCATGGATGAGATTTATTGGGGTGCGTATCAGTGTGACCGTGATGGTTTCATGACGGTCGTTATGGTGGAAGATTGTTTGTGCTCGCCGTTGGAATTACCTTTGTTGCCACCGGAGGAAGTCGGGCCAGGCGGTGATGCACCTGAAAAATGGCTGGGCGTAGGGGATGCCTGGGAAGTCTATGGCAAGGTCTTGCGCCAGCAGGTGGGTGAGCAGCTTTTAACCGCGCGTGCGCAACGCTTCCCACAGGCGCGCGATATCTTGTCATTGGCAATTCCTTTTGTTTCACAAGGCGATACGGTCAGTGCTGAAGCCGCGCTGCCTGTTTACTTGCGCGATAAAACGGCCTGGAAATAATGGCTTGCAGCCGTGCTGCTTTTTGACAAGCTCATGATTTCCCGTTAAAATGTACTCGATCTGAATATATTTTGGTTTCATTTTTTATCTTATGAGCTTCCGTATCGGCAAAACACTCTCTTCTAAAATCGATAAAAATGTACATCGATCGTATGCGCATTTTACGTATCCGATTATGGCTATCCTGCTTTTTTGGATAGGTATGTTTTGGATGAGTGAGAGCTTTGAGCTCCCTTGGTTGCTGAGTTACTTACTGCTTATTAATGCTTTATCATTTTTCTTTATCGCCATTGATAAAGTGATCGCGATGGTGCGCGACGAGCGAGTGCCAGAGTGGGTGCTGCATACCTTGGCGTTGCTAGGTGGCATTCCTGCCACAGCATTGGCGATTCATTTGTTTCACCATAACCGCGATAAAGTGTCTTTTCGTATTGTGCTTTGGGTGATTGCAGGCGTGCAGGTGGTCATTATTCTTTTCTGGCACGAGTGGATTTTGCGTTTTTGGTAAGCAAAGCCTAACTTCCTCGTCTATACTTTCCTTGTTCTTCATGCTCAAATGAACTCAAAATGTGTTCATTTGGCTTTTCAAAAAATACAGATATTACCGAAAATCAAGGAGCGATGACGGTGAAAGAATTTAAATTGGCGAGTGCCTCTATTTTGCTATTTTTAGCGTTTTTAGTGACTTATGCGTCAGGTGTGACAATATAATCTTGTGGTTGGTTTATAGGCTAACTTCCAGTATTTCCTCGATGTTAAAAGAATAGCGCCCTCTCCCCTTGAAGGGGAGAGGGCCGGGGTGAGGGGTTATTTTTATGGTTTAAAGCGCGGCTAGCTCAGCCAGCTGTTTTTGTAGTTTCTCAACAGAAGCCGCTGTCTCGTCATGATGTTGACGCAGCTTTTCAACCACCTCTTTAGGGGCTTTAGCAAGATAATTAGGATTATTGAGCTGCGACTGCGCGCGCGTTAACTCTTTGGTGAGCTTGGTAAGTGCCTTATCCAAACGAGCCGATTCGGCTTTTTTATCAATCAAGCCCGCCATGGGGATTAACATTTCCATTTCTCCTGCCAACGCCGTGGCAGCCGGTGGTGCTTCATCTTTTTCGGTCAGCCACGTGATCGCATCAATTTTTGCGAGCTGTTTAATAAAGCTTTCGTTGCGTGCAAAATAATCTTTGTCTTGTGCCGTGGCATTTTTGACTAAAATAGAAAGCGTTTTATTGGGTGAAATATTCATTTCACCGCGGATGTTGCGGACACCGATAATCACTTGTTTTAACCAAGCGATTTGGGCTTCAGCAGAAGGGCTACACAGTGCGTTGTCAACGTCAGGGAAAGCGTGCTCCATGATGCTTTTGCCAGGTTTGCCAGCACGCGGGGCTATCTGCTGCCAAATCGTGTCGGTAATAAACGGCATAATAGGGTGGATCAAACGCAACAACGTTTCTAATACCTGAAGCAGTGTGGTTTGTGTGCCGTATTTTAACGCTTCATCATCGCCATTCAATACAGGCTTGCACAACTCAAGATACCAATCGCAATATTCATTCCACGTAAACTCATAAAGGGCTTGTGCCGCTAAATCAAAACGGTATTGTGTGAAGTGCTTATGAATATCGGCAATCAGCGTTTGCAGACGTGATTGAATGTAGTGATCAGCGAGGCTTAAAGCGGTAGGCGCTGCGCCGGGTGTATAGTTTTCCGTATTCATTAAGACATAACGCGCGGCATTCCATAATTTATTGCAAAAATGGCGATAGCCTTCGATACGTGCAAAATCCAAACGAATTTCGCGCGCGGCGGTGGCCACGGCGCAAAGATAAAAGCGCAATGCATCGGTGCCAAAAGCGGAAATGCCTTCCGGGAAATCTTTGCGTGTGGTCGCTTCAATTTCGTTGACTTTGCTGGCTTGCATTAAGTGGGCAGTGCGCTTTTTAACCAAGTCTTCGAGTGTGATCCCGTCAATCAAATCAATCGGGTCAATCACATTGCCTTTAGATTTTGACATCTTTTGGCCTTTGGCATCACGAATAAGCCCGGTGATATACACTTCTTTAAAAGGGACTTCGCCTGTAAACTTCAAGCCCATCATGATCATGCGGGCGACCCAAAAGAAAATAATATCAAAGCCCGTGATCAACACGTTGCCAGGGTAGAAATGATTCAGCTCGGGTGTTTTTTCAGGCCAGCCCAGTGTCGAGAAGGGCCAGAGCGCAGAAGAAAACCAGGTGTCAAGTACGTCGCTATCTTGGGTTAATGTGATATCGTCTGCCAAATTATGCTTTTCACGTACGGCGCTTTCGCTTTCGCCGACATACACGGTGCCTTCCTCATCGTACCAGGCGGGGATCCGATGCCCCCACCAGATCTGGCGACTAATGCACCAGTCTTCGATATTGTGCATCCATTCAAAATAGGTTTTTTCCCAGTTTTTAGGCACAAACGTGATGTCACCGTTTTTGACGGCATCCACGGCGGGTTGCGCAAGCGGGGCTATTTTGACATACCATTGATCGGTGAGGTAGGGCTCAATAATGGCACCGGAGCGATCGCCGCGCGGCACAGGGCGCGTGTGATCTTCAATTTTCTCAACAAGCTGTTGCTTTTCTAAATCTTTAATAATTTTTTTGCGTGCTTCAAAACGATCCAAACCACGATAAGCTGCAGGCACGTCATCATTTAAACAAGCATCGGGCGTGAAGATGTTGAGGATGGGCAGTTCATGCCGTTTGCCAACGTCGGCATCGTTAAAGTCGTGCGCAGGGGTGATCTTCACACACCCCGTGCCAAATGCAGGGTCGACGTATTCGTCAGCAATGATGGGGATCGCGCGATCGGTTAATGGCAGTGCCACTGTTTTGCCAACAAGATCTTTAAAACGTTCATCCTCTGGATTGACGGCAATGGCCGCATCGCCCAGTAGGGTTTCCGGGCGGGTCGTGGCAACAACAACATGACCGCTGCCGTCAGTCAGTGGGTAGCGTAAATGCCACAGCGAGCCGCTTTCTTCTTCGGTGGTGACTTCCAGATCAGAAATCGCCGTGTGTAAGACCGGATCCCAATTCACCAAACGTTTGCCGCGATATATCAAGCCTTCTTCATGAAGCTGAATAAAGACTTTTGTCACGGCGTCACTGATGTGTGGGTCTAGGGTAAAGCGCTCGCGCGACCAGTCAGGCGAGGTGCCCAAGCGGCGCATTTGCTGCATGATCCAGCCGCCCGAGGTGTCTTTCCACTCCCAAACACGTTCAATAAAATTTTCGCGGCCTAAGGTATGACGCGTTTTATTTTCGGCCGCCAGCTGTTGCTCCACCACCATTTGCGTGGCGATACCCGCATGATCTGTGCCGACTTGCCATAAGGTATTGTCGCCTTTCATGCGATGATAGCGAGTAAGCAAATCCATTAAGGTTTGCTGGAAGGCGTGTCCCATGTGCAAACTGCCGGTGACATTCGGCGGCGGCAACATAATGCAGTAGGGCGCCGCCTCTGTGTGCAGTTGGGTCGTAAAATAACCCGCCTGTTCCCATTGCTGGTAGCGCGTGGTTTCGATGGCTTTTGGATCAAAGGCTTTATCTAGGGTGTGAGTCTCGCTCATGATTGTGCCTCGCGTTCGCGTGCCGCCAGATCGATAGTTTGGGGCGTTAACCCCTGCTGGCGGTAAGCTTTGTAGTGTTCGCGTGCTTGTGCGCGCCGCTCGTCTTCTGCCGGTACAATTTCAATGACGCGCCTAAATGTGTTAAAGAAAGAAGGGATCTGCGAGGTCAAATTAATCAGCACATCTTGATGGGCGCAAGGTGCATTGTCATACGTGATGTGAATAGGCGGTGGCGGTGTCGGCCCTTCACCACAGAGATGATGCGGTAAAAACGCGTCGGGGCGAAATGTCCACAAGGTTTCATCCAGCAGTTCGGCGTGTTTCGCAGAGTCAGTATAAACACAAATGCGATGGTTGGCGTGATAAGCTTTTTCGACTAAACGACAGACGAAATGCTCGACAGGTTGTTCGCTTTGTTCGGCAAGCAAATAAAAATCAATACGTGGCGGCATAATACGACGACTACACTATAAATTATTGGCTACGTGCAATTAAATAATGCATTAATAAAGGCACGCCGCGACCGGTGGCGCCTTTTTCTTCACCTGAACGATAAGCGGTGCCCGCGATATCAATATGCGCCCACCGGTATTGCTTAGTGAAACGTGCTAAAAAGCAAGCCGCTGTGATGCTGGAAGCCGCGCGCGACCCCACATTGGCCATGTCAGCGACAGTGCTGTTTATTTGATCTTGATATTCTTCCCAAATAGGCAGGCGCCATGCGCGATCGCCAGAACTGGTGCCAGCGGCAACAAGCGCATCGGCAAGCGAGTCGTTGTTACTGAATAAACCGCAGGCTTGATTGCCTAATGCAATCACGCATGCCCCTGTCAGGGTCGCAATATCAATCACGGTGTCGGGCTTAAAGCGTTTGGCGTAGGTCAGTGCATCGCACAGGATCAAACGGCCTTCTGCATCGGTGTTGAGAATTTCAATGGTTTGCCCAGACATACTTTTGACCACATCACCGGGTTTGCTCGCACTGCCGCCCAGTAAATTTTCGGTGGTGGGGATCAACACCACCACATTGATGGGCAACTTTAGTTTGATGACGGCGGTGATTGTGCCTAACACGGCCGCCGCGCCACACATATCAAATTTCATGTCTTCCATGCCTTGTGCAGGCTTGATGGAAATACCGCCCGCATCAAAGGTGACGCCTTTGCCGACTAAGACGATAGGTTTATCCGCTTCATCTGCACCTTGGTACTGAATGCTAATAAGCTTGGCCGGTTTGTCGCTGCCGCGTGTGACAGAAAGCAGTGAATGCATCCCCAATTTTTCCATCTCTTCTTCAGACAATATTTCAGTGGTGACTTTAACGGATTTTTTAGCGAGCGCTTTGGCCTGCGTGGCTAAATAATCTGGCGTGCAAATATTAGCAGGTAGATTTGCCAGATCTTTTGCCGTGCGCATGCCCAGCGCAATGGCTTGCCCTTGTTTTATGAGTTTGTCATCGCTGCAGTCGGTCACAAACGTCATGTTTTCAAGCGGTGCAACATGCTGGTTGTTATTGCTTTTGAGCTCAGTAAACAGATAGAAAGCATCGTCGAGTAGTTCCACGGCTTGCCGAATTTTCCACGCGTCATCGCAGCCCGCGACGGGTACGTCGAGCAGGGCACAGAGTGCGTCACTGGCGCCGGTTGTTTTCAGCGCCGTAAAGCCCGCGATGAGTGCTTTGCGGTATTGTTGCATGGTTAATTCTTTACGATCGCCACAGCCGACGAGTAATAGGCGTTTGCAGGGCAGATGTTGTGGGTGGTGAATAACAAGTGTTTCGCCCAGTTTGCCCGTAAAATCCCCTTTGCTTTTGAGGCTGCTGATCAATTTTTTGCTTGCGGTGTCGAGTGCTTTGGCGGTGCCGCTTAAGGGCTGCTTTTCAAATACGCCGATGAGGGTACATTGGCTGCGTCGTTTGGCGGGGTCGATTGATTTTAAGTGAAATTCCATAGTCATATCTTGATTAGTATCGTTATTGTGTAGTCTGGTAAACTGTATTTGGCTAAAGAGCTAGTTTACCCCAATTGGCCGTTTTAATTAATATTATTATGATTATTTCACGATATTTGAGTAAAGAAATCAGTGTGACTGTGCTGGCGGTGGCATTGGTCCTGCTGTTTATCTTTATCAGTGGTGAATTTATCGAGTACTTGGCCAAGGCGGCGGTGGGTGAGCTATTTGCCAGCACCGTCTTTAAGTTATTGATTATCCAAATTCCTATTTTTTTAGGCTTGCTGTTACCCTTGGCCCTATACCTGGCTATTTTGCTGGCGTATGGGCGTTTATTTGTTGACCAAGAAATGACGGTGCTCAGTGCTTGCGGCATGAGTCCGAAAGAGTTTATTCAAATAGCGTTACGGCCGATTGTGGTGATTATGGTGTTGGTAGGGGGCGTGACGCTCTATCTGGCACCTATTTTGCTGGTACAGCAAGATCAGCTTATCCGGGAGGACGCGGCCGTTGCCTACCTGTTTGCTGTCAAACCTGGCCAGTTTCAATCACTTGGTGATGACAGGGTGTTATACGTGGAAGAGCGGGCGTTGGATGAAGGCGCGTTCGAACGGGTATTTATTGCTGAACGAGGTGACCATGTCAGAACGCCTTCAGGAAGATTTCGCTCTTGGGATGCCTTGGTCGCGGCAGAGGTCACCCAGCGTTTAGATGACCAAACACAAGATCGTTTTATTATCTTTCGTGATGGCGAGCGTTATAGCGGTGTGCCAGGCGAAAAAGACTACGAAATAACTCAATTTGAGGAATATCATGTGCGCTTAAATGCCAGCCCTGCCACCAGCAGTCGACGGGCGCGTGATACCTTACCCACGCTCGAATTATTGCAGTCTTCTGATCCGGGTGATCGCGCGGAGTTGCAGTGGCGTATCGCCATCCCGCTGGCGGCGCTGTTGCTGGGTTTGCTGGCGGTGCCGCTGAGTCGTGTGAAGCCGCGTCAAGGGCGATTTGCCAAATTGCTGCCAGCCATACTTATTTTTATTGTTTATTTTAATTTGCTCACCGTGGGGCGGCGTTGGCTAGAGCAGGGTGTGATCCCGGCGTGGTTGGGGCTGTGGTGGGTGCATTTATTGATTTTGGCCTTAATATTATTTTTATGGCAACGCGAAGGCATATTGGGCAAGCAACATTCTAAAAGTAGCGCAAGAAAGAGTGGAGAGGGTGCATGAAGACTAACACGCTACTGCAACGTTATTTAGGGCTAACAATTTTAGGCACGGTGTTGCTTGTGCTGCTGGTACTGCAGGGTTTAGATTTTTTCTTCACCGTGGTGCGCGAAATGAGCAAGCTGGGGCGCGGCGATTACGGTGTGGCCAATATTTTTCAATACGCTTTATTGAGCTTGCCGAATGGGGTGTATGCTTTTTTCCCGATTGCAGCCTTACTTGGAACCTTGCTGGGTTTAGGCACGCTGGCCAGCCATAGCGAGCTGACCGTTATTCGTGCTTCGGGTGTGTCGCTGTTGCAAATCACCAAAATGGTATTGGTGGTAGCTTTATTGTTGATGGTGCTTGTCACGATCATCGGCGAGTGGGTGGCGCCTAAAGCAGAGTTTTATGGCAAGCAACAGCGCTCATTGGCGACCAGTGGCGGCAAGCAAATCACCATGGCGCAGGGATTATGGATACGAGAAGGTGAAGAGTTTGTGCATATCGATGCGGTGTTGCTTGATGGTGAGCTGACGGGCGTCACACGCTATCATTTTGACTCGCAATTTGAACTTGAAAAGATTAGTTTTGCAAAAAGCGGCCAGTATCAATACGTTGATGAAACTTGGGAATTATTTGATATTCGCGAAACCCAATTTTTGGAAGGTGGTGTTGAAACAACCACCTATGAGCAGCAAGCGTGGGCAAGCAGTGTGAACCCTGAGTTACTCACTATATTAAAATCCAAAGCCATGCGTTTGCCCATGGCAGAGCTAAAACGCTTTGCCCAATATCTGGAAAGTAACGATCTCGACGCCACGGAATACCAACTGGCCTTTTGGCGCAAGCTATTTCAGCCCTTTGCCACTGCCGTGATGATGTTGTTGGCCATTCCTTTTGTTTTTGGCCCGTTGCGCTCCGGCAGCATGGGCTTGCGTATGTTGGTCGGGATCTTTTTGGGCTTAAGTTTTTATGCCGTCAACGAGTTTTTTGCCCCCTTTAGCCAAGTTTTCCACCTGGCGCCGCCTATTGCCGCCGCACTACCGTCTTGCCTGTTTGCGGGATTAGGATTTTACCTGATGCGGCGCTTTGCGTAGGGGCACTCTCTGCTTGCCGCCCGCTTGGCGCCACCTGTCGTGCCGGGATTATCGTCTTGCCTGTTTGCGGCGATTTATGTAGGGGCAGCCCCCCGTGGCTGCCCTAAAACTACGCAAATTTTTATCCTTCAACTATACTCAAAATGACAAAGCGAATAAGCAAAGGAATTGCTTACAAAATTAAGTAGATTACAAGGATTGGTAATGAAAAAATTACTCACGACATCGTGTTTTTTAGTTTCTTTATTGTTAGGCGCTAACAGTGCCCTAGCTGATATCCCTTATTCTACAGAACGCCACCATAGCCCCGTGCCTCAGATTGTTTTTGAGTGTGGTGATATGGAAACGGCGATTTCAAATCTTGTTGCTCAATTTTTTGTGCCAGCGTCTAGACAACCTGACGTCATTGATCATTTGACAACAGCGATGTCGGCGAGTCTATTTTTTGCTAACTTGCAGGCATGTGAGTGTCGGGCGCGTTTAGAAGGCCATGTGAACAGTGAAGTGCTGTCTAGGTGTTTTGCGGAATCGGCAGTGCTCGCAAAATTACTGGTGAAAGGTGTAGGGCAGTCACTTACTAACACAACGCTATCTGAAATGGATAGTGATGAATTAGAAGCGCTTTTTGGTACGCGCTCATATTAAATTAAAAGTGTGGGAATGATAATGAAATCAATTTTAACAGGGTTAAGTGGGTTATTTTTATTGGGCATAGTGGGGGCGAGCAGTGCAAGTGAAATGCTCAACGAAGACGCTCATTCTTTTTTAGCTAAAAAAGTTATTTTTGAATGCGGTAACTTTGAAACAGCATTGACACCCATGATTGGGCCTTATGTAAGCAGTGCGATTCGTACGCTTGCAGCAGCGCCTGTATTGAAGGCGCAATTAGAAAACAGTTTCTTTCTAATGAGTTTTTTGGATTGCCAGTGTAAAGCACGCGTCAAAGGCGTCTGGGAAGATGAAAGTCTCAAGGCATGTTTAGTGAAGGCAAAAGCAGCAACCGCTCTTTACTCAAGCACGTTACTGCCAGAGCCAGACATGCCGATGGATTTTAATGAATTAACGCTAGAAGATTTAGAGGCGTTAAGCTAATTATTCTGATTTGGAGAAGGGGTTATGAAAAAAGCAATGATTATATTACTGTCTGTATACGCCATGATGAGTTTCTCTATGGCAAGCGCAGATGGCCTAAATCATCATGTTTTTAAAAAAGAAGTGTATGAGTGTGGTGATTTCAGTACGGCCGTGTCTAGCTTAACGGCTGGATTTATGTTGCTTGACCTAGGAAGATGCGATGGTATGGATAACAGTCCTACTCGAGAAGCATGCTTGGCGCAGTTTAGTAATGCCTATTTTATTGCTAAGTTTAGGTCATGCAAATGCCAGGCGGATGTGTTAGGTGAGCTTGATGGCGCAGTGCTAGCCAAATGTTTTG
Organism: Gammaproteobacteria bacterium; assembly: GCA_021774255.1. Taxonomy (GTDB): domain Bacteria; phylum Pseudomonadota; class Gammaproteobacteria; order JAJFJF01; family JAJFJF01; genus JAJFJF01. Next base: position 29,718 of record JAJFJF010000011.1, read on the forward strand.
TGAAATCAAAAATAGCTGCGAATGTGTATGGCCAATTACTGGATGATACAGATCCACTAAGTGTAGATTCATTAACGCTTTCTGATTTTCAAGAGAGCGAATAAATATAAGACGCTGAAAGGAATAAAGATGAAAAATATAACGAAATGTCTTTCTGGAATAATGCTGGCTTTTGTCGTGAGCTTAACCTATGCAACTGATGCTGGTTTCTCAGCGGAAACTTCAAGCCTATCAAGCAAGCAGCGCTTTGAATGTGGTAATAAAGAAACTGCGCTGGCAAGCTTGAGCGAGCAAATGATCAGAGTGGACGGCGAACCTGAAAAACAGTCAGCAGCGGCAGTCGGTTACTTTTTTATCACGCTAGAAGACTGTAAATGTAATGCGCGTTTGCAAGGCGTTTCTGCTGAGAAAATTTTACCAACATGTTTTCTTCAAGCAAAACGTTCAGCGTCATTTTATCTGAGATTGCTTCAGTTGACAAAAATATCTGATTTAGAAAATTTAGCGCCCGCTGATTTGGGTGGTTTGTTAGATTGAAATAAAAGAGAATTAAATAGGGATTTATTATGAAAGCATTAGTAAAAACAGTGTGCCTCTTTGTGGCCTTAAGCTGTTCGGCGCTGGCTCAAGCGGAAACAGAAAATAGCGTTCACTTACTTTTGAAAAGTGATGTGCGAGAGTGTGGTGACTTGGCGACCACTTTAGGGTCAATAACAGGATCTGTTGCGGTGCAGGAAGGTAGAATGCCACCTGTTGATGTGAGCTCACAAGCAGCAGCGAATTATTTTTTGGCTAAGTTTCAAGCATGCACTTGTTTACGTGAATTAACGGGCAACTTAGGTGTTGGCTCAATTAATGGTTGTTTTGTTAAATCCTATGCGGCAGCCACGCTGTATAGAACACTGTTAAAGGATGATGTGATTAGTTTTTTAGATGTTCCTGATACTGATCTAGAAGCCATGTTTTAAATGATAAGAGAGTAGAGACAATGAATATATTTTTGAAGAAAATAACGACAGTAAGCGCTATCCTACTAGGCAGTGTGATACTGATGAGCGCTGCGCATGCTGATGTTGAGGGCGCTGTTGTTAAGCCAAAAGATATTTATGAGTGTGGCAATATTTCTACTGCGCTAACAGATATGGTGGGCATGGCGTTAGAAGGAATTGCCAGGGGGCCAGAAAGGACCCCGGAAGTTATTCAGGCAGCAGCAGTAGGTTATCTTTTTATGAATTTGGAAAATTGCGAGTGTGCCGTTAGATTTTTTGTTAAGCCGCGTGATCGCCGTGAAGCCCTCAAAAAATGTGTGGTGCGTGCTAAGCTGGCAGCAGAAGCATTTAATGTGTTAGCAGTTGAGCAAAATACGCTGGATAGCCTGACCCCTGATGATTTAGGCTTGCTGAATAATTAAGCAATAATATTACTAAGGACAGTGAGATGAAGAAAGTACAACAATATTTAATCAATGCGCTGATAGTTTTCAGCCTAGGTTTGCTTAGCATTCAATCAGCGACAGCAGCCGACAAAGCCGTGCGTGAATGCGGTGATATGAGTACAGCCGTTGCCAGCATTACCGCAGGCGTGCTTTTTCAAACAGATAGAGGTGTAAATGCTGAACCTGCTATTTACCAAGGTGCAGTGAGTTATTTTATAACGCGCTTAAATGCTTGCTTCTGCCGTGCTGAATTATACGGTGAGCTGAAGCCTTCAACGAAAGTAGCTTGCTTTTATCAAGCAAAAGCGTTGGCTTTTGTGTATTACCTTGCTAGCACCTCAAACACCAGTATGGATGAAAATTCTTTCATTCCTGATGAAATATTAGCGGAATTGCTTGGCTAAAAGAAACGGGTTTTAGGAGACATCATGAACACATTATTTAAAAAATCGTTATTGCTGGCAGCTGCTTTTACGTTAAGTATGAGCATGGCTTCTGCTGAAGAGACAGGCCGCCATTTTGTTGTTAAAGAACAGCGTTATGAGTGTGGTAACCGTGAGACAGCACTGGGTGTGTTAGGAAATGAGTTGATAGAGAAATTAGCAGGTATATCTTTTGGTTCACCTGATGCGTTGGCGATATTAAAGCAAGCCGCGGTTGGCTTTTTCTTTGTTAATTTTGAAGATTGTCTTTGTAAAAAAGAACAAGCCGGTCACTTAGATGCAAAATCACTGGCCGCTTGTGTGGTGGTTTCAAAGCAGGGCGCCTTGGTTTACTTTGATCTCAATAATGCGCCTACTATAATACCTGATGATGTAGTATCTGATGCGCTTGATTCAATTAACACAGATGCGTTAGCGGCTGCTTTCTTGCCGTAGCACAGATAGCGCTTTTTAATAGTTAATATAGTTGGCTTTTTAGCGGCGCTGCTTCGGTAATACCACGACTTGCGTGTTTGAAAGCTGATCGTAAATAGTCAGTTTATTGCGGTTAAAGAGCATATAAAAAAAGCCAAGCCCTGCGAGCAGTATGGACGGTATCGCGACTAGAAAGCGTAGGGCGGCTTGCTGTAAAGTGATATCCGCTGTGAGCTGTTTCCCATCGCTATTGCCTTCCTGTCTAGTTTGTTGCACGCTTAAGCGCCATGCGCGCATCCCCAATGTTTGCCCGCCGTGCGTCCAAAACCATCCAAAAAAACAAAAGCTAATCGCTAATAAATAAGCGGTATAAAGTGGGTTGTGGGGGCTAAATGCCTCGCCTTGCGCCAGTGGCAACGCCATCAGCGTGCCCAGCATCCATAATGCCAACACAATCAGACTATCATAAAGCATGGCCATGAGGCGGCGTGCCATGCCGGCAGTGGGGTAGCTCATCGTCGCTTTTTCTTGCCTTGGCTTTGCTGATTTTCCAGTTTTTCAATACGCGCTTCCACAATGGCGGTTTGGTACGCATTTTCTGCTTGCTGGCAGGCGTTCAAAGCGCGTTTAAATTGACGCGTCGCCATGGGAAGGTTGCCATTGAGATAATACACTTCACCACGTGATTGATAGGCGCGGCACTCATCCCCCAGCCGCGCTTGTACTTGTGAAAGCAATTGGTAGCCAACAGGATCGGATGGTCGCTGCCTGACTTGTTGGGCAAGGATGGCTTCGCTTTCTTTGTATTTGTCTGCTGCTAACGCAATGCGTGCGTATTGCATGCTTAAGGCATGGTTGCCAGGGTTGAGCACGAGCGCACCTTCTAAAATAGATAAGGCTTCTTTTGATTTGCCAGCAGCCTGCTCTATATCGGTTTGGGTAATGATAAAGGGAATTTGATTGGGCTGCGCTTCCAGCAGGCCGCTTAATTGCTGGCGCGCAGCGTCTAGTTGATTATTTTTAAGCAAGGCCATGGCGTAGCCATATTGCAGTGCTTCTTTGGGCGGGTGATTTTTATCTTCTTTCAGCGCATTTTCGTAATAATCAAGGCTGTATTGTGGATCGTTTTGCTCAATAAATGTGCGTGCTTGCATTAAGTAAAAGTACGGGTTGTTGCGGTAAGGTTTAATGGGGTATTGCTCGGCGCGGTTGCGTGAGTCGGCGATCCGCTCTTGGGTGACAGGGTGGGTGCTTAAAAATTCAAGCGGCTGCCCGTAAAAGCGCGTGGCTTTTTGCAAGCGTTCAAAAAACACCGGCACGCCATTGGGGTCAAGATCAGCTTGATACAAGGTTTCAATGCCCACACGATCGGCTTCACGTTCGTTGCTGCGCGAAAAATTCAGTGTCTTTTGAATCATCCCGCCACTCATGGCTGTCATCAGTGCCATGCTGGCATCACCTTGCCCTTGTGATCCCAGTGCAATGGCCGCCGCAATTGCCGCGATGCTGGGCAGGGTCATTTGCATGACCTGTTCAATCATACGGGCCACATGGCGTTGGGTAATGTGTGCAATCTCGTGGCCCATCACGGCGGCCAGTTCGCTTTCATTTTCTGAAGCCAGTATCAAACCGCTGTGTACGACGATATAACCGCCCACCACCGCAAAAGCGTTGATGCTGGGATCAATAAGCGTGTAGAAGTGGAAATCGGTATTGCGTGGTGCAGCGGCTACCACGAGGCGGTAGCCCAGTGACTCGATATAGTCGTTGATCAGTGGATCATGGCTTAAGGTGCTCGTTTGGCGCAGCGCTTGCATAAACGCTTCGCCTATTTCACGCTCTTGTTGCGGCGATAGGCTACGCGCGGAGCTGTCGCCAATATCCGGCAATTCTTGGGCGCTGCTATAGGACCCCCAGGTAAACGGGAGTAGACATATTAAGAGGATAAAAAGCTTATTTGTATGGCGCATTACAATTTGATAGTGACTATAAGTCTTTGGCTTCCTCGATAGACTTTTTCTCTTAGGGGAGAAAATTAGGATGAGAGGCTGGTGAGAACCCCTCACCCCAACCCTCTCCCCTTAAAGGGGAGAGGGAGATATTCTTTCAAGATCGAGGGGCGTTGAATACTTACTTTAATAACATGTTACTACTAATACCACCCTCTTTTGGCATGGCGAATAAGATATTGATTTTTATAATTATTAATTATTTTGCCTATTGTGGTTTGGGTTATCCTCCAATCGCTAATGAAAATTCTCCCTCTCCCCCTTAAGGGGAGAGGGTTGGGGTGAGGGGTTATTTGCTTTAGAGATCAAATAGATTTTTATACATTCTCATGAGTGCCAAGGTATAATTAGCAGATGTCCAAAAAAGTGCTTGATACAAGTGGCTTACGTTGCCCTTTGCCGTTACTGAAGACGCAAAAAGAGTTAAGTCAGATGGCTTCTGGTGAAATGCTATCTGTCATCAGCACGGATCCGGGCACGCAACAAGATTTTAAGGTGCTGACAGAGCAAATGGGGCATGCGTTGTTATCTTCTGAGGCAACAGCAGGGAAGTATTATTATTGCATCCAAAAACAATGAGGGCTACTGCCCCAACGCAAACAATAGGAGTGTGATGTGTTTAAAGTCATAGCGGCTTGGTTCCGACGCTATTTTTCCGATCCCGAAGCGGTGTTGCTGCTGGTGCTGCTCACGGTGGGCACCCTTGTTATTTTGACCTCCGGGAAAATATTGGCGCCGGTATTGACGGCCATTGTGTTGGCTTATCTCTTAGATTGGTTGGCCAAGCAGCTGCAGCGTCTTCATGTGCCGCGAATGGCGGCGGTATTGATTGTTTATTTTTTCTTTATCGGTTTGCTCGTGCTGCTTTTGCTGGTTGCTTTACCGGCCATGTGGCAGCAAGCGCTGGCGCTCTTTAATGAGCTGCCGGTGATGATTACGCGCACACGTGATTTATTATTGGTGTTGCCAGATGCGTACCCCAGTTATTTTTCACAAGAACAAGTGAATGAATACATTGTGATGGTGCGCGAAGCGTATCGCACATTAGATGTAGGGCAGGTGAGCCGCTTTTTGGTGACGACGTCACTCTCGACCATTCCGGGTTTTATTACCTTGGTGATTTATTTGATTTTGATCCCGCTGCTGATTTTCTTTTTCTTAAAAGACCGAGAATTAATCACGCAATGGTGCAATAGCTTTTTGCCCAAAAAGCGCCATTTGATCTCCAATGTATGGGGGGATATGAATGCGCAGTTGGGGAATTATATTCGAGGCAAAGTCGCTGAAATTACGATTGTAGGTTTTGTGACCTATGCAGTTTTTTCGTTCATGGGTTTACAGTACTCGCCTTTATTATCGCTGCTGGTAGGTTTGTCGGTGTTGATCCCTTATATCGGGGCGGCCATTGTGACCTTGCCAATTGCGGTGGTGGGCTTTTTCCAGTGGGGCTTAAGTTCTGAGTTTTTATATTTGATGATTGCTTACGCCGTTATTCAAGCCTTAGATGGTAATGTGTTGGTGCCCTTGCTCTTTTCGGAGGTGGTGGATCTTCACCCCGTGGCCATTATTGTGGCCGTGGTGTTTTTTGGTGGGTTATGGGGTTTCTGGGGCGTGTTTTTTGCTATTCCGCTGGCGATATTGGTCAAAGTGGTGTTAACGGCTTGGCCGCGGCAGAAAGGGGGCCCAGCACGCACGCTGGTTCCCTCGCCTAAATAACTATCTGTGTAGGTGAGAAGACAGTGGCACTCGAAATTAATCCTATTTTGCAACGCATTGCCGATCAACAAGCTCGTCTGAGTGAGCTTCGGGGGCATCTTTGACTATGATGTCAAAAAAGCGCGTTTAGCCGATGTTGTGCATGCCTTAGAAGATCCGGATGTTTGGGGTGACCCTGAAAAAGCGCAGCAGTTAGGCAAAGAGCGTGTGTCGCTTGAAAATGTGGTCAATGCGTTAGATAAGTTGACACAAGGGTTAAGCGATAATCAGGCCTTGCTGGCGCTCGCGGTAGAAGAAGAAGACGCGGCAACGGCAGATGACGTCAGCGACGAACTCAACACGCTAGAGAAACAGCTGGCGGAGATGGAGTTTCGTCGCATGTTCCATCACAAAATGGACCCTTGCTCTGCGTATCTTGATATTAATGCGGGGTCGGGCGGTACCGAAGCACAAGATTGGGCCGAGATGTTATTGCGTATGTATCTGCGTTGGGGTGAGCGGCGTGGTTTTGCCACTGAGATCACAGAAGCCTCCGCTGGTGAGGTGGCCGGCGTGAAAAGTGCCACTGTTCATTTTAAAGGTGAATACGCTTATGGCTGGCTGCGTACCGAAACCGGCGTGCACCGTTTAGTGCGTAAATCGCCGTTTGATTCAGGGAGTCGGCGCCATACTTCTTTTGCTTCTGTTTTTGTGTACCCTGAAGTGGAAGAAGATATTGAGATAGACGTGAATCCCGCTGACTTGCGCATCGATACCTATCGTGCCAGTGGGGCCGGGGGGCAGCATGTCAACCGAACCGATTCAGCCGTCAGGATCACACATGTGCCCACGGATACCGTCGTGCAATGCCAAAGCGATCGCTCACAACATAAAAATCGTGCCCAGGCCATGAAGCAGCTGAAAGCAAAGCTTTATGAGCTGGAGATGAAAAAGCGCGACCAAGAAAAACAAGCGATGGAAGAAACTAAATCTGATATTGGCTGGGGCAGTCAGATCCGTTCTTATGTATTGGATGCTTCGCGCATTAAAGACTTGCGTACCAGTGTCGAAACGGGCAATACGCAAGCGGTATTAGACGGTGATATTGATCAATTTATTGAAGCCAGCCTCAAGGCGGGCGTGTAGTTTTTACCCTCTATTGCTCCCTCGCCCCTCTAGGGGGAGAGGGCTGGGGTGAGGGGTTATTTTCTTTGTGGCGCGATATGGGATTTTGCCATTGTTATGCTTTGGTCTGCTGGTTTAGTGGGAATGCCATGCTGCGGCGAGCTGTTTTGTGCGCCACGCTTGCCGCGCTGCGCGCTGCGCGCTATCGCGAATCGGCGCAAAAACACTCCCCTCTGCCTGGCGTGAGCATCATCAGAGGGGTGGTTTTTTGAGGGTAGAGAGTATATTTCAATCTATCTTAGCATGAGGATCAAGCTCCCTCTCCCCTTTAAGGGGAGAGGGTTGGGGTGAGGGGTTAATTATCTCTAGCAGCTGTTATACTATATATAAATGAATATTCGAGAAAATCGGAGAAAAAGCTAAATGTCTGAGCAAGATGTGTCAATAGAGTCAGAAAATAGAGAAGCTGATCAAACCTGCGAGCAGAGCGAGCAGCAAGAAAACGAATTTATTTTGCAACGCAAGCAAAAATTAGCCCAGCTGCGCGAGCAGGGCAATGCTTATCCGAATGACTTTCGCCGTGATCACTTAGCGGCCACATTACACGCTGAATACGGCGAGCAAGAAAAAGAAACACTGGCTGAAACAAAAATTCCTGTCAAAGTGGCCGGCCGCATGGTGGCACAACGCTTGATGGGTAAAGCCAGTTTTATTCAACTGCAAGATATGTCGGGCAGGATCCAGGCTTATCTGCGCCGTGATGATTTACCAGAAGGCGATTATGCGCAATTTAAAACCTGGGATTTAGGCGATATTGTCGGTGTAGAAGGCTATCTTTTTAAAACCAAAACCGGCGAGCTCTCTGTGCATGCTGAAAGCATTCGCTTGCTCACTAAATCCTTGCGTCCCTTGCCTGAGAAATTCCATGGCTTGACCGATCAAGAAATACGCTATCGCCAGCGCTATTTAGATTTAATCGCCAATGAAAATGTGCGCGAAACCTTTCTACGCCGTGCAAAAATCACGGACAGCCTGCGTCGCTATTTAAATGACGAAGGGTTTATGGAGGTCGAAACCCCCATGATGCAAGCTATTCCGGGTGGGGCGGCGGCCAAGCCTTTTACCACGCATCATAATGCCTTGAACATGTCGCTGTATTTGCGTATTTCCCCTGAGCTTTATTTAAAACGCCTTGTGGTCGGTGGTTTTGAGCGCGTGTATGAAATTAACCGCAACTTTCGTAACGAAGGTCTTTCGACGCGGCATAATCCAGAATTTACCATGATTGAATTTTATCAAGCGTATGCGGATTATGAAGATGCCATGAACTTAACAGAAGCCTTGATCCGCGCAGCGGCTCAAGATGCTTTGGGCACGCTACAGTTAACGTATCAAGGCACCGCCTGTGATTTATCGCAGCCCTTTGCGCGCATGAGCGTGACAGAAGCCATTGCACATTATAACGATGAGATTAGTATTGAAGACTTAAACAACATCGATGCGGCTAAAAAAATCGCGAATGCCTACGATATCAGCATAGAAGACAGTGCGGGCCTCGGCAAAATCCAGCTCGAGATTTTTGATAAAACCACAGAAGACAAGCTCATCGCACCAACTTTTATTACGGAGTATCCCACAGAAGTCTCGCCATTGGCGCGTTGCAATAACGATAATCCGTTTATTACCGATCGCTTCGAGCTCTTTATTGCAGGTCGTGAGTTGGCGAACGGTTTTTCTGAATTAAACGATCCAGAAGATCAAGCCGAGCGCTTCCGCCAACAAGCCGCTGAAAAAGAGGCCGGTGACGAAGAAGCGATGCATTATGATAGCGACTACATCACTGCCCTTGAATACGGCATGCCGCCGGCTGCGGGTGTCGGTATCGGTATCGATCGTTTGGTGATGCTCTTAACCGATTCACCTTCCATCCGTGATGTTTTGCTCTTCCCGCTCATGAAGCCGCGGAAGTCATAAAAATTTACACTGCCTTGTTACCCCATGGTACTTAGAGGAAGCCTCTTCGTTTAGGACTTTGGTACAGGCAAACTTGTTTTTTCTCCATTCAGACATCAACTAAAAGCTACTCAATGAAGTTAGTTTGCTGCTTTGTTTTCCTGCTGACTCTGGTTCATGGGGGAGTGACACAAACTGTTTACATTAGCACCTGTGATCAACTGCAAGCATTGAAAGATAACCCCACCGCTGATGCCGTGCTGACGCAAAACATCGACTGTTCCCCGGATAGACCGGGCAATAACAACACGCTTTTTACCCCCATTGGCACAACTGCCGTGAAGTTTAGAGGCAGTGTGAATGGGAGTGGGTATGAGATCAGTAATGTCCATATCTATGCACCTACCACAGATGCGGTTGGCCTGTTTGGGCATACTCATTCGTTGGCTGTTCTCACCAATATCAAACTGATCACAGTCAATGTCACCGGCAATCGCCACACAGGTGGCCTAGCAGGTTACAGTGAAGGCCTGATTGAGCATTGCCTTGTTATCGGAACGGTTCAAGGACTCGGAGATAATACGGGTGGTGTAGTAGGGCGCCACACTGGTCAGGTGAGGTATGCTAGCGTTAATGTTGTTGTGTTAGGTGGCACAACGGTGGGTGGGCTCATGGGGCTTAACAACGGCGGCACAGTGATGCAGTCTGCTGCTTTTGGCACCGTATTAGGCACAAGACATGTAGGGGGTTTGATTGGCAGTTCAAATTTGGGTGGGGGTACAGTCAATGATTGCATGTCTTTGGCCACCGTTTCGGGAATCACCGTTAAAGTGGGTGGCCTGCTTGGTGAGAATTCGGGCACAGTGAGGAGAGCTTACTCTGCAGGAAAAGTATCGGGCCCTGTTGATGAAACCGGTGGTTTGCTTGGTCAAAGTAGTGGCTCGGTTATTGAGTGCCATTGGGATATTGAAACAAGCAATCAAACGCGAGGTGTTGCGGGTCTCGGTAATACCACTGCAGCAATGTACCGACAGAGCACATACCGTGGATGGGATTTTGTTCAGGTTTGGGAGATTGAAGAAGGTGTTGGTTATCCTCGTCTGCAACAGAGTGTGCCGGTTCCTCGCAGCACCTCAGTTTCACATTCACAAAGTATCTCGCCTTCTGCTAGCCCCACACCGACGACAAGCCCGATGGACATTACCCCGCCCAGTTTGACGCTGTTGAATGTCACAGCAGTGCCCGATTTAGCCACCGTCTATCACTTTACAGTGGGTGATATTCGTTACGTGCTGACAAGCCAAAACAATCAGACTACCTTGGCTGTCTGGCAGCTACCCGAACAGGGTGGGCCAGTGGTGCGAGATAGCTGGTTTTCGAGTGCGCCTGTTCAGCAATGGGTGCATATTGTGTTGACAGCTGAACAAGTGCAGCTTGTCGCTGTGAAAGGTGACGGGGAAAACACGGAGCTGATTAATGTGATAAACGAGGCGTTTTATCCTGTAGATTTTCAGCTGCCGCCGGCTACTGATGTGTCGATTTTTACCAAGCCTGACACGTCTGGCACGCAATGTTTGAGTCTTGTTTTAGCCAATGGCAAGGCATCGGTTGAGATTTATTGTCAGGAGGCGGTTGCTCGTCGTCAAAATGAAACAAGCTATACGCTATTGCAGACGCTAAGTGATATAACCGCTATTCGCCATAGCCATGCTTTTGTGATCGCAGGGCAGATGTTTTTGGCTCATGCTAAGTTTGAAGACGCGCAGGGCAACCATGTGACAGAGTCACCCGTTTTGAAATGGGACGCAGGAGGCTTTAAGTCATGGTTTAATATCACAACGCGTGGTGCGACTTACATTACTTCACATCACACAGATGAGGGTGATTACTTGGTGACAGCGGAGTCGCGTGATGGTGAGGTGACCGATGTGAACTGTGCTGTGTATCGATACACTGGCGAAGAAGAGCAGCCATTCCGGAAAATTCAGTCGCAGATCCCCGGACATGATGCACGGTACTGGACACGCTTAGATATTAATGGTGAGGTGGCAGTGTTTGCTTTGACAAACTACCGGCGTCCTTCTTATGTGTTTTCTTTTGTGGAATACCAAGGTTTGGATCTAGAAACCCCTTTGTTGCAAACACATGAAGTGTATGGTGCAACGAAAGCTGAGTTTTTCCAAATTGATGATGCGATTTACATCGAGTTTGTGATCCCAGCAGCAGGCAGCACACCCGGTAGCTTGGCACTTTTTGTGGGCAGTGCTTCTGACATTGTGCCCACGTTGCCACCGTCATTTTCGGCGCTGTCTGATGGGGGAGGTGGTAAAGGAGGGGGCCCATTTTTGGAGACCAGTACCGGCAGGATGGTCATGATTGTCTGCAGTGTTACCGCCTCTGCGGTCAGTATTGGCTACACCAGTTACAAATGCTATCACCGCTACCTTGATCGAAAACGAAAGAGAAAGTACGGCTTGCTTGCATTGTCGGACTTGTGAGCTCAGTTGAGCTCAGTAAAATGTAAAAAGTAAGTTTTAAGTTGACCGCATTGGCTTGTTAATTCAAGAAGAAAAAAAAGCGCACAATTGTTGTTATTCATATAACTTGTTATGTTAGGTGCTACGAAGTGCTGTCCATCATGTATTCTTGCTAACGATCACAACTTGTATAAGTTTTTTAGTCACACTATTGATCCTTTTTCTTTTTTCATATATTAATATCTTATTCCCTCCCCAAATATGCGTCACGCAAAAAACACCCCCATAGCGTGAGTGATTATTTGTTTACTGAATCTGAAAAAGCATGGCGTCGCGCAGTATTAAAAACCCACATGACAATTATTTTCATTCTTCTATGCAAGATATTCGTGTGGCAAAAGACTTCTTGCAACAGTTTTTGCCAAAGAAAATTGCAACGCAAATTAATTTTAATAAATTAAGATTCGAAAACAGCAAGTTGTTTAACCAAAAGACAAAACGAAAAGAAGCTGATATTCTTTACAGCGTGGAGCTAACCAAATCAAAAGAACAAGCTTATATTTATATTTTGACTGAACACCAAAGCTCTGCTGAGCATTTGATGGCATTTCGTTTAGTAAAATATATTTTCGAAATTATGGATTGGCATCTTCAACAAAAGCGAACGGCGACGTTGCCTGTTGTTTATCCGATTGTTTTTTATAATGGCAGAGCGCGCTATACACAACCGCTCGATATTTTTGAATTATTTGCTGATCCTGTGCTTGCTAAGTCGGTACTATACGAGCCTTTTCAGCTGATTGACCTTGGCCAAATCGATGATAATATTTTGAAAGAGCGCCTGTGGTCTGCATTGATGATGCTGACCATGAAACGCGCTTATGAGCCTGATATTCAGCCGTATTTTGATGAAACGATTTCATTGTGGGCGCAGATTGATAAGGTTGAAAACGGATGCTACTATCTTACAAAGACTTTTAGCTATTTGCTGGCAGTCTCTAATACGGAACAACTTGATCAGCTTATGGAACGCATCGAAGCTCAAAAAGAATTATCATCAACTACGCGAGGTGAAATTATGACAATTGCAGAAAAACTTGAAGCAAGAGGTGAGGCGAGAGGTGAAGCGAGAGGTGAGGCAGGCAAGGCCCGAAAGATTGCTTCTCGTATGCTGGAGGGAGGCCTAGCTCCCAAAACAGTCGCTAAGTTTACCGAACTTGATGTTAATGAAGTGAAGTCGCTTTCTCCTCAATCAACATATTAGTAAAGCTTGTGATTAACCACGCGAGGTGAAATTATGACAATTGCAGAAAAACTTGAAGCAAGAGGTGAAGCAAGAGGTGAAGCAAGAGGTGAAGCGAGAGGCGAAGCAAGAGGTGAGGCAGGCAAGGCCCGAAAGATTGCTTCTCGTATGCTGGAGGGAGGCCTAGCTCCCAAAACAGTCGCTAAGTTTACCGAACTTGATGTTAATGAAGTGAAGTCGCTTTCAGCCCAGCCAGCGATCAGTGAGAATGATCACTGTTGGCGGTTTTAGTAGTTATTTTGCATACTAAAATTGGCTCTTTTTTTGAAACTTGAATTCAACTTCTAACTGCAACAGCTCCTGTATCAAAGGGTTAGCGGCCAGTAGTACACTAACCTTGAGTTTGATATGGAGGAAAATGCACTTTGAGATTATACCAACAGCTAACCCAACCCCAACGATACAGGCT
>JAJFJF010000012.1 GCA_021774255.1 Gammaproteobacteria bacterium
CCACTAAGCCTGTATCGTTGGGGTTGGGTTAGCTGTTGGTATAATCTCAAAGTGCATTTTCCTCCATATCAAACTCAAGGTTAGTGTACTACTGGCCGCTAACCCTTTGATACAGGAGCTGTTGCAGTTAGAAGTTGAATCCAAGGATTAAAAAAGAGATTAATATAAGTCGACCTTATAACTTATATTGGTGCCTTGTTCTCAAGGCATAAAGGCCATGATAGACTGGCTGCCTCCTTCTTTTGTGATTGCCATTTGTCATTATGTTTAGACCTTTAGCCTGCTACATCGGTTTACGCTACACCCGCGCAAAGCGGCGCAATCACTTTATTTCGTTTATTTCGCTTATTTCGATGCTGGGGATTGCGCTGGGCGTCACAGCGTTGATCACGGTGCTATCTGTCATGAACGGCTTTGATAAAGAGCTGCGTGAACGTATTTTGGGCATGGCCGCACATGCGACGATTACCGGCGTGGAACAACAAATATCCGATTGGCCTCAAATTGCGCAGCGTGCGTTATCACACCCAGAAGTGGTGGGTGTCGCGCCTTACGTACGCGGGCAGGGTTTGTTGAGCCACCACGGGCGCACGCGGCCCACTTTTGTGCAGGGTATTTTGCCGGCAGAAGAAGTGAACGTTTCCACGCTCGCTACCCATATGGTGGAAGGCGATTTAGACAGCCTGGTGCCCGGCGACTTCAATATTGTTGTCGGCAAGCGCTTGGCAGACGGTTTGGGGCTAGAACTGGGTGAAAAAGTGACCGTGGTGATCCCAGAATCTACCGTCACGCCAGCAGGTGTATTGCCACGCTTTAAACGCTTTACCGTCACAGGGGTGTTTGAAGCCGGTTATGATTTTGACGGTGCTTTTACCTTTATTCATTTGGATGACGCCGCGCGCTTTTTCCGTTTGGGAGATAATGTGAGCGGCGTGCGTCTTGAGGTGGATGATCTCTATATCGCGCCACGTGTTGTACGTGAGGTCGCCAATACCTTACCTGGGCAATATTATTTAAGTGACTGGACGCGTGAGCACGGCAACTTTTTTGAAGCCGTGAAGCTTGAAAAAACCTTGATGTTTTTGCTGCTCATGCTGATTATTGCCGTTGCGGCCTTTAATATGCTGGCGACCTTGGTCATGGTGGTAACCGATAAAAAATACGATATCGCTATCTTGCGCACCTTAGGTGCTTCACCGCGCTCGATCATGGGCATGTTTATGGTGCAGGGCACGGTCATTGGCTTTGTCGGCACCTTGTTGGGTTTGCTGGGTGGCATTGTCATGGCCTTTAATATCACCGATTGGGTGGATGCCATTGAAAACTTCTTCCATGTCAAATTGATGTCTTCTGATATTTATTATATTAGCTTCTTGCCGTCCCATTTATTATGGAGCGACGTGCTAAAAGTGTGTCTGATTGCATTAGCGCTAAGCTTCTTTGCGACGCTTTACCCGGCCTGGCGGGCTTCGCGCACACAACCAGCGGAGGCATTACGTTATGAATGATGAAGTCAAAACAGCTAACGCAGCGCACCCTGTATTACAATGCCATCATCTTGCCAAAACGTTTATTGATGGCAAGCTGCATGTGAACGTTTTAAAGTCTATTGATTTAAATATTGCCCCAAGAGAACAAGTGGCGATTGTCGGTGCCTCGGGCTCAGGCAAAAGCACGTTACTGCATTTGCTGGGCGGGCTAGAGCTGCCTACCGCGGGAGATGTCTATGTCAATGGGGTCAATCTTGCGCAGCTTTCAGCCGCAAAGCGGGGTTTTTTGCGCAACCAGTATTTAGGATTTATCTATCAATTTCATCATTTATTGCCGGAATTTTCTGCCCTAGAAAATGTGGCGATGCCATTGTTGATCGGTGGCATGAAACCGAAACCCGCGCAAGAAAAAGCCGCTGATATTTTAGTGAAAGTCGGGCTAGGGCAGCGCTTACAGCATAAACCCGGCGAATTATCAGGCGGTGAGCGCCAGCGTGCCGCCGTGGCACGTGCATTGGTGACCGAGCCGCTGTGTGTGTTAGCCGATGAACCTACCGGTAATTTGGATCAAAAAACCGCGCAACACATTTATGATCTCATGCTCGAATTAAACGAAGTGCTGGGCACAAGCTTTGTGGTGGTGACGCATGATATGTCGCTTGCGCAGCGGATGGATCGCGTGCTGCAGTTGGTGGATGGGCAGTTGAGTTAAACTTTAGTTTAACGTCAGAGTATAATAACCCCTCACCCTCTCCCCTTAAAGGGGAGAGGGGACTTTCAGCATATGACTTTGAAATTACTTGACTAGGCCACAATGATTTGATGAAAGGAGCTTTTAGGCTCGTGGTCGCGGAAAACGCTATCGCCTCAAAAATACTTAATTGGGTCAATTGGGCCTCTGTGGCCCAATTAAAATAAATAGGATGTAACAGCTTTTTAATTTATCCCCCCTTGGAGAGTTGCGATGCGACTATGGGTGGGTGCGTTTTTATTGGGTGTGCTGTGGCTACAAACCTTAGCCAGTTTGCCATCCGTCTTTCTTTTTGTGCTGCTTGGCACACTTTCTTTATTTATTTGCTATTACGCGCAGCGCTTTTCATCTGCGGTTTCTCGTGTATTTTATTGGTTGGCGGCTTGCCTGTTAGGGTTTAGCTATGCTGGCCTGTATGCCAGTTGGGTATTGAGCCATGAATTGCCTGAAAGTTTAGAAGGCAAAACGCTTATTGCTGTCGGCACAATACATTCTATTCCTGAAAAACAAGGTTATGCACAGCGCTTTCAATTTAAAGTGGATGCCTTATGGGAAGAGGGTGAGGCCGGTTTGCAGAAAGTCCCCGGGCCAAAATATATTCAATTAAGCTGGTATCAATATCAGCGTTCGCTGCAACAACATCTGTCGGTCGGCGACAAATGGCAATTGACCGTGCGTTTAAAACGCCCCTGGGGATCAATGAATCCAGGTGGATTTGATTACGAGCGCTATTTATTCCAACAGAAAATACGCGCAATAGGTTATGTCGACCAAAAAGGCGAAAATAAATGGCTTGAGACACCTGCTTTTGCCTACCCTGTGCAGCGTGTACGCCAAACACTCTTTAATAAAATAGATTTAGCTCTTGAAGGCCGTGAGCTTGTGGGCATGATCCAAGCGCTGGCCTTGGGATTGCGTACAAACATGACTGACAGTCATTGGGAGACATTGCGACGCACCGGCACCAACCACTTAATGGCCATTTCAGGCTTGCATATCGGTTTGATCTCAGGTTTTGCTTTTTTTGTATTTACCTTTCTTTGGCGGGGTTTCCCCACATTGTGTTTATATTTTCCTGCTGTCAAAGCCGGCGCGGTCGCCGCTATGGTTGCAGCGCTTTTATACAGTGCCTTAGCGGGCTTTTCGACGCCCACGCAGAGGGCCTTTATCATGGTTTGCGTCTTCATGGGCAGTGTCATAAGCAATCGTCCGACGGGTGTGTGGCAGAGTTTTTGCTTGGCCTTATTGCTTGTGCTTTTACTCGATCCTTTTTCAACACTTTCTGTTGGGTTTTGGCTATCATTTTCTGCTGTTGGGATATTGCTCTATACCTTTGCGGGGCGGCTGCAGCCCGGCAATAAACTAAAACAAGCTTGGAAAAGCCAATGGGTTGTTTGGCTGGGCTTGCTGCCACTGTGTTTAATCTTCTTTCAGCAAAGTGCTTTAATTGCGCCACTGGTTAATTTGATTGCTATTCCTTGGATAAGTTTTATTGTGGTGCCGCTCACCTTTATTGGCACAGGTGTATTGTTATTGCATGAAGGGCTAGGGAACCTGTGTTTACGTTTGGCCGAACTAAGCTTGTCAGGACTTTGGTCTATCATAGAGAGCTTAAGCAGGCTGCCCTTTAGTCATTGGCAACAATTTTCACCGAATGCCCTCAGCGTTTTTTTAGCCGTGTGCGGAATTGGTTTATTGCTTGCGCCGCGTGGTTTGCCAGGGCGTTTCCTGGGTATTATCTTTTTATTACCGCTTTTTTTACTCAAACCTGCCGCGCCAAAAGCAGGCGAAGTGCATTTTACACTGCTGGATGTGGGGCAGGGCTTAGCCTCTGTCGTCAGAACACAAGATCACGTTTTAATGTTTGATACGGGCATAGGATTTGGCACAAGCGATAGCGGCAGCCGCGTGCTCGTGCCGTATTTGCAATCACAAGGCATTAAACAAGTCGACACCTTGGTCTTGAGTCATAACCATCATGATCATACGGGTGGGGCAATTTCTTTACTCAATGCCATGCCTGTTGGAGAAATCTTTATTGGCGAACCTGTCAAAGGCATAGAAAATGCAAAACATTGCTTAAGCGAGATAAGTTGGCAATGGAGCGGTATCGAGTTTGCGTTTCTCTACCCAGATATCCCAGAAGCGCGGGGAAATGATAGCTCTTGTGTTCTCCAGGTGAGAGTAGGGGCTCACCGTCTGCTCCTGACCGGCGATATTGAGCAGTATGCCGAAGAAAAGTTACTCGAAAAGAGTAAAGATCTGTTAAAATCAACGATCTTGGTCGCACCGCATCATGGGAGCAGCACGTCCTCAGGGGCAGAATTTCTCTCGGCAGTTAAGGCAGAATTTGTATTATTTCCAGTGGGTTACAGGAATCGCTATCAATTTCCTCGTAGTGAGGTTATTGAGCGTTATGAAGACAGTGGTGCAACCCTGTATAATGTGGCAGAAACAGGTGCCATTAGCTTTACGCTATCGGCTAAGCAGGGGCTAGTCGCGCCAAGCTTGTATCGACAGGAAAAGCGCCGCTTTTGGCACTCACTCATCACAGAAGGCAGTACGTGACAAAAAAAATAGAAAAAATAGAAAAAGTAGATAATCTTTGGCCAACCTATAAACGTTTACTGGGCTATATTCGTCCTTTTTGGTGGGCGATTGCGATTGCGCTGGTGGCCAGTGTGCTCTCTTCCGGTGTCGATGCCTTACTCACTTTTTTACTCAAACCGCTATTAGACGAAGGCTTTGTTGCGCGCAATCATGCCGTCATTAAGATGCTGCCTTTTATTATCATGGGTATTTTTGCCTTGCGTGGGGCGGCTACCTTTGTATACACCTATTTGCTTGCGTGGGCGGCCCGCCACATCATTATGCAGTTTCGCCAAAAGGTGTTTGCACATTTATTAAGCCTGCCCACACACTTTTTTGATCGTTCCAAAACAGGGCAACTGCTTTCAAAACTCACCTATAACATTGAGCAAATTGCGAAAGTCAGCACCGATGTGATTGCCACAGTGGTGCGCGAGACGGCGCTTATTATTTTCTTACTTTGTGTGATTGTTACCATTAGTTGGCAGCTCAGTTTATTGATCTTTGGGATCTTGCCCATCATGATCGGCAGTGTGGTATTGGTCAGCCGCAAGTTTCGCCGCCACGGGCGACGCATTCAAGAAACCATGGGCGATGCGGCGCATATTGCCGAAGAGAGCTTTGACGCCAATAAAATAGTGAAAATTTTCGGTGGTAATGATTACGAAACCAGCCGCTTTAATGAGGCGACGCGTGTTAATCGCAAACAAGAAATGCGCATCGTGCGTGCCGCTGCAATTAACGTGCCGTTGGTGCAATGCATTGCGGCCTTGGCCTTAGCCGTCACTGTTTATTTTGCGACCTCAGGCACCGCCATAGGTGGCCTAACGGCCGGCGAGTTTACGTCGATGGTCGTGGCCATGTTTGCTTTGCTAAGACCCATTAAACAATTAACCAGCATCAATCATAAAATTCAGCAAGGATTGGTCGGCGCACAAAGTGTGTTTGAATTGCTAGATGAAGTGCCTGAAATAGATCATGGCACGCAAACTTTGGCCTGCGCTAAAGGGGCAATTGAATATCAAAATGTTTCACTCGCATACACACGCGACAAAGGCAATGTGCTTGAAGACATTAATTTCAGCATTGCGCCAGGTGAGTGTGTGGCGTTTGTGGGAAAATCGGGTAGCGGTAAAACCAGCTTAGTCAATCTCTTGCCGCGCTTTTATCTACGTACGTCGGGTCTGATCACCCTAGACGGTGTCGATATCAATGATATTAAGCTTGGTGATCTGCGCAAACAGTTTTCCTTTGTGTCGCAAGGCGTTAATTTATTTAACGACACCATCGCGAATAATATTGCCTATGGTCGCTTAGGTGAAACCACTGAAGCCGACATTATTAAGGCCGCAGAAAGCGCCTATGCCATGGAGTTTATCAGCCAGCTTCCCGAGGGCATTCATACCCAGGTCGGGAGTAACGGGGTATTATTATCAGGCGGACAGCGGCAGCGTATTGCCATTGCCCGCGCTATTTTAAAAGACGCGCCTATTTTGATCTTAGACGAAGCTACCTCGGCATTGGACACAGAGTCTGAACGCTATATCCAGCAGGCCTTTGACCAACTGATGAAAAACCGCACGACCTTAATTATTGCGCATCGCTTATCCACCATTGAAAACGCCGATAAAATCATCACGCTTAATAAGGGGCGCATCATTGAGATGGGCACGCATCAACGCTTATTATCCAGCGATGGCTATTATGCCAAATTGCGCAAGATGCAATTTCAACAAGACAAACAACCAATCAGTCAAATTGATAATGTGGTGGCGTAAAAAACTAACCCCCTTAAGTTGTTTGTTACTCCCTTTTTCTTGGGTTTTTCGCTTAATCGTGTGGTGGCGTCGACGCTTATTTGCGTCAGGCAAGCGCGCCATACATGCTTTTTCTTCCCCCGTGATTGTGGTGGGCAATATCAGTGTCGGTGGCAATGGCAAAACGCCTTTTGTGATTTGGTTAGCGGCACTATTACGTGAGGCAGGCTACCAGCCCGGCATTGTCAGCCGTGGCTATGGCGGCAAAGCCAAGCAATACCCTGTTTTAGTGCAAGAAAATAGCCAGGCGCAGGAAGTAGGTGATGAAGCGCTGCTATTGAGCTTGCGCACACAATGCCCGGTGGTAATTGACCCTGATCGCGTGGCGGCCACGCGCTATTTACTCAGCCATACCCATACGAACATTGTGATCAGTGATGATGGCTTACAACATTATGCATTAGGCCGTGATATTGAAATTGTCATGGTAGATGGTGAACGCTTATTCGGTAATGGGCAGTGCTTGCCCGCGGGCCCTTTGCGGGAACCCGTCTCACGCTTAAAAGAAGCTGATTTTGTCGTCAGCACAGGCAAACCGGCTGTTGAATCTGAGTGGGCTTGTATGGAATTAGCGGCCACGGAAGTCTGTACATTGGCACCTTGGGGTGTGGCGTATTCTGTGTCCACATTACCAAAAGACAAGCCGCTGCATGCCGTGGCCGCCATTGGCCACCCACAACGCTTTTTTAATACTTTAAAACAGCTGGGGTTGAAAATCATTGAGCACGGCTTTCGCGATCATTATCTGTTGACTAAAAAAGACATTGATTATGCTGGCAGCACCATCATCATGACTGAAAAAGATGCTGTAAAATGCCGTGATTTTGCCGATGCTCGTCATTATTATTTGCCCGTGAATGGGGTCTTGAACGAAACTTTTTCATCAACATTACTTGAACGTGTGAGGAGAGTATTACATGGATAAAAAATTACTAGACATTCTGGCGTGCCCGGTTTGCAAAGGATCGCTGCGTTATGACAAAGAAGCGGCAGAAGTTATTTGCAAAGCTGATCGTCTTGCCTTCCCCATCAGAGAGGGCATTCCTGTCATGCTAGAAAGCGAAGCGCGCGTATTTGAATGAAAGCACTTAATACGATTAGCGACTTTCTCCACTGGATCGCGGCTTATTTTGAAGAAGCCGACCTTTATTATGGGCATGGCACCGACAATCCTTGGGATGAAGCGGTGAGCGTCATGATGAGTGTGCTGGGCAAAGACGATATCAAAGAATCAGAACTCAATAATATTGTGCCGAAAAAAGAAGGCGAGCAAATACTTGCCTTAGCAAAACGGCGCGTGACCGAGCGGTTGCCACTGCCTTATCTGACACACACCGCTTATTTTGCAGGCTTGCCGTTTTATGTGGATGCGCGGGTCTTGATCCCACGCTCCCCAATCGCAGAACTCATTGAGCAGCAATTTTCACCCTGGTTATCCAACACAGAGACACCCAAAATACTCGATATGTGCACAGGTTCCGGGTGCATCGCCATTGCGTGTGCCCATTATTTACCCCAAGCCAAAATGGATGCGGTTGATCTCTCGAACGACGCGTTATCTGTTGCCCAACAAAATGCACAGGCTCACGATTGCCTTGATAGGGTGAACTTTATTGCGTCTGATTTATTCAGCGCCGTGCCGGAAGCGCAATATGACTTAATTGTCAGTAATCCTCCGTATGTGAGTGCAAATAGTCTTGCGAGCTTACCCGATGAGTATCAACATGAGCCCGCGATGGCATTACACGCTGAAAACGCAGGGCTTGCTTTAGTGCAACGTATTTTGAAAGAAGCAGCACATTATTTATCGCCAGAAGGCGTGCTGATCGTTGAAGTAGGGGAGAGTGCTGAGGCCTTGGAAGCCGCTTTTCCCGATATTCCCTTTCTATGGCTTGATTTTGCGCGTGGCGGAGACGGTGTGTTTATGTTTACTCGAAAAGAACTTGAAAAAAATTTCCAAATACCGCTACAAGCTAGCCCGATAAGATCTTATAATCCCGCCTACCCATAATCATCACCCAGCAGCACCATATGTCAGGGAACACGTTTGGCCAATTATTTTCTGTCACCAATTTTGGTGAAAGCCATGGCCCTGCTATCGGTACGGTGATAGATGGTTGCCCCCCAGGGTTACCGCTCAGCGAAGAAGATATTCAAGTCGAGTTAGATCGACGTCGCCCCGGGCAATCTCGTTTTACCACGCAGCGCGCTGAAGCCGACAAAGTTAAGATCCTCTCTGGCGTATTTGAAGGTGTCACAACCGGCACACCCATTGCCTTGCTCATTGAAAACACTGATCAAAAATCGAAAGATTACCTTGATATCAAAGACAAATTCCGCCCGGGTCATGCCGATTACACGTATTTCAAAAAATACGGCGTGCGGGATTATCGTGGCGGTGGGCGCGCTTCCGCCCGCGAAACAGCGACGCGTGTAGCCGCTGGCGCCATTGCAAAGAAATACCTGCGCGATACCCAGCAAATCCATATTCGTGGCTGTCTAACCCAGATGGGGGAGATGTCGCTTGCCTGTGAAGACTGGGAAGCCGTTAACCAAAATCCCTTCTTTTGCGCAGAGCCCGCAAAGCTTGGCGAGTTAGAAAGCTACATTGATTCTATTCGAAAAGCCCAAGACTCCATTGGCGCCTGTGTGCATGTTGAAGCCCTCAATGTGCCGCCCGGTTTGGGTGAGCCTGTTTTTGACCGGCTTGATGCCAATATCGCACATGCCTTAATGAGTATTAACGCGGTCAAAGGCGTTGAGATTGGGGCCGGGTTTGCTTCTGCTGCCCAGCGCGGCAGTGAGCATCGCGATGAAATGACAATTGACCCTGAGAGCGGGGAAGTCACCTTTCTCAGCAACTGCGCGGGCGGAATACTCGGTGGCATTTCCACGGGACAAACGGTGAGTGCGCGGATGGCCTTAAAACCAACCTCCAGCATTCCCATGCCCGGCAAGACCATCGATACCCAGGGGCACACGACGGCGATCCGCACAAAAGGCCGACATGACCCTTGTGTGGGCATACGTGCTGTGCCCATTGCGGAAGCCATGCTGGCATTAGTGCTAATGGACCATTTCCTGCGTGACCGCGGGCAAATAGATAAATCCGAATCAATAAAGAGAGCATGATATGACAGGCAGAATGTTAGGCAGCATCCTTTTGATTGCAGGTACCTGTGTCGGGGCCGGTATGCTGGCGTTACCTGTTGTCACCGCGCTAGAAGGCTTTTTACCGAATATCATGCTGTTCTTTGCGGTATGGGTCTTAATGGTCTTCACCGGCTTGCTTGTATTGGAAGTCGCCCTATGGATAGACGGCGATACCAATATTATTTCGATGGCCAGAACCACCCTCGGCAAGCCTGGGGCAGGGGTGGCTTGGGTCACCTTTTTGTTGTTGCTGTATGCCATCACCACTGCCTATGTGTCGGGGGGCGCGGCCTTACTTGCACATGCTTTTGAAAGCACCACGCTACTGGCGTTTCTCGCACCGTATTCCATTTATATCTTTGCCGGTATTTTTGCTTATTTTATTTATTACGGCACAGCGGCGGTGGATTATGTTAATCGTTTAGCGGTACTGGGTTTTGTGATCAGTTACATCGTGATGGTGGTGTTAATTGCGCCCCATGTGAATATGGGCAAACTCACTTCTTGTGTCCAAAATTACTCTTTAATGGCGATACCTGTTATCGTCACGGCGTTGACCTATCACATTATCGTCCCTAGCTTAAAAACCTACCTAAATAATAATGTGGTGATGTTACGACGCTCCATCATTATTGGTAGTTTTATTCCTTTCTTTATTTATTGTATTTGGGAGCTCATTGTACTGGGCGTGATCCCGCTGACAGGTACCGGCGGTTTGATTGAGATGCATGCCAGCGGCCAGCCTTCAGCCGCGCTAACGCATGCTTTTGATAGCATCTTAAACAGTACCTGGATTTCAACGGCCACGGCAGCGTTTTCGTTGTTTGCCTTAGTCACCTCCTTACTCGGTGCTTCACTGAGTCTGGCAGACTTTTTAGCCGATGGTTTTAAAATCAGAAAAACGGCGCTGGGGCGTTTAATCTTAGTGGCGGCGGTCTTTGTGCCTACCGTGATATTAAGCATACTCTTCCCGCGCAGTTTTATTATCGCATTGGGTTATGCCGGGGCTTGTGTGGTTATCTTATATGGTATTCTACCTGTCTTGATGGTGTGGAATGGGCGATATCGCTGCAAAATTGCAAGGGGCTATCAAGCACCGGGCGGGCGCGCCACCTTGATACTTGTTTTCCTAGCATCAGTGGCTGTGCTAGGCATTGAGTTTAATTTTCTGCCCTGGACGCTCTATCATATGAAGGAGTTTATGTTAGTCGTATTCGCCTAGGTCGAAACTCTACTGTGGTGGTGAATTGTTTTGTTATTGCGGTGCTCGAATCCTCATGGACTACAGTCCATTGCGGTTCTGTGATCCTCGCGCCTCGCACTTCACTCGCCACAGCGAGTTTCGGAAGAAATTTAAAATAGACCCGATAAACAATAATAAAAGAAGTTTAAAATAAACCTAATAACTAATAAAAAAACAATAATAAAAGTAATGCAGCGACGACACCTTGTTTCTATTATCTCAATTATCGCATTAACCCTATATCCTAAGGTTTTATTTTCTTTGGATTTAGGTGATCTTAATGTGCATTCTTATCTAAATCAGCCTCTGGCAGCTGAAATTGCTTTACTGAAAGTTGACTCTGAACAGCTTGATAGGATTAAAGTCACCCCAGCCTCAAGACGTCATTATCAGCGAGCAGGCATTACACTCATGCCTCATCATGAGAGCGTAGAGCTTCACGTCACACAAAATGCAGAAGGTAAGCCTGTTATTTGGATTGCCTCAAATGAGCCTGTTGATGAGTCGCTTGTTGAGTTGCTTTTTGAAGTCAGCTGGCCTAATGGCAGCTTGTTGGATCAATACAGCATACAGCTTGCGGAAGTGCCTGAATGGGCAATGAATGCACCAACAGAAGCCGCGATAGAAAAACCAGAAGAAACCGAAGAAATGGAAGTCACGCAACCTAATAGCCAAGCGCCTCAATTTACACAAGTCTCTCGCGCAGAATTTGATGCGCTGCTGTCTGATATTGCGCAAGAACGCACCACCGATTTTTCAGGCAACTACTATGGCCCTGTTTCGCGTGAAGACACGCTATGGCATATCGCGCGTAAATTCCGCGAAGAGCGTTCAGAAACCGCCTCTGTCCAAAAAATCATGTTGGCCTTTTTAGATAAAAACCAGACGGCATTTGCCAATCAAAACATTAATCAACTGCAAGCAGGTAGTTTTTTAACCTTGCCCTCAAGCGATGAAATTCAAGGGTATTCAGATAGCGATACGTTTACCACCGTCAAAGCACAAAATGAATATTGGTATTCAGAACCCACGGTCACCTTATCTGAATTGTCAACACAAATTGCCAATGTGCAGCAGAAATTTACGGAAGTTATTAACGAAGCGTACACGGAGATCAGCTCGTTGCGTTATGAAATTGAAAGTGTACCGGCATTGCAAGAAGAAGTGGCTAACTTGCAGGCAGAATTGGTCTTGTCACGCATTGAGCTGGATAATGTGAAAGACGATACCGGCATGCTAGGCGAACAGTTTGCTAAATTATCTGCCTATACCGATACATTGGCTGAATTAGTCGCCGCGCACGAAGCAGAGTCTGCTTTACGCTATGACGAAATCAACTCAACACAATTTACACTGACCAATACCACCCGTATTTCGCCGCTCATTTTACTTGCTTTCTTATTAATTGCAGGTGTTTGGGTGTTTCAAGTGATGAAGAAACTGCGCCGAGAAACGGCGTTAGCAAAAGAGATCGCAAGCAACCCAGCGTACCGGGCTGTCGCCGCGGCCAATAAAGCAGAAGCAGCAGGGGAGGCGGCAGTCAAAAATGCAAATACCCAAGCAGGCCAAACAGCGGCCGAAAATGAAGCAGACACAGACGTGGAAACAACATTACCGTCAGACCATCCCTTCCATCAGCGCGCCGCTGCCACGCAACTTGATTTGGCGCGCGCTTATATTGACATGGATGACAAGAAAAACGCAGCAGAAATATTAAAAGAAGTGATCGCCCAAGGCGATAAAGCAGAACGCAAAGAAGCGGAGCAACTACTGAAACGTATTTAAATATACTCAGACACTTTTTTCTTACTTCCCAAAAAGGCGGGTAAAGCAAGGAAATGAAATGTTAGCGCCGATGTTTTTTAAACCAATACACTGACGCCCTCTCCCCTCTAAGGGGAGAGGGCTGGGGTGAGGGGTTCTTTCCTCCAAAAATCACACCATGATCGAATACCTACGTCCCTATATCATCTCCCTTGTCATCGGCTTCCTCATCGGCCTAGAGCGTGAGCGTAGCCACGGCAAAGCCGCAGAAGCCATTGGCATGCGCACCATTGTACTGTTTGCACTGCTGGGTACCTTGGCAGCAGAAATCAATACGCTCGCCATCACACTCCTGTTAAGCGCCTTTGTTTTTGGCGCCATTTTATTAGGCTATTTTCGATCAACAAAACATAAACGCAAATTAGACGTCGGCTTAACCACCGAAACGGCAGGGGCCGTGGTGTTTTGCTTAGGTTACCTTGCCTTCAGTAAACCTATTCTCGCCGCTGCCTTAGGCGTGGCGGTGTTGGTGATTTTATTTGGCAAAGAACGGCTTCATAAATTTGCGCGCCAGCAAATTAAAACAGAGGAACTGCAAGCCGCAATCACCATTGTGTTTATTGGTATTGCGGTACTACCATTTTTGCCCAATGAAACGATTGACCCCTGGGCGCTCTTTAACCCACGGCGTTTTGGGATGTTGGTATTGCTGCTGGCACTGATACAGTTCTCAGGCTACGTGGCTATCCGGGTATTTGGGCGCCGCCTGGGTATTGTCATGTTAGGTTTTTTTGGCGGCTTGGTGTCAAGTACAGCTGTTTTTGCCACTATCCCCAAGATGTCGCAAGATAATCCCGCACTCTCACGTTCACTTGTGACGGGCGCGTTATTTTCAATTATTGGCATGTTGGTAGTCTTTCTGATTGTGGTGGCGATGGCAGCACCTTCCTTGATTTCCCATGTTATTTGGCCTGTTACTGCAATGATGGCAGTAGGGGCAAGCAGTGCGTTATTGGTTTTTCGGCCAGAAGCTAACACGGTGATATCGCAACCTAGCAGCCCCCTGGATATTAAATCCGTTCTGTATTTGGCTTGTTTTATCGGGGCAATGATCGTGCTGGCCAGTTTGGCAGGCCACTTTTTTGGAACAGAAGGGATCAGTATCGTCAGCTTTATCGGTGCCTTATTTGAAATGCATGGCGTGTCATTGGCAACGGCAACGCTGTTTTTTGAAAATAAGTTAGACGCACCGGAAGCAACTCATATCTTAATGCTTGTTGTGCTGGCTAGTTTTGTATCAAAGTTTGTATTGTTGTGGGGTGTGGTACGGAATGTTTTTGCGCTGTGGGTGTCAGTGTATATGGTGGCGATGATCGCGGTGGGGTTTGGGGTGTATTCGTATTTATGACGACAAATATCCGTATCGCACTCGGCATTGAATACGACGGCAGTGAATATTTTGGTTGGCAGCGCCAAGTAGATGCCGCCAGCGTACAAGCATCGCTCGAAACCGCGCTTAGCAAAGTCGCCGATCATCCCGTGCAAACCATTTGCGCGGGCCGCACTGACACCAGCGTGCATGGCAGCGGGCAGGTGGTGCATTTTGAAACGACGGCCAAGCGCACTTTACGGGCGTGGGTGCTGGGCACCAACACGAATTTGCCACCGTCAATTTGTGTGCGCTGGGCCAAAGAAGTGCCTGAAGATTTCCATGCGCGTTTTTCAGCAACGGCGCGCCATTATCGCTATATTATTTTTAACGACCCTGTGCGGCCGGCGATATACAGCAAATACGTATCATGGGCGCTGCGGCCACTCGATGAAAAAAAAATGCAGCAGGCCGCGGATGCTTTTATCGGCGAGCATGATTTTTCAGCATTCCGCGCCAGCGGCTGCCAAGCGAAAACGCCTATTCGCACGATCAGGCAGCTAAAGGTGACGCGGCAAGGAAGTTATATCACTGTGGATGTTTCCGCGAATGCTTTTTTGCACCATATGGTGCGCAATATTGTGGGGGTGTTGCTCAGCATCGGAGCGGGGGAGGAGGCAGTAGAATGGGCCGGCGCAGTGCTGGCAGGGCAAGACAGGCGCCATGCGGGGGTGACAGCGCCGGCTTCAGGTTTGTATTTAGTAAAAGTGGATTACCCAGAAATCTATTTAATCCCAACATCAAGTTATCCTATTCTCCCTGGAAAGCCAGAAAGATAACTTTATTTTTTCTTTTTTATTTTCAAAATAAAAGCCAGTTAATTAACTAGATTTGATTGCTTTCAAGAAGAGCGCTGCTAATTTATAATGTTTACCTAAAATACAAACCTCAGCTTTAATTAAAATGGTCATATCATGAGTTGGTTTTCAAAAATTTTACCCTCCAGTATTCGTACAGAAGGCAAGGCCAAAAAAGGCGTGCCGGAAGGCCTTTGGGAAAATTGCTCCAAATGCAAGGCAATTTTATACCGCACGGAGCTTGAGCGCTCATTAGATGTCTGCCCCAAATGCGGTCACCACGGGCGCATTACCGCGCGCCGCCGTTTAGATATCTTTTTAGATTTAGAAGGGCGAGAAGAAATAGGGGTAGAACTTGAGCCATCTGATCCATTGAAATTCCGTGATAGCAAAAAATACAAAGACAGACTCAGCGCGGCCCAAAAAGCCACGGGGGAAAAAGATGCCTTAGTGGCAATGGAAGGTACTTTAAAACAAATCCCGATTGTGGTGGCCGCCTTTGATTTTAGTTTTATGGGCGGTTCCATGGGCTCAATTGTCGGCGAGCGCTTTGTATTAGCGGCTGAGCGCAGCTTACAAAAACAATGCCCATTGGTGTGCTTCTCTGCCAGTGGCGGGGCGCGCATGCAAGAAGGTTTAACGTCACTCATGCAAATGGCGAAAACCAGTGCGGCCTTAGCCAAGCTTTCTGAACAGCATTTGCCGTATATTTCAGTATTGACCGATCCCACCATGGGCGGCGTCAGCGCCAGTCTGGCCATGCTGGGGGATGTGAATATCGCTGAACCAAAAGCCTTAATTGGTTTTGCCGGGCCACGTGTGATTGAACAAACGGTAAAAGAAACCTTGCCTGAAGGCTTTCAGCGCAGTGAATTTTTACTGGAGCACGGCACCGTAGACATGATCGTGCCACGACAAGAATTGCGCGACCGCATTGCCGGCATTCTCACTAAATTAATGCACTATCCTGCTACAAACTAAATATGACGCTTGCACAATCGGATTGGGGTTTGCCACAATGGCTAGATTATCTGACGAGCCTGCACCCACAGACGATTGACTTAGGCCTAAGCCGTATTACACAGGTTGCGCAAACCTTAAACCTCACTCAAACAAACCTGCCTGTTTTTACCGTTGCCGGCACCAACGGCAAAGGCTCTTGTGTCGCCTTGCTTGAAAGCATGTTGCGTGCAGCAGGTTATTCTACTGGCACCTACACGTCACCGCATTTATGGCGCTTCAATGAGCGTATTCGTATCAATGGTTGTGAGGTAGATGATGACACCTTATGCGAACATCTGGCTATCATTGAAAAGGCCCGGGGAGAGATTAGCCTCACTTTTTTTGAATTTACCACATTGGCAGCCTTGAGCATTTTTAAACACGCTCCCTTAGATGTGCTTGTGCTTGAAGTCGGTTTGGGTGGGCGTCTGGATGCGGTGAATATGCTTCCAGCAGACTGCGCGATTGTCAGCTCGGTGAGCATCGATCATGAAGAATACTTGGGTAACTCTCGTGAACAAATTGCTTTAGAAAAAGCCGGCATTTTTCGGCCGACAAAACCTGCTATTTGGGGCGATACCGACTTGCCGCATACCGTTGCTGATTACGCTTCAAAGCATGAAATACCGTTGCATTGCCAGAATGATGCCTTCCAGTATCAAGTAGAAGGAGAGAGCTGGCATTGGCAAGGTATGAGCAAGCAATATACTGCCTTACCGAAACCCGCTCCTAATATTCTGTTGCAAAATGCGGCCAGTGTGATCGCCTCACTTTCTTCACAAACGCTGCTGGCCGTTCCAGAAGAAGCCATTCGCAAAGGGCTGCAACGCTGCATGCTTCCCGGTCGCTATCAGGTTAAAGCTGGTAGCGTGACTGAAATTTATGATGTTGCCCATAACCCCGCGGCAACGGCGCTGCTGGCTGAGCGTTTGCACATCGAAAAACACACGGGCCGCACGCACGCCGTGCTAGGCATGCTAAAAGATAAAAATATTACCGCCAGTTTAGCGCCGCTGGTAGAGATGATGGATGATTGGTATTTGGGCAGTTTGCCCGGCCCACGCGGGGCCTCGGCTGCAGCGTTACAGCAGGGGCTGGTTGCCGCTGACAAGAGCAGCCAAGCTACCTTATTTGACAATATCACAGCGGCTTACAAAGCGGCAATGCAAGCAGCACAAACAGGGGATCGTGTGGTAATATTTGGATCATTTCATACCGTAGGGGAAGTGTTGTCACCCGGCCAGCAAAGGCACAATCACGAGGCAAGATGCGATGGGGCTACAATTTAAACAACGTCTGATTGGGGCAATTTTACTGATTGCGCTTGGGGTTATTGTGATCCCCATTTTTTTGGATGGCGCGCCCACAGTGGAAGAGCAACAGCGTGCGGATATCCCGCCGGCACCTACTTTACCTGAAATCAGTCACTTAGAACCACCTGTTGAAGCGATGGAAATCTACCAAGCCTCTCCAGATGTATTAGCAGCCTTGCCTGAAGACAATGACTTAGAAGTGATTTTTGCTGAGCCACTGGAAGAAGAGCCAGCTCCTGAGAAAGCACTTGAGGAAGTTGCTGTTGAAGAAGCCGCGCCCTTAAATCTTAATAATCCTGATGAAGGCTGGATAGTGCAAATAGGCACTTTTTCCAATGAAGACAATGCGTTATCATTAAAATCCAATCTTAAATCAGAGGGTTATCTTGCCCAAACCCAATCAATTCCTCGAGAAGATGCTTCAGCATTAATCAAAATTTACATTGGCCCCGTCGCTGACCGTACAGAAGCAGAAAGCCTGCTCATCGGCATTGCTGCTGACTTTGGCTTAGAAGGGCTGATTGTTTCTTACCCGGGTAACACGGGGTAGGCTTTTTAGGCCAGGGTTCATCATAATGAGTTGGATAGATTACACATTATTTGCTATCATAGCGCTTTCCGTTGTGATTGGATTAGTGCGTGGTTTTGTACGAGAAGCCATCTCTTTAATCACATGGGTACTCGCATTTTGGGTAGCGATACAATTTTCGACCGATCTCAGTGAGTTGTTTGCAGCAAAAATAAGTACGCCTTCTGCACGGCATATTTTGAGCTTTTTGCTGCTGTTTATTGTCACTTTGATTATCGGCGCCTTGGTGAATTACGTTGTTCACAAGTTGGTTGTTAAAACAGGGCTCACCGGCACCGATCGCTTTATCGGCGCACTATTTGGTGCCATAAGAGGGGTATTGGTCATCGTCTTGTTTGGTGTCTTAGCCAATTGGACGCTCATGCCCGAAACCAACTGGTGGCAAGCGTCTTGGACGCTATCAGTACTTGAAAATGTTGTGGCTTGGCTTGCCGAGCGCTTACCCGAATCAATGCAACAATATATGGATCCAGAGGCCATGGCGGCAATCACAGTTTTGAGGTAATTTTATGTGCGGTATTGTCGGCGCGGTTGCGAAAACCCCTGTTAACCAACTTCTTTACGATGCACTTACCATCTTACAACACCGAGGCCAAGACGCGGCTGGTATTGTGACTTGCGATGGCGAGCATTTATTCTTACGCAAAGGCAATGGCCTGGTCAGAGACGTGTTTCACCGCCGCCATATGCGCCGTTTACAAGGCAATATGGGAATAGGGCATGTGCGTTATCCCACTGCCGGCTGCACAAGTGAAGCCGAGGCGCAGCCTTTTTACGTCAATTCACCTTACGGCATTAGTTTGGGTCATAACGGCAATCTCACCAATGCGGAGCAGTTGCGCAAAGATCTGTTTATTAAAGATCGCCGCCACATGAATACCAGCTCAGATTCTGAGCTACTCTTAAATGTATTTGCTAACGCCTTACAAGCGCAGAACAAGCTTGACCTCACACCCGAAGATATTTTTGCGGCCGTGACATCCGTACACGAGCGTTGCGAAGGGGCGTATGCGGCCGTTGCGATGATTACCGATTATGGTATGGTGGCCTTCCGTGACCCTTTGGGTATTCGCCCCGCTGTTTTTGGTTATCGAGAATCTGAAGCAGGTCGAGAATATATGGTGGCTTCTGAAAGTGTTGCTTTAAGTACAGCCGGCTATACCGTGGAGCGTGATATTGCTCCTGGCGAAGCGGTGTATGTCGACACAGATGGCAAATTACACACGCAACAATGTGCCAGTGCGCCTGAATATAAATCTTGTATCTTTGAATATGTTTATTTAGCGCGCCCAGATTCAGTGATTGATAAAGTGCCTGTTCACAAGGCGCGTTTGCGCATGGGTAAGCTATTAGCGCAAAAAATTAAGCGCTTGTACCCTGATCATGATATTGATGTTGTCATGCCTATCCCCGACACCAGCCGCACAGCCGCGATGCAGTTAGCCTATCATTTGAATGTGATGCATCGAGAAGGTTTTATTAAAAACCGCTATATCGGCCGCACATTTATTATGCCGGGGCAGAGTGTGCGTAAGAAATCTGTGCGCCAAAAATTAAACCCTATCGACATGGAGTTTCGTGGCAAAAATGTACTGCTAGTCGATGATTCCATTGTCAGAGGCACGACCTCAAAGCAAATTATTCAAATGGCCCGTGATAGCGGTGCGAAAAAAGTGTATTTTGCCTCTGCTGCACCCGCGGTACGTTATCAAAATGTTTACGGGATCGATATGCCCGCGGTGGAAGAACTGGTTGCCCATAGCCACCCGGATGAAGAAATAGCAGAATTGATCGGTGCAGATTGGTTAGTTTTTCAAGACCTAAGTGATTTAATGCTATCAGTGTCTAAAGAAAACCCAGCCCTTCAAACATTTGATTGTTCCGTTTTTACGGGTGAATACCCCACTGGCAATATTACACCTGAATATCTGGCACAGCTTGAGCAAGAACGCAGCGATGCTGCCAAAGCGGCGATAGACGATGATGCAGACAGCGATAACTCGCTTAACTTAAACGGTAGTCTTTAAGCCTTGTTAGAGGGTGAAAATAAAATACCCAAACGACGCTAAAAAAGCGATTAAGGCAGGGGTTTTAATCATCGTAATGCCTTTCACCTGATGCCCTAAGTTAAATAAACTCACCACAATATAAACCGGGTAGGCGATAAATAAAATAGGGATCGCCAGGCGCATAATGCCGCTAAAGCCTAGCAAGCTCATTGCAAAAGTAATAGCCAAGCAAATCAACACCGCTGACGTATAATTCAGTTTTGCCGCATCACGGATAATTTGTGTACGCAAAAAGTCTGCTGAAATGGCTGTTAATGCCATGGCGGTGGTCAGGCAAGCCAGCGCAATCGCAATGCTTGCTAATACACCTCCCACATTGCCTAATAAATGAAAAGCCAATGCAACCAGTAATTGCGCAGGTGAAGTGACTCTGTCAAATGCAGGGTCGGCATAAGCCGCACTGACATAAGATAAACCTAAATACATAATGGCTAACAAGCTGCCACCAATAATAGCAGCTTTAATAGAGGCTTTAATCAAATAGGCGCGGTCTTCGCGGTGTGAGAGGGGAGTGTGTTTTTTAATATTCATCCACACCATCGTCGAGAAAAAGAGGGCGGCGATTAAGTCTAAGGTGTTATAGCCTTCACGTATGCCATGTAAAAACAAACCGAAGCCCGCCTCATCTACGGGTAAGGCAGAAGGTGGATTGATAAGACCCGTGGCTAAAATTAATAGTAAAAAACCCAACAAAATAGGCGTAAGAATATAGCCTAATAGATTCACAATTTGATGTCGATTAAAGATCAAAGCAAAAATGGTCACGCAAGCAAGCACACTAAACGACCAGGTTGGCATAGTCGTTATTTGATAACTTAAGGTGTCATAGGCAACCGCGATACAACGGGGAATAACCATAAAAGGGCCAAGTAAAGCCATCGCCAAAAACATCAACGACAGGCCGGGCACTTTGCCGATGCGTAGGAAAAAGGCGCGATAATTACTGCCAAATAGCAGCATCGCAATCAACCCCACCATTGGCATGACAACCGCCGTGATCAATAAACCTGAAATAGCAAATAGATTTTGATCTCCCGCGGCTTCACCGACCAGCAAGGGAAAGGTAACATTACCTGCCCCAAAAAACATTGAGAACAGCGCAAGCCCAGTTACCCAGGTTTCCAGTCGGAATGACTTAAACATTTGCTTTCTCTTCTTGGTGTTTGACTGATTGATCAATCACCACATTAATAGCGCCATCGCCTGTGACATTGGTGGCTGTGCCAAAGCCATCTTGCGCAATATAAAGCGCAATCATCAAGCCAATGGCTGTTTCTGTAAAACCAAGCATAGAGGTCAAGATACCAATTGCCGCCATAATACCGCCTCCAGGCACACTGGGGGCCGCCACCATAATCAAGGCCAACATAAAGATAACAGGAAGCATCTGGGTGAAGGAGGGAATGCTCAACCCAGCGGTGAGTGTCATCACCGCAAACGCACACGTCACAATCGTAATCATGCTGCCGGAAAGATGGATGGTCGCGCACAAAGGCACTGAAAAATTAGCCACATTCTCTTTAACGCCGTTATTTTTTACACCACGCAAAGTCACCGGTATGACCGCCACACTGCTCATGGCGCCCACTGCCGCCACATAAGCCGGGAACATGTTTTTAAGTAAATGCCAGGGGTTTTTCCCAGTGATTAAACCCGCGATGATATATTGTGTGGTGAGCCACACCCAATGCAGGGTAACCGCCAGCAGTAACACAACCGCAAAGATGCTGAGTACTTCCGCTACTGCGCCTTCCGCCGTTAAATTAGCGAAAATGCTGGCGATATAGAAGGGCAGGAAGGGGATAATGATTTTGGTGATCACTAAATCAATCACGGCCTTACCTTCATCAATCACTTTTTTAAGTGCAAAGGTCTCTGTTTTGGCGACACCAATACCAAATAGAAACGCAGACACAATAGCCGTCATCACACTCATCACTGGCGTTAAATCGATATCAAAGAAAGGGGCCAGTACCACATGTTCACTGATCACACTTTGATCAGGCGAAAATAAAGGCACAACCTGGCTAGCGACCACGAAGGCTAAGATCCCCGCTAACAACGTTGAAAAGTAAGCGATGCCAATAGTGAAGCCCACGATACGTCCAGATTGCTTGCCCAGGCCTGAAATGCCGCTTGCCACGAAAAAGAAAACAATAAAGGGCACCACAAAGGCAAGAAAATTACCGAAAATAAGTTTGATGGTGATTAATAAGCGAATTAGAAATTCAGGCACAAAGAGGCCGATAACAATACCAACAACAATACCGGCGATCAGTTTTAAAATGAGTTTCATGGTGAAGCCTTAAAGACAATTCGACAAAAATAATTTAATTAATAGTAAGTTAACAGCTACTTGCTTGTTGTTCAAGAGCTTAAGCACCGCTAGCAAAGCGCCTGTAAATTAAGTCAGAAATATTGCATAAATATATTGTTTTTTTTAAGTCCTCGAGTCCATTTGCTAAAAGCGATGTGTTTAGGCAAAGGTTACCCTCGAGAAAGCAGCAAGTTCAGGCAAAGCCTTTTGAATGGCTTTGGGTAGCACCAAGGATTTGTTGCTCAGCGAGGCTTTCCTCATACCCATAGCAAGTTCTTTTGCTTGACTTGTTGTAAAGCTAAAGTCACTCAGATCCAATCTTTGAAAAGGGTAAGGGGTAAGGAATGCTACAATCTGCTTCATTTCTTCATTAGAGACACTCTCAAGATTGCTCTTAATTTTGATTTTTAAGGCATGAAGTTGGGCCGCCTCTTTCAAGCAAAATATAAAATTCATAACATAAGAAATTGATACGCCATCATTTTTTTCTATCACCATGTTTGCATACAGGATAGGGGAAGCAGGGGTGATCGCTAGCACAGAGAGAGAAGAAGTAAGTGTTTCAGGCGCAGGCGGGCTGCTTGGCTTTGAAGAAGTGCTTTCGGGTACTTTCTTTTGGTCCCAGAGGAACTTGTTCAAGCGCTCTGCCAACTCAGGGAGCAATGCGTC
The DNA here is from genome assembly GCA_021774255.1 of Gammaproteobacteria bacterium. Classification (GTDB taxonomy): domain Bacteria; phylum Pseudomonadota; class Gammaproteobacteria; order JAJFJF01; family JAJFJF01; genus JAJFJF01. The sequence continues at coordinate 22,993 of JAJFJF010000012.1, forward strand.
TACTTTGCATTCTTTTAGCCTAAAAGAAAGAGTATCATCACTTACAGCGACTAGCTGAAAGCCGCTCTCTTGCTCTTCAGTATCTGATTGAAATGAAGCCATTTTGAGTTTTTGGCAAGAATATTACTGCCCCCTGTCTTATTAACTAGAGTAACATTGAGGGGTAAATTTGAAACATATACCTCATTTAACAAATACACTGATGGAATATCCTTTTATTTCACTGCCAGAGCAAGAAGTCACCTGGCCACCGCCTTACCAACTACGCAAAAGCAAACGCGCTAAGCGTCTTCAACTGCAGGTTACCCCACAAAAAGGCCTAGAAATTGTTGTGCCTTATCGCTTTGGAAAATTTAATGTAATTTCTTTCTTGGAAGAACACAAACCCTGGATTATCAGCCAGTTATTAAAAATACCTAAAAAAACACTTCAAGCAGAGCTACCAACAAATATCACCTTGCCTGCCATCAATGAGCAGTGGCAGGTAAGATATTTAAGCGAACAAGAAGGGGGGCTTCGAATAAAAGTAAACAACCCAAACAAGGAGCTCCTGATACAGGGAGAGGAGCAGCTTTTCTTGCCCGTCCAGCAAAAGTTAAAAAAATGGATAAGCACTTATGCCAAGCAAAGCTTACTGTCTTGGCTGGCCTATTTAAGCCAGGAAACAGGCTTGCTCTACCAAAAGGGCAGTATTCGCACACAACGCACGCGCTGGGGAAGTTGCAGCGCGACAGGTGATATCTCTCTAAACTCTCAGCTACTGTTTCTGCCGCCCAACTTGGCGCAACACATTATCTTACATGAGCTTTGCCATACCCGTTATTTAAACCACTCCAAGCAATTTTGGGCATTGTTAGGTAAACTAGACCCGTATTGCCAGCAACATAAACAGGCTTTTAAAAAGGCAGAAAGCTACATTCCCGCTTGGTTCACTGCGAAAGAACGCTTACGCACAGAGCAACCCAAGCAGGAAGAAAATGCAATCATGACTTAACTAGGGGATCAGTACGATGGAAACAGCTACACCTGTGACAGCTGAGCTTGCTCGGTTTTTGCAGCCACGCTAGAGTAGAGCGTAACTTGGCTAATTTTTAAAATAACGATTAATGCCCGCTTTAATTAACGGGTCCACCAGGGTGTAAGTATTATCTTCTTGCTTTTGAAGGTAGTCTTTCTTTTCTAACGTCTTCAAGGCATCCACAACGGATGAGCTCGTCATATTAACTTCCTGTAAGAAGGCTTTACCTGTTAGGTGTATGTTATACCCACCGGCAACAGAGATAAGCACTTTCTTCTGACCCGCGCTTAAGGAATCAAGTTCACGAATAATCTCTAGACGTTCTTCCTCTAAGATTTTCTCCCAAAGATCGTTGACGTGTTTTACAGTAGGAATTGCCTTTAATGCTGATGTCCAGAGTTTTGAGCAAAGTCCATTGATATAAAAAGGATGGTATTGCGTCAAGCTAAATATTTCAGCCAACACTTCATCGGGCAATACTTTGGACCAGCGTTTGCGCGCAAGTAGATTGATATGCTTTTTATAATGCACCTCTTGAATACGCTCTAAAGTAATGCGATCACATAGCTTATAGAGCGGTCTGGCTTTATCATAAAACATCTGACTTAATAGATGGCGCTGACTACCTGAAAATACCAGTGTTAAATATTTTGTTTGTTGGGCGACGTGCCTGATCGCGCCTTCAATGCCTTTCCCTTCAGCAATTTCTCCAATCTCTTGCACCTCGTCAATAAAGAGCACCGCTAGTTTTTTCTTTTTTTTCAATAAATTTTCTAGCGCATCCAGTGCTTCTAAAATATTACTGGCAGGATCGGAATCTTTTTCCGATGTCAGCACAAGCTTCATATTCTTAGTGCCAATGTTCCATTGTTTGTCCGATCGTTTAAAATGCTCAGTTAAAAAAAGCAGCGCGCTCTCTAAAGAGGTGCTTACCTCTTGAATAATCGCATTGACCGCTGTGAGGATGATGTGTTCAATACGTTCAGCATCCACCGCAACAAATAGATCAGCTTCTGCAAACGGTGCTTTAAGTTCATTAATCGCATAGCGAACTAAACTGGTTTTACCATATCGTCTAGGTGACATGAGGAGGGTATGTTGCCGATGCTCGATATTGTTTTTAATACGCGCTCGCTCTTCTTCACGATTACAAAAAGCACGGCCGGTGGCGACGCCACGAGGGAAAAAAACTTGATAGTCCATGAGGAATCCAATAATTAAGTCAGGTTAAAATAGCTTAGCATTAAAGAGGGCATTTTACTCGGTTATAGCCGAGTCGGCAACTACCGACTCGGAGCAAGCTGAGTCGACAAGAAGGCCGCAGAGGTAAAGCAAGCTCTCTTGAACTATCTTCTCCGTTAAAAGATATTAAGGGAAATTACCCTCTTTCTAATTAAGCTATTGATATATAACGCTAAAAAGCCTCGCCGCTTGTGACGCTTCAAGCACAATTTGCAGTGCCCTAAAATGCAATAAAAATAAGCTCTGAAGCGCAATGTTTAAAAAGCGAGATCCTTTAACGTGTGCTAGGGTTATTAATGAAAGACCTTAAAAATAAATTGAGCTCTGATTATGGCGCAAGTACCTCAAAAAACACACATTATCTGTTTTGTGAGCAGTCTTATTTTGCTGCTCGCTACCTTTTTTTTGACCAGCGCTATCCATGCAGAAGATGTGGTAACAACCGATAATATTCGCTGTGTTATCCCCGCAGGACTGAAAATTGAGCGCCCTGATCCCCCTGGGAAGCCTACCATCATTGAAATAGCCATTGCCGTAACGGATGTGACAGAGATCCAAGAAACCAATCAATCGTTTAATATTGATTTTTTTGGGATGGTAAATTGGCATGATCCACGCCTATCAGAAGAAGCCTTAGGGCACTCATTGGAAGGCTGTGTGGTGCATTATACAGATATTTGGAGCCCCAGCATTGTCATCATTAATGCAAGAAACTTTTCCCGGTATTTTGATCAAACCGGGCGAGTGAATGCCCAAGGCGATGTCACCTTCTTACAGCGCCTCACAGGTGTTTTCACTGCACGTTATCATTTAGAAACTTTTCCCTTTGACACACAAGCGTTGCCGATTAAAATCCGATCAGCAGACTATGGGCCCGATGAAGTTGTTTTTTATTTAAACGAGACACTCTCTTCAGTGGCGGAAGAACTGTCATTGCCTGGTTGGCATGTCACGGAAGGGGAAAGAGGCGTCCAAATTGAAGCGATCAATGAGAGGGGAGGGCAAAAACTTGCAGGGTATGACTATACGCTGACTGCTGAAAGAATGATTGGTTACTATATCTGGAAGATATTTTTGCCACTTACTTTTATTGTCCTCATGGCATGGACAGTGTTTTGGATTAGCCCTGAAAATTTTGGTGCACAGGTGGCTGTTTCGACCGCTTCTATTTTCACCTTAATCGCTTTCTTGCTCGGGGTAGGGCAGCTACTCCCTGAGCTTTCCTATCTTACAAAACTCGACAAGCTTATCTTTGCTGCCACCTTAATGGTTTTTTGCGCCATGGGAGAAACCATTGTCACAAGCCAATACACGAAAAGAAATCAGCGTGAGCTGGCGCTCAAAATTAATAGGGCCGCTCGCATTATTTATCCCCTTCTTTTCTTGCTCGCCGCATCCATTATCCTGTCTTTTTAAGTTGATCTTAAGCAAAGCATCACTTTAAGTTTCTCATCCAATAAATTGAAAAATAAAAACATTATTCTCGCCTAGAGGATGATGCTATTTCCGGCTTCAAAATGATACTATTATCCAGAATACTGTTAAACCGTTTGAAGACAGCGCATGATGTATGTATGTGCCACACCTGAATTGGTTCAGAATATCTATAGGAGAAAATAAAAATGCAAGAATACAAAGGCGGATGTTTGTGTGGCGAAACCTCCTATACAGCTAAAAGTGAGCCCATTAATCCTCATTTATGCTCATGCACGATGTGCCAAAAATCATCTGGCGCGCCTACGGTGGCTTGGCTGGAATTTCCTCTCAAAACCTTTCAATGGGCACAGAGAGGCAAGTTAGGCTTATGGCAATCCTCAGAAAAAACACAACGCTGTTTTTGCCAAAAATGCGGCAGCTTCCTGGGAGCCATCAATGAGGGCCATGAAAATATATCCATTACAATTGCCTCCTTAGAAAATCCAAGTGTGGTTACTCCTGGCAAACAACATAGCTATCAGGAAAGCGCGCCGTCTTGGTGGGAGGCAAACATTAAGCGGCAGGGGACCTAGAGGCGAAATAGAGCGTGTGTGCTAAAATGTAAATAAAGCACTTAAAATAAGATAGGCGCGATGAAACAGCTATTTTTAATTCTTTTCGGCATACTCATTGTTTGCAAGGTAGCTGCTGACTCAGATGCAGCGACCACATCTAAAACAGCTATTCCGCTTGCCGATTCGCAATGGCGTTTATTGGCATTTCAATCAATGGATGATACGCAAGGCACGATTTACCCCGACGCGCAAAATCAGTATGTCATGACATTGCACAGAGACGGCACGGTATTGATTGAACTAGCCTGTCGCTCACTCCAAGGTGAGTGGTCGAGCAGCGCAAGCGCAGATCTCACAAGCGGCCCGTTAATCTTGCATTCCCTTGTATCCAGCGAACCAACATGCTTGCCGCCTGTGCTGGATGAGCACATCATCAAGCAAGCACCCTATATTCGCTCTTATCTTTTAAAAGATAACCGATTATATTTAAGTTTAATGGCCGATGGTGGTATTTATGCTTGGAAGAATTTGCCTCTGCCCACGACACCTGAAAATTAATGCTCCGTTGAGTAGAAAGATGTGCTTTTACCCTATTAAGAGTGTGTAAAAATGGATTTATCTAGAAGTAGAAAATTGAATAAAGCGCTTTTAGTGGCCTGGATTTTTATGCTGCTTGCGATAGTGACTGAGGTAACAGGCGTTTCCATTATAAAAATGGCCGATGAGTTTGGTGCACTAATAAGCTATGCAGGTATGCTAAGCATGATAACGCTATCCTATTATTGCTTGTCTCTAGCGGCCAAAAAAATCCCAATTGGGATTGCTTATAGTATTTGGGAGGGAGTAGGGCTTGTATTAGTCACCCTGGTGGCAGTTTTCTTTTTCCGCGAGCAACTTAGCACCCAACAACTGCTCGGCATAGGGTTAGTGATTGTTGGCATTATCATGGTAACACTGGGCGAAACACATGAATGAGCGCGGCGAGCATGGAATTTTTTGATATTTATTTTGTCTATGTCGTGATTTCGGCATTGCTAGATGTTGCCGCTAATTTGGCTATTGTGCAATCCAAAGGCTTTACTAAAATATATTGGGGACTGTTTGCCATCGCACTGGTGTGGGCGGCGTTTGCATTATTAGCACAAGCTATTCAAGGCATGGAATTAGCAGTAGCGTATTCGCTCTGGGGGGCAATAGGCATTTTTGGCACTGCCATTTTGGGCAGAATCATATTTAAACAAAAGCTAAAGCCTATTGCTTGGGCAGGCATGGTTATTGTCGTGCTGGCCATTATTGTGATTAAAACAGGTGGTTAACCTTTAAAAATGCAGTTTGTTTTGAGTGAGGAAATAGGGTGCTTATTTATCCTTTTTATTATAAGCGCTAATCCAAAGGACAGACGCGAATAATATGGCCGTCAGGATCCTTTACTAAGAAAGTACGGCCAAAAACTTCCGTGGCCGGTTCCTGAACGATATTCATGCCTGGGTTCTTTTTCCATTCTTCAAATAAGCGATCAACCTCCTCATTAGACGACAACATAATGCCGACTTCAGAGAAGCGGGGAGTTTCTGCATCTGGCGTTGTACCACCTGCCCAAATAGCAAACAAAGCTTTACCGCTTTCATCGGCGCTAAATGCCACATAGCGAGGGCTTGAAAATACTGGCTTGGCATTGAAGAGCATCTCGTAGAAGGCTGTTGAGCGTTCGATATCAGAGACGTAGACAAGCTGAAGGTTGGGCTTAGGCGAGTGAGTCATGAGCAGCTCCTGGGATAGATTTAATGGATGCTTTAAAGAGCTTATCTTATTGCGTGTATCGGTGGAAGAGAGCCTTTATTAATAGCAGAAATCTAGAAATATACTCAATTTAACATAATATATATTATGCGCACTATTGGCTAAATAGGCACATCTGCCTGTGACTATTTAGCAATCTTTAAACTCTTTAAGGATTTGAGTAATGTCAGCAAAAACTTCTGGATGTTCACTTATCGCAATATCTATATACGCTTCAGCTACGCTTTTTTCATCCCCTTTGATTGTCTTGCATAGCTGCTTGAAAACCATTTTCCCAGGAAAAATATCTTTCCATCTCTCATTAAGAATAGCTTTATTCATTATGGCGCATTGTTTAGCCAAGCCAGCAGGAATGGAGTTGTTTAACTTCTGATTAAGAGCGTCAAGCTTAGATTGCGCATCTTTTATATATTTAGAGAGCAAATCCTCTTCTCCCATTGGCTTATCCACCCCTTTGACTACTGGAGAGTCTAAGTTAAAATTTCTTTTGAAATAACCCTTCATCAAAGTATTCAACGCACACGTCTTATTTTTATCACATATTTTTTTTAGTTCTTTTGTTATTTGCTCTGGAGCTCTATATTTATTGTCCAAGCAAAGTTGCTTTGAAACCTTTGCTAGCACCTGAGGGTCAAGAAGGTAGTTTTCTAAGCATCTTTTTTTTAAGAATCGCAATTTGCTTCCGGGTTCAAGATTGTTAATTTCTGTCTCAAGAAATTCATCTCTATCTCTTATTATATATATATTGATACCAAATATTCCTTTTTTGATTTCTTTAACCAATTCCGCTAATAACACCAAATTCAAACAACCCCCGATTGGAACAACTATGCAGTCATTAAGGGTTTTTCCTGAAATTTTCTTATATAATTTTAGATCAAGGCTATCCTCCGTACCTTCAACGAAAAGCAAATTTCTCCCCAGTGCAAACAAACCAAGATTCTGACTCATTATTCTCGTCAATTCCGGGCGTTCTTTTAGAGCCTCATCTGCTTTTATAGCTTGATTTTCGCCGCGGTACTCATTTTCTATGAAGTAGACATTTCCGCTCCAAAGATACTTTGAAATCAACTCATTAGAGTGTGTAAAAAAAATAAATTGATTTGTTTTATCTCCAAGGGCAGTTATCACATTAGTTAAGTTGATGGTCAGGCTTGGATGCAAATGCAATTCGGGCTCGTCTATTAAAAATATAGAGTGTCGAAAATCTCTGTGAATCAAAAGAAAGGCTATTTTTACTACCTCTTGTTCTCCTGAGCTTAATTGGTTGAATGTGAAAGTTTTCTCAAAGCCTTCTATTTTATATTTGAAGTTACTCATCTTGCCTGAATCAACATTTTCTAAAGTTTTCCCAGGGAGTAATTTCCCAAAGGCTTCTTTATATTTAATGAATGGATTCTGAAATTGTGAGTTAATTTCCTCTAAAGTTTCCTTTCCATTCTCATTCGCTGTAACATATTTTGCTATTTCTCTCTCAAAACTAATCTGCTTTTCATGAATATCTTTTATTATCTTGTCCCATTGAACATTGAAAGGCTCCAGGTACACATTTCTACTTATAGCCTGCTTTTCTGGATCATCAGCTCCACTTGACAAAGAAGTTTGTTTTATTTCATTAGCATTCCTATTCGTATCAATGTCAACAATAACACCTTCAATCAATGCGCCCTTAACAGGAGGGCTCATATGATTCGAAAGTTTTTCTGACCTCTCTCCTTTTACTATTTCATGAGGCTCGCCAAAATTTATTTTCTCATCTTCTGTTTCTGGAATTATGGTTAAATTCAATGTGGTAGCTACTTTTTTAGAAGTATTGTTGAAGGAAAATTGCTTGTTATGCTCCTGAAATGTTTTCAAAATTTCATTTTTTAAGAACGTTTTTCCTGACCCATTGACGCCAGCAATCATCGTTATATTTTTCATGTCTTTAATTATGAGTTTTTTTATTGGCCCAATATTTTCTGCTTCAATTTTACTTATCTTCATGTTTGAAACTCCTAGTATATTTCAATAGCACCTATATATTACTCGCATTTTAGTTTAAAATTATTACTTAGCAATACAGTAGATCAGAAAGCCAAAAATTTCAGATCGACAACTTACGTTCTATTTAAAAATAGATGAATCACAAAAACACACAACCTCAGCCACTCAAAAAAAGCACCCAAAGTCGACTTGTGTCATCCCCTCCCTTGCCCCCACCTCCTCCATCACAACCCAGTGAAAGCAATATTGCTCGAAAGGGGATCTAGCACTAGTGAAACACTAGCTTATCATTAGCCTGCTAGCTTTTTCTTCCGCAGCTGCTCTAAAAAATCTTGCCAGGGAAGAACGGTAATTGCTGCGCCATTAGCTTCTTCCAGTGCAATTTTGCGTGCTTTTGGCACTGTAGATACAACAATGCTGTGCTTAGGTTGATATTCTTCAGTGAATGCAATGAGTCCCTTCAAATCACTCTTATCAATCTTGTCGCCTATTTTTACCTCAATGGCAACTTCGGCGTCTCCCAAGATAAAATCAACTTCTAGGCCGCTTTTTGTGCGCCAGAAAGTGATATCAAAATCTAGTTCATTTAGCCCTTTATAGGCCATCAGCTCCATCAATATAAAATGCTCAAAAGCCTTACCAGCATCATGGCCCTTTAATTCTGAGATCCTGCGTTTTAATAAACTATTCGCAGCACCCACATCAAAAAGGTAAAACTTAGGCATGCTCATGATAATGTCACGCTTGCGTTGCTTTTTATATGGATAAATAAAATAGCCCGCTAGAGTATCAATCATGATTTGGTAATATTCTTTCACTGTTTTTGAATCAATGGATGACTCTCTAGCAATACTTGAAAAGTTAATTAATTCACCATGTGAAAAAGCTAAAGCATCTAAGAATCTTGTGAACGCACCTAAATTACGCACCAGTCCTTCTGCTTGAATTTCTTCAGTCAGATAATCTTGCCAATAAGCACGCAGTGAACGCCTTGCATCTTCTTGCAAATAATGAGAAGGAATTAAACCTGAGTTAAGTGCTCTTAATAGCTCAAAGCCAGGGATCTCAGGATAAACTAATGGATAAAAAGTAAATCGCCACGCCCTGCCCCCTAATAAATTTGCTGCGCCGCGTTTAAGTTTTCGTGCACTAGAGCCGCATAAGATAAAAGAGATCCCTGCATTTTCGATGAGCCAATGTACCTCATCCAGCAGTTCTGGTATTTTTTGTACTTCATCAATGATAATAGGAAGGCGTCGTTCGTTTTCCGGAAGTGCTAATATCTCTTCCCGCAAAAGGTGTGGTTGCTTGGTAAGACGAAGGTAAAGATCGGTTTCAAGCAAATCATAGCGGACAGAATCAGGGAAATGCGACTTTAAATAAGTCGACTTCCCTGTTTTACGTGGTCCCCATAGGAATGCAGACTGCCCAGCAGGAAGCTGCAAATCTAGGTATCTTTTATATTTAACTATTTCGGACATCATTCCGAAATAGTAGCACTAATTCGGAGCATGTTCCACAAATGGTTTTCAGCAATCAGTGAGAAGGAATTAAGACTAATTTGCAAGGCATTGATTTTAATAGAAAAACCCAACAATCTTGAGGAGGAGCCTTTGGTTGAAAATATATCTCACGCCATAGTAAGGTAGGGTAAGAAATACCTTCATCGACCTACAAAATCGCTATCAAACAAATAAAGCCGCCAGAATAAGCGAAATCAATCCGGCGGGTATCTAAATTATAAATCTTGGTGGTAAGGATAAGAAATATCCTCATCGATTTGCCAAACGGTATCAAAATCCCAACCGATAAAAGTCTCTTCTTTCATCATTTCTTTTGTGGTTTCCTTACCTATTCCACCCTCTGAAGTATCTTGTTGTGAACTTTCAATATCCCAATAGCTTTCTACCACAATGGGATTACCGCCATGGCTATTTCTAAATCCGACTAAACCACCGGCAGCGTCATATTCTGCAAATACAAATCCAACCGCATAGCTTTGACTAATTACAGCATCAGTACACGGGAGACCTCCTGCAAAATTGAATCCAACTAGACCACCAACATAACCAAGTCCCTCAACACTGCCCATTGCATAGCTTTGGCTAATAATAGTATCAAACCAATGCGTGATATTTTTCCCAACTAAACCACCAACGTTTTCATGCCCTTTTGTATGTCCTGTCGCATAACTTACAGTAATAATGCCGTCATAATTTTCACCAACTAAACCTCCTACATTTCTAGAGCCTGTGACGTTTCCAGTAGCATAACTATATTCAATAATTGCACTTTGAGACATATTCCCATAACTATCTATACGACCGGCTAAACCACCTATATCTCGATATCCATATGAATCATTATGAATAGACACATTGCCTATTGCATAGCTATCAGTGATTTTTCCTGAGCTTTCACCAACCAATCCTCCCACAGTATAATCCCCTATCACATTACCTGTGGCATAACTTGCTTCAATATCACCATGGTTACTTCCAATTAAGCCACCAACATAATATACGCCCGATATGTCAGTTGTTGAGTAACTTTCCCTGACAATGTTACGATTTATCCCAATAAGCCCCCCCATATGATTACCCAAGGTGCTCTGCACAAGAATATCGCCATGAGCATGACTATTAACTATCTCACTGCGACTCTCTCCTACCAATCCACCAAAAACTCTGTCAGATATCACAGTTGTATTGGTGTAGCTATTTTGCACAACTTTATGTAAATGAAAACCAGATATACCACCAACGGTACTAGCACCTTCAATTGTGCCGCCTTCAACAAAACTATTATCGATTATTGTGTATTGACTAGTACCGGTTATGCCACCAACATAATTCTTACCAAAAATCATTGGGTCGATTAAACCTATATGGCTAATACGACCACCTTCTACTGTTTGGTGATGTGTATAGCCAAATAAGCCTACGTGATCTTGCATAGGACGATTAATGTGGAGATCTCTAATTTCATAACCTTGCCCATCTAAAACGCCAGCAAAAGGATTTTCATAATCCCTACCAATAGGCATAAATCCACCATCATCACCATAATCCCAGGAGAAGCAGCTAAAACTTGTGCCCAATTGATAATGGGCAAACAAATTATCCTCCATCATTTGGAGTTCAGCACAATTCATAATGATATAGGGATTGTTTTCTGAGCCATCTCCCTTGCTGAAAGCCATGATTGAAGTTGAGGTAAAAAGTAAAGAAATAGCTAATGTTGATATTTTTCTCATTACGAACCCTCTATATTTAAAGATTTAAACGTGTTTGAAAACTAAAAAAATTTTAACAAAAATAACACCTAAACAAAAGGCAAGCTCTGCTCGCCACAAGGCATTTCTAACTTGCGGAGAACAGGACAAGTTTATCTTACACTGCGAAATAGTCTCACTATTTCGGAGTATGCTCCCAAGATAGTTGAATCATTTAAAAAGAAGCCAGGCCAAGAATAAATTGTAACTATTTGATATTATTGTAATTTTAAGATTTTCGCTAATGGTGAAGTGTATATTTTCATATATTTCAGCAAATTATTCTATTCTGCCGTCAATTTGAGTTAGTTAACTTTATGCGATATAATGCGGAGCTTTGAAAGGAAAATAGTCTACTTAGAGCAGGGATCTACCCTTCTCGCTTCTTTTTTACGTAGTTTTTGCTGCATGCAGTAAAAACACTGCTGAGATACAATAGGCACTCGAGGGGCTTCATGTTAAGAGAAGAAACCATTCAAGATATAGCAGAGCCTGACGTGCGGGAAATTTGTCAGCCGCTATTCAATGCGACTGATATTTCTTACTTTCATCACGGGCGCGTTTACAAAGACGGCACAGCCTGCTCGCTTAACACCTCCCCGCGCTGGTTTGACTGCTATATAGAGGAAGGCTATCACCAAAAAGCCAACTATTTTCTCGACGCTGGCGTCTACTTGTTAACTGCCATGCCTGCTTATGCCGCTGAATGCGCTAGTTTGCGCTCTCAATTTGGTGTAGATCATAAGTTCGATATTATCGTTAAAAAAGACACGCACCTTGATATATTTGGTTTTGGAGCAGATGCCCATAACGACAGTATCGTAGAATTTTATTTTAACAACCTGGATTTGTTAAAAGGCTTTTCTGAATATTTTCTAGATGTTGCTGAGCCGCTTATTAACAAAGCGCTCTTACCTGAAAATCGTCTTTTCTTACCTGAGCTCAAGAAAAACTTTGCCAACGCCAATACAATAGAAGGTGCAACATGATCAAAGAAGATAGCATCCAAACAATATTAGCACCACAAACACAAGAGATCTGTAAGCCGTTGTTTGACTCAACAGATATCACCTATTTCCATCACGCACGCATCTATCATGATGGCAGAACAACCTCGCTTAACACCTCTCCTCGCTGGCTTAATTGCTATATGGATGAAGGGCACTATAAAAACGCTGACTACTACTCCCTGACCCGCGCAGTGACGCTGGTATCTGCCATGCCAAGCCAGCATGCCGAAGCGGCTGCCATGCGAACACATTGCAACTTAGATCATAAGTTTGACATCACCGTTAAAACTGACGAATACCTTGATGTGTTTGGATTTGCAACACATGCATATAATGACAAAATCATTGGGTTCTATTTCCACAACATGGACTTATTAAAGCGTTTTACAGAATACTTCCTAGAGGCTTCGCAAACATTACAGTCCACTTTACTTTCCCCTGGCAACCACTTTCATTATCCTGATCACAAAAAAATATTTTTCAAACCAGCAGAAGAGAAAAAGGCAAGGCATGACAGCTTTGTTTTTAACCGTCACTCTCTAAAAAAAGCGGCACTCTCACCTAAAGAGCATGAGGTGCTACTTTACTTGCAACAGGGTTACGCCTCAAAAGATATTGCCAGAGCAATGGATATTTCGACCAGAACAGCCGAAAGTCATATTTTCAGGCTCAAAAAACGCCTTGGCGTTTATTCTAAATATCAACTTATTCAAGACATCAAGCCTCTGCGCACTGCATAGCCCCCTTCTCTCTATTAGGTGTTTTTTGCTGCATGCAGCAAAAAATACTGCCGTTAATCTTCACTCCCTATTTTTAACAGGTCTAAAATTATCTAGACGCATCTATTCATTCTCAATAAAAGGAATTTATCATGAGGGAAAAACATCAAGCTCTAAAAACAGCCTTTCTTGGTATTGCTATCAGCAGCACCCCCATTTTTGCTGACTCAAGCAACCTCGTGCAAAATATTGCTACGTGCGAAGCACTTCAAGAAATTGCATTTTCAGGCGACCTGGGCGGCAACTACGTTTTGACGCAAGACATCGATTGCACAGAAAGCGCAAAATGGGATGAAGAACAAGGCTTTTTTCCTGTCGGCAATAAAGAAACTCCTTTTACAGGCACATTAGAAGGCAATGGCCACACTATTTTTAATTTGACAATTAATCGCCCTGCTCAATCCTATTTAGGTATATTTGGCGCAACAGATGAAGCCAGCATCACCAATCTTACGCTCAGTGAAGTCAATACCTTTGGCTTGGGCGGAAAATATGTTGCTGCTTTAATAGGAAAATCCAGTAATACCACTCTAAGCGCTATTAATTTAATGAATGTCAGTGTAGAAGGATTAGTGGATGTGGGTACGTTAACAGGCTATCACAACGGCTCAGAGAGCATTGATAAAATCAGCGTACAGAATGCCTTTGTTCGCGGCACATTTGCCGGTGGGCTCGTAGGGTATCTGCTTAACAGCACTATTCGTGACGCCTATGTAGATAATACTACACTTGCAACGGCCTATGCTGTCGGTGGACTGGTGGGTGCAGCTGAATTTTCAACCATTACTAATAGTGGCTTTAGCGGTGATATTGTGGGTGCGCATGCTGCTACCCCAACGGCTATTGGTGGCTTAGTAGGTATCACATTAGATGTTTATATAGATAACAGTGTTGTCTTGAATGCACAGATCCACGGAGAAGAGTCCGTGGGCGGATTAGTCGGATATGGCGGGGTAAGCAAAATACGAAATAGCCATGTGATTGACGCTGAAATAGCACACCACGTAAATGTCGGCTCAGGTAGAAACATGGGTGGCTTAATCGGTACCAGTTTACACGATCAATTAACCAACACTTCTGTGCAAAATACAAATATCACCGTCTGGGAAAAAGGCGGTGGCTTGATTGGAAGCGCAACGGGCACAGAGATCAGCCAATCTTTTGCAGATGGAAACGTGACGGGCACAGCAAGCACATACAGCAACATAGGTGGGTTAATTGGTGAAATCGATGCTACCCGCGCTGTCACGATTACCGATAGCTACTCTCACTCTTCAGTGACAGCCATGGGCGGCAGAGCCGGCGGTTTAGTGGGCCTCTTAGGCAATGGGCGCATTGAGCGCAGCTATGCCGCAGGGCGTGTAACAGGCAATGGGAGCGGCCTGGGCGGCTTAGTAGGCGTCAGCTATTGTCACGATGAGAGTCCGGGGGAAGAAGGCGTACAAAAGGTATTTGAGAGCTATTGGGATACTCAAACAACCGGGCAAGCAGCATCAGCGGGCGGCGGGATCCCTAAATATCACGATGAAATGAAACGTCAAAGCACGTTTGTCGGCTGGGACTTCCCTGCTGTCTGGCAAATTGATGAGGGTGTGAGCTATCCCTATTTGGCTTGGGAAAGCACTTCTTAAAGTGAATTATAAAGAAATCATTTCAACTGCCTATCGAGTAATGTTTAAAGCATTACCCGTTCCCTGCCTCATATCTTGATAAACTACATTACGTTTTATGTGTAATATGCTTAAATCGCAAGCCTAAAAGATAAAGAGAAGCAAAGTAGATAATCACAGCTAAGCACAAGATCCCACCTAGATTTAAAAAGCGCAGCTGCCAGCCCCAAGCAAGCCATTGCTCAAGCCCGGGGGACGCAAACCAGATCGCAGCAATCATGCAGAGGTTGGCGATGATGATGCGCAAAGCATACATGCCCCACCCTGCACAGGCTTTATAAATCTGACGGCGACGCAATAGATAAAAGAGTACGCCCGCATTAATAAACGCAGACAAGGTCGTTGCAAGCGCCAAGCCAGCATGTGCTAACGGCACAATCAAGATGGCATTAAAAACAATATTGCTCACCAGCGCGAGCACGGCCACCTTCACGGGGGTTTTAATATCTTGCTTGGCATAAAAACTAGAGGCAAAGACTTTCACTAAAATAAACGCCTGCAGGCCAAAGGCATAAGCCAATAAGCTGCGGGTGCTCATGATCACATCATGCGTGTTGAACGCGCCATATTGGAATAAGGTTGTCAGCAAAGGGCCAGCCAAAATAAACAAACCAATGGCCGCGGGTAACGCGATTAAACATATACTACGCATCGCCCAGTCAATGGTATTAGAGAAGCCTGCGCCCTCCTCTTTGGCGTGCTGCCGAGATAAATGCGGCAAAATCACGGTAGCCAGCGCCACACCAAAAACGCCCAGTGGAAACTCCATTAAGCGATCAGAATAATACAGCCAAGAAATACTGCCTGCAGGTAAAAAAGAAGCAAATATCGTATCGACTAGCAAATTAATTTGAGCAACCGACACACCAAATAAGGCCGGCACCATCAAGCTCATGATTTTTTTTACGCCAGGATGCTGCCAATCAACACGCCATCTTGGCATTAAGCCCAAACGCTGCAAAAAGGGAAACTGAAAGATGAGCTGCAATACCCCACCCGCAAATACACCCCATGCCAACGCCGTAATCGGTTTACTCATTTGAGGCGCTAAGAAAACAGCCGCCAGGATCAAGGCAATATTCAGTAAACAAGGTGTCAGTGCCGGAATAGCAAAGCGCCCAAAGGTATTTAAAATTGCGCCCATAAAGGCGGTAAGCGAAATTAAAAGGATATACGGAAAAGTAATCCGCAGCATTTGCGTGGCTAAATCAAACTTTTCTGTTTCACCGATAAAGCCCGGTGCAAACACCATGATCAAGAGCGGTGCGGCTAAAATAGACAGCACCGTCACCAAGCCCACGATCAGCGCCAGGTTACCTGCCACACGGTCAATTAAGCCTTTAAGCTCATCGGGTGAATGTTTCGTTTGGTATTCAGACAGTACCGGCACAAAAGCGTGCGAAAAAGCCCCTTCTGCAAATAAGCGGCGCAAAAAATTGGGGATTTTAAAAGCAACGATAAAGGCGTCAACACCTGCCGTGGCACCAAAAAAGCGCGCAATGACGATATCGCGGATAAAGCCAAGCACACGCGAGATGGTGGTCATGCTGCCAGCAATACCCGTTGATTTCCAGAGCGATTTACCTGGTTTTTTGTCTAGACTTACTTCCTCTTGGTTTAGAGGATGGTTTTTTGATGCCTTCACTACACGACCCACAATTTTCAAGTCAACTTCAAGTAATATCTTGTATATTTAAGTTCGCCTTTTTTCATTAAGGCCCCCAATAAAACCAGCGCTTGCAGATCACGTGTTGCTGTCGCCCGCGATGTTTTGGTAATAGCAATATAGTTTTCTGCACTTAAACCACCGTCAAAGCCATCAACCCCTTCTTTAAACATCCGTAACAGCACTTTGCGCTGTCGTTCATTTAACTTCAAGCCAAATTTATCAAAAAACTTTGTCTTTTTAATAAGAAGCTCTATCTGTTTTTGAGTATGCTCTTGAGCAGACAACACTGTCTCAGAAAAGTAAATTAACCAATCTGTAATATCTAAAGAATGATTGGTTTTCTGCAAGGCAGCATAATACGCTTTTTTATTTTTCTCTATTACATAGGACAAAGAAATAAGTGTAGGTTGCCCCAGAGATTGAGAAAGCGCTTTTTCTACAATGGCGCGCCCTATTCTGCCATTTCCATCCTCAAATGGATGAATAGATTCAAAATATAAATGCGCAATCCCTGCACGTACTAAAACAGGTAATGGATTTTTACCATTAGCTTCTGTGTCATTAAACCATTCAATAAATTTTTGCATTTTCCCTGCAACTTGCTCAGAAGGAGGCGCTTCAAAATGTATTGTCGGTTCTCTTTTTCCACCTGAAACAATTAACATGGGGTCTGAATGGGTGCGATATGCTCCCTTTTTTTCAAGATCCGTTCGCCCTCTTGTTAAAACCTCGTGCCAAGCAAATAAGGTATCATCTGTTAACGTATCGGAATAATGCCAATAAACATCTAGCATCATTTTTACAATATTTTCTTCTGCTAGTGTAATGTGTGATTTTTGGGTGGTGAGCCCAAGCTCACGACAAATAGAGGACTGCAAGCTTTCCCTGTTTAAATACTCCCCCTCTATTGCAGAGGTATTCATGGCTTCCTCGCTCAATAACTGCACACGAAGCTGATCTTGCTCTGAAGCATCTAAGCACTTAAAAATTCCAAAAGCAGCACCTGAAAGAGAGAAGAAACGCTGCTCAAAACCAGATAAGTTGTTGTTATTAAATGAGAAGCTTGGCCATTTCGCCAGCTGCCAGTTCCACTTCATGAGTTATAGCCCCTTGTTCTATAACTCATATTATAGCAGAATCATGAGTTATAGAAACAAATTCTATAACTCATAGATTACCTGAGTAAGCTAATCACAATGACAAGCACAGCAAGTGGTGCCACATAGCGCACTAAAAAGCGCCAGCTTTGGTATAGCCTTTTATTGGGCATAGCCAGCTCATCCTCAGAAGCTTGTCGCGTCATAAACCAACCGGCAAAGACCGCGAGTAATAAAGCGCCCAGTGGTAACAGCAGCAAAGAGACAAGCGCATCCACTATTTCATAATAGTTCCAGCCTAATAAACGTTTTTCTTGCCAGATATTAAACGATAGCAAAGAACCAACCCCGAAGAGCCAAATCAGCCCGCCGGTGAGCCACGTTGCTTTAGGGCGGCTTATTTTCCAGCGCTCGGTGATCCAGGCGACCATGGGTTCTACCATTGAAATAGAAGATCCCAGCGCTGCAAATAAGAGCAGCAAGAAAAACAAGCTGCCAAAAAACGAACCGCCTGGCATCGCACCAAAGGCAATCGGTAACGATTTAAAAACTAACGTGGGGCCCACATCGGGCACTAACGCATACGTAAACACAATCGGGAAGATAGCCAAGCCCGCTAAAATTGCCGATAAGGTATCGAGAAAGGCAATGGTCACAGAGGTGCTGGCGATCGACGCGCTACGTTGTAAATAAGCCCCATAAATTAGCATACTGGCCGTGGCCACACTTAACGTGAAAAAAGCATGACCAAGTGCCACTAAAAAGGCCTGCCCTGAAAACTCGCTAAAATCAGGTTTGAATAAAAAACGTACCCCTTCCATAAAACCCGGTGTGCTCGCGCTATAAAGCACCAGAATAATCAAAATTAAAAAAAGCCCGGGTACTAATACCCGAATCGTGCGCTCTAAACCGCGGTGCAAACCAAAAGAAACGACCGTGATAGTGATCAGCATAAAGACGCTATGCCAAAAGGTCAGGCGCCATGGGGAGGCCAAAAAGTCGTCGAACAGCTCAACAATTTGCAGCGCGCTAATATCACGAAAAGCCCCTGAGGCGGTTTGAAAGATATAGGCCGCTGACCAACCGGCAATGACACTGTAAAACGACAATAAGAAAAAGGAGGTGATGATCCCCAGCAGCCCCAGCAAAAACCAGCGCTCACTGCGGCCAGACTCAACCGCCACTCTTGCCATGCTATTAACCGGGCTACGCCCGCCTCGTCGCCCGAGCATGATTTCTGCCATTAAGACCGGCAGTCCAATCAGCGCCACACAGCCCAAATAGACCAGCACAAAGGCGCCACCGCCGTTTTCACCTGCCACATAGGGGAACTTCCAGATGTTACCTAGCCCAACAGCAGAGCCCGTTGCAGCCATGATAAACATCCACCGTGATGACCAATGGCCTAAGGGGTAGCGTTTTGATAATTTCATCGCGCCATTATACCCGCAAAGCCCCCTTCAAATCACGGGCTTAGCATAAATAAGTCATTTTGATAGCTGATTTTTGTGCATCGCTTAACTTCAACAAAACTGGATCGCTGGCCCCTAAAAAAATAGAGAATGGCGCTCTAATTTTCGCGAAGCTCCGCAAAACAACACAGGTGTTCCAGCCCATGCCAAAGCAGAGTTGACCCTACAGCATTACAGCTTATATCCTCTAACGCCTCAAATTTGCTTTTAAGCACGAAGAAAAGTTAAATTATAATTTTCTTTTAAATCAACGGGTTATTTTATATTTTTAAGATTTTTATTGTTAAGATGGGAAAAACAAAAAAAACATACATGCCGATGTTACACCATATATATAGAAACAAACGTTAAAGCGAATTATTAATCAACACCTATCAACATGAACATCTGTTATCTTAATCTTCGTGACATGACTCCTGGGATGTTCATCTACGAGCGGCCTATCTCAGCCGAGGATATCGACCCAAATAGCCTCAGCCCGGAACAAGTTTTCTTGGTTAAGGGTGGGGAGCTGGAATACAAGCTTCTGGAGCGGGTCTCTGACGGTAAACTCTTCCTGCTCTATTCGCACACTCGAACGACTGACACGGCTGAAGGGCCACATCCACGCATCACATTCAAGCACGCCCTACGCGGTGTTCCTCCTGCTTGGAAAGCGCCAGCTAAAGGGCCTTCTAAAAGTGAGTCTTGGTTTGGCAGTTGGTTTGGCAGTTGGTTTGGTTAAAAGCAAGAGTCAGCCTCTTTCAGAGAAATAATAGTCATTTTTATTACTAAAAAACATCATCAAAAAGGGTCAGGCATATTTAATAAGTTTATTATTGAAGCTACTTTGCTGATGACAGTGATCCAATAGGCAAGAAAACTAATTTATAAGAAACAGAGAATGTCTTACAATGTGAGCATGAATAAAGACCAAGCCAAACAACTATCAAAAAAAGTCATTTTAATCACCGGCGCGGCCAGCGATATTGGCCAAATGGTGGCAAAGGCCTACGCTAGCCACGGCGCTGAACTTATCTTGCTCGATCGGAATACCGATCAGCTTACCGCGCTTTATGATGAGATTGCCGCCACCGATGCCCCTACGCCCGCGCTTTACCCGCTACATCTTGCCGGCGCCAGCCCAGAAGATTATCAAAACCTTGCCGATAATATCGCAAAAGAATATAGCCACTTAGATGGGTTAGTTCATGCTGCAATGGAATTAGGCACCCGCACGCCGCTGCCCCTCTATGACATTAAACGCTGGTATGAAGTACTGCAAGTTAACGTAAACGCCCCTTTCATGCTGACCCAAGCTTTGTTTGAATTGCTTAAAAAAGCCCCTGCGGCTTCTGTTGTCTTCACTCTCCCGGACATTGGCCAAGAAAGCCAAGCCTACTGGGGTGCCTTTGGCGTCTCAAGATTTGCCGTGCAGGGCCTCGCCCAAGTGTTTGCGGATGAAGTAGCAGAAAATACTTCGATTCGCGTGAGCACAGTTGCTCCCGGAAAAGTACGCGCTCAGTTAAGAGCAAAAGCCTTTCCTGCTGAAGAAGCATCTGAACTTCCATCTATTAACAGCCTAGAAAATTTATACTTAGAAAAAATAGTTAATTTAATACCTGAAGAAATTAGCTGATCCTTCACACAGGGGAACGCAAACACTTGTAGATGCACTCTTTAAAATCAAGCCTATTTTTGCTTGTTTTTCACTAACTCACTCTGCATAACCAAATAACCAAGCGTAGCCCCCCCTTCCACTTTGAATTCGTTTTGCCCCCTTGAAAGCACTTAGATTCATTTTGAGAACAAAATTTGTTCTCAGGATTTTACCGTGGGTTTAAAGAAAAAATTTGTTATACTCCTTGCGGTTAGAGATTTAATCTCTGAACGACTTACTACAATAGGAGCTGATTATATGAAATTAAGGACCCTTGCACTCAGTTTAGTGGCCGTATTTGCGACGCAAGCGTGTGCTGATAATAATCGAGATATTTCTCTTGATACCCAACAAGAAAAAGTAAGCTACAGTATTGGTGTGGACATTGGCCGTTCTTTAACTGCCAGTGAAATTGACATCGACATGGATAGCTTTAGCCAAGGTATCAGCGATGGTGTCGCGGGCGATGACACCCTTCTCACTGATGAAGAAATGGAACAAACATTAATTTCTTTCCAGGAAGAACTTATGGCAGAGCAACAAGCTGAACAACAAGCCATTGCAGATGCCAATGCGGCACAAGAAGATACTTTCTTGTCTGCTAATGCAGCAAGAGAAGGTGTGGTTGTTTTAGACAGCGGCTTACAATACAGCATCATTGAAGAAGGTACTGGCATTAGCCCTGATAGCAACGACATTGTGTCTGTACACTATCAAGGCACACTGCCTGATGGCACCGTGTTTGATAGCTCTTATGAGCGCGGCGAACCTGCTAGCTTCCCCGTTAACGCTGTGATCAGCGGCTGGACAGAAGCCCTGCAACTCATGCAAGTAGGCGATAAATGGGAACTCTATATCCCTTCTGATTTAGCGTATGGTGAAACAGGCACTGCCGGCGTGATTGGCCCTAATCAAGTGTTGATCTTCGAAGTTGAATTATTAGATGTAGATCAAATAGAAAATGCTGCAGCTGTTTCAGTAGAAGATGGCGTTGATATGAGCTAATCGTTAGCTTGTTTTTCGCGTTTTAATCTAAAAAGGGGGATGTTATATCCCCCCTTTTTTTTGTAGGGGCACGGCGTGCCGTGCCCTTCGCCAAAAATCACCTCTCACCTCTTGCTGCTCTTCACTATCCTGCTGGGCGAGCGCCGCTCGCCCCTACACATAAAACGTAGGTCATCCGTAGCCTTAGGAGCTCATCTTCCTAGCTTTTACCTGGAACTCATCGCTACAGAATACTCGGGCCACGGAAGGGCCAGGAAAGTTTTGTGTAGGGGCGAGCGGCGCTCGCCCAGCAAGGTTACGTAGTGCTGAAACGGCACGCTGTGTCCCTACAGGCGAACAATTAATTTTTTTTGCAGGTTTCCATCAGGCGATGGGTTTCTGCATCTGAGAGAATTTTATATTGGCCTGTTTTAAATTGAGATGGCAGGCTAACAGAGCCGAAGCGCACACGAATTAAACGGCTCACCGTGGCACCTACCGCTTGCCACAAACGCCGCACCTCATGTTTACGGCCTTCTTTTAACACCACACGATACCAATGATTTGCACCGGCGCCACCGGCATCCGTAATGCGCGTAAAACGCGCCATACCGTCTTCTAGGCGCACACCTTGCTTCAATTGAGTAAGCGTGGCGTTATCGACTTTACCCAGTACTCTCACAGCATATTCACGTTCGACCTCAAAAGAAGGATGCATCATGGCGTGCGCCAATGCACCATCGTTGGTGAGTAATAATAACCCCATGGTATTGATGTCTAATCGGCCGATGTTAATCCAGCGGCCTGCAGGCGGCGGTGGCAAGCGATCAAAGACCGTACGGCGCCCTTCTGGATCAGAACGGGTGCAAAGCTCACCCTCAGGTTTATAGTAGAGTAATACGCGACGCGGTGGGGAGGTTTTTGTTTGCGGGCGGTTGAGTGGACGGCCATCAACACTGAGCTTGTCAGAAGTGGCAACGCGGTCGCCAATGTGGGCCGTTTGGCCGTTAACGGTGATTCTGCCAGCCTTGATCCAGCGTTCCATTTCGCGGCGAGAACCAACACCAAGATCGGCTAATACTTTGTGAAGTTTTTCGGTCATCCGTATTCAATTGCTAGAGTCAATTACCCCCTCACCCTCCCCCCCTTGGGGGAGAGGGGATAAAAGAAGGGGTAGAAATATACGTAGGTTAAATTGATTATTAAGCTGCAACAGGCTCGCGCGCTGATTCAGATGTTATTTCAGGTGTCTCAGCTTCCCGCTCAGGTTCCGCGTCAGCTTCTACTTCAAGATTAACCTCTGCCGCATCGCTAACCGTTTCTTCTTCCGCTTCTGAAACAGCCGCCACAATGACGTCTGTTGCTTCTACTTCCGTTTCAGTGCCTGCGTCTGCAGCAGCTAGCTCATCAGAAGCCGCGACTGCTGTTGCCTCTGCGCCCTCTTCTACAAGAGCGCCACCCTCGCCTGGCAAGGCTAAATCCAGCTCCATATTGATTTGATCCATATCACGCAGTTCTGCGAGGCTTGGCAATTCATCCAGACTTTTTAAGCCAAAGTGGTCAAGAAAGCCTTTTGTGCTGCCATACAAGGCGGGGCGGCCTGGCACATCACGGTGCCCCACCACACGCACCCATTCACGCTCAAGCAAGGTTTTAATAATCGAAGAGCTCACTCCCACGCCACGTACGTCTTCAATCTCACCGCGGGTAATTGGCTGACGGTAAGTAATCAAGGCTAAGGTCTCTAATAAAGCACGCGAGTAGCGCGTAGGCCGTTCTTCCCAGAGTTGCTGTATCCAGGGGGCAAATTCGGCTTTGACCTGAAAACGAAAGCCAGAGGCCACTTCAAGCAATTCCACACTGCGCGCGGCACAGTCTTCTTTTAATTCCAATAAGGCCTTGCGAATTTGGGTCGCTTGCACATTGTCTTTTTCAGGAAATAATTTTTCTAAGCGGGCCACCGTCAGCGGTTCACCCGCTGCGAGCAAAGCCGCTTCGACAATGCCTTTCGTTTGTTCAAATGAAATACTCATAATAAATCGCTCTTAAAATATATTATGTTGTGATAGCTCTGACATGAATGGGACCATAAGGTTCATTTTGGACCAATTCAATTAAGGTGTTTTTAATGAGTTCCAATACCGCTAGAAAGGTCACGACCACGCCCATGCGCCCTTCTTCTACCGTAAATAAGGTAACAAAATCAGTGAAATTTTCTTGCTTCAATGAAGATAAGATAATGGTCATGCGCTCGCGCACTGATAACGTTTCACGCTGCACAGAATGACTGTTAAAATGTTCTGCACGGCGCATGACTTCTCGTAAAGCCAGCAACAACTCGGGCAATTCAACAATCGGCTCTGGTTTGGTTTGATCTAATTCAGGCAATGCAACGGGTGTGCTCACAAAGGTATCGCGGCCTTGACGTGGCAACGCATCCATATCTTCTGCTGCTTGTTTAAAGCGCTCATATTCTTGCAGACGGCGCACTAATTCCGCGCGTGGATCAGCTTCTTCGTCATCGATACTTTCTGGGCGCGGCAATAATAAGCGGGATTTAATCTCAGCCAACATCGCCGCCATCACTAAGTATTCTGCTGCCAATTCCAAATGTATCTCTTTCATCACTTCCACATATTGCATGTATTGTGCCGTGATTTTAGCAATGGGGATATCTAAAATATCCAAGTTTTGCTTCTTGATAAGATAGAGCAGCAAATCCAGCGGGCCCGAAAACATCTCTTCCAGAAACACTTCTAATGCATCGGGTGGAATATAGAGATCTTTGGGCACATCGGTCATCTGTTTGCCCAAGACAACCGCAATGGGGTTGATGTGATGCGCAACCTGTTCTGCCGGTGGTGCTATTTGTGCGGGTGATGCCTGCTGGGTCATGTTGTCAGGTTACCTATTGGTAAATTAAATGCATGGCTTGTCGCACTTCTTTTAGTGTCGCGCGGGCGGTATCTTGTGCCACTTCTCTGCCTTCCGCCACGATATTACGCACTAAAGAAGGGTTTTCTTCGTATTCTTTTGCGCGCGCTTGGATCGGTGCTAGCTCTTTTTTAATCGCGTCGATCAGCGGTTGCTTGCATTCTAAGCAGCCAATGCCCGCACTGCGGCAACCTTGTTGCACCCATTTTTGCGTATCTTCTTTAGCATACACTTTATGCAAGCCCCAGACGGGGCATTTTTCAGGTTCGCCTGGATCGGTACGACGCACACGTGCTGGATCAGTTGGCATGGTACGGATTTTCTCTTCAACGCTCTCGGGCGCTTCACGCAAAGCAATGGTGTTGTGGTAAGACTTTGACATCTTACGGCCATCCAAGCCCGGAAGCTTAGGGGTTTCGGTCAGCAAGGTTTCAGGTTCCGTGAGAATGAGCTTGCCACTGCCTTCTAAATCCCCGAGCAAACGCTCGCGATCGCCGAGTGAAATATTCTGAACGCTGTCGATTAATGCGCGACCGGTTTCAAGGGCTTCATGCTCACCTTTTTCTTGATAATTTTTTCTTAACTGACTGTATAACTTAGCGTTTTTCTTGCCAAGTTTATGTACAGCGTTATCAACCTTTTCAGCAAAATCAGGTTCGCGGCCATAAAGGTGATTAAAGCGGCGCGCAATCTCGCGAGTGAGTTCCACATGCGGGGCTTGATCCTCTCCCACCGGCACGCTGCTAGCATGGTAAGCCAAGATATCCGCACTTTGTAACAAGGGATAGCCCAAAAAGCCGTAAGTCGATAAGTCTTTCTGATCAGAGAGGGCTTCTTGTTGATCACGGTAAGTCGGCATACGCTCCAACCAACTCAACGGCGTGATCATCGAGAGCAGCAAATGCAGCTCCGCATGCTCTGGCACATGCGATTGAATAAACAAATGCGCGGCGCTGGGATCCACCCCCGCGGCTAACCAGTCAATCACCATGTCCCAAATATTTTCTTCAATGAGCTGGGGCTCATCATAGTGGGTGGTTAAGGCGTGCCAATCAACAATGCAAAAAAAGCATTCATGCTGGTATTGTAGCTTCACCCAGTTTTTTAAGGTGCCATGATAGTGGCCCAAGTGCAGCCGCCCTGTCGGGCGCATGCCGGATAACACACGTTGATGTCGGTTGCCTGCCGCGCTCACATTAAAACCCCTACGCAACAAAGGCTTCGACAGGCGCGAGACCTGTACGCACAATAATCGGCACATCACCTACCATATCAATCACCGTGGTTTCCTCAATGCCGCCAAACCCACCATCGATAATGAGGTCAACCTGCTTGTGTAAACGCTCATAAATGAGCTCAGGATCTTGCATCGGCAACTCATCGCCGCGCATGAGGCAGGTACTGCTCATCAAGGGTTCTCCTAAGCTTTCCAATAACGCGAGCGTAATCGCGTTATCAGGCACTCTCAGGCCCACTGTTTTGCGCTTGGGGTGCTGCAAGCGCCGCGGTACTTCGCGCGTGGCTTTTAGCAAAAAGGTGTAAGGCGCCGGCGTAGAGGCTTTGATCAAACGATAATCTGTGTTGTTGACTTGGGCATAGGTCGCCAGCTCCGACAAGTCTCGGCAAATCAGCGTAAATAAATGCCCTTCATCCAGGTGGCGAATAGCGCGAATGCGATCAAGTGCGGCTTTATCTCCCACATGGCAGCCAAAGGCATAGGTCGAATCGGTTGGGTAGACAATCACGCCACCCTGGCGCACCACCTCAGCAGCCTGGGTGATTAAACGTTTTTGAGGATTATCTTGATGAATTACAAGGCGTTGCGTCATGTTTCTTTTGTACTAAATCAATGTTAATAAACTAAAAAAATAAGGAAAACTCCGAACAAAGATCATACCTTAACTAGGCATACTTATATAGCCCAGCTGCTTTGTCGGCTTAGTTCACCTGCAGGCCACCCTACCTCCAGAAAAAATATTTATGTCATAAATCAAACTCACTTGTGAGGCTTTTTTTATTTGTGGATCGGGCTTAAGCCTTAACGCCAGGCAAATGCCCACATTCCGCGCAGATCGCGCCACCCCTTGTGCAAAGCAGGTAAGTTATAAAGCAAACGAATCAACATCGCCAGGGTACTCAGCAGAGAAAATAGCAATCGTGCGAGAACAATAGCACTGAGTCCTTGCCGAGCCAGGTACGTTGCACCAATAGTAAATTGAGGTAAATCTTCTACAGCAACACAGAGCAGCTTAAGAAGTACCAGCTGTGTATCCGCATATTCCGTTCGGGTTCGCAGGCGCACCAGATCAGGACCCAGCACGGGCATAAACAATAGCCAATAAGGTAAATCTCCTGCCCGACGAGGCAACCAAGTGCCGTACATCAATTTCAAAGAAAGCAACCCAATTCCCAATGAGGCCAGCAAAAAGAATACAAGTGACACCAAAACCAAATCGTTTTGGTGATCTTCATCCATTGCTATGATCAGCGAGCCATCCAGAACTTTATCAGCGATCCACCAGAAAAATCCCCAGGTAGCCATCACTTGGTAGCGCTGCAGCAGAAGCAACCAGGCTACTGGTAGACAATAAAACATTTGCGTCAACCAGCGGTGCTTCCATGTCAAAGTAGGCACCGTTAGGCGCGACCAATCTTGCTCATCGGGTGATAGCAGTTCATTACCCTCAAGCAGGACATCAGCAAGCACGCTTGAATGTTGTCGTACTGCTGCCTTGAGTGATCCCAGCGCGCGTTTATCGACTCGATTATAGCGGATATCGAGGTGCTGTAGTGTGGGAAACGTCCCCAGCTGTTCAAATAAGCAGCGGATCCCCAGCCCCGTGATCTTGTTATGAGAAGCTTTCAGGTGCGTCACAGGGGTTGCTTGCAAAGCACGTAAGAGCCGTTCAAACGCGACGTCATCCAAACCCAACCCGCTGACATCTACTTCGCTTGGTCCATTTCTTCCCTGCTGCACAAGCAGCTGCAACAAGATCTCGAAGCTCAAACGCCAGCGATTAGATTTTGAATCGGCGGCCTGCATGAAGTGGTAGACGAGCATCCACCCGTTTTTTTCAATGAGTAGTTGGATAAGTCTCTTTCCTTTTCGTGTGCATATAAAAGGATTATCCCCTTTCCTGACTAACGCGATGACCTCGCTGGAACGATTACGTGTACCAGCACTTAACAGAGCAATACAACCTTCTGGGGTAACCTGGTTTAGCTGTGGTGGATCTGGAAAAAACCACCAGCTTTCAAATAGCCCCACCTGCCCCTCTGTCAAACGCACAAAACTTTGAAGTCGCTTACTGCAAACCAGCTTAGCGGTGGGTTCAGCAGAAACGTCTACTCCCAAATGAGGCTTTAAATAAGCAGCGATCTGGGGATAGCGTTGCTGGCTGATAGCATAAGCTGCACGACACAAAGCGGCCTTTTGCTCTCCCAATCTATTTTCTTCACAAAGAAATTGAACAACATCATAATGCCCCCCTTTTGCGGCCCACTCGATAGCGGTGTCACCTTTCACTTTGCGCGTCGCCATACTTGCATCTTGCGTATAAAGCCAGCGCACTGCCGCCAAGTTGCCTATCTCCGCCATCCAGGCCAAACGATCAGGGCTTTCTAGTAAGCGCTTCAAGCGACGGGAAGCGCGCCAACGATGCAAGACCGTTTCTAACCACAAGCCTGTCGCCATTAGTGTTACGGTCAAAATCCAGCGTGGCATCCATTTTTCATAAAACGTGGTGTCGCCTGGGCAAGGCCCTTCAGGAACAGTGGGCGCCTTATCTGGCACCAAATCACAATGATAAGGGTAGCTCTTGCCGTGCGCTATGCACCAGATGGTCGGGTCCCAATCTTGGAAAGTTTCCCAGTGATACATTGCTGGCGTTTTTTTACCGTAGGCACGCAGGCCAAAACTGCCACTTTCTCCTGCTGGAAAGTCTTGCCCCGTTGCATTGATATCCCAGTAAGACGCTTCAAAAATGCCATCTGCTCTTGATCCCACCAAGCCACCTTTGGCCTGGTTGGACTGCACACAACCGGCGGTGTAACTAAAACGAACATGATCATTGGCTCCCACACTATGACCGACTAGACCACCGGCTTCATCTTTGCCTGTGACAGGCCCCAAAGAATAACAGTATTCAACCATACCGTCGTTTTCGCCAATCACCCCGCCTACTTGGCGGCCCGTGCCTTCGATAGCGCCTGTACCATAACAATGTGTGAGCACGCCTCCGGCAGTTTGCCGTCCAACCAAGCCAACATTGTCACGACCGGTGACACGACTGGTGGCATAGCTGCGATCAATGATGCCTGCATTCAGGCCAGCGAGCGCACCCACATCATCACCTTCACTGAGTAGCCGCCCAAAAGCAACGCTCTCAATAACATGTCCCTCAGCACGGTTATCCCCCACTAAACTTGCAGCACGATCGCCGCGAGCTGTTACCGTGTTATTAACCCAACAACGCAGGAAGATCCCCAGATTTTGGCCAGCAAGCCCACCCACAGCAACATTGCCTTCAACTTCGCTGTAGACTGCTAATGCTTCAGCCCGCCCCAGGTTGTTGCCAATGGCGCCGCCAACAATTCGAATACCCGTCACGGGGCCGTAGGCGGTACTGTGGTAAACGTCTCCACTGCTTTCGCCTATCAATCCACCCGTGGCACTGTCATAGCCAATGACGGCGGCCCATGATTGACTGGTGTTGAGCAACCCTTCTAGATGCCCTACCAAGCCACCGACACGATAACTTCCCGTCACGGTTCCAGCAGCAGTACTGTTTGTGATAACACCAATAATTTTGCTCTGCCCTACTAAACCACCAATGCTCTCACCCGGATCAGCGCCTATCACATCACTTTGCACATGAAGAGCTGTCAGTGTGCCGCCATTGTGACCAACAGCGCCCCCTACAAAAGCATGCCCTCTCACAATTCCCGAACTGATGCTGTCTGTGACCGTGCTATAGTAATCGTTAGATCCCACCAACCCACCAATAGCCTGTCCTGGGTAGACGCCGGTCACGTTGATTTGAGCATCTACGGTCATCAGTGCACCAAAATTGATACCTACAGCACCCCCCACTAGATAAGCGCCTCTGACTGCCCCCAAAACGGTGCTCTCCATCACCAGACCTGTGCTTTGTCCTACCAGGCCACCGATACAGCGTCCTGAATGGGCACCGGTCACATCAACTTCGGCATAAATACCTGCAAGCGTACCATGATTAAGGCCGAGCACTCCGCCAACCAAAGTCGTGCCTGTTGTCGTAGTAAAAACGGTACTGTTGGTGACAGTGCCCGGATTGGATCCTAACAAACCACCAACGAGCTCAACGCCGATCACCTTAGTGTGGGCATAGAGGGCGGTGACTGCGCCATAATTGTTGCCCACTGCCCCGCCTACATAAAGGGAACCGGTTACCACGGCAAAAACTTCACCGTTTGTCACTGTGCCCAGCGCACTGTTATACCCCAGCAAACCACCAATAGAGTGACTCAGGCCGATCCCGGTCAGATTACTTTGGGCACGGATACTTATTAGAGCAGCAGAATTGTAGCCAACTACTCCGCCGACGAGACTGCTCCCTGCTACTGTGCCAAAGGCCACCCCCTCAGTCACGGTGCCTTGGTTTCTCCCGACTAAACCACCAATACCCTGTCCTAGGCCTCTACTCTTGACACTCCCTTCTGAGTAAAGAGCTGTGAGCGTACCTAAGTTATATCCCACTGCCCCGCCGGTATAGACAGTACCTGTTACTACCCCAAGGACTGTGCTGTTGGCGACAGTGCCTGCATTTCGTCCAACTAAAGCACCGACTTCTTCTTTGCCAACTATTCGAACATGCTTCAAACTCACGCCCTTTATTAGCCCTGTGGTAGCCAGATAGCCAAATAATCCTACATAATTTTCATCAGTTCGGTTGCTAGTTAGGTAGCTGATTTCGTACCCGCTCCCATCATATTCACCCGAAAAAGGGGTGGCTAGCGTGCCAATGGGCCTAAACCCGGCTCCTCCATTCCACGCTTCGCTGCCTGCGCAGCTAATATGATGGGTTTGAATGAAAGAACCCGATAGATTGCCAGCCAAGGCCTGCAACGACTCACAGCTATCCACAGCGGCTTGCGCGCAAGCCGCCTCTATCAGTAAAAACAGTAGAAAAATTTCCCCAAACATCCTGCCTTGGCAAAATACTCTCTCCTGATCAATGGCGTAACAAGCAAAGGTAAGATACAAACACGCCATTCAAACGCGAACGCAATAAAAAAGCCAGCTCAAGCAATTGTTTTATATGAAATTAATCCACCCTTCCCTTTGCTTGTCATAACGGTTGTATGCCCTAAAAAACAGAGCCGCCCTGCCCCTAGCATCGCTTTTTCAGGCAACTGTAACGACGAGAAGTGCCTACAGAAAGAGTGGCGAGAAAATTTACCCACCCGTGTTACGCTACTAGAAAGGAAAGCGTATTAAAAAAGAAATGGCTAACAACCGTGTGCTTCTTTTTTTATTGACACTATCTGCAGCAGTTTTAGCCCAAGAAGAAATAGAGAGCTGCGAGGCGTTACAGGCAGTTGCCGACAACCTTTCTGGCTCCTTTATTCAAACCCGTCACATTAGCTGCGTAGGCAGCGAAGACTGGAATGGAGGAGCCGGGTTTAGGCCCATTGGCACACTAGCCACCCCTTTTTCGGGTGAATATGATGGGAGCGGGTACGAAATCAGCTACCTCACTAGTAACCGAACTGATGAAAATTATGTAGGATTATTTGGCTATCTGGCTACCACAGGGCTAATAAAGGGCGTAAGTTTGAAATATGTCCGAGTCATTGGAAAAGAGCGAGTAGGCGGTTTAGTTGGCCAAAATAGAGGGGCTGTTTTCGATAGCACAGTGCTTGGAAATATAACCGGCATATTTATGGTGGCTGGGGTGGCAGGTACTAATCTCGGTACGCTGACCAACATCCGTGCCCAAATTATTATAACGGCCCTCCCCCCTGGCGAACGTGTTGGCGGCTTGGTGGGGGAAAATACCAACACAGAAGGCGCAACAGGTATCGTGACAAATAGCAGTGCTTTCGGGACGGTCACTGGAAACTACTTGGTTGGCGGTGCAGCAGGAAATAATGATGGCACGCTCATAGCGATCCATACCCAAACTCACGTGATTGCAGTTGATCCTGGGGAGTACATTGCCGGCTTAGCAGGACTCAATATGGGGCTCATCGCTGACAGCAGTGCTTCCGGAACAGTCGTCGGTACCCAGCTCGTCGGCGGAGTGGCAGGTGCCAACTTTGGCACACTGATTGCCACCTCCCAAGCCAACATCACTGGCAGCAGCAAAGCTACCGGAGGCCTGGTAGGCCAAAATGAAGGCCTCGTAATAGATAGCGCAGCTTTTGGGGCAGTAACTGGCACAACGCATGTAGGCGGAATTGCAGGCATCAACGGCAACACCATAACGGATACCTTCAGCCATTGCACTGTCATAGGAATCGAACCGGGGTGGTACGTTGGCGGTTTAGCCGGCTATAACAGTGGCAGCACCATGAACAGTGCTGTCTATGGCGAAGTAATAGGCACCGCTTATGTAGGTGGCGCGCTAGGCGTGAATTTCGGCACCTTAACTGCCGTCGATGTTGAAGCCAGCGTGAGTGGCCTCGACCCCGCTGAATTCATCGGTGGTGTAGTAGGCGAAAATGGCGGCACAGGTATTATCTCAAACGCTACCTTTTTTGGGGAGGTAGTAGGCAGTGCCCAAATTGGCGGCGCCTTGGGCAACAACCTGGGCATAGCGACTCTCCTCTATTCTCAAGGTGACGTGACCGGCATGACTTCAAGCAAATCTGTCGGCGGATTGTGTGGACGCAATGAACGATTGATCTCCCATAGCACAGCGAATACCGCAGTCTTCAGTGCGGGCCCCAATGCAGGTGGTTTTGTGGGTGAGAACACTTATACTGGCGAATTACTCAACGCCACTGCTTTGGGAAACGTTATCAGCACAGCAGACAGTGCCGGCGGCCTAGCGGGGGCTAACCATGGTAAAATTTTTGATAGCCTAGCCCTGGGAAATGTCTCTGCCTATTATCTGGCGGGAGGACTCATTGGCGTCAACACGATCACCGCGCTTGTTAATCGAAGTGCTTGCTTGGGCGTTGTCTCGGGAACAGAAAGCCAAATCGGAGGATTGATCGGTCTTCACGAAGGTGTCCTTGAGAACAGCTATGCTTTAGGGTGTGCTTCAGGCACCCATACCGTAGGGGCTTTGCTTGGAAAAAATGAAGGCACACTCAAACATTGCTACGCTGTTGGTTGTGTGACGGCAGAAAACAACACCGGTGGGCTGGTGGGTGGAACACTGTCATCCCATGATGTTTTCTCTTGTTTCTGGAATAAGCACAGCACCGGGCAACGCCACCCTGCTGGCGGGCGCTACGACGCCTCCCTACAAACGCTTGGTCTTTCAAACGAAGAGATCCGTCAGGCTGAGACTTTTATCGAGTGGGATCCTGGTACTTGGCACATGATTGAAGGCCAGCTTCCTTATCTTCCCTCACTCACACTTGCCCCACAACCTCAGCTACCAACCGAGCATTGCCCGATGGCGCCACTGCCCTTTTCTGCCTGGATGAGTGAACTTGCATCCCTGGGTACAGTTTGGATCAGCATGATGCTGCTTTGGCTGATGTGGCGACGCTGGCGTACCTTACAACAAAGCTTCCTTGTATGGCAGGATAGATGGCTGTGGCGGGTAGCGACAAAAGGCGATCAACACCTGCTTCACTATCTTCTGACTGATAAACCCAATATACCTACCGAAGATGAGCAAGAGATCTCTGCCATTGTTTTCGCCGCACGTATGGGTTTTCTTGAGATGGTGGACACCCTCATTAAAAAATGGAAGATTCAAGCAACAGAGGAACGTTACACGGAAGCATTGTCCACAGCCCAATATTATGGATACCAAGAGATCATCACACTTTTAAAGCCAACAGATGCCGGCTCACTTGTCCCCCCCTCTCCTGTCGAGATGAGAGAAGGAGGCGGCAACCTACGCCGTCGAGCGCAACCACGTAGCGGCGCTGGGGAAGCACTATTGGGCACCCATCAACAACACACGCAAGAAGAAGAGCTGTACGAAGCCGCTTCCAACGGACACTACTTTACAACATGGTGGCTACTGCTTAACGAAGCCATATGTAATCGTGTCTTAGAACAATATCAGACAACACCACTTTGGGCAGCTATCAAAAAGGGGCACTTAAATACAGCACTTTTGCTCGTGGCATATGGTGCCTTTTTACCAGTACAAAATTCACGTAAGCAAACCGTGGCGCACCTCTTGATAAGCCAGCACCGACGGATCTGGGCCAAGCGTCTGCGCGATGCCAGTCCAGAAGCGGCTTTGTGGCCGTTTTGTTTCCGGTTATACCGACAAGCCTTGAGAGATAATAGTGATGCTTTAACGTCAGCCGATCTCAGTGGCTACGGTTTGGGCGACGAAGCGCTTGCCGATTTAGCGGATGCCATGAAGGGGAATTCTCACCTAACGCACTTGTTAGCCAGCAACAACCATTTCACCGACCGAGGCCTCCAATACCTGGCACAAGTATTGACTGAGCATGCCGCCATCCCGCTCACTGAAGTGGACGTACGTCATACTTTGGTGACGCAGCGGGGCATTGACGCTTTGCGGCGGGCCAAGTGTGATCTGACGATCCAATGGGAGGGTACCCGAGCAGATACTACCGTCACTGAAAACCGTTGGGCGCACTGGAGTGAAGCATGGCAGCAGCGATGCAGTTTGAAGCTCGCCCTCTCCTGGCAACGTTATACATTAGGCCCCCTGTTGGGATGGTGGCTTATCATGGCCCATCGCTTTATCAGCGGCTTTCTCATTCAAGATTTGGATGAACAGCACCAAGAAGCGCTCATGACAGCAGGAAGCATCTTGTTTATCATTAGCTACGCTAATAGCCTGCTTGCCTTACGCTACGTCTACGGTGCATGGTGCCCTCGCCAACTACTCGATATCCTAGGCTTCTTGGCGTTGTTGCCTTTACTGTCGCCTGAGCTACTTATCCTTATCTGGCAAATTAACTACCCGGATGTTGCGCTGACGCTTTTTAGCAGTGCCCAACTCCTGCTTGAAGTCGCACAGGCAACTTTGTTTCTTTATGCCGGCACGTTAGAAGGGTTTTCAGCATTTATCCTTCTAAAGTTAAGCCTCACGCTTTTTTCGATACTCTGGCACCTGGCCGCTTGGCTTCACCAAGGCACGACTCTCATTCCTCAATTTCAAGGGCTATGGGAACGCCCCGGAGATTTTTTCACACCAGAGGATCCCGGAGAGGAGATGCGCCAAGTCTAAGATAGGAAGATGATGACTTGTAAAAGGCATGACAAAAAAACAGCAATATATTTGCCAGAAAAATAACTTATTTTGACCGACACGAAGAAACAAGATATGATTTTATAAGCTTACATGATCACAATGTTCGTTCGGGCAACCGGATAGCAACCCACAAAATAATACTAAAAGGCAAAACCATGATGACACCTGAAGCACGCAAAGCAACCCTGACTGAACGTTTAACAGCAACACTCCGCCCTACTCAATTAAATATCACAGACGATAGCGCAGCACACGCAGGCCACCCAGGTGCACAAAGTGGTGCAGGCCATTTTACGGTGCACGTTGCCTCAGAAGCCTTTGTCGGCAAGTCTCTTATTGAACAACACCGTTTAGTCTATCAAGCCGTCGGTGATTTAATCCCCGCAGAAATTCATGCGCTGCGCATTGATGCTTCCCTGCCCGCTTAATGCTTGCAACGAAGGCCTTTCTGATTCAATGGAAACATTAAACTTCAAAAAAGCTGTAGAGGCTGCTCACGCAAAGATAAGACCTTATCTCTATCAAACCCCTTTAATAAAGGCGTATGCGCTGAGCCATCGGCTAGACGCTGACATCTATCTCAAACTTGAAAACACACAGCTCACCCATTCCTTTAAAATTCGCGGTGCTTTTAATAAGGTTTTATCACTCCCCCCTGAAGAAAGGCAGCGTGGTGTCATCACCGCCTCAACGGGTAATCATGGTGCGGCGGTGGCATTTGCCTGCCAGAAAATGAATATACCGGCTAAAATTTTTGTTGCTCACAATACACCTGATAGCAAGACCCAAAGCATTAAACAGTTTGGTGGCGAGTTGATATTAAGCGGTGCAGATTGTGGTGAAGCAGAACAAAATGCACGCGCCTACGCAGCAGAAAATCAGTTAACCTATATCTCGCCTTATAACGATATTGATGTGATCTGCGGGCAAGGCACGATTGGGTGTGAAATACTGAGCGTCATGGATGATCTTGACGAAATCTATATCTCTGTTGGTGGGGGTGGGCTTATTTCTGGGATCGCAGGCTATCTTAAATCCGTTAAAAAAGACGTCAAGGCCATTGCTTGCTTGCCAGAAAATTCACCCGTGATGTACGAGAGTGTGCAGGCTGGCAAAATAGTGACATTTGCTAATAAGCCTACTCTGTCTGATTCAACTGCAGGGAACCTAGACTTAGATTCAGTGACATTTGATTTTTGTAAGCAATATGTGGATGACTACACACTTGTCAGTGAAAGTGAGATAGCCCAAGCTATCAAGCTTTTCCTAACACAAGAACATATGCTGGTAGAAGGTGCTGCTGCAGTGCCCCTCGCCGCCCTGCTAAAAGCAAAAGATAAAATCCAAGGGAAAAAAATTGTTATAGTGGTGTGTGGGGCGAATATCACTCTTGAGCGGCTAAAGCAGGTTATTTGTGATGGCTAATCGGGTAGCCCCTCACCCTAAAGGCAAAAGCAATAAAACATTACAAATCAATAAACTAAACTATAAATATGAAGCTATTATTTGACTTTATCCCATTGTTGGCATTTTTTATTGCCTTTAAAATTTACGATATTTTTGTAGCCACGGCTGTACTCATGGTGGCCTGCGTCCTGCAAATAACCCTCTTCTGGCTAAAAAATCGACGCTTTGAAACCATGCATGTTGCCACGCTTGCGGCTGTATTAGTGTTTGGTACAGCAACGATTCTTCTCCATGACCCTATTTTTATTATTTGGAAAGCGACCATTGTTAACTGGTTGTTCGCTGCACTCTTCTTGGGCACACAGTTTATTGGCGAGAAAAACCTTATTCAGCGCCTAATGGAAAAAAACTTGCCTTTGCCCGCCAACGTCTGGACACATCTTAATATCAGCTGGGTGATCTTTTTTGCGGTCATGGGCTTTGCAAACTTATATGTTGCCTTTAACTTTTCTCAAGAAGTCTGGGTAAACTTTAAAGTATTTGGCATGCTGGGCCTGACACTGGCCTTTGTGCTTGTGCAGGCGTTGTATATGGCACGCTTTATGAAAGAACCAGAGCAAAATCCCTCTCAACAAGACAAGCAATGAACCCTAAAGGCAAAAGCTCATCCAATACACTTACCTCTCACTATTAATATTTAACCAAGACAACCTGCCTCACTCCCCCTAGAACAACCCATATTTTTATTATGTTAAATGTGATGTGTTTTTTTAGGGCCTTCTCTTAAAAAAACTGTTTGCCTATTTCAGTATGTCTGACCCAATGCGCGCGGGGCTTTTGTGTCCGAACACTAGGCGCATCGGCACGGCATCGGAACCCTCTCCAAGGGAACCCGTTCCATAGGCATTCCTGATACAACTGAGCCCGTAAAATAGGCAGTTGTGATGATGTCGAGGTTAAAACCCACCAGGCCACCCACAAAGTCACCAGAGACCATGACGGAGCCCTTTGCATAAGCACGCATGGTCATGTCGCTGCTAAAATTCACTAGGCCAGCCACAAAGTAAGCAGAGCTCATTGAAGAGCTGCTCATGATATAAGTAAAATTATTTTAATAACAAAAACGAAAAGTATGAGAAAACCTGTTTCAAAAAATAACTTTAACTTTTCTAAATATATAGAGTAACATCGACGTGTATGTATGCTACCCCTCGAACAGTGAACAGGCCATGAACGCTTAGAACTAAACTTACCCGCGGATGCTACACCATATATATAGAGAGAAAAAAAATGGGGACGCGGGGGAAGAGAGCGCATCCGAGCTGGGCAGCGTTTTTTTCTGAGGATACGGACAACAGGCCCTCCCTTCCTTCGTTTTCGAAGGGGCCAACTGCAGGTCGCCCGCTTGAGCGGCCTCCTTGCGATGACGAAGCAACGGCGGATGAGGCCCCAGAGGACCAAGCGTGGATTAGTTACTGTCAAGAGCTTGTTGAGTTGGAGCACCAGAAGAACACCGACAACAACAGAGATTCGCCCATTGACGGTTCCTTCTTGAATAGGCAGGACCCCTATGAGTGGCTGATTAACCACTTGACTTGGATCTACATTATGAGGCGCTGAACGCTGCCGAACGTCTTTTTTGGATGCTGGACTACTCAGAGGACGAACCCACAGAGGAAGAGAAGAGAAAGCTGGCGAGTAGCACGAGAGCATACAACTTTTCTCACACTTGGGCGGCCGATAGTGAGAGAGAAAGCCTCTACTCATTTTTTTATTCAAAGAATTTTATTTTATAAGGAAAGGATATCAAAGGGTATTTTAAAAACAGCAAAATTAAGTTGTAAATCTGACTTTATTTTGTAATGACTGAGGGTTAGTATTTAATATGGCGCGCCCGGAGAGATTCGAACTCCCGACCGCCTGGTTCGTAGCCAGGTACTCTATCCAGCTGAGCTACGGGCGCGTTGTCAGTTTATGTCAGAAATGTGTGGCCGGAGAGGTCGGGATCTGCAGACTCTCTGCGTAAACTAGGTTTAGCTTACCACAATAGTGGCGGAGAGGGAGGGATTGCCTCCGGGCTCCTGCCCTACGGCCCTTCGGGGCGGCTGCGCCGACCCAAATCGCTGTCCTGCGATTTGGTCGAACCCTCTGCTCGGGTTCTCATCCCTCTGCGAGTTAAAAATAAACACCGCAGACTCTCTGCGTAAACTAGGTTTAGCTTACCACAATAGTGGCGGAGAGGGAGGGATTCGAACCCTCGATGGAGTTTTGCCCCATACTCCCTTAGCAGGGGAGCGCCTTCAGCCACTCGGCCACCTCTCCAATTCAGAATCATTTCTGGAGCGGGATAATATCATGTTTGACAGCCAAGCAGTAGCCAGAAAAAGCAGGAATGAGAGGTATGGTGTGGAATCCGTGTCTCGGCGCTCGCCGGGCCGAAGCAGTGCTTCGGCTTATCCCGGCTCGCCCTGCCATCCATCGCGCAAATAAGGTAGGTCAAGCCGGGGCCCCAAGGTATGACAGCAATCTGGGGTAGCCCGGTCGAAAGAATATTATGTTACGTAGGCAGCAGGATCTATTCTTCAGGGGAAGATTCGGGCTTCTCGACGCCACCTTCTTTCTCTTTTTGAATACGTTGATAGATCTCTTCACGGTGTACCGCCACTTCTTTAGGGGCATCCACACCAATACGGACTTGGTTGCCTTTCACACCTAGCACCGTCACGGTCACTTCATCCCCTATCATCAACGTCTCACCGACACGTCTTGTTAAGATAAGCATTTTATTTCTCCTTCATCCAATCCAATTAATACGCCGAATATTCCGTTGTTATCATTCTATTTTGTTAAATCAACTTCTTCAGTTGGCGCTTTTTCCAAGTCAAACGCGGCGTGCAATGCGCGCACACCGAGCTCCAAATATTTTTCGTCAATCACCACAGAGGTTTTAATCTCCGAAGTAGTGACTAACTGAATATTAATGCCCTCTTTTGCAAGCACTGAAAACATTTTGCTTGCAATGCCCGGGTGAGATCGCATCCCTACCCCGACAATTGAAATTTTTGCAATCTTGTTATCACCCGTGACCGCTTTAGCCGGTAAACTTTCAATGAGTGGCTCAAGTAGCTGTAACGCATGTTCATAATCTTCACGCTGCACAGTAAAACTTAAATCCGTAGAACTATCACGCACGGTATTTTGCACAATCACATCCACGTCAATATTGGCATCGCTAATCGGTTGCAAAATACGGTAAGCCGCACCCGGCTCATCAGGCACACCCGTAATCGTCAATTTGGCTTCGTTTTTGTTAAACGCAATTCCAGACACCACAGGTTGTTCCATCTCTTTTTCCTCATACGTAATTAATGTACCGGGTCCGTCTTCAAAACTTGATAACACCTGCAACGGAACATTGTACTTGCCTGCAAATTCCACTGAGCGTAACTGCAATACTTTAGCGCCCAGACTCGCCATCTCTAACATTTCTTCAAAGGTAATACGTGCTAACCGCCGCGCAGCCGGTTCAATGCGGGGATCGGTGGTATATACACCATCCACATCCGTATAAATCTGACACCTATCTGCTTTCAGAGCAGCCGCTAACGCCACTGCCGTCGTA
The DNA here is from genome assembly GCA_021774255.1 of Gammaproteobacteria bacterium. Lineage (GTDB taxonomy): Bacteria > Pseudomonadota > Gammaproteobacteria > JAJFJF01 > JAJFJF01 > JAJFJF01. Next base: position 62,990 of record JAJFJF010000012.1, read on the forward strand.
TCTGAACCACCTCTTCCTAACGTCGTAATATTGCCCTCACTATCACTGCCTTGAAAGCCCGCGACGACAACAATTCGTCCTTCATCAAGATCGGCACGAATTTTCTTTTCATCAATCTCTAAAATGCGCGCTTTGCCGTGTGCGCTATCGGTGCGGATGTGTACTTGCGCACCCGTGTAAGAACGAGACAAAAATCCTTTGCTTATTAACAAAATACATATCAAAGCAATAGTAGATTGTTCACCTGTTGATAGCAGCACATCCATCTCGCGTGGATCAGGATCAAAACTTAACCCATGGGCCATTTCAATCAGACGATTGGTTTCTCCCGCCATCGCTGATACGACCACGACAACATCGTTGCCTTGGCGTTTGGCGCGAATAATACGCTCCACCACCTCATGTATGCGCTCAAGTGAGCCCACTGAGGTGCCGCCGTATTTTTGTACCCAGAGTCCCATGTGTTGTCCCTGTATCCTGCTTAATTTGATAAAACATGACATTTTGCCATGGAAATGGCTACTTAGTCCATGATTTTAGCCACTAAACTTAAAGATTAAGCTAGAAAAATAAATTATTTTTCTCACATCTATAAAAATAGTAATAATATAAGGATATTGCCAAGTTATAACAAATTACTTTAAGAGTAAAACACAAAGAAATAGCTTAAAGTTATTGATTAACTTGAACTTTATTGGTGTTTTTTATTTTCACTGATCCAAGCAGGTAGTGAAGCTAAAGCTGCTTCTAAGTGCTCAGGCTGATTGCCGCCAGCTTGGGCAATATCAGGGCGGCCTCCGCCTTTGCCACCCACTTGAGTAGCAACGAAATTAACGAGATCGCCTGCTTTAATCTGAGCAGTGAGCCCTTTACTCACCCCCACCACAACACTCACTTTTCCATCATTCACCGCCGCGAGCACAACAATCGCCGTGCCCAGCTTATCAACCAGTTTGGGCACCATCTCGCGCAGGGTTTTAGCATCAGCGGTTATTTCTTGCAGCAGCAGTTTTGCACCGTCTGTTTCTTGCGCGGCAAGCAGCAAATCTTGTATCGCAAACTGTGCTAATTTACTTTGCAATTTAGTCTGTGCTTTTTCTAAATCACGTTGGCGTTGCTGTAACTGTGTGACTTTTGCTTCCACTTCGTCTCGCTTGCAATTTAAGGCACCAGAAAGTTGTTTAATTTGCGATTCAGCATTCAGCACCCAATCCAGCGCTACTTGGCCCGTCACCGCTTCAATACGGCGAATACCGGCCGCCACCGCTTCTTCTGTGCTTATCTTCAGCAAACCAATATCACCGGTGCGATCAACATGCGTACCACCACACAGCTCCATTGAAAAATCACCCATGTTTAATACACGTACTTGATCAGCGTATTTCTCACCAAATAGCGCCAGCGCGCCTTTTTTAGTTGCTTCTTCCGGCGTCATGATATCCGTCACCACGGCACTATTCAGGCGGATCTGCGCATTCACCAAGCTTTCAATGTCGTGTAGCTGCTCTGTAGAAAGTGCTTTGGGATGCGAAAAGTCAAACCGCAGACGCTGCGCATCGACTAACGAGCCTTTCTGTATCACGCCCTCCCCTAAGACATGTCGCAATGCTGCATGCAAAAGGTGGGTAGCAGAGTGATTTAAACGCGTCGCTTGGCGCGTGCGGGGGTCAACTTCAGCCGTGACCGTCGCACCTTGCTGCAACTGCCCTTTTTTGAGCGTACCGATATGCAGATGGACGCCCGCTTGCTTTTGCGTGTCACGCACCACAAACAAGCCATGATCAAGCAAATGGATCTCACCTTGATCACCCACTTGCCCACCACTTTCGGCATAAAAAGGCGTTTTTTCAAGCACGATCACAGCGTCATCGCCTTCTGCTAAGGTATCGACTTCTACCCCATCACGAAATAATGCCGGGGCGCTGGTTTCAACACGTAAATGATCATAGCCCACAAAATCAGTTGACAACTTTTCATCCAGCGCCAAGGCTTTTTGATCATAAAAATGACTGCTCGCACGTGCGCGTGCACGTTGCTGCTCCATTTCTTTTTCAAAGCCTGGCATGTCCAGGGTTAAGTCACGCTCACGCGCAATATCAGCCGTGAGGTCAACCGGAAAGCCATAGGTATCGTATAAACGAAATACAACATGCCCCGGGATCTGCTTACCTTTTAAATCTCGCAAGGCATCTTCTAAAATACCCATGCCTTGTTCAAGCGTCTTGGCAAACTGCTGCTCTTCGGTTTGCAGTACTTCTTCGCATAGTGCTTGCGATTGCGCGAGTTCAGGGTAGGCTTCCCCCATCTCTTTGACGAGCACAGCCACTAACTTCGAGAAGAACGGATCCACCACGCCCAATTGATGACCATGACGAATAGCGCGCCGGATAATACGACGCAACACATAACCCCGTCCTTCATTGCTAGGCGTCACGCCATCGAGAATTAAGAACACGCAGGCGCGAATATGATCTGCAATCACCCGCAGCGAGCTGTTGTCCAGTTCACGTGTCTGGGTAATATCGGCAACCGCCTGAATAATATTTTTGAAAAGATCGATGTCGTAATTGCTATGCACACCTTGTACAACAGCTGCAATACGCTCCAAGCCCATCCCCGTATCCACAGAAGGTTTGGGTAAAGAATGCAATTCACCGTTCGCATCACGGTTATACTGCATAAAGACAAGATTCCAGATCTCAACGTAACGCTCGCCTTCTTCATCCGGGCTACCCGGCGGACCACCGGCGACGTCAGGCCCATGGTCGTAGAATATTTCCGAACACGGCCCACAAGGACCCGTGTCACCCATGGCCCAAAAATTATCTTTCTCGCCACAGCGCGAAAAGCGCTCAGGATCAACTTTCAGCTCTTTTAGCCAGATATCAGCGGCTTCATCGTCATCTTGATAGACAGTCACCCATAAACGCTCTGGCGGCAAGCCCAAAACGCCTGTTAAAAACTCCCAGGCATAGGCAATGGCTTCACGTTTAAAATAATCTCCGAAACTAAAATTACCGAGCATTTCAAAGAATGTGTGGTGGCGCGCGGTATACCCTACATTTTCCAGATCGTTATGCTTGCCCCCTGCCCGTACACAGCGCTGGCTACTCGTTGCTCGCTGATAACCGCGGTTATCTTTCCCCAGAAAGCTGTCTTTGAACTGCACCATGCCCGCATTAGTAAAGAGCAAGGTGGGATCATCCAGTGGCACCAGCGAACTACTTGGCACAATTTGATGGTCTTTTTGAGCAAAATAGTCAAGAAAGGTTTGGCGGATCTGATTAACTGTTTTCATGATGGGGTGTTTCTTTTAGCGCGCGACGTATTTGATCGCTAGTGAACCCTCGGTAACGAAGGAAATTTATTTGTTTAGCGTGTTCCTGAACGGTTGTTGTTTGGTTTGTCTCCACGTCAAAACGCTTTAGATAAGCTTGGCGAGCATGCGCTATCCATTGGGCTTCATCAAGCGCTAAAGCGGCCTCACTTAAAACGCTTTCAATGCCTCGCTCTTGCAGCTCAACACGAATACGTACGGGCCCATAGCCGCGCACGATACGAGCACGCACATACGCTTCGCAAAAACGCTGTTCGCTGAGTAAGTCTTCTTCCAGTAATAAGGCAATAGCAGCATCAATCTCTGTTGCTTGCTCTGGAAAGCGCTGCAATAACTTTGTTTTAAGCTCTTTTTGAGAGTGTTCGCGGCGAGCAAGCAGGCGCATGGCTGCTTGCTGTATCTCCACCGCTACCATTATTTACTCAGCCGCTTCCGCTACGCCTTCTTCAGCTACTTTAGAAGTTGCATTAAGGTCAGGCAATAATATCCCTCTTAATTTACCTTCAATTTCAGCTGCAATCTCTGGATTTTCTTTCAAAAAGGTGCGCACATTGTCTTTACCTTGACCAATACGCTGATCGCCATAGCTATACCAAGCACCGGATTTATCGACAATCCCTTCTTGCACACCTAAAGAAATGAGCTCACCCTCGCGCGAAATACCTTCGCCGTATAAAATCTCAAACTCAGTTTGCTTAAACGGCGGCGCCACTTTGTTTTTCACGACTTTCACACGCGTTTCATTACCGACTACTTCATCGCCTTTCTTAATGGCACCAATACGACGAATATCCATCCGTACTGAAGAGTAGAATTTTAAGGCATTACCACCGGTCGTGGTTTCAGGGTTACCAAACATCACGCCGATCTTCATACGTATTTGGTTAATAAAGATAACTAAGCAATTGGAACGCTTAATATTTGCTGTCAGTTTACGTAAGGCTTGAGACATGAGGCGGGCTTGTAACCCCATGTGACTGTCGCCCATATCGCCTTCAATCTCTGCTTTTGGCGTGAGCGCTGCCACCGAGTCAACCACCAACACGTCAACGGCCGCTGAACGCACGAGCATATCGGTAATTTCCAAAGCTTGCTCACCGGTGTCAGGCTGTGAGACGAGCAAATCATCTACATTCACTCCGAGTTTTCCGGCATAAATTGGATCGAGAGCATGCTCCGCATCCACAAAGGCCGCGGTACCGCCTGCTTTTTGGCATTCCGCAATGACTTGCAATGTGAGTGTGGTTTTACCCGATGACTCTGGCCCGTAAATTTCCACTACCCGGCCTTTTGGTAAGCCACCAATGCCCAAAGCAACATCTAGCCCCAAAGAACCTGTTGAAATACTTTCAATATTGCGCGAGACGGTTGAATCGCCCATACGCATCACCGAGCCCTTGCCAAACTGGCGGTCTATCTGACCCAATGCTGCTTCGAGTGCTTTTGCTTTATTGTCATTCATGCTCTTAATCTACCTCAATTTTAGTTGTGCCGAGTGGCATAAGGGGGAAGATTATTATCACATACAAACTACTAGCGCGATAGTGCCTGCCTGAGTGGATCTGCCTTTGTCATAGCGCTAAGCTGGTTTTTAATGCCTTAGATAGCAGCCTGCTTACTCTGATGATCTCAAAAAGTCTGTCATTTTATTGTAGGGACACGGCGTGCCGTGCCCTCTCGAACGCAAAATGCGAACTCAGAGCTGGGCGCAGACGCCGTGCCCCTGCAAAAAATTTATAACTTACCTGACGATGTTACCTCATATGTATAGACCCCAAACAGCCCACAGAAAAAACGTGAAAAAAATCTTGCTACCCAGACAAGAAAATGGCTCCTTTTTTCGCCCGTGTCGTTGTTTTGTTCGCGGCTTTCTCGGCTCTTGAGCAAGTATTAGCAGCTTCATTGCCTAGTGAAGCACTGCCTGGAAGCATCAACAGCACTGCCACTATCTCGCCAGTACCAAGCGCTGCCCCCTCCCCAACAGAAGGTCCTAGTCCAGGTGCTTCGTCTGAGTCCGAGGAAGCAGGGAGTGACTTTAGCGGTAGCCCTGAATTGTTACTTATTTTTTGTGTGCTTGCACTGCTTCTTCCCTGCTTAGTTTCTCTTGTGACTTATAGTTTAAGTTCTCAAAGAGAAGACGCCTCTGGAAGCCCGATTGAGAGTTATAGCTGCTATGTTTGCTTGAACTATTGGTACCTTGCCTATTTCAGAGGCCTAGAGAATTTCCTAAGTCTAATGGTAATGCGCTATTTGTCTTATGCACTTGCCCTACTATGCACCATACTGAATTTTATTGCCTTACGTTCCAAAAACAGTGATCTGCTTGTGGGCGCACTGATTGTTTTTATCCTATGGTTTGGACTCGTTGTTGATGCCGTGCATTACGAAAAACTTGTGGGTACTAACCTGAATTTTCACTATTTTTTGTGCTTGCTCCCTCTCATTCTGTTTGCATCGGCAAGCGGTTTAGTCGGACATGCTTTTGAACAGGATGAAGATGATAAGCGAAAAGCCTCTGTTATAGGGTTGGCTTTTGTATTCCTTTTTTTCTTAATCTTCTTTTTATATTTGAGCCACAGTAAAATGCTCCACGAAATACGTACAGGGTGGTGGGGTTACCGTCCCATTAACTAATACTCTCCTCTTCACCGCAGGCAAGCAAAATTCACCCAATCAACAGGCGTTAAGATTATATTTTTTAGTTAAGAAGTGGATTTAAAGACTAAATTTAAGTCTATGATTTGAATAAAAGTGCAGGTAATAGTGCAATTGGATTGTTAATTCGCAACACAAAAAAAACATTATTTTTAGCTAGAAAAATAACTTTTAAAGACATCCCTAAGCCAAAATATAGGTTTTGTCCCTGATAGGTATTTTCAGGAAGCGCTGCTAAGCAACTCATCCATCCACACTAAAGCAGCCAATACAGACTGTTCACGAATGTGCTCACGATCGCCTTTCAAATTTAACTTTTTAGTTTGAACTGTTCCAGCAGGCAGCTTCACCGCGAGCCAAACAAGCCCCACTGGCTTCTCGGTATTATCGGCATCAGGGCCCGCAATACCGCTCACCGCAACACTCACTTGGGCATGGCTATGTTTCAGCGCGCCTTCGGCCATGGCCACCACCACCTCTTCGCTCACCGCACCGTGCTTTTCAATGACTGCAGCAGGCACACCCAGCATTTCTTGCTTAGCAAGATTGCTGTACGTCACAAAACCTCGTTCAAACCAATTAGAACTCCCCGGCACTGCGGTGATCGCTTGCGATACCCACCCGCCTGTACAGGACTCGGCTGTTGCAAGCATCCAGCCCTTTTCTTTAAGACGCTCCCCGAGTTTTTTGGCGAGTAAATATTCTTCTTTTTCCATGTGCGAAAGCTCTTTTATTAAGGCGCTAATAAATAAATCCAAAATAAGGCAGAGGGATTGTTTTATGGCTAGGCAGTAAGATGTCATCTTTTACTAAAAATGCATTTTTCTGCCCTTTAATTTGTGTAGTTGTTTTATTTTTCCCGCCAATCTCGAAAACAGCATCATCGATCTGGTAATCGCCTGCTTTGCTATGAAGGATCTCAAGGCCCGCCCCCTTAATAGACTGCACAAAAAAGAGCTCTCTAATAGTACCCAAACCATCATCCTTGAGTGCATTTGATTGCAATGCATAGTGCAAGTTCGTATTACTTAAGAAAGCTTTCTCTGGTTTTCTCAAACCAACGTTCCCTGTTTCAGCTGGATACAGAACTTCAACCAACCCGGTTTCATGTAAAATATTTAAGTAATTAGCGGCTGTTTTATCGTCAATGCCCATGTTTTTGCTGATGTTATAGGTGCTAATTTTGCCCGGTGGTATTGTTGACAAAAATCTTAAGATTTTGCTGAAATAGCGCAAATTAGTTGTTTTTAACTGATAAAAATTTGCAATGTCCTCATAAATGGTTTTTTCTACAATACTTAATATTTTCTCATAGTACGACAACGCATCTTCCATAAAAAATGGATAGAAACCTTGTTGTAGATATTGCTTGAAATGCCCCAACAACTTAGGGAAATTTGAAATATTCTCTCGTGGCATTTTGCCCAAAAGTAATTGAGAAAAATCAACTATTGGGAAATTTTCAGCTTGTGAAAAATTGAGATACTCCCTAAATGATAAGCCCGGCAAACGATATAACTTGGCTCGTCGTGATAAATCATAACTACCCTTAATGAGATCCAGGCTAGAACTACCTGAAAACACTATTTTTAGCGAAGGAAAAGCATCATATAAGTTCTTTAGCTCCTGGTTCCAGTTTTTGTAACGATGGATCTCATCAATAAAAAATAACTCAATCCCTTCCGTAAGCACTAAATCTTCAACAAATTGATAAATAGTGACATCATTAAAATAAATATGATCAGCAGAAAAGTAGAAAACTTTACTCCTATCGTCACATTTATTTTTTATATACTGCAGTAGCAATGTCGTTTTTCCCACACCTCGTGGACCAACAAGGCCAGTCAGACGATTATTGATATTAAAACTCGAATAGAGGTAGCGGTAAAAATCACTATCCACTTCATCTAGTAAGCGTTCAAATATCAGTCCTAAAGATTTCTGCACAAGAGTATACTCCGAGAAAATTGCACCATTTCTCAGAGTATACTCCGAGAATTAAGAATTAGCAACAATTCAACCCTTAAATCTATTATAATCAATGAGTTATTTTTCATATAAAATTGACTCAACTTGAGCCTATAGATATGAAAAGTCATTCTCTGGCTTCAAAGGCAAAAGTAATCCTGGAGAAGCTAGAAAAAATATCAAGGGTCGAAGATGTAGGCTAAGAATTTAATCGACTCCTCACCTATGCTAAAGTGCAAAAATGACAAGCGCGACCGCAAATATCGAACAACATACCCCCATGATGCAGCAATATCTGCGCATAAAGGCAGAGCATCCAGACAAATTGCTGTTTTATCGCATGGGCGATTTCTACGAGTTTTTCTTTGAAGACGCAAAGCGTGCTGTCAAATTGCTCGACATCACCCTCACCCATCGTGGCCAATCAGGGGGTGAGCCTATCCCCATGGCCGGCGTGCCCTATCATGCGGTAGAAGGCTATTTGGCCAAGCTTATTCGGCTCGGCGAATCCATGGCGATTTGCGAACAAGTGGGCGATCCCGCGCTGGCTAAGGGCCCTGTCGAACGCAAAGTTGTGCGCATTGTCACACCCGGCACCGTCACCGATGAAGCTTTATTAGAAGAACGACAAGAAAATTTACTCGTGGCCATTAGCGAAGCAAAAGGTCATTTTGGTGTGGCCAGCCTCGACATGGGCAGTGGTCGCTTCCATGTATCAGAAGTGGATAATCTGGAAAGTGTCAGCAGTGAACTGGCACGTTTACAGCCAGCAGAATGTTTGTTGAATGAAGCCTCTGAGGCCCCCATTGAAATAACCGCCAGCACACAACGCCGCCCGGCACACACCTTTGACATAGATCATGCCACCCGCTTGCTGACCACACAATTTGGCACACAAGATTTATCGGGTTTTGGTTGTGAGCATTTGCCACTTGGGATCAGCGCTGCCGGTGCCTTATTGCATTATGCGCAAGAAACACAGCGTACCGCCCTGCCTCATATTCGTGGTTTACGGGTACAATCTTCTGATGACAGTGTCACGCTTGATGCCACCACGCTGCGTAATTTAGAATTACTCACGAATCTTTCTGGCGGCAAAGAGCACACGCTGGCTTGGGTGCTCGATCATACCGCGACCCCGATGGGCAGTCGCTTGCTGCGGCGCTGGATTAAACGGCCGTTAAAAGATCACAACACGCTGACTCGCCGACACCAAGCGATCCATACATTACTTTCAAAACAGACTTATGAAAATATCACGCCCTTGCTTAAAAGCATCGGCGATATCGAGCGCATTTTAGCCCGCATTGCCTTGCGCAGCGCCCGCCCACGCGATTTGGTCGGTTTGCGGCAAGCCTTAAGCACCCTGCCTGCACTGCAAAAAATACTAGGCACGTTAGACAATCCTTTTCTGCAGAAACTGAGTACCCAAATTGGTGAATTTCCCGAGTTATTTGCTCTGCTTGCCCGTGCAATTGAAGCGTCCCCTGCGCAATTGATCCGCGATGGCGGCGTGATTGCCGATGGGTTTGATGCCACACTCGATGAACTGCGCCAAATCAGTGAACATGCCGGGCAATATTTAATTGATTTTGAGGCCACCGAGCGTGAGCGCAGCGGCTTGCCCACATTGAAAGTCGGCTTTAACCGTGTGCATGGTTATTATATTGAAATCAGCAAAGCGCAAGCCGGCCAAGCACCTGAGCATTACACACGTCGTCAAACGCTCAAAAATGCCGAGCGCTATATTACGCCGGAACTCAAAACCTTTGAAGACAAAGTACTCAGCAGCCGCGAACGCGCGTTAGCGCGAGAAAAAGCCCTCTATGAAAGCTTATTAGACGATTTACTAAACGTATTACCTGAACTGCAACAATGCGCACATAGCCTGGCGGTGCTGGATGTTTTAACAAACCTGGCTGAACGTGCCGACATACTTCATTTTACTTGCCCTACTTTTACCGAGCAGCCTGGCATTCATATCGAGGAAGGTCGCCACCCCGTCATCGAGCAGGTACAGTCCGCGCCCTTTATTCCAAACGATGTGATACTCAACGAGGCTGATCGCATGCTGATCATCACCGGCCCCAATATGGGCGGTAAATCAACGTATATGCGGCAAACCGCGTTGATCACTCTGCTGGCCTATATGGGCAGCTTTGTGCCTGCAAAAGTCGCCCAGTTTGGGCCGATTGATCGGATTTTTACGCGCGTGGGCGCCGCGGATGATTTAGCCAGCGGCCGCTCGACGTTTATGGTGGAGATGACAGAAACCGCCAACATTCTGCTTAATGCCACGGCACAGAGTTTGGTGTTATTAGATGAAGTTGGGCGTGGTACCAGCACCTACGATGGCTTGGCGCTTGCCTGGGCGGTCGTCACGCATCTTGCGGAAGAAACAAAAGCCTTTACGCTCTTTGCTACCCATTATTTTGAACTCACCAGCCTACCTGAATCGATTAAAAACATCAGCAATGTGCATCTTGATGCTGTCGAGCACAATGATGATATTGTCTTCCTGCACAAGGTTAATCCTGGCCCCGCCAGCCGCAGCTATGGCCTACAAGTTGCCAAACGTGCGGGGATTCCTGAAGCTATTATTCAGCAGGCAAAAGAAAAGTTAAATCAACTAGAACAGCATTAATACGTGGGTAAACTTGTCTAATCCACACAACTCCTTAGGAAGTGCCCTTGAATCGATTCATAGTTATTTAAATAACAAAGTATTTGCCGTTTTATTTTTGCGAGAGGATCCTCCGCTTTGTATCGTTACTAGTCACATAGATTGGCTTGTTTAAATGTGCGGCACTAAAGCGTCGACATTTCAATATCACCCGGCAACGTGCCTGCTCTGGGTTTATCAGCTAACGCTTGCTTCCCAAAGCATCTTCCTTTTAACTGCCATAATTGCTGGCGCATCGTTGGCAAATCATAAAACAATAACTTGCTCAGAAAAAAGAGGGATGCGGTAAAAGCAACAACGACCTTAATCAACACAAAAGTATTGCTCCCCTTGCGAGTCAAAAACAATACCCCAATTGTAAATTGCGGCACATCTTCCAGGGAGAAGTTAGCGATTTTCATTTTGGCAAAACGTTGGTCGATGTATTCAACACCCCACTCCAAGCGAACCCATTCTGGGCTTAAAATAGGCAAGGTAAGTAACCAGTAAGGACATTCGGATAACGACTTCGGATACCAACGACCACGCACAGTCCGCATACCCCACAAACCAATTCCATACGATGCAAATAAAAACAGGGTCGAATAGAGGGCTAGCTGAGCTTCATCATTAGCCAGCAATTCACGGATCAAAAAGGCGTCTGAGATCCTATCGGCCATCTCCAGCATAAAACCAAATACAGTGACAAGTTGATAGCGCTGCAGGCGAAGTTGAATATGCTCAAGCTGTGCACCAAACATGTTCAGCAACGAACAAGAGGGCGCGTTCTGAAGCAGTTCTTCATTTGCGTTGCCCAACTGACGTTGCGACAAATACTGGTTCAGTTGGTTCCAGTAAACATCATTTTGAGGCAAGAGCTCATTATTAGCGAGTTCAACTATCCGCAAGACCGTTTGCCTTTGCAAGGCCCGCATCAGCAAGCGCACGCTAGCAACATCAAGCAAATTGTCACTCAAATCCAACTTGGTTAATTGGGCAGGCAAACCAGGCCCTTCGAGCCAACCACGCAAACCCACCACGCTCAGACTGTTGCGCGCCAAATTGATTTCAGTTACCACGGTATTGTTAGAAAGTGCTTGTGCTAGCTTTTGAAGCTGTACATCCGTGAGATTTTGTCCGCTCAAATCAAGGTGTGTGAACTGCGGTGCATTCTCTTCAATGGCCTGCAAGAACAAGTCAAAACTCGCAGGCCAAACAGCGTAATAAGGGCTCGCTCGTACAAGCAACTGTGCATCTACACGCTTGCCTTGCATGATAGCCATATCAATGGCCGTGTAGCCTTTGGGTGAACGCACAAACAGATCTGCACCGTCGCCAACAAATTTTTGGGCCTCGTAAAAATCACCAAGACAAACAGCCAGCATCGGTGGCGTAAGGCCAGAACAGTTGACTAGATTTATCTCAGTGTGGTCTTTTGCTGCCACAAGATCATGCTCTGATAACAAACTCAGTGATAAACCCGCTTTCAGTTCTTCATCAATTTGCTGCTGATACTGTTGCTCAATGGCCTCACTGTTTGGAATATATTGATTGACGCCCTTGTGACCATTGTTGATTGCTGCTTTTAACGCTACTTCAAATGCGAACAAGGAGTCTTGCACAGACATCTTGGAAACAAGGTACGCCACGACCTCCAGGTGCCCACCTTGCGCAGCCCACCATAAAGGCGTGTGGCCTTCAGCATCTTCTGCCATGACAGAAGCGCCCTTCTCTTCAATCTGCCACTTGACGAGCGAGAGGCTGCCGATTTGCGCGGCAGCATGCAATGGATGAAAGACGGCTTGCTTCTGACGACGACGCCACATGAGCCAGGCAAATCCCAGCGCGGCTGCACCCGCCGTCACACCAATATAGCTATTGAGCTGCGTCTGGTACAAAGCGGGTGGGATAGGACAAGCATCAACAGGTTTGATCGGTATCATGCTTGTCTGAAATTGCAAGTAAGGATAGCTATCGCCTTTGGCAATTTGCCATATCTGCTCAAAATCCCAGCCTTGATAAGTGTTGGGCTGGTACATTGCTTGGGTCTGTCTGCGATAGCGGCGGCGATAGCTGTAATACTGATCGTTCACACCGGGCAAAGACTGCCCCGTCGTCGAGACATCCCAGTAAGACTGGCTCACCAGCGCAGTATCCAAAAATGAGCCTGTCAGAGCGCCTACACTATTACCTTGCACACAACCTGAAACATAACAATTGCTAAAGCGTCCGCTGTTTTGGCCAATCAATCCACCGACATTTTGCTCACCTGTTGTGCTCGTGACGGCATAGCTATCAATAAGTTCTCCGCTGTGCACACCAATCAGGCCGCCCGTTTGGCGTACGCCGATCACGCGTGACTGGGCAAAACACTGAGTGATCTCTCCTAGGTTATGCCCAACCAGTCCACCGGCCGTTTGTGCTGCTGCCACTTCGCCCAGCGCATAACTGCTCAAGATATCACCACTATTTCTACCCACTAATCCGCCGGCGGTGTCTTGTGCTGTCACAGAACTGTTACTATGGCTAAATATTAACGTGCCTGAATGGTCCGCAATTAAGCCACCCGCTTCTTCAAGAGCCGTGACGTCTGCTTTGCTGTGACAAGACGATACCTCACCTTGGTTCCGAGCAATGAGGCCCGCCACTGTGAAATTGCCATTCACCACCGCACTTGCTGAACAATCTGTTACTGTGCCTGTGTTTTCGGCGATGAGGCCTGCAACCGTATCGATACCGTCAACCTGACCTGTAAAGTGACTATTGCTCACCTCACCCTGGTTAACACCGAGCAGGCCTGCGCCGATAGCCACCGTCAGACTGACGCTACCGGTCACCTGGCAATGAGAGACACTTCCTTGATGATAGCCAACCAATCCACCAATGATTTCTTGACCGTGAATATTCACTTCCTCAAGAATAACGTTACGGATCTCCGCCGTGGCTGCGGTGTAACCAAAAAGACCCAAGCGCGTCTTGTCGGGCTGGTTCATGTAGAGAGAACGAATGCGATAGCCCTGCCCATCAAAAACGCCTGAAAAAGGTTCAAAGGTATCGGCATCTTGGTACCAGCCCAAGGGTAAAAAACCTTTCCCATCATTCCAATTTTCTGTCTCCATACAATCAATATCTTGTGAGAGGTAAGCAGTCGCATTGGGGCAAACGCTTTGTAAGCTGAGACAGTCAGTCACATTAACGACACTTTCAGTCGCTTCAATGGGTGCCAGACGACGCAGCTGGGGATAACGTTGGCATCCCAGCCACCACGTATGGATAAAGTCCCAGGTTGCATAGTTAGCTTGCCATTGCATCAGCTGAGTAGAGCGCCCCTGACCACCTGCACTTGCTGTTTGACCAGAAATATCGACATCCCAGTAGCTATGCGTTGTGGTTGCGCCAGTACTGCTAAACCCAACCAAGCCGCCCAAGTTTTCACTACCTTGAACAGGGCTTGCTGCGTAACAGGCAATGATTTGGTTTTGGTTCCAGCCCACTAAACCACCCAGCAGGTTCACACCTTGCACATTGACTGAGCTTGCACTATTTCTAAGCACACCTTCTTGCCAGCCAATCAGGCCGCCTGCAATCGCGTCTGTGGCCGTTACCTGTCCTGTCACATGTGTGTAAGCCACCCTGCCGTTATTCCAGCCCACTAGGGCACCTGTATAACGCCCACCGTTAACATTCACATTTATGAGAGAAACATTACCGATGACTGTCGTCTGTGCGGTATAGCCAAACAAGCCAATGTAGTCTTCATCAGGACGATTAATGGTCAAACCGCTGATTGCGTAACCTTGCCCATCAAAATAACCAGCAAATGGACCGGTTAATGAAGCGTCTTGGAACCAACCCAAGGGAAGAAAACCCTTGCCGTTATTCCAATTAGCCGTATCACTACAGTCAATGTCTTGCGTGAGATAAACGCTTACGTCAGCATCAAGGCAAACTTCCCCCAGCGCCTCACAAGTAGACACCCAGAAAACGTTAGTATTGTTGTCAGGCGCATTGCTCCATACTTGAAGCTGTGGGTAGTTTTGACACGGGAAACGCCAAACAGTGGCGCTGTCCCATGCCTCATAGTTATTTTGCGCACGCATCACCTGCGATATTCTACCGACACCGCCTGCACTAGTGGTTTGTGCTGACGTTTGAATATCCCAGTAAGCATCTTGTACAAAACCGCTGCCCTGGCCAACAAGGCCACCTGCATGCGTGTTTGCCGCAACGTTACCTATCGCGTAGCTTGCAGAGACGATGCCATCATTCAGCCCCACTAAGCCACCCGCGATATGGTCTGCGCTCACAGGTCCTGTCGCATAAGTATTTTCTAAAATAGTGAGATGGTGACCCATCAGGCCACCTACTGTCGAATTACCTGATACCGCGCCCGTGGCAAAACTTTGCGTCACGGTCACCCTATTTTTGCCAACAAGCCCACCTACTGAGTAATTACCTGTTACGTCGCCCGCCGCAAAGCAGCGCTCAAGCGCTATCTCAAATTCATCAAGTTCATAGTCATGAGCACCTATTAGACCACCTACAAAATTTTGGCCACTCACGGCACCTAAGGCATAGCAGTCTGTCACGCTGCCGATGTTAAAACCGAGCAACCCGCCAAAATAACGACCACCTGCGCTGATAGCACTGACAGCTCCAGTAGCATGAAGATGACGGATACTGACTTTTTCATTAGCACCTATTAGGCCACCTACATACTGTTTACCAAAAACATTACCCTGTGCTGTGGTATTAATGAGTATGCCGTTATTCCAACCGATCAAACCACCCACATAGCTATCACCTCTTACATCGCCACTAGCCGTCACATTCGTCAAGGAGCCTTGTCTATTTTCGCCCAAGAAACCACCTACGTAATGGCCTGAGCTTTCCACGTTACCGCTGGCATAGACGTTCCTAAAAACGACATTAGTGCCCATGTTGGAACCCAGTAGGCCGCCCACGTAGTTAGCCGAACCCGAGAAGTTACCCGTAGTGTAAATATTGTCGAAAACAACACCATCACCACTGTTGAAGCCTAGCAGACCACCAATGTAGTTAGCCGAACCCGAGAGGTTACCCGTAGTATAAATATTGTCGAAAACAACGCTATCAGCACTGTTGAAACCCAGTAGGCCACCAACGTAATTAGTCGAACCTGACACGTCAGCGCTAGCATAGATATTACTAAAAATAAAACCATCAATGTTATTAGAGCCGAGCAAACCGCCAACAGCACTTGAGCCCATCACACTACCTGTAACACTAACGTTCTCAAAAGTTCCAGTGTTAAAGCCTAACAGACCACCAACATGATCGCCTAAGGCCTCCACGCTGGCAGAAACATAGGCATTGCTGAGAAAGCCCGTGTTATAGCCCAGCAAACCAGCAACGTAGTTGCCTGAACTTACCACGCTGCCGCTGGAATAGGCGTTAGTCAGAAAACCGGAATTGTACCCTAACAGACCACCAACGTAGTCAGCTGAGCCTATCACGCAAGCTGTAGCAGTGACGTTATTGAGAGTGCCAGAGTTGCTGCCTACTAGGCCACCGATGCGTTCTGAGCCTGCAATATTGCCACTCACATAAACGTTGCTAAGGGTGCCACCGTAATTGTAGCCCGCCAGGCCGCCAACGTATCTGCCTGAAGCCGTCACATTGCCACTAACAGTGACGTTGTTGATGGGGGCCAGGTTATTATAACCGACCAGACCACCAATGTAGTCGCCTGAGCCCGTTACGTTACTCCTAACATAGACATTACTGATAGTGCCGGAGCTCTTGCCGACCAGACTACCCACATATTCATTACCTGATACACTTCCGTCTAGTAAAGTGACAGCATCTACTTGCGCCAAAGCGCCGATACTGACAAATAATCCCAGATAAGATATTGTTGTGCGATCAATAACTAGCCCTGAAATGCTATAGCCCTGCCCCAAAAAAGCGCCAGTGATAGCAAGCCCTGTGCCAGGTAAAAACCCCGCACCACCGTTCCAGTTCGCCGTATCGACACAATCAATATCCTGGCCAAGGATAATAGTGCCCCCCGGTAAGGCAACTGCCTCCTGAAGCTCAATACATGTCATAACAGTGATAGTCCAACTAGCGCAGTCAGCAAAGGTCAGTTCAGGGTAGCCCGCGCTTTCATTAATAGTCCAGGCACAGCTAAAGTCAAAACCTTGGAAAGTGGCTTGCTGGTACATCTGAGTCGTGCTTCTACCGACAGCACCAGCACCTCCTGCACTAGCGCTTTGTCCTGACGTCTGCGTGTCCCAATAGGCATAGTTAAGGATGCCGGTGTTGCTGCCTATCAAGCCCCCGATGCCTACCAAACCGCCAAAGAAATTAGGTGAGCCTGTCACGTTGCCACTCGCATAGACGTTAATAACAAAGCCAGTATTCTGGGCCACCAGGCCAGCAACGAAGCTTACAGCTGTCGCATTGCCACTGGCGTAGGCGTTAATAAGAAAACCAGTATTGCGGCCCACCAAGCCGCCAACGTAGTTACCTGAGCCTGTCGCACTGCCAGTGGCATAGGCGTTGCTAAGGGTGCCCTGTTTGTTATAACCCAGTAGCCCGCCAATATAGCTACCTGAGCTGCTTACACTACCGCTGGCATAGGCGTTGCTAAGGGTGCCCTGGTCGTTATAACCTAGTAGCCCACCAATATTGTTACTTGAGCCCATCACACTGCCGCTGGCAGTGATGTTGTTGAGGACACCTTGGCTATTGTAACCCAGCAGTCCACCGACATAGGCTGAGCCCATTACATTGCCGGTAGCGTAAACCTTGCTAAGGGTGCCCTGGTCGTTATAACCTAGTAGACCGCCAATATAGCTACCCGAGCTCCTTACATTGCCGCTGGCATAGGCCTTGCTAAGGGTGCCCTGATGGTTATAACCCAGCAGCCCGCCAATATAACTACCTGAGCTGCTTACACTACCGCTGGCAGTGATGTTGCTGAGGACACCTTGATTATTGTAACCCAGCAACCCACCAACATAGGCTGAGCCCATTACATTGCCGATAGCATAAACATTACTGAGGGTGCCACCGTTATAGCCTACCAGGCCGCCAACGCGGTTTGAGCCGGTCACATTGCCGGTACTGTAAACATTGCTGAGGGTGCCAAAATTCCAGCCTACTAGGCGACCCACATACTCATCACCTGATACGCTCCCGCCTAATAAAGTGACAGCATCTACTTGCGCCAGCACTCCAGTGCTGGCGAATAACCCCACAAACGGTATGCTCGGGCGATCAATAACGAGTTCTGAAATACTGTATCCTTGCCCCCAAAAAGCACCTTTCATGACAAGCGCTGTGCCAGGTAAAAATCCCGCGCCGCCATTCCAGTTCACTGTATCGGCGCAGTCAATGTCTTCAGCAAGGATAATGGTGGCACCTGCTGCTGCCACTGCTTCTTGAAGCTCAATGCATGTCATGACTGTGAGGGTGCGGTTACTGCAGTCAGCAAAAGTTAACTCAGGGTAACTCACGCCTTCATTAATGATCCAGACACAATGAAAATCCCAACCTTGAAAAGTGGCTTGTTGGTACATCTCAGCAGTGATTTTGCCTACAGCACCACCGCCTCCCGCACTCGTGCTCTGCCCTGATACTTGAGTATCCCAATAGCCATTACTAAGCAGACCGCCATCGCTGAAACCTAACAAACCACCGATGATGAAACCTGATACACCAGCGCTAGCATAGACATTTACAATCGAACCCTCATTGTAGCCTACCAAGCCACCGACGTAGCTTCCGAAGCCGCCCGCCACACTTCCAGTGGCATAAACATTGCTAAGGTCTCCACTGTTGCTGCCCACTAGACCGCCAATGCGACCTGAACCTGTCACGGCGCTACTGGCGTAAGCGTTGCTGATAGCACCAGAGTTACTGCCTACTAGACCGCCAACGCGGGTTGAACCTGCCACGACGCTACTGGCGTAAGCGTTGTTGATAGCACCAGAGTTGCTGCCCACCAAGACACCAATATAACTAGAACCATAAACACTTCCCCCGGTCAAATTCACGGTTTGGATGTGGGCTTCTGCGCCCGTGTAACCGAATAAGCCAACATAACTGATTGTGGGACGATTAATGAGCAAGCCTGATATTTCATAGCCTTTTCCATCAAAAGAACCTTGAAAAGGAGCGACAGAAGTCCCAATAGGCTCAAAACCTTCACCTGCATTCCAGGTGGAAGTGGCGGAACAATTGATGCTATTAGCAAGAACATACTCCCCTGCCAAATTTAAATTCATATCCTGCAGCTCTTGGCAATTAGTCATAATCGTCTGCGCCGAAGCGCAGGCAACCAGCACCACAAAAAAGAAAAGTTTGAGAACCATTCTTCCTAAGCGCTTAGTGGCGTTTTGAAGTCACTCAACGCTAGGCGAGTTTTTTAGAGAAAAAAGCAAGAAACCCTGTATAAATCTTTGAGTTTCCTTGTCTAGAAATATAGGGTAACAGGGAAGTGTATGTTTTTAGGATAAAAGTTACATGCGGAAGTTACACCATGTATTCAGAAAACATCTTGCAAGCTATTTATACGGGTTTTCCTGTTTTTTTAATTTAACAATTTTAAGTACTCTAAGTGAAGAAACAAAGTAACTGAGCAGTGATGGCATCTAAGCTATTTCTGTTTTTGTTGGTTCTGCTCGCTTGTGTGTCCCATGGGCAAGCAGTTATCCCGATCTCGAGCTGCACTGAATTGCAGGCGATGAATAACAATCTGGCGGAGCATTATCAGCTGAGCTCAAACACCGATTGCTCTGCCACCTCTAGCTGGAATGCCGGCGAAGGTTTAGAACCCATTGGGAGTTCTGCAGCCCCTTTTGCAGGCACCTTTGATGGCCAAGGCTATGAAATCTCAGGTTTGCTCATCAACCGTCCCACAATGAATTATGTCGGCTTATTTGGTTACACAAATAGTAACGCTCATATCCAATCCGTAAACTTGCCCGGAGGAAGTGTCTCGGGCTATATCTATGTTGCCATCTTGATAGGCTACAACGCCGGCACTATCAGCAACGTCACTACCAGCGGTAGTGTGACGAGCTCAGGCAGCAACGTTGGTGGCCTGGTCGGCAGTAACACCGGCACCCTCAGCAACGCCGCTGCCGCCTGTAGTGTGACGAGCTCAGGCAGCAACCTTGGTGGCCTGGTGGGCAGTAACACCGGCACCCTCAGCAACGTCATTGCTACCGGCAGTCTGATAGGAACGGGAACAAGTTTAAGCCGTTCCCTCGGCGGCTTGGTGGGCTACAATGCCGGCCCCCTCAGTAATGTTACCGCTACCGGCAATGTGGCAGGGGGAGCAAGCAAGTATGTTGGCGGCTTGGTGGGCCACAACACCGTTCCCCTCAACAACGCCTCCGCCACCGGTAGTGTAGCAAGCTCAGGTTATTACGTCGGCGGCCTGGTAGGCTATAACTTCGGCCCCCTCAGCAACGTCTATGCTACTGGCGATGTGACAGGGGGAGCTTTAACTTACTATCTCGGCGGCTTGGTGGGCACCAACACCGCTCTCCTCAGCAATACCTACGCCACGGGTAACGTAGCGACGAACTCAGGTTATTACGTCGGCGGCCTGGTAGGCCAGAACAGCAACACAGGCGAGATCAACAACGTTTACGCCACCGGCAGTGTAGCGAGCTCAGGCAATTACGTCGGTGGCCTGGTGGGCCACAACACAGGCTTTCTTGCTAACACCTATGCTAGCGGCAGTGTGACGACCTCAGGCAATTACTTCGGTGGCCTAATGGGTCACAACTCCGGCGGCGGCACCCTTAGCAATGGATATTGGGATACTCAAACTTCGGGACAGAGCACAAGTGCGGGAGGCGGCGGTACTGTTGGTAAAAGCACGACTCAGATGTACCAACAAGCCACTTTCCAAGGCTTTGACTTTGAGTGCGTCTGGACCATTAATGAAGGCGTGAGCTACCCCGAGCTGACGTTTGCTGATTGTAGTCATCGTACGATCACCGTCATGACATGTACTGAGCTACAGGAAGCTGTGGCGCTCATGGGGGCCAGCATTATTCTGGGTCAAGACATTGATTGCGCCGATACAGCGAACTGGAACGGCGGCGCAGGCTTTTTGCCCGGCACAGGACTTACTAGCACTGGCGCTTTTTGGGGTCAGGGCTATAGCATTTCAGGGCTAGTTGTTAACCGCACAAGCACATCGGCTGTCGGCTTATTTGCCAGCATTGGAACATTGGTTCAAGTGGATAGCGTCAGATTACTAAAAGGAAGTATTTCAGGTGACGACTATGTAGGCAGCCTGGTCGGCAAGAGCTCCGGCACTATCAGTAACGTCTATGCTGCCAGCAACGTGACCGGCTCAGGCAATTACGCCGGCGGCTTGATAGGCCGGAACTACGGCGACCTTAGCAACGTTTATGCCAGTGGCAGTGTGATCTGCTCAGGCAATTACGCCGGCGGCTTGATAGGCCAGAACTACGGCGACCTTAGCAACATTTATGCCAGTGGCAGTGTGATCTGCTCAGGCGTCGTCGGCGGTCTGGTAAGCAGCAACACCGGCATTCTTAGCAATGGATATTGGGATACTCAAACTTCGGGACAGAGCACTAGCGCGGGAGGCGGCGGTACTGTTGGTAAAAGCACGACACAGATGTACCAACAAGCCACTTTCCAAGGCTTTGACTTTGAGTGCGTCTGGACCATTAATGAAGGCCTGGGCTACCCCGAACTGACCTTTGCTCATTGCAGCAACCGCACCATCACCGTCATGACATGTATTGAACTCCAAGAAGCCGTTGCCCTCATGGGGGCCACCATTATTCTGGCTCAGGACATTGACTGCACCGATACAGTGAACTGGAACGACGGCGCGGGCTTTTTGCCTGGCACAGGACTTACTGCCAGTGGCGCTTTTTGGGGTCAGGGCTATAGCATTTCAAGGCTAGTTGTTAATCGCACAGCCACATCGTCTGTAGGCTTATTTGTCAGTATCGGCGCTTTGGCGCAAGTGGATACCGTCAGCTTACTAGGAGGAAGTGTCTCAGGTGACGACTATGTAGGTAGCCTGGTCGGCAAGAGCTCCGGCACTATCAGTAACGTCTATGTTACCGGCAACGTGACGGGCTCAGGCAACTACATTGGAGGCCTGGTGGGCAGGAGCTCCGGCACTGTCAGTAACGTCTATATTACCAGCAACGTGACGGGCTCAGGCGACTACATTGCTGGTCTAGTCGGTTATAATGACCTGGCCACCATCAACAACGTCACTGCCAGCGGCAGCGTAACAGCTTCAGGCAGATACGTTGGCGGCCTGGTGGGCTCGAACTCCGGCCCCCTTAGCAACATCAGTGTTAGCGGCAGTGTGACGGGCTCAGACTACTTCACTGGTGGCCTGGTAGGCTATAACAACCTGGCCACCATCAACAACGTCACTGCCAGCGGCAGCGTAACAGCTTCAGGCAGATACGTTGGCGGCCTGCTGGGCTCAAATTCCGGTTCACTTAGCAACGTTTATGCAAGTGGCAACGTTCAAGGCTCAAGCCACATCGGCGGCCTGGTAGGCTCAAATTCCGGCGAACTTCTCCACACCTACGCTACCGGCAATGTGGTAGGTTCAAGCGACTACGTTGGAGGTCTGCTTGGTACCAACGGCTCTCCTCTCAGCAATGCTTACGCCACCGGCAATGTGAACGGCTCAAACAAAAAGGTTGGCGGCCTGGTGGGCTCGAACTCTGGTCCCCTTAGCAACGTCTACGCCACTGGCAACGTAGTGGGCTCAAGTGATTACGTTGGCGGCCTAGTGGGCAGCAACTCCTATTACCTCGAGAACAGCGCTCCTATTAGCAACGCCTATGCCAGCGGCAATGTAACAAGCTCAGGCAGCTATATCGGTGGCCTGCTAGGCTATAATGACCAAACTCCCCTTAACAACCTCATTGCCACTGGCAATGTGACAGGAACAGGCGACTATGTTGGAGGGCTGATAGGCTACAACATCGGCACTATCAGTAACGTTTATGCCGCCACTGGTGCGGTAGCAGGCTCAAGCGCCGTCGGCGGCCTGATGGGATGGAATTTCGGCAGCCTTACCAACGCTTATGCCAGTGGCAGCGTGACGGGCTCAGACAATTACGTTGGTGGTTTGGTAGGTAACAACACCGGCAACCTTACCCACGTCTATGCTACCGGCAACGTGACGGGCTCAAGTAGCGTCGGGGGCCTGGTGGGCTACAATAGCCAAGGCACCCTCAGCAACGGCTATTGGGATATAGAAGCCTCTGGAATAAGTACAAGCGATGGAGGCACAGCCAGGACGACCACCCAGATGAAATATATGTCCAGCTATGTCAACTGGGATTTCACAGAAGTGTGGCTTATCACGTGCGATAGCTACCCTTTGCTGCGGGTCTTCTCGACTAGCTTGCTCAACCGCACCGCTTACATTAACCAATGCAGTGATTTCCTGTCTTTTTGCCCCAATGAAGCCTTACTACTCACGCAAGATGTTGATTGTACCGATAGTGCCAATTGGAATAATGGAGCAGGATTTCCTCCCGCCTCTTTTTACTTAAACAGCACGCTGTACCAAATTTATTCAGGTACGTTTGATGGACAGGCTCACAGTATTTACAACCTAACCATTAACCGCCCCAATGATGACAAGATTGGACTATTCCCTGTGGTAAATGGATCAGCTGAAATAAAAAATGTTAATTTAATTGGCGTTAATATCTTAGGGAATAAGCATGTTGGCGGGATCGTAGGCATACTCCAGGGTGGCCTACTTAGCAGCGTCTCCGTCACGGGGAAAATATCAGGAGCGAGCATCGTTGCAGGTATTACTGGTACGATAGAAAGTGGCACTATAGTTAATGCGTATTTCGTTGGCGACATATCAGGAAGTAGCACCGTCGCAGGACTTGTTGCTGTTAATCAAGCGGGCGTTGTACGTGAAAGCTACGCCGCCACAACACTCTCTGGTAACAATGTCGGTGCACTTGTGGCGACCAACAACCTCCCAAGCAGCGTCATTGATAGTTATTGGGATCTTGAGGTCTCCGAGCAATTCATTACCGCTGGCGGCGGCACACCCAGAAGCAGTGACGAAATGCGCTGGCAAGGTAACTACGAAGGCTGGGATTTTAACCAGACCTGGTGTATGGGTTGTCACCACTACCCTGCCTTGCAAGGCAACCACCTCTGCTCCAATATTCCAGCTGCTGTTAATGTGAGTGACTGTCATGCGTTGCAACAGATATGCCTTTACCAGGATGTTTACCTCACGCAAGATATTGACTGTTCTGGCAGTATCAATTGGAACGCCGGCAAAGGGTTTGAGCCACTGGGGTGGTATCTTGATGGCACCAAGCAAGCCCCCTACTCGGGCGAATTAGATGGCCAAGGATATCGCATTACTGGCCTCTATATTAACCGACCCGATAAAAACTATGTAGGGCTGTTTGGCTTTCTTTCGGATAGCGCCTACATACATGACGTTGCGATCGAAACCGCTGAGATCACTGGCAAAGCAACCGTCGGCATCTTGGCCGGTCGCAATGACGGTACGATAGTACGCGTCATGGTAACCGGCCAACTTGTCGGCAACGGCGATCAGACAGGTGGCCTCATCGGAGAGCATCTAGGCACGCTGCAGCAAAGTTATGCGGATGTGTCTATTTTATCGACGGGCAGTCAGGTCGGCGGCCTCGTTGGCAAACATGTATCCGGTACAATTAATGCATGTTACGCTATCGGCCCTATCGCAGCCTTTTCCAGTAATATCGGTGGCTTAGTGGGAAGCAGCTTGCCTGCTGCAACAACTACCTATAGCTATTGGGATACGGGAAAGACCACGCAGAGTAGCAGCGCAAGCGGTACCGCTCGCACGACAGGCCAGATGCAATCCAGCACAACCTACCCAGGCTGGGATTTTGGCACTACTTGGCAAATTGAAGAAGGCTGCCAGTATCCGCAATTGCAGCAGTTCGCAATGAGCAGTAGCACACCCCAAAGCGTCAACATTACTGATTGTGATGGCTTACAAGCACTCTGCCCTAGCCAATCGGCCTACTTGTTGCGCGACATTGATTGCCTCAACAGCGCACTGTGGAACAACGGCGCTGGCTTTCAGCCCATTGGGTTTTACCTTAATGAGGCAAGCAATCACCCTTTCAGTGGCATATTGGATGGACAAGGTTATGCTATCCATAATCTCTTTATGCAGCGGCCTACTGAAGACTATGTTGGCCTTTTAGGCTACACCGCACCCCTTGCCATCATCCGTAACCTACGCATGGAAGCCAGTGACATTATTGGCAGAAACGTGGTAGGTGCACTGGTTGGGTTTCATCAGGGTACTATTGAAAACAGCCAAATCAATGTCAACCTTAATGGCGAGAACATTATCGGTGAGTTGGTTGGCCACAATACTGGCACAGTCAGCTATTGCACAAGCTTTGGTCACACGCAAGGCAAGAAAATGGTGGGTGGCCTGGTGGGCAACAACACCGGCAACGTGCAACATAGCAACGCACATGGCAGTGCCAGCGGCGCAACACGCGTGGGTGGATTGATTGCGACAAACCGAGGCACCGTACACAATGCCACCTCTACCAGCACCGTCTCTGGACAAAGCCTGATTGCAGGTTTAGTGGCCGTGAATGAACAACGCATTACCGACAGCACAGCCGCGCCGCAAGTCACGGGTACGCAAACTGTTGGTGGTTTAGTGGCAAGCAATGAAGGCAGCATTACAAACTGCCGTGTACAGCTTCCCAAAGAAACTTTCGATGCAAAAGATACCGCAGGCGGTTTAGTCGGTAGCAATCACGGCTCGGTCACAAACTGCCAAGTAACCGGCACCGTTAATGGCGAAACGATTACCGGCGGCATTGCAGGTCTTAACACAGGCAGCCTCGCCTGGGTACGTGTGAACGCTACCGTCACCGGCGATAACGCTGTCGGGGGTATCGTTGGTCACCACGCAGGTGAGTTGCAGCAAGCAGCGAGCTATGGTGCCGTAATAGGCACCCTTCATGTAGGTGGGCTTGTCGGTGAACAAAGTGGCAGCATTCATCAATGCTATACATTAAGCGCGGTGACAGGCCAGGAGTATATCGGTGGGCTTGTCGGTCAGCACATTGCAAGCACACTCCACGAATGCTATGCGGCAGGTTGCGTGAACGGCAAACAACAAGGTGGTTTAGTTGGCTCACAGGTTAATGAGGCCCAACTAGCGTATTGTTACTGGGATGAAAAGACAAGCGGCCAATGGCTCCCTGCCTCACATGGACGTTACTATGATTTGCAACAGAAAGCGGGCAAAACCACTCACGCACTGTATCGAGCAGCTACCTACGAAGAATGGGACTTTACAGTATGGCAAATTGAAGAAGGCAAAAGCTATCCCTATTTGCCTGCGCTTGAGAGTATCCCGCCCAGGGTGCCAGACATTGCCTGCCCAAGCAGCGAGCCCGCTTATCAAAGTATCACACCCGTCTTAAGTGCTTTAACAGGCATAATAGGGGGATTGGCGATGATGACCGCTGCTCTGCTCTTTCTAGGCTGGCTTTGGCAAAGGCAGGAATTAAAGCGCATGCAAACAACTCACCCACTGCATCATGCCGCGTATGTGGGTGATGCAGCATTGTGTCAATATTGGCTTTCACAAGGTAGCTCACCGCTTGAGAAGAATAACGAGCAACGCACGCCACTCACCCTTGCAGCCGCTGCTGGACATCTTGAGGCCATTAAAGCATTGCTTAAGAAAATAGACCCTCAGAAAACGTCAAACCTTGAAACACACTACCGTGAAGCGGTTCGTGCTGCCAATGATTGCAACCACCAAAGTGTGATTACACACTTCGAAGAGGTGCTATCAGAAGATCACGTTAAGCGCTTGCTAACAGACCACTCACAAAATGATGACAAAGAAGATAACGAGGATATGAGAGCTAGGCTCGTGGAGGAGAAAAAACATCTCCCAAATACCATCAATATCTCTTTTGGGCTCACTCAAGTAATGCGTCTGACGTTGGCACACGCTTTTCTTGAAGCAAGGCGCGTCATTTTGCAGGCCCCCAACTTGTTCATTCGCTCACGCGATCACAAGACAGCGGTGAGAATGGCTGTTGAACAAGGCAATCGTGCAGCCGCACAGCTGTGGATTAACGCAAGCACAGATCAAGCTTGTTGGGCATGGCACTTTGATGCCATTATTGCAGCGGCTACGCAGCTAACAGAGGTTGACCTAAGCGGGCATATGCTCAGCGACGGTAAACTCTACAGACTTGCCATGGCACTCAAAGATAGCAGCGTCACCTGTGTCAAGCTAAATGCGAACAACCTTACCAGCCTAGGTGTTTGGGGTTGGATAAACGAAGTCGGGTTACCAGCACAACTGCAAACATTAGACCTTACGCATAACCGTATTGATGAGCTCGGCGCCTCTGCTCTGCAGAACGCCGTTTCTAAACAAACAACACTCACAGTTAAATTGGAAGGCAACCCTTGCTCTGTCACGCAGATAGATAACAGCTCCACTGTAAACCAACCCTTCTGGGCACCTTTGGCAGCACTGTTTTTTGCAGTACGGTTACTGCTGGCTCCCTTTCCGCTGTGGTCCATGATTGGGTTTTTCATTGAAATGCTCGAGCGGATTGCCACACTCTTGCTGCTGCAAACGCTGCTCGAAGAACGCGCGCCAAGATTGGCAGGCAATCTGTTGCTGGTATTAATTGTGAGCTACGTGCTAAACCTCTATGGCATGCGCTGGGTACGCGGGCACTGGCAACCGCAACAGAAGAAAGATATTCCGTATTGGCTGCTCACCTTGCCTATTATCAGTCCTGAATGGAGCCGTCTAGAGTGGCGCCTGACCTGTGCAGATTGGGAATTTGTCGCCTATAAGCTGACGAATGTATGCTTGGAATCAATGTTGCCGTATGTTATTGCCCAGCACTTTATGACAGAGCTGGGGGCCGAGCAATCGTGGCTGAAACTCTATACTGCACCCTTTGGGATGGCCTTTGCCCTTTCAAAGTTTGCGCTATACGATTGGTTTGCTTTGCCGCCTTTTCCTTTTAAAGCGTGGTTTGGTAAGCGTAGTGCACAAGCAACGCGAAAAGACAAAGAGATGACTGAAATGATCTAATTTCACAAGACATCGGCGATCCAGTCGGCAAAAAATAAAACCGCCATAAAAAGCCAGTTAACTAACGGATTGTTGGGCTTTGTTTAATCAATCTGCAGCTTCAAAAGTGAGCTAAGCAGTATGCTCAGGCAGGTAAGATAAGGGATCAATCGGGCTGCCTTCTCGGCGAATTTCAAAATGCAGGCGGACGCTGTCGGCTTCCGTGTCGCCCATTTCAGCAATCTGCGTGCCTCTGGTGACATGCTCCCCTTCGTTGACTAACAAACGCTGGTTATGCGCGTAAGCCGTTAAATACGTGTCATTGTGTTTGATAATGATCAGCTGGCCATACCCGCGTAAACCCGCACCGCTGTAAACCACACGACCATCGGCTGCCGCAACGACTTTATCGCCTGCTTGGCCTGCGATTTTTAAACCATTACTCTTGGATGAAAACTTAGCAATGAGCTCACCTTGCGCTGGCCACTGCCAATGATCAATCGGCTGCGCTGACGGAGCTGCAATCACCGTCGCTGCATTTTGTGCGGGTGCGGAAGGGCTTGCAGGTGCAGGCGAGGCTATCTGGGGCGCCAAGTGAATGGTTTGACCAACGGATAAGATATACGGTGCTGGGATATTATTGCTTGCGGCCAACTCCCGGTAGTCTCGCGCATAGCGCACTGAAATACTGTAGAGGTTTTCACCGGCTTGTACGGTATGGCTGCCTGACATCACTGCTTGCATAGGTTGCAGATCAACCACCGGCGCATAAGTATTGTGCGCACAAGCAAACAAACTCAGTAATGCCACTATAACAACTGCTAATCTTTTATAGGGAGATAGCAATGTTTGCATATTATTCTGCTGCTTTATCCTGCCAAGAGGCTAATAATTTATCCATGCCTCGGCGGATCCACAACGCGCCGCCGGCGACTAAAAAGAAACGTAAGCCGCGCCCGACAAAGGAAGCAATTAAAAAAGGGAAAAAGGCAATGCCTAACACACCTGCCATAATCGTAAAGACTTTATAAGGCAGTGGCGTAAAACTTGCAAAAAAAATTATCCAAAAATCCCAGCGTATAAAGGCCGCTTGGACCGCATCAAAGTAATGATGGTAATCCAGGCGATCAATAACAGGCATGACCAGCGGCTCAAAGGCAAAGGCGCCTATAAAATAAGAAATAGCACCGCCCAACGCTGAGGCGGTGGTCGCCAGTAACGCGAGCTGCCAAGCACGATTTAATTGCGCCATGGCCATCGGCGCCAGCATCACATCAACAGGAATAGGGAAAAAGATAGCTTCTGAAAAACTCACACCGGCCAAATACATTTTAGCATGGCGGTGGCTCGCCCAAACTAGCATACGTTGGTAAATAGAAGAAAATAAATGCATTACCCGCATGGCTATTCTTCTACTTTCTGTTTATCAGGGGAAAGCTGAAAATCATCATTCCATTGCGTCATATCATTAATAAAACCATGATGCGTCAGGTCAACATGCAGTGGTGTAATGGAGACATAACCATTATAAACAGCATGAAAGTCCGTGCCGGCCCCACAATCAAACGGCGCCCCGACTTGGCCAATCCAATAAATGTCTCGCCCGCGAGGATCAGCAGCTTTCACAATCGCCTCTGGGCGATGGCGCCGACCTAAGCGCGTGATCTTCGTGCCCTTTAGGTCATCAAATGGGCAATCTGGCACATTCACATTTAAAAGCAGATCATTTGGCAACGGCTTTTTTTTCAAATGGGTTAACAGCTGGCGAGTAACTTGAGCGGCTGTTTCAAAGTTATTGGATTTATTATCTAAATTTACCATTGAGACCGCAATCGAAGGCAAACCTAAGAAACGCCCTTCCATCGCCGCGCCCACTGTGCCGGAGTAAAAGACATCGTCCCCTAAATTTTCAGTATTATTGATCCCTGAGACGACAATATCGGGCTCATGTGATAAACCACCCGTTAACGCCAAATGAATACAATCTGTCGGGGTGCCGGCTACCTGCGTATGATTTTCTTTAAGATGTGTCACGCGCAATGGCATGGAAAGTGTTAACGAGTTACTGACGCCACTGCGATCACGATCAGGAGCGACAACCACCACCTCACCCACCTCTTTAAGATGTTCCACTAAGCAGGTTAAGCCTTGCGCATGAATACCATCATCATTACAAACTAAAATTTTCACAAAAGTTACTGATCCAATAATTGATAAAAAGTCTCGTTACGCTTAATCATGCCCAATTCTTGTCGAGCACGCTCTTCAATGGCTTCTAAGCCTTGTTTCAGATCCATGACTTCTGCTTCAAGAATACTGTTTTTCTCTTTCCAAATCGTATTTTCTTGTTGTTGCGCAGCGATTAATTTTTTTAAATGCTGCACTTCTACCAAGCTGCCATCACCAAACCACAACCTAACCTGCAATACGACAAGTGTGATAGCCGCAATCAGTATTCCATATTTTTTCATAAAACAAGAAAGTATTTAGTGTTTCAGTGTTGGAAAAACAGACTCGCCCGCATAAAGCGCTTTCTCTTTCGCTTCATCAGCAATACGTAACAATTGATTATATTTCGCTACGCGATCAGAGCGGCACAGTGAGCCGGTTTTAATTTGCCCGGCATCTGTGGCAACCGCCAAATCCGCAATCGTCGTGTCTTCTGTTTCACCTGAACGATGCGAAATCACCACGGCATAACCAGCGGCTTTTGCCAAACGGATGGCTTCAAGCGTTTCCGTGAGGGTGCCAATTTGATTGAGCTTGATTAAAATAGCATTGGCAATATGATTATCAATACCTTTTTGTAAGATAGCCGGATTTGTCACAAATAAGTCATCACCCACTAATTGTATTTTTTTGCCTAAGCGCTCAGTCAGCAGTGCCCACCCTTCCCAGTCATCTTCTGCCAAACCATCTTCAATGCTAATAATCGGATAGCGCGCCACCCAGTCTGCCAAATAATCAACCATGGCAGCGCTGTCTAGCTGCTTATCTTCTGATGCCAAATGATAAAGACCGTCTTGATAAAATTCAGAACTCGCCACATCTAAGCCCAACGCAATGTCTTTGCCTGGCGTAAAGCCTGCTTGTTTGATCGCCTCTAAAATAACATCAATCGCTGCTTCGTTAGAGGCTAAATCCGGTGCAAAACCGCCTTCATCGCCGACAGCTGTGTTTAAACCTTGCTTGGCCAGCACACTTTTTAAAGCATGAAAAACTTCGACCCCATACCGAATGGCTTCTGCTATCGAAGGGGCGCCCACAGGAATAATCATGAACTCTTGCATATCGACATTATTATCAGCATGTGCACCGCCATTAATAATGTTCATCATGGGCACGGGGAAGCTGATCTTCCCCTCTCCTGCCAAATAACGATAAAGCGGCTGCCCGGCTTCAGCGGCCGCGGCTCTGGCAAACGCCAATGAAACACCCAGTATGGCGTTGGCGCCTAAACGCGCTTTATTGTCTGTGCCATCAAGCTTGCGTAACTGGTCATCCAGCGCGGCTTGGCTTTCAATGGTTGTGCCAACGAGTGCGCTACTTATTTCATGATTAATATGCCCAACGGCTTTTAGTACACCTTTGCCGTGATAGCGTTTGGGATCAGCATCACGCAGTTCCCAGGCTTCTAG
Organism: Gammaproteobacteria bacterium; assembly: GCA_021774255.1. Classification (GTDB taxonomy): domain Bacteria; phylum Pseudomonadota; class Gammaproteobacteria; order JAJFJF01; family JAJFJF01; genus JAJFJF01. Next base: position 94,381 of record JAJFJF010000012.1, read on the forward strand.
CTGACCAGTTGAGGCGCCCGAAGGCACGGCCGCCCGCCCACTTGCACCCGAGACTAAGGTGACTTCTGTTTCAACGGTGGGGTTACCGCGTGAATCAATAATCTCACGCCCATGAATTTTTTGAATAGTCGTCATAAAATAGTTACGTGGCGTTTGCCATCTCCTGCTCTGCTGTATTCGTGTTTTGGTTAAGGGTGTCTTCAATAAAAGGGTGCTGTTTTACCGCAGCATCAATGGCCTGCAAACTCGCCAGTAAATCTCGCATTTTGCCAAGTGGCCATGAATTGGGGCCATCACTCAAGGCTTTTTCTGGATGAGGATGCGTTTCCATAAAAATGCCTGAAATACCGGCCGCCACAGCAGCACGCGCGAGCACGGGCACAAATTCACGTTGACCACCCGAGGCCGCACCCTGCCCGCCCGGTAATTGCACGGAGTGCGTCGCGTCATAAACAACGGGACAACCCGTTTCACGCATCACGGCCAGTGATCGCATATCCGACACTAAATTGTTATAACCAAAAGACGCGCCGCGTTCACACACCATGATTTGCTCATTACCGGTGCTGCGTGCTTTTTCCACCACGTGTACCATATCCCAGGGTGCTAAAAATTGGCCTTTCTTGATGTTCACCGGTTTATTTTGTGCCATCACGCGTTGAATAAAATTGGTTTGGCGACATAAAAAAGCCGGCGTTTGTAGCACATCCACGACACTGGCGACTTCTGCCAAAGGCGTATCTTCATGCACATCGGTTAAGATGGGCACACCGATCTCTTTTTTCACTTGTTCAAGAATCGCTAAGCCGGCTTCTAAGCCCGGCCCACGGTAACTTTTGTGAGAAGAACGGTTGGCTTTATCAAAAGAAGATTTATAAATGAAAGGGATCCCTAAACTGGCGGTGATTTCTTTTAACTGGCCTGCTGTTTCCAACGCCAATGCTTTGCTTTCAATGACACAGGGGCCAGCAATTAGAAATAGCGGGCTGTCTAAACCCACTTCGAAGTTACATAGTTTCATTGTGTTTACCCTTTTTATCTTCTTGTCTTCTTATCTTATAGACTTCTTCCGAAAGTCGCTGTGATGAGCGAAGTGTCCCCCTACGCCAAGGCTTTGGGCGACAAGCAGGCCAGTAAATTTTGAACAGATAATGCCCAAACAAAGCAGCTCAAAACCAGCATAGCGTTTCGGGAGAAGTCTAACTTTTCTTCTGGTGCGCTTTAGCAGCACCAACAAACCCTGTGAACAAGGGATGGCCGTCGCGCGGCGTCGATGTAAATTCAGGATGGAATTGACAACCCACAAACCAGGGGTGCGCTGGAATTTCAATCATTTCAACTAATTTAGTGTCCAGTGACCACGCCGCTATTTTTAAGCCTGCGCCTTCTAAACAGTCTATATATTGATTATTCACTTCATAGCGATGGCGATGGCGTTCCACCACAACGTCTTTTGCATACATTTTGTGGGCCAGAGAATCAGGCACTAATTGGCAAGGTTGCCCCCCTAAACGCATCGTGCCCCCTAAATCAGAGTCTTCCGTGCGCGCTTCAACATTGCCGGTGACGGTCGTCCATTCTGTAATGAGCCCTACGACTGCATGCGGCGCATCCGCGTTAAATTCTGTGCTGTCAGCGTTTTCAAGACCTGCCTGATCGCGCGCAAATTCAATTAACGCCACCTGCATACCTAAACAAATACCTAAATACGGCACACTGTTTTCACGCGCATACTGTGCGGTTTTAATCATGCCTTCAATGCCACGGCCACCAAAGCCACCCGGCACAATAATCGCATCCACATGCGTTAAAGCATCAGTACCTTGTTGCTCAATATCTTCTGCGTCCACGTAAACAATATTCACGCGCACTTGGTTTTTAATACCGGCATGAATTAACGCTTCATTAACCGACTTATAGGCATCCGTCAGCGACACATATTTACCGACCATCGCAATACGCACTTCTTTTGTGGGGTGCGTGAGTGCTTTCACCACGTCTTCCCACTCCGTTAAATCAGCCGGTCCCGCTTCCAATTTTAATTTCTCAACAAGCAACTCATCTGCATGCTGTTTATGTAGCTCTAATGGAATACGGTAAATGGTGTCTACATCGAAGCATGAAATAACTGCACGGTTTTCTACATTTGAAAATAAGGAAATTTTATCGCGCTGCGCTGTAGAGAGCGGGCGGGTTGAACGGCAAACCAACAAGTCAGGCTGAATACCAATCGAGCGTAATTCTTTCACCGAGTGCTGCGTGGGCTTGGTTTTCATTTCACCCGCGGTGGTAATGTAAGGCACCAGCGTTAAATGAATAAAGAGCGTGTTACTGCGCCCATACTCAATGGCCATCTGACGAATGGCTTCTAAAAACGGTAAAGACTCAATATCACCGACCGTGCCGCCAATTTCCACCATGGTGACGTCCACGCCTTCGGCTCCGGTTTTAATGCGTTGCTTAATTTCATCTGTAATATGAGGAATGACTTGAACCGTGCCGCCTAAGTATTCACCACGTCGCTCTTTGCTTAGCACTTCTTCGTAAACTGAACCCGCTGTGAAATTATTTTTACGGCCGGTGCGTATACGCACAAAGCGCTCGTAATGGCCTAAATCGAGATCGGTTTCGGCGCCATCTTCGGTGACATACACCTCACCGTGTTGCAGCGGGTTCATGGTGCCAGGGTCAACGTTGATGTAAGGGTCAAGTTTCAGGAGGGTCACTTTTAGGCCGCGGGCCTCTAAAATGGCCGCCAGCGAGGCAGCCGTAATCCCTTTTCCGAGTGAGGAAACCACGCCGCCCGTGACAAATATGAATTTGCTCATTTAAGCCCTTGAAAAATAAGAAAAATATTATACTTCTTGCTTGTCTTATTTTATCAAAAATACCGCTCGACCTCAATCTGGGATTACGAGTGCTGGCATGCCCCCGTGAACGATTACAAAAAAACTTACACCCAAATGTTACTCTATATAAACAGAGCACCAATCTTTAAAGAGTGTCAGACTAGCAGAGCACGTCAACAACTTCTTTTTCTCACACTCAACCAATCTATAAAAATCATAGGATGCATTGCTTTTGGGTATTGCTTTTGCCCTGCGCGCGCGCAAATTCCGGTAGCGCTGTCCCCGCGGCCCCCGCGTAGAACGCAACATCTACCCCCAGCCCAGTGCCCGCGCCAAGTCTCAGCGCCTCACCTGAACCCCAAGGCTCGAATAAAGGCCTTGAGTATGAAAACGTGCTGGCGGGCTTGGCCACCACTCTCTTTACCTTCATTGGGATCAGCTTCTTCCTCAACTGTCTTTGCGGCAGCAGCAAGAAAACGAGAACGCAGTCTTATGTTGAGGAACTGTTTGAATACGCTCTCACCCTGCCTCTGTTCTGGGTTCATCTGCCATTTCAACTGCTTCTTATTGTCTATCAACAATTCGCCGTCCAAGCAGCTGCTGTCCTGTCAGCTCTGGTCGCCTTTATCATGATTGTCGCAGGGCTAAGAGAAGGTCACGCTATCTACCTGGGAGTTGCACTGACGCTCTTCTGCCTGTTTGCTGGCCTTGTCTATTGGGCACGCCAAGCACATAACGTGCCGAAATTTCACGCTTTTCCCTTGCGGCCTTCTGCAGTTTACATACTCGGCATGCTCCTTCTTTTTTTGATTGCTGCACCTGCTGAGCACTTTAGCAAAGCGGAAGACAAAACCGGCATGACCATGCTCATGCTGCTGGCTGGCTGGACAGGTATGGGGGCCCTCTACGGCTTGCATCTTGATGAGAAGATAACTCTTGAAGAGGCGCAAGAGCAGGAAAGGCTCCGGGCTCAAGAAGCTGATACTCAAAAGAAACAGGAAAAAACAGGGTGGGAGAGACTTAAATTCTGGCAGTGAAGGCTGCCGTCAGGCACTGCCTGCGTGTGAGCGCATTGCTTTCAAATTAAAGCATCCGAGAGAATTAAGCTCTCTGCCTCCTTGGCCTTGGCCTCAAGCGCAAAAGATTTTGATAAAGGAATGAGCAGGATTCAAAAAACGGCAAAAAATAGGTTAGTTAACTACTTTGTTATTGTGTCAGCGATAACAAACCCCTCTCTAAGCTGGGATCATGCTGCACCGCTTTCTCAAAATAATAAGCCACCTTTTCCTGATCAGGTATCGAGCCTGCGCAGATTGCTGCATTTTCATACGCCTGTGCAATGCCCAGGTAATAAGGATCTAACACCGCTTTGAAAAAGTTATAAAAATAACTAATAAAATACTTTTTTATTTTTAGGACTTTTTGTCCAAAGTTCAACGTTTTTTCCTCGTATTCAAGGCAACTTTCTCAAATGCCTCAATTTCTATTCCTGCACATCCTGGGGGTAAAAACCACCAAGGCTAAACAATGAGGGCGGGTTAGGAAGCTGCCCTGGCAGACTATCAAGATCCCAGCCCGTTAGTTCCCAAACCGCGGTGACAGGGTTAAAGGTTGTCATTGCCCGCGCAGTGGCACCCGCTACATTCGGATGACGGCGCTTATGCCAGTGCAAAACTGCAAATGCAATAAACAGTACAAGCACCGTTACGCCTGCAGCAATGAGCATCACTGTTGTGACACTGGAGCCACCGTCACCGTCTTGGATTTGGCTTCCCTCGAAAGTGATCTCGACCGTTTGCAGAAACGGATAATCAGTACCATTGTCGATAGACCAAATATCAGAAAAGCGCCAATCAATATAAGTTGCCTGCAAAAACATCTCTGCCGTTGATTTTTCTTCACCGCTGGCACTGGTAAGTTGGCCAGAGACATCAGCATCCCAATAGCTATTATTAGTCAAGCTCGTGGAAGCAACCTTGGCCGTGAGGCCACCTGCTTTTGCTTTTTTTTGTGAAGTAATCGGTGTGGCTGCATAGCTATGAGCCAGAATAGAGTCTCTCATCAACGCACCCACCAGACCAGCAACAAATTTTCTCCCAGACACACTGCCCCCTAAGGCGCAGGTATTATCCAGCTCGCTTTTAACAGCCTGACCGACTAAAGCACCCACATTGGCTTCGCCATTCACGTTCGCAGAAGCGCATGTTTGCCGAAGCTGACTGCGTTTTAAGTGCCCCACGACACCACCGATTTTTTTACCACCCGTGACGGTGCCATTTACATGGACATAACGAATATCCGTTTTGCGCGCACGCC
>JAJFJF010000013.1 GCA_021774255.1 Gammaproteobacteria bacterium
CAGAAAAGATACCGGTCGATGGGAGCCTCGTGACTGGGTGAGCAATCCTCAAAGCTCGTTAAATGGCGCAGCAGCTCTTTTAGGCCTTGATGTTAACTGGGTGCGCAGAGTTATTCAGGCAGACCTACAACTTTTTGATAGGTGGGAGAGGTTGAAGGGAAGGGCATATCGTGCGCCCCCAGAAATCATGTCTGTTGAGGTTTCGCAGAATACTCAAGTGATGCAGATGCATGAAGTACTGGCGGCTTGATTACAATTGATTTGATAGAAGGTGAATATGCAGACAAATACACAGACTCAGATGCAAGACTCCATCTCCGCTCCTGCACGAAAAACCAATCTCACCAGCCCCCGTAAGGTACGCGCTCAAACGCGCAAGCTAAAAGCATTAGAGTACCGCCAGTCAGGTGAAAGTTATGATGCCATTGCTGAAAAGCTTGGCATGTCGCGTGAGGGCGCGCGCAAAGCGGTTGTCAGAGCCTTGGAGGAGATGAATGCTGAAACGCAGGATAGGGTCCAAGAAATGAAAAGCGAGATGAGGCTTGAGCTGCTACGCTTAGATGAAATGCAAGATGCTATCTGGGATAAAGCGGTCAGTGGTGATATTCCTTGTCAGCAACAGATGCTTCGTATTATTGAGCATCGTGCAAAATTATTGGGCTTAGATAAAGCGGCGGGTCAGCTGGATGCCAAGGAAGAGGATACCCCGCGTAGCATGGTGCATGTTTACATCCCCGATAATGGCCGAGATGCAATGGATCCTGAGCACTCAAATAGAGCTCAAAATGACAAATAGATAATCAGAAAAATCAAAACCGCAACCTCTATGTAGCCACTTCGCTATAGAGCAGGATAGATGACAGCAATTGACAACAAGGTGGTTAGTAGCGAAATAAGTAGATTGGAGAGATTTTTAGGGAGTTTTAGCTCAGAAGTAACCAAAAAAGCGCTGAAAAAGGCTGACAGGATATATTTCTATTTGAGGTTTTGGTGGTTGAGTTGAGATAATTTTAGGTTGTTGCTGAGATTGCGAGGGGGCGATGCAGGTTAACTAAAAACCTCAATGTGAGGCAATAAAATTACCTCCCGGTGTTACACCATACTATTAGAAACTTTGAAGGAAAGTGAGTTTCTGCAGATAAGAATTTACGGCTGTAACTGTTTCTTGAAGGATGGTGCGCAGGCTGCTTTTTGTTTTGTGTGCGCTTCTACTGGTGAGCTGCATTGTGGTAGCAGCGCAGGGACCAAGCATAGTAAAGCAAATCCCCGATCAGTTAGGGAGCAGCCCTTTGAATGAGGTTATTAATCTACGGATAGACTTTGATCATCCTGATTCAGACGAGAGTTTAATACTGACGGTGCAACAGGCCGACGGCTCCCCCTTACCCGCGGGGATCACCCTAAGCTTAAAGTCCCCCACCCGAGTGGGAAGCTACGACACTCCTGACAGAGCTCATGGCCTAGCGGTGGTAGCTAACCTCGCTTATGTAGCGGATGGGGCCTCTGGTCTTCAAATTATAGATATTAGCACACCCAGCAACCCCATTCAGATAGGTGGCTACAATACGCCGAGCGATGCTTGGGGTGTGGCGGTAGTGGGCAATCTCGCCTACGTGGCGGCTGCGTACTCTGGTCTACTGATTATCGATGTTAGTGTACCTAGCGTCCCCGCCTTGCTGGGAAGCTACGATACCCCGGACACGGCTTGGGACGTGGTGATCGTGGATAACCTTGCCTATGTGGCGGATAAGAGTGGCTTGCAGCTCATCGACATCAGCACGCCCAGCGCGCCGACCCTGGTAGGCAGCTACAATACTCAAGCTATCAGCGTGACGGTAGTGGGCAATCTCACCTACGTGGCGGCTGCGGGCTCTGGTCTGCTGATTATCGATGTTAGTGCACCTAGCGTCCCCGCTTTGCTGGGAAGCTACGATACCCCAGTTTGGGCTCAGGATGTGGCAGTAGAGGGAAACCTCGCTTATGTGGCGGATGGAGATTCAGGCCTTCAGATTATTGATGTGAGCATACCAAGCGCCCCGACTTGGGTGGGTATCTACAATACTCCGGACTATGCTAGAGGTGTGATGGTAGTAGGCAATCTGGCCTATGTAGCGGACAGAGAATCAGGCCTTCAAATTATTGATGTTAGCACGTTGAGCGGAGTGGGCAGCTACCAGACCCCGAGCAGTGCTTATCGCGTGACGCTGGTGGGCAATCTCGCCTATGTGGCGGATTATTTTTCAGGCCTTCAGATTATTGATGGGAGTCAGTGGGAGCTATCGGGAATGCCGGCCCTTCAAGACAGCTATATTCTCACCCTCAAAGTCGAAGACAGCCAGGGTCTCTCTGCCGCTTATAACCTTACGCTCTTTGGGTTATGGTTAGTCAATCCCTTGCAAAATCAAACGAGCGCAGTCAATGAAGCGTTTAACTATATGGTGCCTGCTGACACCTTTACCGACCCTTCAGATCCTCTTTTGGACTATGCCGCGCAGTCTGCCGTTGGTGGCCCTCTGCCCACCTGGCTGACGTTTACGCCGGGTACGCGAACATTTTCAGGTACCCCGCTGTCAGGGGCCCAAAGCAGTAACATGATTGAGGTCACAGCCACCAATGATGCAAGCACGTCGGGCACTGATCAATTTATCCTGACAGTCCCCAACCGTAATCCTACCCAAGATAATCCTTTAATCAACCAAGTCCTCAGTGCGGGGAACTCTTTGAACTATGTTTTTGCGGCCAACACCTTCTCCGATCAGGATACTGACCCACTCAGTTATGTTGCGCGGCTAAGTGGTGATGGAGCATTACCGAGTTGGCTGAGCTTTTTTAGTGTGACACGCACTTTTTCCGGCTCGCCAGTTTCAGGTGACCAAGGAGACATGACAATTGAAGTGACGGCAAGTGACGGGTTTGGTGGTAGCGTTGTCGGGACGTTTACTATCACGGTGATGAACTGCATACCTGTCCAAGACAAGCCACTTCAAGATCAATCCATTGCTGTAGGTGATGAGTTCACATACACATTTCCAGCAGACACGTTTTCTGATTGTGATGGAGAGGTGTTAGCTTACAGTGCCGTGCAAATTGGGAGCGCTGTCTTGCCCAGTTGGCTGAGCTTTATTAGTAACACACGAAGCTTTTCTGGTGTGCCGACCTCAGGCAACCAAGGAAGTATCATTATTGAGGTTACGGCAAGCGATGGATTCGGTGGTAATGTGGCAGGAACATTTGTACTAACGGTGAATAATTTTTCACCTATTTTACAAAATCCCTTAGACGATACCACAGCGTTTTATAACGTGCCGTTTGGAATAACTATCCCCGTCGATACCTTTACTGATCTTGATGGGGATGTTTTACTTTACAGTGCAACAGGCATTGATGAGGCTCCGCTACCTATATGGCTCACTTTTTCAAGTAGTACACGCATGCTCACAGGTACGCCAATACCCACTGACCAAGGAACAACCCTCATCGAGATACGAGGTGATGACACCTATGGTGGTATAGCGATGGACACGTTCAGTATCACCGTCAAAGCGGTGAGTGGTAGTAACAATCCGCCCCTGGTGGTAGTTGAAATACCCGATCAATCAGCCAATCTAAACGAACAATGGAGATTTATCGTTCCTGCTAACACCTTTGAAGATCCGGATAACGATCCCCTGACTTATACCACTACGCTGGAAGGAGGTGATGCACTTCCCATCTGGCTCACTTTTGATGACCAATCCCGGACATTTTCTGGTGTGCCAACAGCTGTTGCTGCCATTCGCATTAGCGTTCGCGTTGAAGATGGTCGAGGTGGATTCGCGCTGGACACCTTTACCTTAAATATACAAGATACGAGAAACCAAGCGCCGGTACTGCTGAATCAACTTCCAAATCAACATGTAGATGTGGGGAGTAATTTTCGCTACACTGTACCAGTAGATACTTTTACCGATCCTAATGATGACGTGCTTATTTATAGTGCCGCTCAATCAGCAGATAGGCCTCTGCCTGGTTGGTTAAAGTTTGATGGTCCAACACGCACCTTCTCAGGTAAACCAAGTAGCAAAGATACTAATACATATGCCGACAAAAAACACACTATTCAAGTTTGTGCAAATGATGGGGACGGGAGCGCTTGCAGCAGCTTTTTCCTGGTAGTAGTAGGGGAGTCAGAAATCGAGCAAGTCATTACGGCATTGATCATTCTTGCTAGCATTGGCTCAACTCTTTTTGCTGCTTATCGTAACTATGCAACGATATGGAACTGGACTTGTATGCAGTGGTACCGGCTACCACGGCAAGCCGCGGTAGTGGGTAAGCAGTACGTATGGGAAATACCTATCGACGAAGATCGAATTAAGGATGTGCAAGCGTTTACTCAGAAAGGCAAGGCTTTAAAAGCAAATAAGCTGTTGCCTGACTGGTTAGACTACCAACATAAAGATAATAAACTCATAGGCACACCAGCTACAGATGACGTGACAACGTTAATTATCCGCGTGCTAAATTATAATGGGCGTATTTTAGGTGAGTTTAAGCTTGGCATCTTTGAGACGGAAGCAGGAGCGCAAGAATATGAAAATGAGGAAGCTCGTGTTAGTGGCAGGGATAAACGGGATATGATGATGAGAATCTTTTCAAGAAAGGGCAATGACATCATGCAAGAGCGCCTGCTTACTGGCGAGGGTAGCTCAGTAGAGTAAGCATAAGTAGGGGGAACGGAAAACCCCAAAAAATAAACCCCTCAATCTATGCTAGCCACCCAACAACCTTCTCATTCCCAGCCAAGCTTACACTCCGATGTTACGCTATATATTCAGAAAGCCTTTATAGTAGTACGTACAGGTTTTCTTGTTTTTTCTTCTTTCGACTTTTCGCGTAAAGTAATTAAGAACGTGACTAATAACTAAGTAAGGATGGTGCTCAAGCTGTCTGCTTTCTTAATTTTTGTGGTGCTGTTGGGCTGCGCACTCCACACCCAAGCCCTCACCCAAATTTCTAACTGCGTTGAACTGCAGGCGATGAAGGATAACCTCTCGGAAGACTATGAGCTGGTGAATGATATCGACTGTTCCGATACCGTGAATTGGAATGGGGGAGAAGGGTTTGAGCCGGTGGGGCGGTATACTGGTGGTGCTGGTAACACCCCTTTCACGGGCACTTTTGATGGGCAAGCCGGCAAGGTTGTTGGTTTAACAATCGCTCGTCCTAGCACATTTTCTGTTGGACTATTTGGATATACGTCTTCCTCTGCCCAAATTAGCTATGTTGGTTTGGTGGAGGTGAGCATCTTAGGTTACCAATACGTTGGTTTGGTAGGCTTTCACGAAGGCAATCTTACTAATAGCTACATTACCGGTTCGGTGACGGGAGATAACAATATTGGTGGTTTGGTTGGTCTCAATTACAGGAGTGGTAGTGTCTCAAATAGCTACTCTATGGCTACAGTGGCGGCAGATAATACTGCTGGTGGCCTAATGGGCCAGTATAATAATGGTTTATTGACTTATACCTATGCCGCGGGCAGTGTTATTGGAACAGGCGGTAACATTGGTGGCTTGGTTGGTACTTCTGCAGTCGGAGGAACCGGTAATTACTGGGACACTGAGGCTTCAGGGCGCTTTATAAGTGGTAGTGGTGTGGGGAAGACTACAGCTCAAATGTATCAACAAAGCACTTACGTGGGATGGGATTTTATAGATGCCTGGTGCATTGCTGAGGGGCAAAGTTATCCCGAGCTACGGGCGTTTAGTGATTGCTTGCCTCCTTCAACGGAAAGCTTTAGTGTGACTGCTACTCCTGTACCAGGCAACAAACAGGGAGCGGGCTCAGCGTTAACACCTGGTGAAACGGCTGCGGTAGCCATCACTTGCATTAGCGGAATTTTGAGTATCTTTTATTTACTTTATAAGTGGTACTACAGGCACCTTGATAACAAAGCCAAGAAGGATGGTCAATCTCAGGCTGCCGGAATTGGAAAGGAAATGACGATTACTGTGTAGCTTTAGTATTTCAAAACTTAATGGAATAGGTTTATCAGGGCGAATAGTAAGCCCTTTTTCAAAACCCCTCATTCTATGCTAGCTAGCCAACAAACTTCCAATTCCCACCCAAACATACATTCCGATGTTACGCTATATCTTATGAAAGCCTTTTCCATAGTACGTACAGGTTTTCTTGTTTTTTCTTTAAATTACTAATCAACTTTTTAGCGTTGGGCTATTTTAATACGTGAATAGTAAGCAAAGATGGCGCCGAAGTTGTCTGTTTTCTTGATTTTTGTGGTGCTGCTGGGTTGCGCACTCCACACCCAAGCCCTCACCCAGATCTCTAACTGCCTCGAGCTGCAGGCAATGAAGGATAACCTTGCTGAAGATTATGAGTTGGTGAATGACATCGATTGCTCGGGTACTGCGAGTTGGAATGGTGGTGCTGGGTTTGAGCCGGTGGGGACTTCCTCAACTAGATTTGCAGGCATTTTTAATGGCCAAGGTTACCAGATTAATGGTTTACTAATTGAGCGTTCTACTAGCTATATTGGTTTATTTGGTTATGCTGATAGTATTGCTCAAATTACCTCAGTAGGTTTAATAAACACTAATGTTAAGGGCAGCCAATTTGTTGGTGGTCTAGTTGGATGGAATTCAGGCCTTATCAATAATGCTTACACCTTAGGCAACTCGACGGCCGAAATTTCTATAGTCGGCGGCCTTGCTGGGTGGAATTCAGGCCTTATTAGCCGTAGTTATTCTATAGTTAATGTTTTTTGTATTGATGCTCAGTTTGGTGGCCTGGTAGGTCGAAATGATGGTTCTATCAGTAACTGCTATGCGGCAGGAAATGTCACTGGCTTAGATAACCCCGCTGGTGGTCTGGTTGGCTGGCATTCAGGCGCAAGTATTGTTGATTGCTATGCTACGGGGTATGTATCAGCAGCAGGTATAAGTTCTCAGATAGGGGGGTTGATAGGTGTTGGAGGTAGTGGAGTAAGCAACAGCTACTGGAATTTGCAAACCTCGGGGCAGGCCTCAAGCTTTGCTGGGGTAGGTAAGATTACACCACAAATGTACCAGAGAGTAACGTTTGTAGGGTGGGACTTTATTACTATTTGGTGGCTTCACGAGAATCGTGATTACCCTAAATTACGTGCTCTCACGCCTCCTCCTGTCCAGGTTATTCAGCCTATTTCAGACAAAACCAATGCCGTTGGCGAATTGTTCTCTTTCATCGTACCTGAAAATACCATGCAGGATATCAGTGACCCTAGTTTGAATTATACTGCAGGTCTGCAGGGAGGCAATCCATTGCCACCATGGTTAACTTTCACTACCTCGACAAGGGCTTTTTCGGGCACACCCCTGACAGGAGCACAAGGCAATTACACCATCGAAGTCATTGCAACTAATGATGATGAGTACAGTGAACCTGATTTTTTTATACTCATGATTACTAACCGTGCTCCGCAGCAAAATATTCCTTTGGTGACTCAATCACTGAATGTGGGTGACGTTTTGAGCTACACATTTCCTGCTAATAGCTTCTCAGATGGTGATTTTGATCCTCTAAATTACACTGCGCAGTTAAATGGTGGCGGTGCTTTGCCTGGTTGGTTTAGTTTTAACACAAGCTCCTTCACCTTTTCAGGTATACCTCTCTCAGGCAATCAGGGTGTATTCTCAGTACAAGTAATTATTGATGATGGATTTGGTGGTAGCGTGAGTGATGCCTTTACTCTAACGGTCAACAACCAACCTCCGACTGTGCAGACTCCTATTGCCACCCAGTATGCAACGAATGGCCAGCTGTACCAATTTGTGATCTCAGGCAGCACATTTAATGATGTTGATGGTGATAGCTTGAATGTAACGGCAACCTCTACTGGTGGAGGTGCTCTGCCTGTCTGGTTGACCTTTGTCCCAGGGACACAAACTTTTTCAGGGACCCCCATGGTTCGTGATGCTTATCCAATTACTGTGACCGCAGATGATGGCTTTGGTGGGCAGGTGAGTGCTAATTTTGACGTTATTGTACCTAATCAAGTTCCGGTGCTAGTTGGAGAAATTAGCAGCCAAGAAGCGCTGATTGATGGTGCTTTCTCATTTTCTTTTGCAGATGATTTATTCAGCGACCCTGACAATGATGTGTTGCAGTATTCGGCCATGCAGGAGAGTGGTGATGAGCTACCCTCTTGGCTCAATTTTGACGGGGCACAACGTGAATTTTTCGGTACACCTTCGAAAGACGACAAAGGCAGCTTAGTGATTGATATCATCGCAAGCGATGGTTATGGAGGCAACGCTACAGCTTCTTTTGGTGTGACCGTTTTTGGTGACAGCGGTAGTGGGGGCCTCACAGGTGGTCAAATTGCTGCAGTGGTTATCAGCATCATAGGCTCCGTGCTGGGTATGCTCTATACCTGTTACAAGTTTCACAAGAAGCGTAAGTTTTATAAGGGTGAAAGCACGAAGGGTAAGAGCGAACACAGTGCAGAAATGTCAGCGATATAAGCTGTTCTAATTGTGGGCACTTCAATCTGTCACTAGCTGTAGTTCCTAATGAAGACACATGTGAAGTTTGCGCACTTTATGGGGTCGAAATGACCCCAAAACAAAACTCCTTTTTATATGCTATCCAACTACCTAACTTCTTGAAAACTTACCCCCCCCTGTTACCCTATATCTCTAGACAAGCAGACTCAAATATCGATACGGGTTTTCTTGTTTTTTCTTTCTAAATTACTAACCAACTTCTTTAGCCTTGAGTGATTTTAATACGTAAGTAATAACTAAGAAGGATGGCGTCGAAGCTGTCTGTATTCTTGATTTTTGTGGTGCTCGCCGCCTGTGCCTCGGCGCAGACGATGATTACTGACTGTGTTGAACTGCAGAACATGAAAAATAACCTTGCAGGCAACTATGCTCTCGCCAATGACATCGACTGCTCGGCTACCGTGAATTGGAATGGTGGAGAAGGGTTTGTGCCGGTAGGAATTTATAGTCCTTCAGCTCCATTTACTGGAAGTCTGGACGGGCAAGGCTTCCACATCAATGCCTTAACCATTAACCGCCCTACTGAAACTAGGGTTGGATTGTTCAGACATACTAGCTCCACTGCAACAATCAGTTCCTTGGGTATGCTGGGGGGGAGTATTTCAGGGGCCCGCGAGGTCGGCGGCCTGGTGGGCTACAACATCGGCACCATCAGCAACAGTTATACCACTGGCAGCGTGACGGGCTCACACAGCGTCGGCGGCCTGGTGGGCAGCAACAGCTACGGTGGCAGCAGCAGTGGCACCATCAGCAACAGCCACGCTACCGGCAGTGTGATGGGTTCAGGAGGCTCAAAAAATTACCTTGGTGGCCTGGTCGGCTTCAACTACCAGCTCACCACCATCAGTAATAGCTACGCCACCGGCAGCGTGGAGACGCCCTACTCAGGCCGCGTTGGCGGCCTGGTGAGTGTGAACTACGGTACCATTAGTAACAGCTACGCCACCGGCAGCGTGACGAGCCCAAGTAACGAAGCCGGCGGTCTGGTGGCTTACAGCTCTGGTGGCACCATCAGCAATAGCTACGCCACCGGTCGCGTGACGGGCTCAAGTGGCGACGTCGGTGGCCTAGTAGGCAGTGGCTACGGTGCCATCAGCAGCAGCTACTGGGACACGCAAACTTCAGGCCGAGCAAGCAGCGATGGAGGCACCGGTAAAACCACTGCTCAAATGTACCAACAAGCCACCTTTGTGGGGTGGGATTTTGTTACTATTTGGGAAATTGATGAAGGAAATGGTTATCCTGCCTTTATCCCTATTAAGCTCACCAATCCCCTCTCTGACAAGAGTAGCGCCATCGGTCAATTATTTTCGTTTGTGGTACCTATCAATACTATTGAAGATAACAGCGATCGGTTCTTGGACTATACCGCCCAATTGCTGGGTGGCACTGCCTTGCCCGGGTGGTTAACCTTCACTGTAAGCACACGACGCTTTTCTGGCACGCCTCTCTCAGGTGACCAAGGTGCTTACTCGATTGAAGTGACCGCCACCAGTGATGCAGGCAACAGTGCCAGCGATGTGTTTGTGCTCACCGTGACCAACCGCGCACCCGTGCAAGATAATAGCTTGGTGAACCAAGGCTTGAATGTCGGTGCGAGTTTAAACTACGTGTTTGCCGCCAACACCTTCTCGGATGGTGATGACGATCCGTTGAGCTATACTACTCAGCTGACTGGTGGTGGCGCATTACCAAATTGGTTGAGCTTTAGCAGCAGCACGCGCACTTTTTCTGGAGTACCTGCATCAGGCGACCAAGGCACCATCATGGTGGCAGTCATTGCCAGCGATGAATTGGGTGAAAGTGCCACGGGCACCTTCACGCTCACCGTCAATAACCAAGCACCGACTGTGCGGACGCCCATTGGCATACTCTATGCCAGCAACGGCCAACTGTTCCAGTTTGTTGTCCCGGGGAGTATGTTCAATGATGTGGATGGGGATACCTTAATCCTCAGTGCCACTTTAGTGGGTGGTGGTGCGTTACCGGGTTGGCTCACCTTTACGCCGGGCACATCAATATTCTCAGGCACACCAAGTAGCCACGGTACTTATCAAATCGAATTGACAGCAGATGATGGTATTGGCGGCCAAGTGACGGACACGTTTGACCTCATCATCCCCAATACGCCACCGGTTATTGCTAACCCTTTTCCCGATCAGGATGTGGCTTTAAACACCCCGTTTAGTTTTAACTTGCCGGAAAACACCTTCTTTGAAGCAGATGGCGATAGCTTAACGTACACAGCAATACTGCAAGATGGCCGTTCATTACCGGGGTGGCTCAGTTTTATGCCGGGCACGTTAACCTTTTCAGGCACGCCTGCCGTTCGAGAGGGCTATGTCATTGCGGTCAATGCCGATGATGGGCTGGGAGGTAATGCCACACTGCTATTTAGTTTGCGTGTCGCCAACCAGGCTCCCACCGTTATAAATACCATTCCGCCCCAAAGCGCACCCATTGGTACATTTTTTCAATTTACCTTTGCGGCCAATACGTTTAACGATGACGATGGCGATCTACTGACATACACGGCGATGCTCAGCGGAGGCGGTAGTTTGCCTACCTGGCTCACGCTAACGAGCAGCACTCGCCTGTTTTCAGGCACGCCCCGCTCAGGCAATCAAGGGGAACTGAGCATTACTCTTGTAGCGGATGATGGATTTGCTGGAGAAAGCAGCACCGCCTTTCTTTTAACCGTACCCAATGTTAACCCTATATTGAGCAATGCTATCGATGACCAACGCTTTAACGCAGACCAAGCCTTTAGCTGGACACTGCCTAGTAACACCTTTACAGATGCTGATAGCGATGCACTTACTTACAGGGCCGAGCAGCAGGGCGGAGGCGCTCTTCCTAGTTGGCTGCAGTTTGACAGCAGTGTTGGCATGCTCTCAGGCACTGTCCCTAGTAGCCAAAGCACACCACTGATGGTGACTATTACCGCGGAGGATGGGTTTGGTGGGCAAGTGAGCGATACCTTTGGCTTGTCGGTGAATTTGATCCCAACACTTGAGGGATTTATTGATAACCAAGCAGCAACGGTAGGCAATCCTTTCTTATATACTTTCCCACCAGGCTTATTCACAGAGCCCGACGGCGACTCACTGACTTACAGTGCCACAAAAAGCAATGGCGATCCGCTGCCGGCTTGGTTGGCCCTGGACGATAGTGTTCGTACCTTCTTGGGAACACCGGGCGGCAGCGACAAAGGTTTTCTTTTTGTGTTGCTCGTTGCCTCGGATCCACATGGTGGTTCTGCCTCGGTCAGTTTTGGTATTACTGTTTCAGACTTGGCTGGAAACAACCCCCCAGTGCTTGTGGTCGCCATTTTGGATCAAAGCACGAGTAATGGGGCGCTATGGACCTTTGTTGTGCCGGCTAACACATTCGATGATGCGGATGACGACCCGCTGACTTATACCGGAACATTGGAAGGAGGAGGATCGTTACCGACCTGGCTCACGTTTGACGACCAAACCCAAATATTTTCTGGTATTCCGACAACAGCAGAAGTAATACGTATTACGGTGCGTGTGGATGATGATCGAGGCGGTTTTGCACTAGACACCTTTACGCTAACGATTGAAGACACCAGCAATCGACCTCCGGTATTGCTGAACCAGCTGCCGAATCAAAATGTCAATGTAGACAGCCGCTTTAGCTACACTCTTCCTGTGGATACTTTTATTGATCCGAATGGTGATGTGTTGATCTACACGGCAGTTCAAGCAGGTGACAAGCCCTTGCCGGCTTGGTTGAAATTTAATGCGGCCTCTCGTACATTTTCAGGCAAGCCTACCAACAGGGATACCGACACATATTCTGATCGTACGCACACCATTCAAGTGTGTGTCAGTGACCAAGAAGGCAGCGCTTGCAGCAGTTTTATCTTGGCGGTAGTAGGGGAGTCAGAAATTGAGCAGGCAATTACCGCGCTACTTATTATTGCTAGCATCGGTTCAACCCTATTTGCCGCATATCGTAACCGTGCAACGATATGGAACTGGACTTGTATGCGGTGGTACCGCCTGCCACAACAAACTGCGGTAGTGAGTAAACAATACGTATGGGAAATACCCATCGACGAAGATCGGCTTAAGGATGTGCAAGCATTTACTCAGAAAGGCAAGGCGTTAAAGGCAAATAAGCTAAGGCCCGACTGGTTAGACTACCAACATAAGGATAATAAGCTTGTGGGCATGCCGGGAAAAGATGATGTCACAATCTTAATCATCCGTATGCTGGATTATAATGAACGCATTTTAGGTGAGTTTAAGCTGGGCATTTTTGAAACAGAAGCAGAAGCACAAGAATACGAACATGAGGAAGCGCGTGTTAGTGGCAAGGGTAAAAGGGATATAGTGATGAGAGTCTTCTCAAGAAAGGGCAATAATCACATGCAAGAACATCTGCTGGCTGCTGATGGTAGCCCAGTAGAGCAAGCATAGTTGGGGGGAAGGATAAGCTCCAAAATAAAACACATCAATCTAGGCTAGTCAGCTAAGTATTTTCCGCCTATGCTAAAATTCCCGTAAGCAACCACAGCAGCTTCCCATGACCGATTTCCACCCACTGCCGTTCAAACCCCAACCCGGCCCCCAAGAGCACTTCCTGGGAGTTCCCTTCTGGCGCTGTAGTTCGCTTTGCCCACCTTGAACACGAGAAGAACCGACTAGACTGGCAGGGCGCTCAAATTCCTTTAATTGGCTTTGATGCATTAACCCATTTTACTGAGTTGTAATTCTTCTATTTGCTTTCTCGCAACCGCTCACTTTGCGGTGTCAAACCTTATGTCCGCGCAAACAACAATGCTTGTATTTTAATCCGCTGCCACAAGGGCTGAGAACATTGCGGTTAGTTTTTTCTTTGTTGTCAGGCATGAGGTTATCTTACAATATTTTCCGGATAACTGCTGTAAGTTGACTGCTGTGCTCTTTTAAACAGGTGAGCTTGTAGTGTTTTCTGAGTTGCCAATACTCTTTAAAAAGAGGTAATATTCACTTCCCATTTGAATGAATAAGAATGTAAATATGGATGAATTACCTGAAGGCATTGGCATGGTTGTGACAGGATTGCTTTTAATTTTAGCGCTTGAAGTCGCCTAATTTTTAATATCGCTGCTGGCGCTAAAGATTGCGCAATGCTTTTTTAGAAAGCAAGCCAGTCACAGCGCTGTACTTTGACATTTTTAAGCCACTATCTTTACGGCTTGTTGTCGTTTTGCGCGGCCTCAAGCTTTGATTTACTCTCAAAGCCATGTGTGGGAGCCTACCGACAAACGCTTGCTTTAAATTTACCTTCTAGTGGTTCTTATCGTCAGGCACAGGGGTTATTTGTTTGCCCTGAAAACATTATTAATCATGATGCAGAAGTTCAGTTATTTCATCCATGCGCGCCAACTGGCCATGCGAAAGTAAAGAAAAGAAACATTCTCTCAGCGTGTCAGCATAATACGTGCCCAAGTCGTGAGGGGTTAAGGGCCCGGCATTATCAGCCTCTAAGCTATCGGTTAAATCTAATAAGTCAGCATCAAAGCCAGTAGGCAAGCAATAAGGTGCATGCCCTACCGATACCGTTTGCCCGTTCAGTGATAATAAACGTCCGTAGAAAATCCCCCCAGGTACAAGCGCTGCATCAGACAAGGGCGCCACGCTATGCTCCGTGCCTAGAAAAATATCGTATAGCTGGAGTGTTGGCTTAACAGTCATCACTCGATAGAAGCTGTAATATGTGTCTGAGAGTGCCAAAATACATTGCTTGTCTTCAGGTGTCAGGGGCTGCGCATGAAACGAAAGATACTGCAGTGCAATCGTGTCTGCAGGATAGCCAATTTCATTATAAGTGTTGGCTGTCCAATCAAACAATAACCAAGGAGTAAAAAGTGAGTCATATAACGTTTCCCAGAGCGTATCAGGCAGCAAAATATCTCTTGTAAAATCTTGCCAGGCTGCTTTCCGACAATCTTCTTGGTTGAAGTCAGCAAACAAAAAAGGAATGAGATGTTGGTCAATAACTTGTTGAACTGTTTCGGATAGAGAAGTGGCCATACCGATCTCCTATAAAATAGATTGATACGTATCCTATTACATCTTGTTAGGGCGTGTTTTTCAAACAAGCCAGCTTGTTGACAGGGGATATTTACATCGACTGCAGATACCCCAAGATATCGATGCCCCAGAGATGGCAGTAGAGTACTGGAATAGTGTGCTGAGAACAGATGCCATGCAGCAGCGGGCTGAGGTGGTGATCAGGTGCCGGTGGGTGAGGGTGCGGATGAGCAGTTGCTGGGTGAGGTGAGATTGCAGGTGTCACGGAGTAATGATGCAATTAGGATGAGGATGACGTCGGTGGGGTGGGTTGATGGGCGAGGTAGGAATTGAAGAGAAAATATTGTGGTCAACTAACTTAAGTCTAAGGTTTTTAAAAAACGTGGGAGTCTACTTCCGATAAATAACGCTGGGTACAGTGTTAACGAAAAAACTTAAACTTCTATCATCTGCATTTCAGTGGTTTTAGCAGGGTTGCCGTTAGAACTTCCACAACATAGCTTGAAGCTTTCCAAAATCCGTCCATCATATGCAAAAGCACAAACGGTGAGGGTTTCGGGTGCTGGAGGAGTTCCACGCAAAGAGGTAATATCAGTTTTATCGTTTCCAAGCCAATAAGGTAATCTTTCGTCGTTTGGTAGAGGGTTACCATTCTTAAAGGCCTGTACACGCGAAATTTGATCAACGGGTACTCCGAACTGATAACTAAATTCGTGGTTAACAGCAACTACTTGATCCGGTTTTTGATACTTCTTTTTAGCAAGGTGGTTCCAAAACCACGCCCGGTTGCGATACACCCCAAATGCTGTTGAGCCAATACTGGCGAGGACAATTAGTGCGGTAATGGCCTCCTGGGCTTCAGATGCACCTACCACGGCCAATAAAAAGCTGCTACAGGCACTGCCTTCTCCATCGCTGACGCACACTTGGATCGTGTGTGTGCGATCTTCATAGGTGCCAGTGTCTGTATTGCTGGGTTTGCCGGAGAAGGTTCTGCTTGTTGTATCAAACTTTAACCATCCTGGTAAGGGCTTGTTTCCAGATTGGGTTGCAGTATAAAGTAACTCATCTCCATTTGGGTCAGAAAATGTATTATCTGGGATGGTATATCGGAAACTGCTTTCCACTTTAACATTCTGATTGGGTAGTTGATTGAGCAATACCGGTGGCTGATTGGTGGGGTCTTGTATAGTGAGTGTAAAGGTGTCCAGCGTAAAACCCCCTTGGCCATCCTCAGCGCGTACCGTGAGCCGTATGACCTCTACAGCAGATGGGATCCCTGAAAAAATCTGAGATTGATCATCAAAGGTTAACCAACTTGACAACGCCCCGCCTCCCTCCAGAGTGGCAGTATACGTTAATGGGTCACTATCCGGATCGCTAAATGTATTGGATGGTACTGTAAAAGTCCATAATTCCCCTGCGTTTCCCGTTTGATCTTGAATAGCAACTACTACTACAGGAGGATTATTGCCTGAACCAATAGCTGCAACGGTAATGAAAAATGTTGTGGAAGAGAGACCGCCATGCTCATCATCGACGCTTACTTGTATTTTATATTTTCCCTCGTCAGATTCGGTTTGTGTACCACTAAACACTCGTGTACTACTAGAAAACGTGAGCCAACTTGGTAGCGCCACATCTCCAAACAAGACCGCGCTATAACTTAAAGCGTCGCTGTCTGAATCCACAAAAGTGTCTATCGGAACAGTCAGACCAAAGGGCACATTGTAAAATGCTGAAACATTGCCTAGCGGGTTTTGCAGTATAGGGGCTTGGTTGTTGACGGCCAGCGAAAAAGAACCTACTACGCTGCCGCCAAATGCATCACTTGCTATCAAATTTACGGTAAAGCTTCCCTGGTCACCTGACGCTGGTGTGCCTGAAAAAGTGCGGGTGCCTGAATTCAGGCTCAGCCAGCTTGGCAAAGCACCGCCGCCGCTTAGTTGTGCTGTGTAGGTTAACGGGTCATTATCTCCATCTGAAAAAGTATTTGATGCAAATACATAGCTTAGAGGCACACCAACATCCGTAGACTGGTCTAGTAAAGCATTATCCTGTACTGGGTCACGATTAGTAACTGTCAGTACAAAGAAATCGCTTTCGCTATATTCATCATCATTAGTTCCAATTACTTCGATGTTATAGCTGCCTTGTGCTCCTGTTAAGGGTATGCCTTGGAACACTCTAGTGAATTCAGTAAATGTGAGCCAAGAGGGAAGCGGACTGCCTCCCTGGAGCTGTGCAGTATAGTTCAGGCTAGGATCATTGCTGTCTTCCATGGTGTCTTCAGGTACGGTGAAGGAAAACAGTTGGCCGATAGCATTAATCTTATCTGTAATAGGTTGAATAACTTGGACAGGCGGTGGTATGACAGCGCGCAATTTAGGATAGTCATGTCCCTCATGAAGCCACCAGACTGTAATAAAGTCCCAACCGATAAACGTTGCCTTTTGAAACATTTCGGCTGTTGTCTTTCCAACACCTCCGTCACTAGTACTTAGACCGGAAGTTTCAATGTCCCAGTAGCTGTTGATGACAACAGTTCCAGAGTTACTCTGCTGGCCAACTAAGCCTTTACGAGATGAGTGTCCCAGCACACGACCAGTAGAATAACACTGATTAATAGTGCCTAGATGCTGACCCACAAAGCCGCCGGTACGGAGATAAGGGCCTGTGACGCTACCTGTGGTATAGCTTTTACTGATGGCGCCCCAGTTTTGACCTACTAATCCGCCAATCGTTTCATCACCGCCGATGACATCAGCTGTGGAATAGCATTCAGTGATTGTGCCAAAATTCCGACCTACTAAGCTGCCTACATCCGTTGTGCCTTTAATGCTGCCACCTAGCAACCCAAGGGAATAGATTTGCGCAGTTGCGCTTGTCTGTCTAAATAAACCTATACGAACGGTAGGGCGGTCTATTACTAAGTCATAAATTTCATAGCCTTGACCATCTAGCGTGCCACTAAATTCGCCGCCGTCAATAGCAATCGGACGAAAACCTGTTCCACCGAAGCTGCTCCAGTTTACTGTGTCAGAGCAGTTGATGTTGTTAGCCAGTGCATAATTCCCCGCTAGGTTATTCTTCATGTTCTGAAGGTCGATGCAGTCATAAATCATCGTTTGCGCCGAAACGCAGGTGGCGAGTGCCACAAAAGTTAGGAAAGCAGACAGCTTCAGCGCCATCCTTATTTGTTGCTTACGTTTTCAAATCACTAATTGCCAATTGGTATCGCTTGGATTGAAGAAAAAAACAGGAAAACCCGTGCTGAGGCATTCAATGTGTTTTCTGAATAGGTAGTGTAACATCCGAAGGTAAGTTTTAATTGCCATTTGACTGACCAGGAATTGCACTACGATCTGAGATCAAAAACTCAGAGTGGTCTTAAGTTTCGACGATAAGATAATGATTTTTCTCTATTTCTAGCTAAAGCTTTTTCCTAGTGGCAGACTAAGGGCTCAGCAAAAAACCAGCCAGGAGGCCCTGTATGCATGAGCTCACTTCACCCTTTTTAGCGCATTTTTCGATGCTAGAAGACCCACGTATCGATAATAAAAACAAACGCTACTCGCTCGACACACCGCTCGTTATTGCTCTGTTTGCGATACTCAGCGGTGCTGATTCGTGGACAGAAATGGAAGAGTATGCTGAGGTAAAATTTGACTGGCTCAGCATATTTTTAGATTTGAGCAGCGGCATACCTTCTCACAATACGTTTGGTCGCGTATTTAGTTTGCTCGACCCTACGCAACTACAAACATGTTTTTTAAATTGGATAAATTCAATTGTTACCGTGAAAGAAAATGACATTATTGCGATTGATGGAAAGTGTTTACGTAATGCTTATGAACGTGGTGAAAGCCAAGGGGGGCAAGCCAAGGGGGTCAGGTTCATTGTTTAACATCCAAAATTTTAAGCACTGCTTCCAGTTTTCTTTGCAATTGCTCCTTAGGTATTAAGTATCTTGGATTTCACATCAATAATGGCTCGGATAACAGGTCCAACATGGTTTAAATTAAATGTCTGCTTAATCTCTTTGAGTTTAAATCCACAAATATTCTGACAGCAATTGAAGGTTAAACAATGAACCTGACCTCCCTGGTCCTTTACAATCATCACCTTTTATTTGGTTAATACTGGCCTGGAAGATGTGAGTTACGATGTAAAAGGTAAGGTGATTTCACTGCAAGTAATTCAGAATTACACGGTAGGAATTGCTGCGCTTATGATTACCCATAAAGCAAACACCCATATTTCAGCGCGCAACGGGCATCCTCTTCTTTATCGTTCAGCAAAAGAAGGCCCAAGACTTATACTTTTTGAGTACAGCGATTTCCCTAGAACGGAGGCGCTCATCAATCGCCCAGGCTTTAGACGAAACTTGAATATCTTCCATGGCGTGATGACAATAATAGGCTTTGCAATCATGATTGCTAAAAATGCATAGCGTTGGAGTGACTGCTACGCTAACCCACAAGCAATAACCATTTTCCAGGGCCCAAAGCCGCCCCAAAAATAAACCCCTCACTTTATGCTAGCCACCCAACAAACTTTCCGTTCCCCCAAAAACATACACCTCCCTGTTACCCTATATCCCTAGACAAGCAGACTCGAATATTGGTACGGGTTTTCTTGTTTTTCCTCTAAATTACTAACCAACTTCTTTAGCGTTGAGTGATTTTAAAATATAAGTAAGAATTAAGTCAGGATGACGCGCAAGTTGTCTACTTTCTTAGCGTTTGTGATGTTGCTGGCTTGTGCACTCCACGCCCAAGCCCTTACCCAACTATCTAGTTGCCTTGGGTTGCAGGCAATAAGAACTAACCTTGCTGAAAGCTATGAGCTCATCAGTGATATTGACTGCTCGGTGACTTCTACTTGGAATGCGGGCCAAGGATTCGATCCCATTGGGAATAGTACTTTTAAGTTTACGGGTATTTTTGATGGCCAAAACTATCGGATTTTTGATCTGTTTATTAACCGCACTTCTACAAATCGCGTAGGGCTATTTGGGGATACAGATACCTCTGCTCAAATCCGCTCAGTGGGGTTAGAAGGAGGCAGTGTCACAGGTGCAGACAATACTGGTGGTCTAGTAGGTTATAACAGAGGGACAATCGCTGAGAGCTACACTACGGCCGACATAGTAGGGGCCAGCGATGTTGGCGGTTTGGCAGGTGAGAATCAATTTGGCAGTATCACCAACAGCTATGCTACGGGAATGGTCTCAGCCTCGGGTAACTCTGTTGGTGGCTTAGTGGGCATGAACCGCCAAGGCATTAGTGGTTGTTACGCGACGGGTAGTGTAGTAGGCGCAGGTAGAGTCGGTGGTTTAGTGGGCGAGAATTGGCCTGCAGAGGCTATTATTAGCAACAGTTATGCCACAGGTATGGTGTCAGGCTCAGAGAGTAAGGTTGGTGGCCTGGTGGGTGAGAATGAACGAGGGACTATCAGCAATAGCTATGCTACAGGGAATGTAACGAGTTCAGACTGGGAGGTTGGTGGTCTGGTGGGATATAATGACTATGGCATCATTCTCAACAGTTATGCGATAGGAGATGTCACAAGCTTAAGCAGGACGGTGGGTGGTTTTGTCGGCTCCAACAACCAAGGCACTATCAGCAACTGCTATAGCCGTGGCAATGTGGAAGGCGCTTCTCGGGCTGTTGCTGGTCTGGTGGGTGACAACAATTTTGGTACGATCAGCAACAGTTATGCGACAGGTATCGTCTCAGGCTCAGGCTTGTATTTTGGTGGTTTAGTAGGCGAGAACGATGGCAGTATTGTTAACGGTTATTGGGACATCCAAACTTCTGGCCAAACAACAAGCGCCGGTGGCGTTGGCAAAACCACCGCAGAGATGCAACAGCAAATCACCTTCGCGGGTTGGGATTTTGCTGGCACCTGGTTTATGACCTCAGGGTATACCTACCCCTTGCTTCAGCTGTTTGTGTTACCGCCGACGCTGCCAGGTTCCCTTCTGGATCAATCGCATAATATTGGGGAGCTTTTTGTGTTTTCGATAGTCACAGGGATTTTTGTGGATCCAAATGGGCTAGTGCCGACGTACAGCGCGCACCTAACAGGAGGACTTCCGTTGCCAGCTTGGCTGTTTTTCACTTCTGGTACACAGCTCTTTGCGGGAACACCCTTTTCAGGTGCGCAGGATACGCTTACCATTGACGTCACAGCTTGCAACCTGCCAATCCACTGTGTCACCGATACGTTTACACTGGAGGTGTTAAACCGTTCCCCCTTTGTACAAGCTGCTATTCCTCAGCAGGTTGCGGTAAATAGAGTGCTTTTCCAGTTTATTGTGCCCAGTGGGGCATTTGCTGACTTGGATAACGATCATTTGTTGTTTACTGCGACGGCAATAGGCGGAGGCGCTTTGCCTGTCTGGCTGATCTTTAATCCAAGCTTGGGTATTTTTTCTGGCGTGCCCACCTCGCGCGGCAATGAATGGGTGAACCTCACGGCAAGTGATGGGTTTGGAGGGCAGGCAAGCTTGCTGTTTGAAATCGTGACGCCCAACAGCGCGCCAGAAGTCGCCAGTGTTTTTCCTAACCAAGTTGCGGTGATTGCTCAGCCGTTTAATTTTAATGTACCAACCAACAGCTTTTTTGATTTGGATAGTGACCCACTGACTTACTCCGCGAGTTTGTTTGGAGGAGGGGAATTGTTTGCTTGGTTAAACTTTAATCCACTCACCCTGACTTTTTCAGGCACACCCGATACGCTTGGCTTCCTTGTGCTTTCAGTCACAGCGACTGACATCTACAATGCAACCACTTCAATGACATTTGGACTTTCTGTGTCAGATTTGACCGGGAATACGCCGCCGTTATTGGCAATTAAACAATTGGATCAAACGACGCAGATAAACGAACTGTTTGAGCTAACATTGCCTGAGGATATGTTTGATGATCCGGATGGCAATCCGCTGACCTACAGTGCGACTCTAGAAGGTGGTGTGTCCTTGCCCGTTTGGCTGAATTTTACTGCGTCATCGCGAACCTTTTCCGGTGTGCCGCCTGCGGCGAGCACCTTGCGCATTACGGTACGGGCTGACGATGGTTTGGGTGGGTTTTCTTTAGATACATTTACCTTGAGCATTGAAGATGCGACGAATCAGCCGCCGGCGCTGCTCAATCCCTTGTCCAATCAAGTGGTGTCGGTGGGGCAGCGTTTTCAATTTACGGTGCCACTAGATACTTTTCGTGATCCTAATGATGATCTCTTAATTTACAATGCAACACGCTCGGGAAAAGGGTCGTTACCTGGTTGGCTAAAGTTTGACCCGGCGACGCGCACTTTTTCAGGTAAGCCAGATAACACTGATACTGATACTTATACCGACCGCACCCACTTGATTGAGGTTCGTGCAAGTGATGGGGAAGGCAGCGCGGTCACTGTTTTCCAACTCTCGGTTAGCGGTGAGTCTCAAGGAGAACAGGCTATTACTGCATTGCTTATTATTGCGAGTATTGCCTCAACCGTATTTGGTGTCTATAGAAACCGGGCTTTCTTATGGAATACCTTTGCCAAGAAGAAATATCAAAAACCCGATCAAGTAGTTGCTCTTGGCCAAGAGTTTAGGTATCAGTTCGACATACCTGCTGAACAAATTGGTCTCGTGCAGGCTTTCAAGAACGGTGAACCTTTACCAAACTATCAACGACTGCCCCCTTGGCTTGAGAATGACTTCGAAAATATTACTTCTTTACTAGGCACTCCGCAAAAAAATGGAACATTCATTCTTTCTGCTTTTGCTCCCAATGGATGTATCCTGGAAAGCTTCACGCTACGCTGTGGAAATGGTCATGACAGCACTGGAAAGGATGTTGAAATGGCTACCTTAACAGTCTAGGCTTCTTTGCTTGCTAATATGCCTAGCGTTGTTTTTTGGAGTCTAACTCCTTTTTGAAAACCCCTCATTCTATGCTATCTAACTACCAAACTTTCTAAAAACTTACCTCCCCCTGTTACCCTATATCTCTAGACAAGCAGACTCAAAGATTAATACGGGTTTCCTTGTTTTTTCTTTCTAAATTACTCACCAACTTCTTTAGCGTTGGGTGATTTTAAAACGTAACTAAGAACTGAAGCAGGATGGCGTCAAAGCTGTCTGTGTTTTTGATTCTCGTGGTGCTCGTCACCTGCGCCTCGGCGCAGACGATGATTACCGACTGCACAGGCTTGCAGAACATGAACTTGGATTTGGCGGGAAGCTATGCTCTTGCTAATGATATTGCCTGTTCTGTTACCTCTAGCTGGAATAGTGGGGCAGGGTTTGAGCCGGTGGGGAGTCAGACAACGCCTTTTACTGGGACGCTAGATGGTCAAGGCTACCAAATTACTAATTTGGTGATTAATCGCCCCACCGCTAGTCATGTTGGACTTTTCGGAACGACCTCTAAGACTGCACTAATCTATTCGGTAGGGTTGGTTGCTGCCGATATTTCAGGGAGTAGAGTTGTGGGTGGTTTAGTTGGTTCTCATTCAGGGACTATCCGCACTGGTTATTTTATGGGCAGTGTTACTGGTTCAAGCGATACAATTGGGGGCTTGGTGGGACATAATTACCATGTCGTTAGCACTAGCTATGCTGTTGGTAATCTAGTGGGCTCAGCCGGCATGGGAGGGCTAGTTAGTTATAATACAGGCATCATAAGCAACAGTTATTCAAACGTGCAGGTCCCTAACTCCGGTGGAGGGCTCGTTGATCAGAACACAGGTAGCATCACTAACAGCTATGCTGCAGGGCTTGTGCTGACGTCAGGTGCTGGTTTGATCAGATCTGGCAATGGGGTAGTCAGTAACAGCTGCTGGGACACACAAACCTCAGGCCAAGCTAGCAGTGTAGGTGCTGGTGGTGTAATAGGTAAAACCACTGCTGAAATGTACCAACAAGCCACCTTTAAGGGGTGGGATTTTGATTGTGTTTGGTCAATTGATGAAGGTAACGCCTATCCTCAGCTCACGCATGCAGATTGCCGTAATCGTAGTGTAGTTGTCTCAACGTGTGTTGAACTTCAAGCAGCGATGTCAGTAACCGATGCCATTATTACTTTGTCGCAAGATATTGATTGCTCTGATACCGTTAATTGGAATAGCGGAGAAGGCTTTCTTCCTGGGACGGCCTTGGCGCTTGGAGGAAGGCTAGAAGGGAGTGGCTTTCAAATCTTAAATCTGTTTATTAACCGCCCCACGACGAATGGTGTTGGTTTATTTTCGACCATTGGCCCCGAAGCAGATGTTCAAGCACTTGGTGTAACGAACGTGGATATCTCAGGTAATGACTTTGTCGGTGGGCTCGTGGGCTATAATTTGGGCAACCTCATTAGCAATTATGCCACAGGAAATATAGCCGCTCACTATTACGCAGGTGGTTTGCTTGGCTGGAACCAGGGTGTTGTCAGTACGAGCTATGCTACAAGCAATGTGCTAGCTTCATTCGTTGTGGGTGCTTTAGTAGGCAGCAATAGAGGGTCGGGCATTCTGGTTAATAGTTATGCCACAGGTAATGCAACGAGCCTAGGCAACTATGCTGGAGGCTTGGTGGGTAATAATGGCGGTATAATTAACAACGCGTACGCTATAGGCACTGCTATAGGTTCGAGCTACGTTGAAGGCCTAGTGGGAAACAATGATGCTGTTGTTAGTAACGGATATTGGGACACACAGACTTCGGGCCAAGCTACGAGTGCAGAGGGTGGTGTGACAGGTAAAACTACTACTGAAATGTATCAACAAGCCACCTTTAAGGGGTGGGATTTTGATTGTATTTGGTCAATTGATGAAGGCAACGCCTACCCTCAACTCACCCATGCAGATTGCCGCAATCGTAGTATAGTCGTCTCAACCTGCACTGAGCTGCAAGCGGCCATATCGGTTGCCGATGCCACCATTATTTTGTCGCAAGATATTGATTGCTCCGACACCATTAATTGGAATAGTGGAGCAGGCTTTCTTCCTGGAGTGGCCTTGGCAGCTGAAGGAAAAATGAATGGGAATGGCTTCCACATATTGAATCTGTTTATTAACCGCCCCACGACGAATGGTGTTGGGTTATTTGCAAGCATTGGTCCTCAAGCTCATATTCAAGCAGTTGGCTTAACCAATGCACAAATTTCTGGTGGTAAGTTTGTAGGTGCACTTGTAGGCCTCAATTACTTAGGCAGCGTCGCTACCAGTTATGCGATGGCAAATGTGACAAGCTTAGGTGCTCCTGATAATGGTTCTGGTGGACTAGTGGGCCGTAATCTCGGTGGCACTATCGTCGATAGCTCTTTCTTGGGGAAGATGTCAGGTGCAGGCAACGCAGGTGGTTTAACAGGGTATAGCTCAGGCACTATCATTAACTGCTACGTCAGTGCTGACATAGCCTCTACATCTAATGTTGGCGCTCTAGTGGGTGTTAATGTAGGCACTGTTCTTGCGAGCTATGCGAACGGGAGTGTGACAGGAACATCAGGTTCTATTGGCGGTTTAGTGGGAACCAATTCAGCTCCAGGAAGTATCAGCAAAAGCTATGCTCTTGTAGAGGTTTCTGGATCTGCTAACTACATAGGCGGCCTTGTGGGTAATAATCCACAAGGAACACTTATTACAACGAGCTATGCTGCGGGCAGTGTAACGGGCTCAGGCAGTGTCGGTGGTTTGGCGGGAGGTAACGCTGGCTCCATCATTAGCAGCTATTGGGACAGGCAAGCCTCTGGTCAAATTAGCAGTATTGGGGGCACCGGAAAAACCACTTCGGAAATGTACCAAAAATCAACTTTTGTGGGGTGGGATTTCATTAATGATTGGTGGGTCCATCAAGACTATCCGAGATTGCGTGCTTCGAGCTTTCCACCTGTGCAGGTAGTCAATCCAATTGCTGATAAGAGTTATCCGATTGGTTTGCCGTTTTCTTTTTCGTTTCCCACTAACACAATGGAAGATCCAAGCGACGCAAATTTGGATTACACCGCTCAACTGCCAGGGGGAAGCGCCTTGCCTGGGTGGCTAACATTTACGACAAGCACGCGCACTTTCTCTGGCACGCCGCCTCTGGGCACGCTGGGTAGCAGCGAGATTGAAGTCATTGCCACTAACGATGATGCCTATGGTGAGAGCGAGGTCTTTACACTCACCATCACGAATTGTGCACCCACGCAGGACAATGCTTTGATGGATCAAACGGTGGCGGTCGGTGAAGCGTTAAACTATGCCTTTGCCGCTAATACTTTTTCAGACTGTGAGGGGCATGCGTTAAGCTATGCGGCTCAACAAAGCGGAGGGGGGCTCTTGCCAAGCTGGCTCAGTTTTACTGATGGTACACGTACGTTTTCCGGTACACCTGTTTCAGGGAATCAAGGAAGTGTACTCACAGAGGTTACTGCCGATGATGGCTTTGGGGGCAGTGTGGTTGGCTCGTTTACGTTAACGATCAGCAATCAAGTCCCGACAGTTCAAACGCCTATCGCTACACAAGAAGCTGCAAATGGTGAATTGTTTGAGTTTTTCGTTCCCAGCGGGACCTTTGACGATGCTGATGGCGATGACTTGACGCTGAGTACTATCTTATCAGATGGTAGCCCTTTGCCAAGCTGGTTGATTTTTTTTCCAAGCACCACCATGTTTTCCGGTACACCAACTGCCCGTGCCACTTATCAACTTGTCATCATCGCTGTCGATGATTTCGGTGGCGCGGTAAATACGACGTTTGAGATAATCGTGCCTAATGCAGAGCCTATTTTGGTAGGGAGCATTGATAGCCAAGTAGCTTCTATTAATAGCCTCTTTTCATTTACTTTTCCTGCAGGGTTGTTTAGCGATTCAGATGGTGATGCGTTGCAGTATACGGCTCAGCAAAGTGGTGCTAGTTCGCTACCTTCATGGTTGAGCTTTGATGGTGCGCAGCGTCTTTTTTCTGGTACCCCCACTGCAGAGGAGAAAGGTACGCTGGAGATTGAGTTGATTGCAGATGACGATTTCGGTGGTCAGGCCACTGCGGCGTTCATCTTAACCGTCCCCAGTGGAGGTAGTTCAAAGTTAAGTGATGGTGAGATAGCTGCAATTGCACTGAGCATTACTGGCTCTGTTGCAGGCTTATTTTACACAGGGTACAAGTTTTACAAGAAGCGTCAGTTTTATAAGGGAGAAAGCACGAAGGGGAAGAGCGAACATGGTGCAGAGATGACACCGAGATAACCCGTCTTTAATTGCGGACACGTAGCTGCAGTTTCAAATGAAAACACATGAGAAGCTTGGGTAGTTTATGGGGCCAAAACTGCCCCAAAAATAAAACGCCTCATTATTTGTTAGTTAACTGTCAATGCCCCTGAAAACATACACCTCCCTGTTACCCTATATGTCTAGACAAGCAGACTCAAAGATTAACACGGGTTTCCTTGTTTTTTCTTTCTAAATTACTCACCAACGTCTTTAGCGTTGGGTGATTTTAAAACGTAACTAAGAACTGAAGCAGGATGGCGTCAAAACTGTCTGTGTTTTTGATTCTCGTGGTGCTCGTCACCTGCGCCTCGGCGCAGACGATGATTACCGACTGCACAGGCTTGCAGAACATGAAGAATAACTTGGCAGGGAACTACGAACTAGCCAATGATATTGATTGCTCAGCTACTGTGGGTTGGAATGGTGGCGCAGGGTTTGAGCCGGTGGGGAACGGTACCATTCTCTTTGCTGGTGCATTTATGGGTAGTGGGCATTTGATCTTTAACCTCACTATTAACCGACCTTCAATGGATTCTGTTGGATTATTTGGAGCTGCAGCTGCAAATAGCGAAATCACTATGGTAGGGTTGGAAGGCGTTAATATTGTGGGGCAGATTCGGGTTGGCGGCTTAGCAGGTGCTAAATACGGTCCTGTGAGTAATAGCCATGTTATTGGAAGTGTTTCAAGTTCCAGTGCGGCGTTAAGCCAAGTAGGCCTCCTGGTGGGCCATAACTTGGGTTTGAGTAGCTCGGTAACGAATTGTTATTCTATGGGAACTGCAACTGGATTTGACGAGGTGGGTGGTTTAGTTGGTTTTCACCAGTTTGGCACTATTAGCAGTAGCTTCAGTGAAGCTAGCGTGACGAGTTTAGGTGGCCGTACCGGTGGTTTGGTAGGTAATAACCGAGGTATTATTATTAACAGTTATGCTACCGGCGATGTAATGGGTTCAGGAGATCAGGTGGGTGGGCTAGCTGGCCGTAGTACTGTCGAGGCTTCTATTAGCAGCTGTTATGCTACAGGTAGTGTAACAGGCTTAAATAATCATGTTGGCGGTTTGGTGGGTTGGAATACCAACATTATTACTACTAGCTATGCGGTAGGCAGTGTATCGGGCTTGAGTAACGTTGGGGGTTTGTTAGGAATTGCCGGCAGCGGTAGTGCTGTCAGCCAAAGTTATTGGGATACAGAAACCTCGGGAACCTTGGTAAGCGATGGTGGCGTTGGGAAAACAACAGCGCAAATGCAGCAACAAGCCACTTTTTCTGGCTGGAATTTTAATACCAATTGGTACATTGAAGCAGGCCAAGATTACCCGCATTTGCGAACGCCTTACCCACGCACATGCAAAGAACTACAATATATTTCTCTCTCTCAAGATGTTGAGCTTGCACAAAACATCCACTGTGCGGAAACACTTGCTTGGAATGCTGCTGCAGGCTTCGTTCCCTTGGGGCGTAGCCTGGGTGGTTCTTCACTGTCGAGTTTTTCGGGAGTTTTTAAGGGAAATGGCTATCTTATTATTGGTATAACCATTAGTCGCGCTACGGAAAGTGACGTGGGGCTTTTTGCATTGCTGAGTGGCCGAGTCGAAAATTTAGGTGTCATAAATGTAAGCGTTACGGGCGATCGCCGCGTAGGCGCGTTGGTGGGCCAACTAGAATCAGGTGGCGCCATTGATGATTGTTTTACCACGGGACAGGTGACGGGCTTTCAAGATGTAGGTGGTTTGGTGGGTCGCCAAGATGATGCGGTTGTCCAAAACACTTATTCAGAGTGTGCCGTCGTGGCTTCTTCTGCGTTAGGAGGCCTCATCGGCCGACTCAATCAATTCGGGATTGTGAGTAACAGCTACGCAGTGGGTGTTGTTTCAGGTTCTGCAACAACAGGGGGGCTAGTGGGTATTTCATTTGGTTCAGCAGTCAATAGCTATTGGGATACTCAAACTAGCACTCAACCTAATAGTGCAGGTGGACAAGGGAAAACCAGTGCAGAAATGCAAATGCTTAGCACGTTTATTGGTTGGAACTTTGCGGACACTTGGTGGATTGATGAAGGCAATGCAGCGCCGGTACTGCGTATCTTTTTAGTACAAGAGCAACCACCACAAGTGGGTGTGCCGAGCAAAAGCCCTTCGCCAAGTGTTACCCCAAGCCAGTCACTTACGCCGGGAAAGGGAGCTGGGCCAGGAGGAGGAAGCGATAGCAACACGGCGTTGATTGCCGGTGTGACGGTAGCAGGGGCCATTGCCAGTCTGGTGGTGGGTGCAGGAATAAAATGGTACTGGGAAAGAAAACATTTTCTTGCTACCCATGGCAAAGAAGAACTTGAGATGAAGAATGCTGTTCATGTGTGATATTTTTACTCTGTGGCTGCAAAGCTGAAGTGTTCTCTGAATCCAAGGCAAAAAAAATACCCAATTATTTGTTAGTTAACTACCATTTTTAAAAACATACACCTCCCTGTTACCCTATATCTCTAGACAAGCAGACTCAAACGTTGATACGGGTTTCCTTGTTTTTTTCTCTAAATTGCTTAAGCAACTTTTTTTTAGTGTTGAGTGGTTTTAAAACGTAACTAAGAACTAAGTTAAGTAAGGATGGCTTTGAAGCTGTCTGTACTTTTCTTTCTTCTGGCGCTCGTTACCTGCGCCTCAGCGCAGACGATGATTACTACCTGCCAAGAGTTGCAGGACATGAGCTTAAATTTGGCGGGGAATTATGCGCTGGCTAATGATATTGATTGTTCGGCTACCTCTAGCTGGAATAGTGGGGCAGGGTTTGAGCCGATTGGCACGATCGCTGTGAAGTTTACAGGTGCTTTTGATGGGCAGGCCTATGAAGTCAATGACTTGTTTATCAACCGCCCCACTATGACGGCTGTCGGACTGTTTGGTTACATTGATGAGCCTGGCCGAATTACTTCTGTTGGAGTGATAAGCATCAACGTCACGGGTGGCGGTAACGTAGGGGGGCTGGCTGGCAGAAACTTTGGTGCCATCAGTTATAGCTATGCAACAGGAGCAGTGAAAAATCTTAATGACAACACAGGTGGTCTCGTCGGCGACAACAGAGGAACCGTCACTACCTGTTATGCTAGTAGTGCAGTGAATGGTGCAGGTACTGGCAGCGACAATGTAGGCGGCTTTGTCGGTGATAATCAAGGGGGCACTATCAGTAATAGCTATGCAACAGGTACGGTGACAGGGGTAAATTACATCGGCGGTTTCGCGGGTAGCAACTGCGGTGTCATAAGCTACTCTTACGCTGTAGGTGCAGTTTCCGGTAGCCTCAATGTTGGCGGTTTCTTAGCCAGAGAATCCTGTGGGTCAACTGTTCATGCTTATTGGAATACGCAAACTACTGGCCAATTGGTGAGCGTGGGAGGGGTAGGCAAGAGCACCGCCGAAATGTTCCAGCAAGCAACGTATCCTCTATGGGATTTTAACTGTCGTTGGAGCATTAACGAAGATAGCAACTATCCTCAGCTGACGATGAATAACTGCAGTACCTTCTTCGTGAATACCTGTGAAGAATTGCAAACCGCGGTATTGTTGCTTGATGCCTCGATTTATCTTTCACAAGATATTGACTGTGCTGATTCGGCGAATTGGGATAATGGTGCTGGTTTTGTTCAAGGTCGTTTGATAGCTAACGTATTCAATGGTAACGGTTACATTATTTCTGACTTAATAATTAACCGTCCTTCTAACTATGTTGTTGGACTGTTTGCTCGTATTGATGGCAATGCGCAAATTTATTCGGTGGGGCTTGTTGATGTCAATATTTCAGCGGCAGGCACTGTTGGCAGTCTAGTGGGCCTCAATCGAAAGGGAACAATTACTAATACCTATGCAACAGGCACTGTCATAAGTTCAGGTACTACCATTGCTGGTCTAGTAGGTGAGAACCAAGACACTATCATCAATGCTTACTCCACAGTGAGCGTCACGGGATCGAGCTCGACGGGTGGTTTAGTGGGGAGTAATGTTTTAGCCGGTGTTGCTACCAACAGTTACTGGGACACGCAAACTTCCACTCAAGCCAGCAGTGCGGCAGGCACTGGTAAAACAACGAGCGAAATGCACCAGCAGCTCACTTATGTAAGCTGGGACTTCCTAACAATCTGGCAGATAGAAGAAGGACTTGATTACCCAATGTTGATCCCTGCAACACAAACCTCATCTTATTCCAACTCTGCTAGTCAGAGCATGAGTGAAAGTCCTGCACATGTGATCGACTCTTGCGAGAAATTACAAAATATCCAGGCTGACCTCAGCGGCACCTACGAAATCATACAGAATATCGATTGCTCAAACACAGCAACCTGGAACGGTGGCGCAGGCTTCGAACCCATCGGTACAACAAGCTCACCCTTCACCGGCACGCTTAACGGCAACGGGTACCGTGTATCCAACCTTGTGATCAACCGCCCTTCAGATTCTGAAGTGGGGCTTTTTGGTCACACGGGGAGCGCAGCTCAAATTAATGAGCTCAAGCTTATCTATAGTATTACGGGTGGCAACCAGGTGGGGGCGTTCGTTGGCTATAACGAAGGCACGGTTACGGGGTGTTATGCCTCAGGCACTTTGCAAAGTAATGCTGATTCTGTTGGTGGAATTGTTGGCGTTAACGCAGGCACCGTGACATCTTGCCAGGCGGCAGGCGCGATTACGGGCAGTAGTAATACCGTGGGTGGTTTAATTGGAAACAACATAGGCACGCTCACTAATAGTTATGCGACAACATCCGTGACAGGAGATGACACCGTCGCAGGCTTGGTTGCTTACAACCAGGCAAGCGGCTCAGTTAATCTTGTCTTTGCATCTGGACTTGTAACGGCTACTAATGGTAGCCCCCAATATGTGGGCGGCTTAATTGCCAGGAATAGTGGGACTGTATCCAGCAGTTATTGGGACACAGAAACGAGTCAGCATAGCGCCAGCGCCGCAGGTATTGGCAGAACAACGGCAGAGATGTACCAGGAAGCAACCTACGTTGGCTGGGATTTCACCACCATATGGTGGATAAAAGAAGATGAGCAATATCCTGACTTATGGATGATTCGTCCTCCAGTCCAAGCGACTGAGAGCGCACGACCCAGCCAGTCTCCGAAACCGGGGAATCCTGGTAGTGGCAAACTGCTGTCTCCTGGTGAGAAGGCGGCCATTATTGTGCCGAGTGTCTTAAGCGCGTTAGTGGGTATCGCTTATACGGGATACAAGTGGTATCACCGGCGTGAAGAAATCAAACAGAAGTCACAAAATAATGCCGGCATGACGGCCTTGTGATTATTGATAATAAGCTGAGTTTTATGAGCGAATACTAGCCTGTTTTTATTTTTAGGGATTTTGTTGCTCCTTTTATTGCTCTCAAAAAAATCCTCAATAAAGCCACTAAGCCTACATTGTTGGGCTAGCTGTTGCAGTTAGAAATTGAATCCAAGCGCAAAAAAAATACCCAATTATTTGTTAGTTAACTACCATTTTTAAAAACATACACCCCCCTGTTACCCTATATCTCTAGACAAGCAGGCCCAAACATTGATACGGGTTTTCTTGTTTTTTCCTAAATTACTAACCAACTTTTTAGCGTTGACTAATTTGAAAAGCTAACTAAGCATTCAGCCAGAATGATGTCAAAGCTGTTCGTGCTCCTTCCCCTTGTAGTGCTCGTCACCTGCGCCTCGGCCCAGACAATGATTACTAGCTGCCAAGAGCTGCAGGATATGAATTTGGATTTGGCGGGAAGTTATGTTCTTGCTAATGACATCAACTGCTCAGATAGCGTGAATTGGAATGGCGGGCAGGGGTTTGCGCCGGTGGGAACCGAAAATACGCCTTTTAGGGGTGATTTTGATGGAAAGAATCACAAGATTATTGGACTGACTATTCAACGTTCGACAACCAATGAAGTTGGTTTGTTCGGACGTACAGACAATAATGAGATAATAAATGTCGGACTAGAGGGGGGAAACATAAGAGGTAGTTACTATGTTGGTAGCCTAATAGGTTGGGTTAATAGCGGTGCAGTAACCAATTGCTATGCTACAAATGTAGTTTCAGGTGACCGGTATATTGGAGGATTAGTCGGTTACACCAATGCTGCTTCTCTCTTTCAAAGTTATGCTACAGGTAGTATTTCAGGTAAATATTGGATTGGTGGCTTAGCAGGGTGTGTCAGTTATACCGCCTCAGTCTACCAATGTTATGCTACGGGCAGCGCATCAGCTGCATCAGCAGGAGTAGGAGGATTGGTAG
Organism: Gammaproteobacteria bacterium; assembly: GCA_021774255.1. Classification (GTDB taxonomy): domain Bacteria; phylum Pseudomonadota; class Gammaproteobacteria; order JAJFJF01; family JAJFJF01; genus JAJFJF01. The sequence goes on from JAJFJF010000013.1 coordinate 33,085, forward strand.
GTATCACTGGCGCGGGTGCCTTGATTTCACAAAGCTATGCCACTGGTTCAGCAACTGGCTCAAGCACCGCGGGCGGGCTTGTGGGCAGCCACGCAGGAACCGTTTCAGAATGCTATTCAACTGGTTCTGCACCACGTGGTTTAATTGGTTGGCACAATGATGGGGAGGGTGTAACGCAAAAAAGCTATTGGGACACACAGAGCTCAGGCCAAACCTCCAGTTATGGTGGTGTTGGTAGAACGACAGCCCAAATGCACCAACAATCAAATTTTATGGGGTGGGATTTTACTGATGTTTGGTGGATTGATGAAGGAAATGGTTACCCCCAGTTACAAGTTTTTGTACTCCTAGAGCTACAAAATCCTATTCTCGATCAAAGTAGTTCGATAGGCCAACTGTTTTTGTTTGCGATCCCTGAAGATACTTTTGGATCACCTAATGATCCGGTGCTTGACTATAGTACAGGGTTAATCAGTGGTGAACCTTTGCCCAATTGGTTAAGTTTTACTGCATCAAGTGCTACTTTCTCTGGCACGCCCCTATCAGGAGATCAAGGTGCTCACGACATCGAAGTCACTGCATGTAACAATCAAGGCAGCTGTATCAGCGATACATTTATCCTAACCATACTCAATCGCTCTCCGGCAGTGGGAAGCGGTTTGCAGGATCAAAATGTGAACATAGGAGGCTTCCTGAATTACATTTTTAGCGTTGATGCCTTTGCAGATGGTGATAACGATCCACTACTTTACACATCGCAGCAAACTGGTGGAGGCGCATTGCCTGGTTGGCTGGGCTTTAATGGCGGGACTCGTACTTTCTCAGGCACGCCTGTCTCAGGTAACCAAGGCACATTGACACTCGAAGTCACCGCCAGTGATGGATTTGGTGGCAGTGTCTCTGCCACTTTCACTCTCACCATCAATAATCAAGCGCCCATCGTGCAGACACTTATTGACACACAGCATGCTACCAGCGGGCAACCCTTTAACTATGTGGTCCCTGGAAATACATTTAATGATGCAGATGGTGATAGTTTGACGTTAAGCGCTACTTCTTTCGAAGGGGGCACACTACCTGAATGGCTCACCTTTACATCGAGCACGGCTACCTTTTCAGGTACGCCTACACCACGAAGCAGCTGTACCATTGAACTAACTGCCGCCGATCCTTATGGCGGGCAAGTCATGATGCGCTTTGATATTGTGGTGCCGAACTTATCGCCAACGCAAGAAAGCGCGCTACTTGATCAGGTTGTTAATGTGAGTGGCGCGTTGAACTACGCTTTTGCAAGCAATATCTTTTTAGATGGTGACAATGATCCGTTGAGTTATGCGGCAGAACTGGATAATGGTGCTCCTTTACCCGTTTGGTTAACTTTTATGAGTGGTTCTCGACTTTTCTCAGGCGTGCCTGCATCGGGTAACCAGGGTGTATTAAATATCCGTGTTATTGCAGATGACAGTTATGGTGGAAATGCTACGGGGAGTTTTACGCTGACAGTGAATAACCAACCGCCTTTGGTACAACTACCTATTGCAGCACAAACAGCAATGAATGGCCAACTCTTTCAATTTGTTGTACCTGAGAACACCTTTTATGACGCCGATGGAGATAGCTTCACTCTTGCAGCGACTGCTGTAGGAGGAGGTGCTTTACCTAGCTGGATTAGCTTTATCGCTAATTCAGGCACATTTTCGGGGATCCCCACAGAACGAGCAACACATGCGATTGAATTAATTGCTACCGATCCCTTTGGTGGTCAAGGTATAGCTAGCTTTGATATCGTTGTTCCCAATTTGGCGCCTATTCAAGATAATGCACTTATCGATCAGTGGCTGAATGTGAGTAGCACATTGCACTACGTTTTTACAGCAAGCACTTTTTCGGATGGTGATAGCGATACGCTTACTTATTCTGCCCAGCTGAATGGAGGAGGTGGGTTACCAAGTTGGCTCAGCTTTACTAGTGGGACGCGTACCTTTTCAGGCGTGCCTGCTTCGGGTGACCAAGGCGTGTTAGGCATTGACGTCACTGCCAATGATGGGTTTGGTGGCAGTGTCACCGGCAATTTCATTATCACCGTCAACAATCAAGTGCCGACACTGCAAACGCCTATCGGCACGCAAACTGCTGCCAGTGCTTTGCTGTTTCAATTTGTCGTGCCGGGTGACACCTTCTTTGACGCCGATAGCGATCCTTTAACATTAAGCGCCTCTTCCGCAGGTGGTGGGGCATTACCAGAATGGCTCAGCTTTACACGAGAAACAGCGACCTTCTCAGGCACTCCTTCAGTGCGTGGCAATCATGCCATTGAATTGGCCGCTACAGATGGTTTTGGTGGACAAGTGACGGAAACCTTTGAGCTTACTGTCCCCAACACACCACCGATTATCGCTAACCCCTACAGTAACCAAGATGTGGCGCTGAATACTCCTTTTAGCTTTAGCTTGCCGGGCAACACCTTCTTTGATCAAGATGGCGATACCTTAATGCACTTTGCACGCCTGCAAGACAACAACCCTTTGCCGGCTTGGTTGAGCTTTACGCCCGAAACGCTTACTTTTTCAGGCACGCCCCTTGTTCGAGAAAGCCATTTCATTGCTGTGTATACCGAAGATGGTGTAGGCGGGAATGTCACTTTGCTGTTTAGCCTGCGTGTTGCCAATCAAGCGCCCACCGTGGCTAATACCATTGCCACACAAAATGCACCGATTGGAATAGTATGGCAGCTGACGTTTGCGGCAAATACCTTCGATGATGCAGATGGCGATGAGCTGACATATACGGCTAAGCTTAACGACGGTAGCAACTTGCCTGCCTGGGTAACCTTTCTGGATGTGACTCGCACCTTCTCAGGCACACCACTTTCAGGCAATCAAGGCAGCAACACTATCGTTGTAACGGCAGATGATGGGTTTGGTGGGCAAAGCAGCACCTCGTTCAGCTTAACCATTCCTAATGCAAACCCTGTGTTGAGTCATGCCATCAGTAGCCAACGCTTTAATGCGGATACGCCCTTTAGCTGGGCATTTCCGAACAACACGTTTACGGATCCCGATGGTGATCAACTATCTTACACGGCGGAGCAAGAAGGAGGTGGCGTATTACCCGTTTGGCTTCACTTTGATGGGAGCACAAGGGTTTTTTCAGGCGCTATACCCAGCACGCAAAGTACGCCACTGATGATAACCGTCACCGCAAGCGATGGTTTTGGTGGGCAAGTCAGTGATACCTTTGAGCTGTCTGTGAATTTGCTGCCCATTGCAGCCGGTGTGATTGAGAATCAAGCCGCGACAGTGGGTAATCCTTTCTTATACACCTTTTCTGCAAGTCTGTTTACGGATCCCGATGGCGATCCATTAACCTACAGTGCCCAACAAACCACGGGTGAACCATTGCCGGCATGGTTAACGCTAGAGGGAGAGTCTCGCATATTCTGGGGAACACCTACATTCAATGACAAAGGCTTTCTCTTTATATCTTTGGTTGCTTCCGATCCGTTTGGTGGCACCACTTCGGTAAGTCTGGCTATGACGATTTCAGATTTAACGAGTAATAATCCTCCCTTGCTGACGGTAACCATCCCTGATCAAACGGCAAGCAGCAATGTCCTTTGGACGTTTACACTGGCAGTCAATACGTTTACCGATCCAGATGGCGATCTGCTGGTGTATTCAGCAACCTTGGAAGGTGGGAGCGCATTGCCTCATTGGCTGACGTTTGACGATCAATCTCAGGTGTTTTTGGGGATCCCCGTTGTTGCAGAAGTTATCCGGCTTTCGGTGCGCGTTGATGACGGGCAGGGTGGATTTGCATTGGATACTTTTACTTTAGCGATACAAGATGCAACAAACCGACCGCCCACATTGTTGAATCAGCTTCCCAATCAAAATGTGAATGTGGGAAGTAATTTTCGTTACACCATCCCAGTCGATACGTTTACTGATCCGAATGATGATGTGCTGATTTACACGGCCGTTCAAGTCGGCGACAAGCCTTTGCCTTCCTGGTTGAAATTTGATGGCGCTACGCGCACCTTTTCAGGTAAGCCGAAAAACAAAGACACGGATACTTATCGCGATCGTACTCATGCCATCCAGGTTTGCGCTAGCGATCAAGAAAGCAATGCCTGCAGCAGCTTTACCCTGGCAGTCGTCGGGGAGTCAGAAATTCAGCAGGCCATTACCGCATTGCTTATTTTGGCTAGCATTGCTTCCACTCTATTTGCTGCTTACCGTAATCGTGCCACGATATGGAATTGGGCATGCAAGCGCTGGTATCGGCGGCCACGGCAAGCCGCAATAGTCGATAAGGCGTACACATATTCCATACAGATTGATGAAGATCAGATCAAGCGTGTGCAAGCTTTTACCCGCAAGGGTAAAGCGTTAAAGGCAAATAAACTGTTGCCTGGCTGGCTAGATTATCAGAACGACAACAAACTTGTGGGCACACCGGGGAAAGAGGATGCCAGTATCTTAATCATCCGTGTGCTGAATGATAATGAAAGAATTTTGGCCGAATTTGAACTCGGCATTTTCGAAACAGAAGCAGAAGCACAAGAATACGAACATGAGGAAGCGCGTGTTAGTGGCAGGGGTAAAGGGGATATGATGATGAGAGTCTTTTCAAAAAAGAGCAATGACCACATGCAAGAGCGCCTGCTGGCTGCTGATGGTAGCCCAGTAGAGCAAGCATAATTGGAGGTAAATGCCCTCCCAAAAATAAAACCCTTAATTTTATGCTATTCAACTAGCAAACCTCTCAAAACATACACTCCCCTGTTACCCTATATCTCTAGACAAGCAGGCTCAAACATTGATACGGGTTTTCTTGTTTTTTCTCAATTACTAACCAACTTTTTAGCGTTGACTAATTTGAAAAGCTAACTAAGCACTCAGCCAGAATGATGTCAAAGCTGTTCGTGCTCCTTTCCCTTGTAGTGCTCGTCACCGGCGCCTTGGCGCAGACGATGATTACTAACTGCCAAAAGCTGCAGGATATGAATTTGGATTTGGCGGAAAGTTATGTTCTTGCTAATGACATCGACTGCTCAGATACCGTGAATTGGAATGGCGGGCAGGGGTTTGAGCCGGTGGGCAGCGGCATCACGCCTTTTGCTGGTTCTCTTGATGGAAAAAATCAGATAGTGCTTAACCTAACAATTAATCGACCAGCTACTGACTATGTTGGTTTATTTGGTGTTATCACGAATAGCTCGATAATAAGCAATATTGGGCTTGTAGGCGGGGTTGCCTATGGGTGTAAAGATCTTGGTCACCTTGTTGGTTTTAATGATGGGGGCATGATACTGAACACCTATGCTGTAAGCTCAGTTTATAGCTCATGTGGAAACACAGGAGGTTTAGTTGGAAGAAATAATGGTTTCATCAACAAAAGTTATACCGCTGGAAATGAAGTAGTAGGAAGTGACAACACTGGGGGCTTGGTAGGTACTAGTGGACAAGGCGCTACAATTATAAAAAGTTACTCTACTTGTAGAGTCTGGGGTGGTGCTGGAGTTAACCACATTGGCGGCTTAGCGGGTGCGAATGGCGGCGATATACTCACAAGCTACTCAACTGGTTCGGCCTCGGGGGGATCTGGCTCTGCAGGGATTGGTGGCTTAATAGGTTACCAAACTGTTGGCTCATTGCATCAATGCTACTCCACAGGAGAACCAACAGGAGCAGGATCTGTAGGAGGACTAGTTGGTTATAATTTCAACGGCGATATAAGAGCCTATTGGGACACGCAAGCCTCAGGGAGGCAAAACAGCGTTGGGGCGGGCCTTTCTGATAGTAGCATTGGCAAAACTACAGTGGAGATGTACCGGCAAGCTACTTTTACAAGCTGGGACTTTACTGATACATGGTGGATTGATGAAGGAAATAACTACCCTTTGCTTCGTTGGTTTTTAGCACCTACCGCAAAAAATCCTTTGCCGGACCAAGATATCCCGGTGGATGAGCCCTACAGACTGATCATTTCAACAGTATTCGAAGACCTGAGTAATACGGGGCTCAACTACACCGCTGTGCTATCACCTAACAATGTTCTGCCAGCCTGGCTTACATTTAACGAACAAAGCCAAACTCTCTTTGGAACTCCGCAGGGCGGTGATGTAGGTGATTACACTATCATCGTTACAGCGTGCAGTGCGAACCTGCTTTGCGCAACAGATGAGTTTACTTTGTATGTGAAAGTGCTTCTGGGTATCAGTAGCTGCACCGAGCTGCAAGCGATGCAAAATGACCTGTACGGGGTCTATTACCTCACTAATGATATTGACTGCTCTGATACTGTGAATTGGAATGGGGGGCAGGGGTTTGAGCCAGTGGGGAATGATGTCAATATGTTTTTTGGTTCTTTAGATGGTAAAAATTATGATGTCTACAATCTTACCATTAATCGTCCAAGTTCTGATCATGTGGCGTTGTTTGGTTGCCTGGGATCGAGTGCTGTGGAGATCGCCAATCTTGGTTTGGTACTTGTAACAATTAGTGGCGGTCATCGTGTGGCTAGTTTTGCCGGGTACAATGTAGGCGGGAGCATTAATAAATGTTATGCCTCTGGGAATATTTTAGGAACAGGCAATACTGGTGGCTTGGTAGGAAGTGATATCGGCGGAAATATAAATGACTCTTACACTACGACGGATGTTGAAGGAGGACTGGCTGGTGGGCTTGCGGGCTATAGCGCTGCTTCCATAGAAAGGTGTTACGCAACAGGTAAAATTTTAGGTGGAGGATGTGGTGGCTTGGTCGGACACAATCACGGCAGCATTAGTCACTGCTATGCTTCTGGCGATGTGATTGGAACTGGAAATGCTGGTGGCCTTGTCTCAAATCTTATGAATAACCTTGGACCTTCTAGTATTACCTACTCTTACGCCACTGGCAGCGTTTCATCGGATGTTTATGCTGGTGGGCTTGTTAGCCATGTCTCTGGTGGCACTATAAGTGGATGCTACGCCACTGGGGCTGTGCTTAGCGGTAGTAGCGCTGGCGGGCTAGTGGGTGCTTCTTCTGGAGGGACGGTTACCACCAGTTATTGGGATAAGCAAACATCGGGACGCACTACAAGCGCGGGTGGTGTTGGCAAAACAACATCTGAAATGTATCAACAGGCTACTTTTGTGAGCTGGGACTTTCAAGATGCTTGGTGGATTGACGAAGGAAACAGTTACCCCAGGCTATTAATTTTTCTCCTACAGGTCAAAAATCCTCTTGTTGATCAAATGAGTATTATTAATAAGTTGTTCTCTTTCACTATCCCACTGGATACGATGGAAAGTCCTAGCGACCCATGCTTAGATTACTCAGCTCAATTGTTAGGTGGTGCTTCGTTACCCACTTGGTTAACTTTCACCAGCAATACTCGCTGTTTTTCAGGAACACCTCCTTCAGGCGCACAAGGTGGTTATGAAATCGAAGTAATTGCCTCCGAAGACAGTGGTTTTAGTGTCAGTGATGTGTTCGTGTTAACTGTGATTAACCGGGCTCCTTTCGTAGTCAATCCCTTGATCGATCAAACGGCTTATATTGGAAGCCTTTTATCTTATACCTTTTTGGAAGATACTTTTGAGGATGAAGATGAAGATTTTTTGCGATACAGCACGCAGCGCCAAAGTGGAGGCTCTCTACCTGAATGGTTGCTTTTTGAAAATGTAACTCGAACGTTTTCAGGTGTCCCTGTTTCTGGAGATCAAGGTGAGGCTTTGCTCGAGGTCATTGCAAATGATGGGTTCGGTGGCACTGCACAAGACACTTTTTTGATCACGGTGCCTAATCGGATCCCTGTTTTACAAACTCCCGTTGCTTTCATTGAAGCGACCAACGGTGAGCAATTGGAATGGACGGTTCCGCTGGATACCTTTAGTGATGGTGACAACGATCCACTTATTTATAACATCTCTCTCACTAATGATGAACCGCTGCCAAACTGGCTTAGTTTTGAAGTAAGCACCGCGCAGCTATCAGGCACACCAACACAGCGTGCAGAGGAGCAATTATTGCTGACAGCTAACGATGGGTTTGGTGGAGAAGCCGCCACTACGTTTACTTTAACTGTTCCCAATACAGCCCCGACGTTAGTGATACCTTTATCTCCTCAAGCAGCTGCTTTACATGATATGTTTAACTTTCTTGTGCCGGCAGAGACTTTTATGGATCTAGATGGTGACCCGCTAGACTATGAAGCTTTTTTGCAGGGGGGAGACGCACTACCCAATTGGATGTATTTTGACGCTAATGCGCGGGTATTTTCAGGTGTTGCAAGCGAACGCAATAGCTATATTGTCGTTGTGCAAGTGAATGACAATGCGGGTGGCAATGCCAGCACAACATTTGAATTTCGGGTTGCGAATCAAACACCGCAGTTAAACCAAACACTCAGCAACCAGACAGGATGGGTGACTGAGCTTTTGACTTTTTCTTTTAGTCAAGCGCTCTTTATTGATGAGGATGGTGATACGATCACATATACGGTTACGCAACTAGAGGATGAGCCGCTACCAAATTGGCTTACTTTTACTTCCAGTACCCGTACCTTTACAGGGATACCGATTTCAGGTGCGCAAGGGATAACCGCAATAGTGATCTTTGCGAACGATGGCTTCGGCGGGGAGGCGAGCACCTTATTTCATCTTATTATTCCTAACCGTTCGCCCACCGCGGAGATAGTTATTAATGAACAACGCTTTACTGCCGAGCAGCCGTTTTTATGGCCACTCCCTAATGGAACCTTTGTTGATTTGGATGTTGACCCTTTACACTTTTCAGCACAGCAAGCTGGTGGAGCACCCTTGCCAACCGGTATTTTAATAAACAGCAATAATGGGGCATTATCAGGCACGCTGTCTAAAGATCAAACGCCATTTGCTATCGTTATCATTGCAGAAGATTTTTTGGGCGAACAAGCGCACACCGCTTTTAATGTTACTATTAATCATCCTCCTATATTAGGAGGGTTTATAGACAGCAAACAAGCTTCAGTGGGAAATCCTTTTTTGTTTACCTTTTCCCCTGATCTGTTTACTGACTCAGATGGTGACATCCTCCATTATGAGGCCAGGCAAAGTGATACCCAGCCTCTACCGGTATGGTTGAGTTTAGATAGCAATGCTCGAACCTTTATTGGGATCCCGCATCTGGAAGACCAAGGTTTTTTGTTTGTCGATCTTATTGCGATCGATCCCTATGAAGGTTACGCCAATATTATTTTTGGCATTGCTATTTCAGATTTAAGTGGAAATCAAGCGCCTTTCGTGGCAGTCGCTATTCCGGCACAGACGGCCTATAGTGACAGCGATTTTTCCTTTATTTTTGCAGAAGAGACCTTTGAAGATCCTGATGATGATCCACTCACCTATACTGCGACATTAGAAGGCAACATCCCGCTTCCTGATTGGTTAAACTTTATTGGCGTGTCACGTACTTTTTCAGGCATTCCTGATCGCCCTCAAACATTACGTATTGCTTTGCGGGCAGAAGATGATCGTAGTGGGGTCGCACTAACCAGCTTTACCATTCAAGTAATGGATAGTGAAAATTATCCACCCACAGTCTTGAACCCCGTTGCACAGCAGGTGGTGAAAGTCGGCCAGCGCTATCAGTTCACACTGCCAAGTGATACTTTTATTGACGCTAATGATGATCTGCTGACCATTGCTGTTTCACAAGGTGGGGGGAAAGCGTTGCCAAAATGGTTAGATTACGACAGCGCAACCGGCATTTTTTCAGGGAAGCCCACGATGTGGGACACTGACACTTACGGTGATCGTGTTCATCGTATCGAAGTGCTTGCGAGTGATGGAGAAGGCAGTGTCATTGCAGACTTTGATTTGCTAGTGGAAGGTGAATCTTTTTGGGAGCTTTTTATCAAAATAGTTGCGGGCACTGGAACAGCTTTAAGTACTCTTTATGCTATTTATCGTAATCGCGCATGGCTCTGGCAGCACTTTTGCAAACGTTGGTACCGACTACCACTTCAAACAGCCATTATTGGGAAAGAGTACAAATGGGATGTTGATTTGCCCGGTCGTTCAAAAGGCAAGAAGATTGAGCGAGTCCAAGCCTTCAAAAATGGTAATGTTTTGCCTGATGGAAAATTTAGGCCAGAGTGGTTGCGGTATATTCCTAAGTCTAGGCAAATTATTGGCACACCATTAGAGTCAGAAGATTGTGAAATTCTTACTGTCCGAGTGTATGGCTATGATGCCCGTATTTTAGCTGAATTTACTTTGGGGATTTTTGAAACGGAGGTGAAAGCACAAGAATTTGAAAGCGAAGTAATGCTTGCTAGTACAAGGAGCAAGCGAGATATCTTGATGAAAATGCTCCCAAGAAGGGCAGATGAGCAGATGAAAGAACATCTGCTTCGGGGTAGAGAGGATGATTCAACTGCACAGGCATAATTGGGGAGAGTAAGGATCCCCAAAACAAAACTCCTTATTCTATGCTAGTCATCCAACAAATTCCTCAAAAACATACATCTCCCTGTTACCCTATATCTCTAGACAAGCAGGCTCAAACATTGATACGGGTTTTTTGTTTTTTCTTTCTACATTACTCCCCCACTTCTTTTTTAGTGTTGAGTGATTTTAAAACTTGACTAAGAACTAAAGCAGGATGGCGCTCAGGCTATCTGCTTTTTTCTTTCTTGTGGTGCTTATTGCCTGCGCCGCAGCACAGACGATGATTACGACCTGCCAAGGGTTGCAGGATATCAACTTAGATTTGGCGGGTAATTATGCGCTGGCCAATGACATCGATTGCTCTGATACGGTGAATTGGAACGGAGGGGAAGGGTTTGAACCGGTGGGGACGTCAGCCACACCTTTTACTGGCTCCATTGATGGCAAAAATTATGCAATTACAGGCTTGATAATTGATCGTTCGAGTACAAATGATGTTGGCTTATTCGGGTATGCGAGTCGATCAGCTCAAATTACCTCCACAGCGCTTCTAGGTGGGAATATTTTAGGTGACAGGAGCGTTGGAAGCTTGGTAGGACAGAATGAAGGAGGCTCCATTACCCATGTCCACACGACTGGCGCGGTGGTGGGTTCAAATGATGTCGGCGGCCTGGTGGGCAGCAACAGCGGTACCCTCAGTAACAGCTATTCGGCGTGCAGCGTGGTGAGCTCAAATAAGGCGGGCGGCCTGGTGGGTAGCAACGGCGGTACCCTCAGCACTTGCTATGCCACCGGCAGCGTGGCGGGCTCAGCCTACGTTGGCGGCCTAGTGGGCAGCAGCGGCGGCATCCTCAGCAATAGCTACGCCACCGGCAACGTGACGAGTGCCCAAGGCTACGTTGGCGGCCTGCTGGGCTACAACACTGGTACCCTCAGCACTTGCTATGCCACCGGCAGCGTGATGGGCCCCAGCCCCGTCGGTGGCCTGGTGGGCAGCAACAGTGGCAGCCTCATCAACGGTTATTGGGATACGCAAACTTCAGGTCAAGCAAGCAGTGATGGCGCTACCGGTAAGATTACCGCTGAAATGTATCAACAAGCTACCTTTGAGGGGTGGGATTTTGATTGTATTTGGGCGATTAACGAGGGCAATGATTACCCGAAGCTGACACTGGCTAATTGCAGAAACCGCACGCTGACCGTCAGCACCTGTGCTGAACTTCAGATAGCGGTCACTGTCTCTGATGCGAGTATCTCGCTTACGCAAGATATTGATTGCACCGAGACAGTAAATTGGAATGGTGGAGCAGGCTTTCTCCCCGGTGCTGGATTAAGTGTGGCAGGTTCCTTCAATGGTAATGGTTATATTATCAGTGACTTGACGATTAACCGGAGAACGACTAATGGCGTAGGTCTGTTTGCTATTATTGCGCCTTCAGCCCAAATTATTTTTGTGGGTTTGTTAGATGCCAACGTGACGGGCGCAAGCTATGTTGGCGGCCTGGTGGGCTACAACGACGGTCTTATCATCAACAGCTATGTCATTGGCAGCATGACGGGCTCAAGCTCCGTCGGTGGCCTGGTGGGTGACAACCGTGGCGGCACTCTCAGCAACAGTTATGCCACGGTTGATGTAACGGGCTCAAACCAAGTAGGCGGCCTGGTGGGTAGCAATGGCGGTACCCTCATCAACAGCTATGCCACCGGCAGCGTGAAGGGCGATCAAAGCTTCGTTGGTGGCCTGGTGGGCACCAGCTCCAGTTCCGGCACCCTCAGCAACTGCTATGTTACAAGCAGCGTGACGGGCTCAAGCTACGTTGGCGGCTTGTTGGGTGGCAATTCCGGCACCCTTAGCAATTGCTACGCCATAGGCAGTGTGATGGGCTCAGTCCATGTCGGCGGCCTGCTGGGCAGTAATGCTGACTTTGCCGTCATCAGCAACTGCTACGCCACCGGCAGCGTGACGGGCTCAAACTCCATCGGTGGCTTGGTGGGCAGCAACGCTGGTACTCTCAGCACTTGCTATGCCACCGGCAGCGTGACGGGCTCAAGTGGCGTTGGTGGCCTGCTGGGTTCCAATGATGGCAGCGTTCTCGGCGCTTACTGGGATACCCAAACTTCAGGACAATTCACAAGTGCTGGCGGCTTTGGCAAAACCACCGCACAAATGCAGCAACAGCTTACGTTTATCAGTTGGGATTTTCTCACAACTTGGTTTATTAGCTCAGGGTATACGTATCCCTTGTTACAATCCTTTGTGCTCCCTCCTACGCATCCTAACGCTATTGCTAATCAGTCACATCCTATCGGTGCATTGTATTTATTTACCGTGCCGGCTGATACATTTTCTGATTCTAATGGACTAATACTCACCTATAGTGCACAACTTGCAGGAAGCTTGCCGTTACCTGCCTGGTTATTTTTTACTGCTAGTACACACACCTTTGTAGGGACACCGCTATCGGGTGCCCAAGATGTGCTCACCATTGAAGTGACAGCGCATAATACGCCTAGCCAGTTTGTGAAAGATACATTCACTTTGCATATAATTAACCAAGCCCCTGTCGTTCAAGCACCCATGGTTCAACAAACCGCGCTTAATCAGCAATTTTTCCAATATATTATTCCGGAGGCGACTTTTTTTGATGCCGATGGAGACAGGTTAACGCTAAATGCTGTTTCTGAAAATTTTGGACCGCTACCTGCATGGCTCAGCTTTAATGCGGGGTTAGGTATTTTTTCAGGAACACCAACTCAGCGAGGTAGCGCCTGGATTAACGTGACCGCCAGTGATGGCTTTGAGGGAAGCGTAAGTGGATTGGTTGAAATTGTCACGCCCAATAGTGCTCCTCAAGTGGTGCATCCTTTCCCTAACCAAGTGGTCAGATTGCGCCAGCCATTTAGTTTTTCGGTACCAATAAGTACATTTTCAGACTTGGATAATGACCCGTTGACTTATTCAGCAAATCTCTTTGGTGGTGGGGATCTACTTGAATGGATGAGTTTTGATCCACAGACACTGACGTTTGAAGGTACCCCTGATGTGGTAGGGTTTGTAACGCTCTCTGTGGTAGCAACAGATATTTACAATGCCACGGCATTCGTTAATTTTGGGTTGTCGGTATCCGATATTGCTGGAAATAGCGCGCCTGTGCTTGCGGTCAAAATTCCCTCTCAAAATGGACTAACAGACGAGGTTTTTGAGTTGACTGTTTCGGAAAACACGTTTGAAGATCCAGACGGTGATCCACTCATCTATACCGCCATACAAGAAGGGGGCGGGTCATTGCCTGAATGGCTTACTTTCAGCGGCGAAACACGTACCTTTTATGGGGTGCCAGATCGCCCTGAGATATTACGGTTAACCGTGCGTGCTGATGATGGTCGTAGTGGTTATGCATTGGATACGTTCACTTTGACGATTGAAGATGCGACTAATTACCCGCCCGTCGTGCTGAATCCGTTGTCAAATCAGGTGGCGTCCGTTGGACAGGCATTTCAATTTACGTTACCCAGTGATACCTTTGACGATGTCAACCAAGATACCCTTGTGATCTCCGTTTCACAGGCCGGCAATCGAGCGCTGCCAGGGTGGTTAACGTTTGATGCTGGTACGCGCACTTTTAAAGGCAAGCCCGACGTATGGGATACGAACACTTACGCAGACAAGCAGCACACAATTGAAGTGCGTGCCAGTGACGGTACAGGCAGTGCCGTGACAACTTTCTATTTATTTGTGGAAGGCGAATCCTTTTGGGAAGTGTTTATTAAAGCGGTTGCGCCGATTGTGGGCATTGTTTCCACATGCATTACTGTTTATCTAAAACGTGCGACATTGTGGAATTATTTCTGCAAACGTTGGTATCGGTTGCCACGGCAAGTTGCGGTGGCTAATACAGAGTACGAATGGAGTATTACCTTGCCTGCTCGTTCAAAAGGCGGGAAGGTGGCTTTTGTACAAGCCTTTAAACAAGATAATCCATTACCGGGCAAGAAAATACTGCCAGACTGGCTACAGTATCATCCTAAGCAATCGTCACCCTCCATTGCGGGCACGCCCTCGGTCGAGGATTGTGAATCTTTAACACTTCGTTTGTATGGTTACGATGAGCTCATCTTAGCAGAATTTGAATTAGTGATTGTTGCAACAGCTGATGAGGCCGCGGGGCTTGAACGCGCAGAAGTGGGAAAAACGGCTAGAGGCTGGAGAAATTTCTTAATGACGGCGCTGGCTAGCCGTCATCGAGATGACCGAGAGATGCTTTTAATCGATGATGCAGAATAGTTATATAGAAGCAGCATCACTCGTTTAGATAGTGGCGTAATTAGAAATTGAAATAAAGAGCTGAGAAGCTGAGTGATGCTTTATTTGGGGAACAGGATCCCCAAAAATAAAACGTCCCTTAACATGTTGGTTAACTGAGTTATTTTGTAGGGTTTCGGACTAGTCTTCCGGATTTTAGGCGAAATATCGGAAAACAATTCCGATATTTATTATTGTTTTTTAGCGTATAAAATAAATATATAATTAAATCAATGAAGTATAGAATATTAACTTTTCCAAAAACACAAAGCTTTTTTTTGTTTGGTCCTCGAGGGGTGGGTAAGACTACTCTTCTACATGCTGCTTTTCCTAAAGAGCAATGTTTGTGGCTGGACCTGCTTACGGCAGAGTTTGAAGCGCAGTTTTCTGATGATCCAGACGAGCTGGCTGCATTGGTGCGCGCCTTACCTGCGGAAAAAACTCATGTTGTGATTGATGAGATACAGAAGATACCGAAACTGCTTGATGTCGTTCACCAGCTAATTGAAGACACAGACAAGAAGTTTATTTTAACCGGTTCTAGTGCACGCAAGTTAAAGCGTGGTGGCGCTAATCTATTAGCTGGAAGAGCCTTTGTTTATCATTTGCACCCGTTCACTTTTACAGAGCTGGATAAAGAATTTGAACTCACTGCAGCACTGCAGTGGGGAATGTTGCCTAAAATCCGAACATTGGGAAATGATTCTGAGCGGATGCAATTTCTTCAAGCTTATGCTAACACCTACTTAAAAGAAGAAATTTGGGAAGAGCAGTTTGTTAAAAATTTATCTCCTTTTCGTCGATTTTTAGAAGTTGCTGCACAAAACAATGGGAAGGTTGTGAATTTTGCAAATATTGCCCGTGATGTGGGAGTAGATGATAAAACAGTTGAACGTTATTTCTCGATTTTAGAAGACACATTGATTGGTTTTTTCCTTCCTGCTTTTCATCACTCTTTCAGAAAACAATTGGGGGTTCGTCCAAAGTTTTATTTTTTTGATACTGGTGTTGTGCGCGCGCTGTCTCGAACCTTATCAATACCATTGCTAGCAGCAAATTTTGCTTATGGTGATGCCTTCGAACATTTTATTATTCTAGAGTGCATTAAATTAGCTGGTTATTATTGCTCAGAATATCGCTTTTCACATATTAGAACATATGATGATACTGAAATTGATCTAGTGGTTGAAAGACCAGGATTGCCACTACTTTTAATTGAAATTAAAAGCAAAAAAAATGTTGATGTATCTGACCTTAAGACAATAGAAACTATGGCAAGAGAGATAGGTCATTGTGAGGCGATATGTCTGTCAAACGACAAAAATGCAAAGCGCTATGATAATGTGACAGTTTATCCCTGGCAAGAAGGGATAAAAAAGTTTTTTAGTTGCTAACTCCCCGATGAAAATTCGGGTGAGCTCAAATTTTTCATCTTCCGCGTGCTAAATTACAAACGAAAGAAAGACTACCACTCGCATGCAAAAGCACCTACTTGCTGATGATGGGTCAACAGCGCAGGCATAGTGTTGAGGGGAGGTA
The DNA here is from genome assembly GCA_021774255.1 of Gammaproteobacteria bacterium. Classification (GTDB taxonomy): domain Bacteria; phylum Pseudomonadota; class Gammaproteobacteria; order JAJFJF01; family JAJFJF01; genus JAJFJF01. The sequence goes on from JAJFJF010000013.1 coordinate 49,347, forward strand.
GTGGCCCCAAAAGTAAAAGGCCATTTTTATGCTATCCAACTACCTAACCCCTCAAAAACATACATCCCCCTGTTACCCTATATCTCTAGACAAGCAGACTCAAAGATTGGCACGGGTTTTCTTGTTTTTCCTGTCTACATTACTCGCCCACTTTTGAGTGTGGGGTGATCGTAAAGCATTAATAAAAAGTCAGGATGGCCTTGAGGCTATCTGCGCTTTTCTGGCTGTTGGTGCTCGTCACCTGCGCCTTGGCACAGACGATGATTACGACCTGCCAAGAGTTGCAGGATATGAAGAATAACTTGACGGGGAACTACGAACTGGCCAATGACATCGATTGCTCAGCAGCATACTTTTGGAATGGAGGACTGGGGTTTGAGCCTGTGGGAGGCCCGACAGCACTTTTTGCAGGCTCTTTCGATGGAAAACGTTACCGAATTGTTGATTTAACGATAGCACGCCCCACTCAAAATTACGTTGGTTTATTTGGCAGTACGGCCAGTACTAGCCAAATTCACTTTGTGGGGATGACGGAAGGGAGTATTTCAGGAAAGGACCTGGTGGGTAGCTTAGTAGGCTATAACCGAGGCACGCTCCGTAATTGTTACGCAGAAGATCTGGTTGTGAGCGGCGAGCATACTGTGGGTGGTTTGATAGGGACCAATTACCAGGAAGGTAATATAAACGCTTGCTACGCGGCGTGTGAGGTGGGTGCCCCTGATCAAAATGCTGTAGGCGGCCTCGTGGGCAATAATTATGGTATCTTGACCAACAGCTATGCTAATAGCAACGTGGTAGGCTTTAGCGGCGTTGGTGGTTTAGCGGGTGCGACGCAAACAGGCATGATAGGCATGAGCTACTCAACCAGTACCGTGTCAGGCACTGCCGGTTCCGTGGGGGGGTTGGTCGGTAACGGTCTTGACGGCAGTGTACTCAGGAGCTACTGGGACACCCAAACTTCTGGGCAAAGCACGTCAGGCGGTGGTGAGGGTAAAACCACTGCCCAAATGTTACAGCAAGCCACATTTATCAACTGGGACTTTTCCTGCACATGGCGTCTTGTTGAAGGTAATGCCCCCCCACAACTTGCGGAAGAAAATTGTTTTGGCTTGCGGGTAAACATCGACAATTGCCAAGCCTTGCAAATGGCTGTATCCGTTCCCGCAGCGGCCATTTATCTTGAACAAGAGATTGATTGCACAGACACTGTCAACTGGAATGGGGGCGCAGGCTTTCTGCCTGGGTATGCATTGTGGTTTAGTGGTGGTCAATTCGACGGTAAGGGTTACGCCATTACCAATTTGGTTATTAATCGACCGTCAACCAATAGGGTGGGGCTGTTTGCCGAAGCATCCTACGCTGCACAGATCCATTCAGTAAAGCTGCTAGGCGGCAGTGTCTCAGGAAACAATGATGTGGGCAGCCTAGTGGGGGCTTCGGCAGCAAAAATTACGAACAGTTCTTCTACTGCTGAGATCACTGGTTTTCAGTACGTTGGTGGCTTGGTAGGTGTAAACACAGAAGTAGCCTCATTAATAAATTGCTACACAGAAGGCACAGTGATGGGCCACAGGCAGGTTGGCGGGCTCGTTGGTTGGAACGCAGGCATGCTTAACGATTGTCACGCAACAGGTAATGTCACAGCGACTTCTGAGCACATCGGTGGATTGGTAGGCAATAATTACATAGGAAAGATTGAAAACTGTTATGCCACAGGGAGTGTGAGATGTGGTGACGAATATTGTGATAACGTTGGCGGCTTACTCGGGTATACAAATGCAGCTAAAACTAGCGTGACACGAAGTTATGCAACCGGTCCTGTGAGCGGTACAAATTGGATCGGTGGTTTGGTGGGTAGGATCATCCAAGGCACGGTGAGTTATAGTTATGCAACGGGCAGGGTCACCGCTTCAGAGAATGCAGCGGGTGGTTTAGTCGGCAGACAAGATGGGGGCAATACTGATATTTCCAACAGCTATGCGACGGGTGCTGTCTTTGCGCCGAATCATGTAGGTGGCTTGGTGGGTGAGGGGCAAGGTTCAATTTCTCGTTGTTACGCAACAGGTCGGGTAACAGGCTCAGGCAACATGGGGGGCTTGATAGGTTCAGATGGTACGGGTGTCACGAACAGCTACTGGGACATCCAAACGTCTGGCATGGTTTCAAGCCCAGGGGGGGTAGGCAAAACAACCGAGCAAATGCATCAGAAAGTCACCTTTGCGAATTGGAATTTCTTAGAGGATTGGTGGATCCATGAGACTGTCAATTACCCAAGATTACGCATGTTTCTCGCGCCCCCTGTGCAAGTCATACATCCCATTCCTGACACAAGTTATACGATTGGTTTTGAATTTTCTTTTGCAGTTGCGATCGACACGATGCAAGACAGCCATGGTGGAGCCATCGCGTATAGCGCCCAATTATTTGGCGGTGACGCGTTGCCCGGGTGGTTAACCTTCAACAGCGCCACGCGCACATTTTTAGGCAACCCTCCTCAAGGAACACTGGGCATCATCCAGATTGAAGTCATGGGAACAAATACTAATGGGTACAGTGAAAGTGACGTTTTTATGCTGGAAGTAACGAATTGCCCGCCTGTTCAAAACAAAAGCTTGATTGCGCAATCTGTCGCGACGGGTGAATTATTGGAATACACCTTTGATGCAGATACGTTTTTAGATTGTGATGGCCACACCTTGAGTTACACTGCTGTGCAAACGGGTGAGGATACCTTGCCAAGTTGGCTGAGTTTTTCTTCTGCTACGCGCACTTTTTCCGGCATGCCCGCCTCAGGTGACCAAGAAAATATCACGATCGAAGTGACCGCCAGTGATGGTTTTGGTGCTGATGCAATGGGGCTTTTTGTGGTAGCGGTGATCAACTGCATTCCAGCTCAAGATAAGCCACTCGAAGATCAGTCAGTCAGTGTTGGCGAAGCACTGCAATATATTTTTGACGCAGATACTTTTTCAGATTGTGACAATGATATCTTAACGTACAGTGCCGCACGAAACGGTGGAGATCTGTTGCCTGCTTGGCTTAGCTTTGTCAGTAGCACACGGCGTTTTTCGGGTGTGCCTGCCTCCGGTGAGCAAGGTAGCCTCGTCGTTACGGTCACGGCCAGCGATGGATGGGGGGGTAACGTTACAGGCAGCTTTGTACTAATAGTTAATAATCTGCCACCCATATTGCAAAACCCACTGGATGATGCCACCGCGTTTTATAATGTGCCTTTTGGGATCACGATCCCCTCTGATACCTTTGTTGATCCTGATGGCGACGCGTTACTCTATAGCGCAACAGGCGTTGATGCGTCACCTTTGCCTGCATGGCTTACTTTTTCAAGTACTACACGCATGCTCACAGGCACACCCACACCGGACAACCAAGGAACATACGTTATTGAAGTAAGAGGTGATGACACCCATGGCGGTGTAGCGATAGACACGTTCAGTATCACCGTCAAAGCAGTGAGTGGCGGTAACAACCCACCCTTGCTCGCCGTGGAAATACCTGATCAAACAGCCAGCCTGGGAGAGCAATGGACATTCGTTGTCCCTGCTAATACTTTTGAAGATCCGGATAATGACCTGTTGGCCTACACGGCCACGCTTGAAGGCGGCGCGCCACTGCCTAACTGGCTGCTGTTTAGTGAGCAAACGCACACCTTTATTGGTACACCGATCACAACGGAAGCAATACGTCTGACCGTGCGTGTGGATGATGGACGAGGAGGCTCTGCGCTTGATACATTTTTGCTCACGGTTGTGGATAACGTCAATTACCCGCCCAGGGTCGAAAACAGTGTGCCGAATCAATATGCCAAAGTGGGGCAAGCTTACCGTTTGACGATCCCGAGAGACACGTTTGTTGATCCAAATGGCGATCTACTGACTTATATGGCTTATGAGGCAGGCAATCGTCCCTTGCCGCGCTGGCTGAAATTTGATCCAGCGACGCTGACATTTAGTGGAAAACCATCACGTGATGACACGGCTACATTCAGCGACCGGTCTCACCGGATAGAAATTGAAGCAAGTGATGGGCTAGAAAGTGCGACGACAGCATTTGACCTTCATGTTGAAGGTGATTCTATGATTGAATATCTCCTTAAGATTGTTGCCCCGATAGCGACCTTACTGTCGGTGGGTTGTGGTATCTATCGTTATCGTGCATGGTTGTGGAATCACCTCATGAAACGTTGGTACCTCTTTCCGAAAAAGGAAAAGGCGGTTGTGGGTGAAAAATATACTTATGTGATAACCCTTCCAGCAGAGCAGATTGGGCATGTGCAAGCTTACAAACAAGGTAAGCCGCTTGTGAACAAAAAGCTACTCCCGAGCTGGCTAGCGCATGACGAGGTAGCAAACCAGCTGTCGGGCACGCCTGAGGAGGCGGATCGAGGGCTCCTCTTTGTCCGCATTTATAGTGATGATCAGCGGATCCGCAAGGCCTTCACGCTGCTGGTCAAACAAAACGATGATGATGAGTCAGAAGAGGAAGAGGGATCTGCCCAGCCCCCATCAAGAAAAGCAAGGCTTATGCAGCGATTAAGGTCATCCAAGAGAGCGGGGATGACCCCTTTGCTCGATGAGGAGCAAGCTTAGTGAGTTTGAAATAAATATTTGAACCATCCAACAGATAAGTGCCGAACAACTTTCAGCTTCTGGTGTTGCCTTTAAAAATAGGGTTCAACTCCAAAAAAAAGCTTCTTTTATATGCTATTCAACTAGCAAACTTTCAAAAACTTACCTCTCCCTGTTACCCTATATGTCTAGACAAGCAGACTCAAAGATTAACACGGGTTTCCTTGTTTTTTCTTTCTAAATTACTAACCAACTTCTTGAGCGTTGAGTGGTTTGAAACCCCAACTAAAAGCGAGTTAAGAAAAGATGGCGCTAAAGCTGTCTACTTTCTTAACCTTTGTGACACTGGCCACCTGTGCCTCGGCGCAGACGATGATTACCAACTGCGTCGAACTTCAGAACATGAAGAATAACTTGGCTGGGAGCTACGCCTTGGCCAATGATATTGATTGCTCAGCTACTGTGGGTTGGAATGGCGGGGCTGGTTTTGAGCCGGTGGGGTCGCATGTGAGCTCACGTGACAATGATCCTTTTATCGGTGCATTTGATGGGCGAGGACATACTATTTTGAATTTATTTATTAACCGGCCTGACGCTGACCATGTTGGCCTATTTGGATATGTTGGTTTATATGGTACAGGTATTACCGTGCCGATACATTCAGTGACTCTTCTTGGGGTAAGTATTACAGGTAATGATGAGGTTGGTGCGTTGATAGGCTTTAACGAGGATGAAGCTTCCATTAGCAACTCTTCTTCTGATGGCGACGTAACTGGATCAACGAATGTTGGAGGTTTAGTAGGTTTCAACCGAAAGGGAGCTATTATAAATGCATATATTGCAGGGACCGTAACTGGTTCAGGTTACGTTGGTGGTGTTGTGGGTAATAATGTCGCAGCCTCCATCACTGACACCACTGCCAATAGCACTGTAATAGGTTTAACTTGGAATGTTGGAGGCCTTATGGGCACCAATGGGGGCTCGATTGTTAATGCTGCAGCGATAGGCACGGTAACCGGCTCAAGTGATTATATTGGTGGTCTGGTGGGGTCGTGCTCGGGTGACATCATTAACAGTTATGCGACAGGAAAGGTAAGAGGTTTGGGTAATGATAACGACAATGATAGCGATCATGTTGGTGGCCTAGTAGGCGTCAAAGGAAGTGGATCTATCAGTAACAGCTATGCTACGGGTGATGTAATTGTTTCAAGTCTCCGCTATGTTGGTGGTCTAGTAGGTAAAAATTCAGGCACCATTACAAACAGCTACGCCACGGGCAGGGCTGCGGGTAATACCTGGGTTGGTGGTTTAGTTGGCTGGACCTCAAATGCCATTCGCCATTGTTATGCAGTAGGGAGAGTGTCGGGTTCAAGTCAGATTGGGGGACTAGTTGGTTATCGTGCTAGCGGTGGCAGCACCACGCAAAGCTACTGGGACATAGAAACCAGTGGGCAGGGTAATAGTGCTGGTGGTACTGGGAAAACCACAGCAGAGATGTATCAGCATGCTACTTACATTGATTGGGATTTTAGTGCGGTATGGTGGATTGAGGAAAACATTAGCTATCCTCTTTTACGGGAGTTGTCACCACCTCCTAGCCAATCTTTTAGCATCAGCAGCAGCCAAAGCCACTCACCCACGCCAAGCCAAAGCAGCAGCCAGAGCTATTCACCTACCCCAAGCCACAGCAACAGTCAAAGTCGGTCCCAGAGTGATTCCTTAAGTAGCAGTCAGTCACCGACCCATTCTCAAAGTAGCTCTTCCTCCTTAAGCCAAAGGGTTAATTCGGACAGCCCGGTACCAAGCGAGTCACCAAAAGCGGAAGGTTCTGATGATGGCAACTCCTTACTGACAGGTGACACGGGCGTCCTCATTATAGTGGGTGCGTTGGTTGGGGTGCTTGGTATAGTGTATGCAGGATACAAGCACTGTATCGCGCAAAAGAAGCGTCAGTTTAATGCTCTGAACGGACGATCAATGAGTGAGGTGCTTATTGATAACGCCGCTTAATGGTTGTTTATGAAGATGAGTCTTGGCTTCAACCAGAAACTGCGACGCTTGAGCTATTACCACAAGTAGCGCACAGGGGGGAAGACTCCAAAACAAAGCCTTGGCCTTTGGGAAAAAATAAAAACGCTTTATTATTTGTTAGTTAACTGTCAATTTTCAAAAAAACATACACCCCCCTGTTACCCTATATCTCTAGACAAGCAGACCCAAAAATCGATACGGGCTTTCTTGTTTTTCTCAAAATTACTAACCCAGTTCTTTGGTGTTGAATAATTAAGAACATAACTAAAATTTAAGCAAGGATGGCATTTAAGCTATTCGTACTCTTTGTCGTGTTCTGGGTAACTGAATTTCACGCCCACGCCCTGACACTGATCAGTAACTGTGCTCAATTGCAGGCAATGGAAAATAATCTTGCCGAAGATTACGAGCTGACAGGCAACATTAACTGTGCAAGTATTTCAAATTTTAATCCAGTTGGAGATGATGACTTTGGTGGTATTTTTACAGGCACTTTTAACGGACGTGATTACGTAATCAGTAACTTAGCAATTGATCGTACTGGGCATAATATTGGACTATTTGCCCGTATTTCTTCTCCTGCAATCATACAGAATGTGGGAGTAGAGAATGCAGATGTCAGTGGACAGGACAATGACTACTGTAGCGTTGGTGTTTTAGTGGGTTACGTAGGCGAAGGAGGAGTAGTAAAGAACAGTTATGCTACAGGTACCCTTATGGGCAGTGGTGAGGATATTAAGGCTGGAGGCTTGCTGGGCCGAAGTGATGGTGCCATCATAAACTGTTATGCGGTAGTAACGGTAACAGGCACAGGCACGGACATTCGTGCTGGCGGACTAGTGGGGAGTAACCCTGGTACGGTGCTAACGAGTTACGCTGCAGGCATGGTCTCTGCTACAGGCACGGATACCGTCACGGCTGGTTTAGCGGGAGGCGGAACGCAGCCATTTAGTTACTGGAACTCAGATATCTCAGCCCCGCCTACAAGTGGTAGCGGGATCGCAGCGACAACGGTTCAAATGCGTCAGCAGGCTACTTATAAATTTTGGGATTTTACGAACGTTTGGTCAATAAATGAGGGGGTGGATTATCCCAAATTACGTTCGAATATCCCCTCGACACCGGTCACTAGCTTGAGTGTGAGTGATTGTGAAACATTGCAGACCGCATGGTTTGCATTAGCTGCTGAAATAACGCTTCTTCAAGATATTGACTGTTCTGAGGCAAGCTTGTGGCATGCTGGCAAAGGTTTTTCTCCCATTGGGAGTGCAGAGCTACCTTTCAGTGGTCGTTTGTTAGGAAACGGTCATCTTGTTTACAACATAACTATTAAATTTGCAGACAATTCAGAAGTTGGAATGTTTGGCGCATTGTCGTCAGCACATGTTGAGTATCTAGGGCTAAGGCAATTGAGTATATATGATGTTGGTACCGTTGGGGGACTTGCAGGTATTGTTGATAACAGTACGATTCTGGGATGCTTTGTGGAAGGAGAGATCATAAGCATTTCCACACCTTCCCCCTGGGTATCTTGGGCAACAATTGGACTTTTAGCAGGAGACGTTGACGGTAGTACTCTAGAAAGCTGTCATGCTAGTGGCAATATTACCGGTATAGGTGTAGTTGAAGGAGGCAGAGAAGTTGATGCTGAGATTGGAGGTCTGATTGGTGATCTTACAGGCTCCACATTGCTTTATAGCTACGCAAATGTTTTTGTATCGACGGATTATGCATACGGGTCGGTTGGTGGCTTAGCTGGTTATTGTAGTAGGGTTGCCATCACACAAAGCTACAGCATGGGTGACACGCTTGGAACCCACACAACCGTGGGAGGGCTTGCTGGCAGTGGTAGTGATTGCCTCCTATCTAATAGCTATGTCATTGGTGTTGTTAGCAGTGAAAAAGCTGAAGCGGGTGGTTTATTCGGAAGTGATAATTATCTGCCATGTATAAATAGTTATGCTTCAGGTTGTGTCTCAGGTAAAAAAGGAAGTGGTGGATTAGTAGGAAGCAACTTATTTTCTGAAGGTGTGCAAAGATGTTACTGGGATACTAAGCAGACAGGGCAATCTAAAGCAGCAGGCGGTACTCCCAATTTTGATTTGCGCAAGTTCGGCAGGGGCACATCGGATCTTTATTTAGAGTCAACATTTGAGGGCTGGGATTTTCAAGCCATTTGGACAATGAGTGAGGGGGGAAGTTATCCTTTTTTGCGCAATGTCAGTCACTCTGTGCCAGTCAGCCTTGATTTGAAGTGTGAAAGTTTTTCACCTCCGTTTTCAAAAGAAATTAAAGCGTTTGCTATCGCCGTTGGTGTCATCGCAGCAGTTGCACTGCTTATTTCATTTGTGATGCACACTTGGATAATATTTGACGATAGTGCGTCGCGAAAAAAGGACAGGCCATTCTGCTTATTCTTTATTAGGCAATATCCAGTTATCAGCACGTTTGGATACTTGCTTGAGATTGCCGATAAGCTAACAGATTTGTTTTTGATCAGAGAGCTACTGCAGGAACAACAAGATGATCTGGCAATAGCCTCTGCCGCTGCTTTAGGACTCTCTTACATAGTGGTGTTGATTGGGCTTACGAAGATTAATGAAGATGAAGAAACAGGGATGCCCTATAATTTTTTTGTATGGGTGCTATTTTGGCCTGCGCTAAGTCCGGAGCTCAATCATTTGTTAAACGTTGAAGGTGAGGTAAGTACAGGATTTGCTTTTGTTAAAGTGATGAGCTTTTTAACGGAAGATGTCTCGCAATTTGCTATCAGTGTCATCTTCCTAACCCGCAAAGGAAGTAACGATATTGTCATTGCTAAACTTGCGTTTGTGATGATTGTGTCACTTTTCTTTTTGATAAAATTATTTTGTTATGATCTGAGACGCAAAGAGAAAAAATCAGGCTTTGAAATGCGCTAGTCTTCTTTCTTTTCTTGGCTGCCAATCTCTTATAACGAAAGTGTTGCAGTGAGAAATTGAATCCAAGTATAAAAAAACGCCTTAATTTAGGCTAGTTAGCTAAGTATTTTCTGGCTATGCTAAAATCCTCCCAACCAAGCACCGCAACTTCTCATGAGTAATCCATACCCACCGAATCTCAAACCCCAACCCGGCCCCCAAGAGCTTTTTTTGTCCTCAACAGCCGACATCTGCATCTACGGCGGGGCAGCAGGTGGGGGCAAATCATGGTCCCTGTTACTTGAACCCATCCGCTATACTGAGAACCCAGACTTTAGTGCCGTCATCTTCCGTCGTACTTCCCCTCAAGTTCGAAACCCCGGCGGTCTCTGGGATGAATCGCAAAAACTTTATGCAACCCTTGGCGCCATCCAAAAGACTTCCACACTTTCCTGGGAGTTTCCTTCTCGCGCAGTAGTCCGCTTTGCCCACCTTGAACATGAAAAGAATCGCCTAGACTGGCAGGGCGCCCAAATTCCTTTAATTGGTTTTGATGAACTCACCCACTTTACCGAATCCCAGTTTTTCTATTTGCTCTCCCGCAACCGCTCACTCTGCGGCGTTAAGCCTTATCTCCGTGCGACAACCAATCCCGATAATGATAGCTGGGTAGCACGTCTTATTGACTGGTGGATTAATAGTGAATCAGGTTATGCCATCCCAGAGCGAAGCGGGGTGGTTCGATGGTTTGTTCGTCTACAAGATAAACTTATCTGGGCTGATACTAAAGAAGAACTAATAGACACTCACCCTAGCACCCAACCAAAATCATTAACCTTTATTAATGCTAGCCTCACGGACAATGCTATCTTAATGAAGCAAGACCCAGGCTATGCGGCGAACCTCGAAGCATTGCCACTGCTTGAACGTGAACGCCTAAAATACGGCAACTGGCGTATTCGTCCGCAAGCTGGGCTTTATTTTAAAAGGCAGTATTTTTCTGTTGTACAAGCCGCGCTCACCAACGTACGCCGTATTTGTTACTGGGATTTAGCTGCGACTGAAAAAAACGACACCAATGACCTAGATGCCCATTCCCGAGAGCCAACCTGCCGTCGTCTTAGCCTATGAGCTTTATGAAGATGCTTTGTGCGGTGAAGAGATAGTCAGCCGCAATAGCATTCGTCATCCCTTATTTCTACCACCCCATACAGAACTTGAGATACAAGGAAATATTGTAGTTAACTGACAAATCTTAAATCATTTTTTTTGACTTGAATTCAACTTCTAACTGCAACAGCTCCTGTATCAAAGGGTTAGCGGCCAGTAGTACACTAACCTTGAGTTTGATATGGAGGAAAATGCACTTTGAGATTATACCAACAGCTAACCCAACCCCAACGATACAGGCTTAGTGGCTTTATTCAAGACGGCCTTTCTCTCACAGCAATAGCACGTATCCTTAAGTGTCATAAATCAACCATCAGTCGAGAAATTAAGCGTAACAGTACCGATGGCATTTACAGACCAGTCTCTGCTCATCACCACGCCCTGGCACGTCGTCACGACATCCCTCGCCATACTACTTGGACGTTGGACATGATGGCCCATGTGATAGGTAAACTGCAAAAACGTTGGAGCCCACAACAAATTATTGCTTGGAGTAAAAAACATCACGTTGAATGCGTGAGCCACGAAAGCATTTATCATTTTATTTGGAAAGACAAAAAACAAGGTGGCACCTTGTATAAATATTTGCGTCATTGCGGCAAAAAGCGAAAAAATTATACCGGCATAAAAGAAACACGTGGGCGTTTCAATCATGCGCCGTCAATTGATGAGCGACCTAAAGAAGTGGAGAAGAGAGATGTGTTTGGTCACGTGGAAGCAGACTTAATGATTGGCAAGGAGCGAGGCAGTGCGCTACTGACCCTTGTTGACAGAAAGCTACGCTATATATGGGCTAAAACACTTCCTAACAAGTCTGAGGCAGGTGTGACGGCCGCTATTATTTCTGCATT
>JAJFJF010000014.1 GCA_021774255.1 Gammaproteobacteria bacterium
AAGCCTGTATCGTTGGGGTTGGGTTAGCTGTTGGTATAATCTCAAAGTGCATTTTCCTCCATATCAAACTCAAGGTTAGTGTACTACTGGCCGCTAACCCTTTGATACAGGAGCTGTTGCAGTTAGAAGTTGAATTCAAGAGTTTAAAAAAACACTCAAAATAAGTTAGAAAAAAAACTCATATAATTCTATCAGAATGAAGCAACAAGCCGCTTGTGCCTACTTCCCGCTCGCGCTACTCTTTAGGCATGTCATTACCAACACAGCTTATACACGTCAACGGCGCGCCGCTGGCAGTCGCGGCCGATACCACCGTGCAAGGCTTGCTTGAACAGCTGAATATGGCGGGGAAACGCGTGGCGGTGGAGCGAAATCAAGAAATTGTGCCGCGCAGCCAACACGCTAGCTGCCAGCTTGCAGCAGGCGATCGCCTTGAATTAGTGCACGCTATTGGGGGCGGGTAAGAAAGCGTTTAATCATGTTAAACAGCTCGTCTTGCATAATGGGCTTGGTGAGCACATCGTCCATGCCGGCATCAAAGCAGTTTTTAATATCTTGATCGGTCACATGCGCCGTCATGGCAACCACCGGGATTTTCGCCATCTCGGGGCTTTTTTCGCGGATCATTTGCGTAATTTCCATGCCGTTAATATCAGGCAAGCCGATATCCATCAAGATTAAATCGTAAGGCGCGTCGGTCTCGCGTTGAAGGGTCTCGATGGCATCGTTGCCGTGACTCACGATATTGACCTTGCAACGCATGGCTTCTAGCATCATGCGTGCAACACGCTGGTTAGAAAGATTGTCTTCTACCAACAGAATATTAGCGTTGAGTGGTTCCATCGCCATGCGGGCATCCTTCACAGGTTCCTATTAAGAGAGCCGCATACTGTATCAGAACAGGGATAATGAGTAAATGTGGTTTGGGCAGGGCAGTCGCAGGAAAACAGGGTGGGTGCAGGCTCACTAGAAAAAATTAATAATATCATTTAGAAAGCGACGCCCAACAGGAGTAGGCCGTATTTCAGTATCCCATGTCAGCAGCCCTTGGGCTTGCGCGCGACTGAGCGGATCATGCAGGCAGCTGCTTGGCAAGCCAGTGCGCGCTTCAAAGAGTGCAAGTGGGATAGGCATTTGCAGACGCAGTGCATTCAACATAAATTCAAACTGCAATGCGGCGGCATCAGGTGTCGTGTTACCCATGATAAAATCATGTTCGCCTGTATGGTAAGCCGCAAGATAATCTTTAGGGCTGCGTTTCTTCCAATAGCGCGTGATGTCACCGGAGGGATGGGTGATTTTCCCATGCGCCCCGGCGCCCACTCCGAGATAGTCACCGAATTCCCAATAATTGCAATTATGCCGACACGTGCGCTCGGCCTGGCTAAAGGCAGAAACCTCATAGTGTTGAAAGCCTGTATCGGCGAGTAATGCTTGCCCAGCGGCTTGCATGGCGGCCAGTGTGTCGTCTGGCGGCAGCGGGGGTGGCTGATGATAAAACAAGGTGTTGGGCTCAAGGGTAAGTTCGTACCAAGAGAGATGTGTGGGGGCCAGAGAAATTGCTGTATTCAGATCACTGAGTGCATCATCAACACGTTGCTCAGGTAAACCAAACATTAAATCAATATTAATATTATCGATGCCGGCGCGTCGTATTTTCTCGATGGCGTGAATGGCTTCTTGGGCGCAATGAATACGGCCAAGACGTGCAAGCTTATCATCTTGAAAACTTTGTGCGCCCAGTGAAATGCGGTTGACGCCTGCGCGTTGGTAATCAGCAAAATTGCCGTGCTCCACCGTGCCAGGGTTGGCTTCGAGTGTGATCTCAATATCGTCGGCTAAGGTAAAGTGTTTTGCCACGCCATCAAGCAAGGTGCCTATTGCTGTGCCCGATAACAAGCTGGGCGTGCCGCCGCCGATAAAAATACTGATAAGCGGGCGGCCTTGCGCGTGCGCGACTTCGTTGTTCAGATCAGCCAGTAAGGCGTGGATGTATTCTTTTTCGGGCAGCTGCTCGGGCTGTTGATGTGAGTTAAAGTCGCAGTAAGGGCATTTGCGCACACACCAGGGGATGTGTACATAAAGACTCAGGGGTAAAGGCGAGAGGGGTGTGTTCATCTAACGGTATAACAATTACATAACAAAAATGATAAGCTACTATCATATCAGTATTAATAAGGGTATTAAAAAGAAATGGACGTTTATTTAGTCGGCGGCGCAGTACGTGATGCCTTATTAGGGTTGCCCGTCAACGATCGTGACTGGGTCGTGGTGGGCAGCACCCCGGAAGCGATGATGAAGCTAGGCTATCAGCCAGTCGGAAAAGACTTTCCCGTTTTTTTGCATCCTGAAACAAACGAAGAATATGCGCTCGCCCGCACAGAGCGCAAAACGGGCCAAGGTTACACCGGGTTTACTTGCTACGCGGCGCCAGATGTCACGCTGGAAGACGATCTTAAACGCCGTGACTTAACCATTAATGCCATCGCGCAAACCACAAAGGGCACACTGATTGACCCTTATCATGGTCAGCAAGATTTGGCGGCGCGCTGTTTACGCCATATTTCACCGGCGTTTGTAGAAGATCCCTTGCGCGTATTACGTGTGGCACGGTTTGCGGCCAGCTTTGCACAGCAAGGTTTCACCATTGCAGACGAAACCAAAGCCTTGATGCTCGAAATGGTACGCCAAGGCGAGCTAGATACCTTAACCGCAGAGCGGGTGTGGCAAGAAGTAGAGCGGGCGTTAAATACAACGGCGCCTGAAATCTTTTTTACCGCACTGCAAGATTGCGGTGCATTGGGCGTGCTGTTTGATGGGCTGACGCTTAATTTAGAGGCGGCGCTCTCAGCGCTTGCGCGCGCGGTGGCATTCACAGAAGATCCTTGTATCCGTTTTGCGGCCTTATTGCATGCGCACCCGGAAGTGAATACACTTTTTATTGCGCAACGCGCCCCGAAAGCGTACACGCAACTTGCTGCGCTGGTGGCAAAGCAACTTGCTGCTTATCAGCAAATGACGGCCACCGCCGACAGCTTATTAATGTTATTAATGCAGGCCGATAGCCTGCGTCGCCCCGCGCGCTTTGAACAGTTTTTGAAAGCTTGTATCGCGATCACGGAAAACGAATTCCCGGCGCAATTATTGCGTGTCGCCCAAGCGGCAATTGCCGATGTAGACACACAAGCCTTGGTCGCGCAGGGTTACACCGGCGAAGCCATGGCTGCCGCATTAAAAGCAAAACGCTTAGAGGCGATAGCGCTGGTCTTGTAGCGCAAAGCCGGCAAGCGGAATATCTAACGCTTTGGTGAGCGCCATGGCTTTAAAGCGTTCCCCCATCTCGCCAGGGTGGGTGAGTTGTTGAATGTGTTGGCTGGCAGTGAGTTGTTTCTTTATCTCTGCATCGGATGAGTCTTGCTGTGCCGCAAGCTCGGTGATCCCTAATGAAATTAAAAAAGCCGCTTGCGTGGTAAAACCGGCAACAGTCAAGCCAGCTGCATCCGCACTTTCTGCCAAATGCGTAAAATCAACATGTGCCGTGATATCTTGCAAGCCCGGGTATAAAAAAGGGTCATCATGCACATGGTGTCGGTAGTAGCAACGTAATGTGCCCTGCGTGTTGTTTGGCTGGTAATATTGTGCCCGCGGCTCACCGTAATCAATAAATAGCATCATGCCTTGTGCTAAACAATCGCTCAAGCTTGCAATATAAGCAGGCAGTTGCGTATTGATTTCACTACGGTAATCGTTGGGCAGTGTCGACAGATCAATAGGCAGTTGTTTTGCAATCGCATCACCTTGTTGATTGAAGTCGCACCAAGTAAAACGGCCTTGTTGCCAGCAAACACCTTGCGGAATGAGCGTTTGATCTCTGATGCGGAAGCGCTCAACCGGTATGGCGTCCAACACTTCATTGGCGAGGATGATGCCGCGAAAAGGCTTGTTTGGCAGTTGGTCGAGCCATGAAACCTGTTGTAGTAAATGCGGGCAGCGTGCCTGCAGCGTGGCACGTTGTCGTGCTTTTAATTCAGCACTGACTTCCAAGATAAAATAATGCGTGGGGAGCTGATCCATTGCTTCCAAGGCCAGCAAGCCATCAGCCGCCATGTTGCCGCTGCCTGCGCCTAGCTCAAGGATAGCAACATGCTCCCTGCTTGATTGTGCATTCAGCGCAGCCAGCACGGGTGCACACTGCTGTGCTAAGCATTGAGAAAATAAAGGGGAAATTTCAGGTGCTGTGATAAAATCCCCGCCAGCCCCAAATTTTTGTGCGCCTGCGCTATAATAGCCCAAGGCTGGCGCATAAAGCGCACGTTCCATATAGTGACTAAAAGGAATGCATCCGCCAGCGGCGTCAATCACGGCGCGGATGTGAGCGGTGACAGCGTGACAGTGTGCTTGCTCATCAGCTTGTAAGGGCGGCAGCGTGCTAGAAACATACATAACGAACACTTTAATGGTTTAATACAGTTTAATGCAAGTAAAATCCCCTCAACAAAATGCCCCTGTGGCGCTTATTACGGGCGGCGCGCGCCGTATTGGTGCTGCCATTGCACGCCATCTGCATGCGCAAGGCATGTCAGTGGTATGTCATTATCGCCATGCAAAAGAAGAGGCGCAGGCCTTAAAAGATGAGCTCAATCAATTACGTGCAGACTCTGCTGAAATAATATCCGGGGAGTTGCAGGAAATAGAAAAATTGCCAAAGCTGGTTACGCAAGCCGAGGAGCGTTGGGGGCGATTGGATGTATTGGTGAACAGTGCCTCGATGTATCATCCCACCCCAGTCGGTACGGTGACCCCTGAACAATGGGATGCATTGTTTGCCAGCAATGCCAAAGCGCCTTTCTTTTTAGCACAAGCGTGTGCGCCTTTTTTGGCGAAGAGTGAGTGTGGCAGTATTATTAATATGACAGACGCCAATGTGGACCGGCCACGTGAAGATTACCCTATTTATTGTGCAACAAAAGCGGCATTGGAGAATATGACAAAAGCGTTGGCGAAAGCGCTTGCGCCCCTTATTCGCGTCAATGCAGTGGCGCCGGGGGAAATTTATTGCGATGAGCCTTCTAGTGTCGCGGTGTTATCAGGCGGGATCCGAGAAACATTATTGAAGCGGGAAGGACAAGTGGATGATATTGCTAAAGCCGTTTCTTTTTTAATTTTTGATTCACCGCATACCACAGGCCAGACGTTCGTTGTTGACGGAGGAGAGACACTTGTTGGATGAACACTTTACACCCTTGTTAGAAAGACCGCGCCGCATGCGACGCGATGATTTTTCGCGGCGTTTGATCCGTGAAACGCATTTAACGACAGACGATTTAATTTATCCGGTATTCATCACCGATAAATCAGCTCCTGAACCGATCAACGCCATGCCTGGGCTGAATCGCCTGACATTAGCAGGCTTGTTACAAGAAGCTGAAGCGTTACTGTCACTTCGTATTCCTGCCATAGCGTTATTCCCTGTGATTGATGCGGGCCATAAAGATGAGGCTGCCACGGCAGCCTATGATAGTGAAGGTTTAGTGCAGCGTGCCGTGCGACAATTAAAAACACATTTCCCTGAATTAGGGGTGATCACCGATGTGGCACTCGATCCCTACACGCTCACCGGGCAAGATGGCTTGAGTGATCCCAGCGGCTATGTCTTGAATGATGAAACCGTTGAAATATTAGTCAAACAAGCATTGTCACATGCTGAGGCCGGTGCGGATATTGTCGCGCCTTCCGATATGATGGATGGCCGTATTGGAGCGATACGGCACGCGCTCGAAACGGCAGGGCATGTGAACACGCGCATCTTAGCGTACGCGGCGAAATATGCATCGACTTTTTATGGGCCGTTTCGTGAGGCCGTCGGTTCAAGTGCCGCCCTTGGCGGAGGTGATAAACACAGTTATCAAATGGACCCGGCCAATAGCGATGAGGCTTTACGTGAGGTCGCACTTGATATTGAACAAGGTGCTGACATGGTGATGATCAAACCCGGCATGCCTTATTTGGATATTGTGCAGCGTGTGAAAAGTACTTTTGGTATGCCGACGTTTGTTTATCAAGTCAGCGGTGAGTACGCCATGATCAAAGCCGCGGCGCAGGCAGGTTGTTTGGAAGAGCGAGCGGCAATGATGGAATCATTGTTAGGCATGAAGCGCGCAGGCGCCGATGCTATTTTAACGTATTTTGCAAAGCAAGCGGCTGAAGAAATAGGGAAGCGTTAAGTCACGCTAGCACGAATCAGTGCCTTCCGTATCAACAGGCGGTTTGGGACGCAGCATTCTGACAAGCACGGGGATACAGGCAAGTGTGATGATCAGAGCGGCGACAATCAAGCTGCGGTGAATGAGCTTGTTGGTATCGCCTTCTAATACCGCTTCGCCTAATGAACCAATGTAAGCAAAAGCGGTGATCCCGGGGATCATGAAAATAATTGTCGAGATCAGGTAGGGCAAAAATTTAACGGGCGTGAGTGCAAGAGAATAGTTTAAAAAACCGTAAGGCAACAACGGCATTAAACGCAAGACCGCTACGAATTTCCATCCTTCACGTTCAATGCCCAGCATCACTGGGCGGGCGCGCTTTCCAATAAACTGCGATACCCAATCGTAAGC
Organism: Gammaproteobacteria bacterium; assembly: GCA_021774255.1. Classification (GTDB taxonomy): domain Bacteria; phylum Pseudomonadota; class Gammaproteobacteria; order JAJFJF01; family JAJFJF01; genus JAJFJF01. The sequence continues at coordinate 6,615 of JAJFJF010000014.1, forward strand.
CAAGTAGCGTGATATCACAAAGACGATAACCGCACCGAGTACGGCACCGGTTACCCCATACAAAACACCTAACACCGGGCCGAACAATAAACCACCGACGGTCGCAAAAAGGGAGCTGGGCAGCATCAATAACGCGGCCAGAATGTAAATGCCTGTGAAAATAATAGGGGCGGCAATATCATGTGCTGCCAGGTATTCTTTAATCTCAATCACATCGAGCTTATCGCGAAAAAAGACGGCAGCTGCCACAATCGCTGCAATCATCAGTAGCATGAGCCCTAAGCGGACAGAGGTTTTCATAGTATTAACGGTGAGGCAAAAATAATTAAAATACTGATAGGCGCGACATAACGGATTAAAAAGCGCCACAGCCGGTATTGCCATTGACGAGATAACGCTAATTCGTCATGGCTGTCATCTCGCTTCATCACCCAGCCGGCAAAAACAGCAAAGAGCAGGGCGCCAATCGGTAACAAGATATTAGACGCCAGGCCGTCGATGGCCGTGAAGAAATCCCAATGACCGAATAATTTATAGTCGGCCCACACATTAAATGACAGTAACGTGCCAATGCCTAACGCCCAAGCAATGAAGCCAACAATCATTGCTGCTTTTTTGCGTGAGATCTTAAAGCGCTCGATCAATAACATGGTGAGGGGTTCAGCAAAAGACAGTGCAGATGTCCACGCGGCAAAGAGGAGCAGTAAGAAAAAGATCCCAGCAAAAAATTGCCCCCAAGGCATTTGCCCAAACGCAATGGGCAGGGTAACAAACACTAAACCAGGCCCTTCGGCGGGCGATAAGGCATAAGCAAACACAATCGGGAAGATGGCCAGGCCGGCCATCAAGGCAATCGCGGTATCTAATCCAGCGATGGTGAGTAACGTACTGCCCATGGGGACGTTTTTGGGTAAATAGGCGCCGTAAACCATCATGGCACTGGCGCCCACGGCTAGGGTAAACAAGGCTTGCCCCATGGCGGCGATCACGGTTTTATAAGTAACTTGGCTAAAGTCGGGTGTGAATAAAAATCGCATGCCGGCCATCCAGTCCCCCGCGATAACCGCGTAAATGACCAACAGCCCTAATAAGATTAACATCAGCGGCATGACAAAACGTATTACACGCTCTAGCCCGCGTTGCACACCAAATAATACGGTGTACAGCGACATGGCAATAAAGGCAGTGTGCCACAGCAGTAGCATTTTAGGATTGGCTAAAAAGTCAGTGAAAAGGGTAGCGACTTCATCTGGGGAAGCATCGTTAAATGCGCCGCTCCATCCAAATTTAATATAGGCAAAGGTCCAGCCTGATATCACACTGTAAAAAGAAAAGATCAATAATAATGTGAGTGCGCCCAGGTAGCCCAGTAATCGCCAGTGGACGGACGCGTCAGCATCCAGCGCCAGTTGCTTGAGTGAGGCGACCGGGTTAAGCCGCCCACGTCGGCCGAGCATGACTTCTGCCATGAGTACCGGTACGCCGATGAAAGCAATACATGCCAAATAAACCAAAATAAACGCGGCACCGCCATTGGCGCCGGCCATAAACGGGAATTTCCAGATATTCCCCAGGCCGATGGCCGCGCCGGCAGCGACTAAAATAAAAACCAGTCGTGAAGACCAGAGGCCATGCCGTGATGTGGCCGCGTTGGGAGTTTGTGTTTCCATGATAGGCGATATTGTGCCACACTTATGGAGAGATAGGGATGATGTTGCCAGCCATTGGTAGCATTTCGAATGAAGTTTATGGTTTTCTTGCGCTATCCTGAGACAGACGAGATAATACGCGATAAGAAAAAGGCTTGTGTTTTGCCAAAGCCTATCTCATACTGAGAACGAAAATAAAGGATAGCGATTGCTATGCCACAGATCACCGAAGGGATCCGCGAGCTTCAGAAGGCATTGGACAAATTTTTGGCCCAAGAGAGTGCCTTGAAGAATCTCGAGCTCGAGTGTCGTTTTGGTCGATTGATTAAACAACCACGCCGTTTTAACGCTAATCTTACAAAAGCTGCTTTTTATGATATTAAAACCGGGGTAAGCGATAGCCTCCGGTGGCGTTCGCATGCGCGCAGTTGTTATCGACAACACAGTGCAGGTCGCATACGTACCCGCCTCTATGAAGATGGGCATTGCGAAACGGTGATGAAAAAGCGCTTGATGAATTTAGATTTGTCAGTGAGCCATATGCCATTTGATATTCGCGTAAGTTTATCGCGTGAAACAGTCGTCGACCCTGGCAACACAGCACAAAATGAGAAACAGACAGAGTCGCTTGCCAGTGAACGCAAACGCTTTTCTCATCGTAAAGAAAAGTCTTGTTGGCAAACCGACGCCACCCTCATTGAAGCGACTAACCGCTCCACCCGCACTTACCAGCTCGAATTAGAATGTGTTGATCTCCGCAAAGCCTTAGAAAAAGGGACGCGTCACCTTGCTAAAGATTGCCTGCTCACATTGTATGAACTGCTTGAATTTACCGCCCCCCTAGACAAGCAAAGTCGTCTAAGCTTGGCCAATTATCGAGAGTTTGTGTAGTTAAAAAAACGTGATAAATTGAAACGAGTCCCCAATCATCATGTTCAGCAAGATGCTTGTGTAAATTAAATATGCAGATAAATGCGCATCAACAAGATGTATAAAGTGATGACCAATATGAAAACACTGATTATTATTCCTTCCCGCGCGGCGGCAAGCCGATTACCGAATAAACCGTTGCTAGAATTTGGTGACAAACCTTTAGTGCAACATGTGTGGGAGCAAGCGGTGCAGGCGAAAGCGAGCCGCGTGTTGGTGGCCACCGACAGCCAAGATATTGTCGACAAAGTACAGGCCTTTGGCGGGGAGGCGATGTTAACCGATCCGGCGCTTCCCTCGGGCACCGATCGCGTTGCACATGCTTACACGGCGCTGTCGGTACCCTTCGATGCCATTATTAATCTGCAAGGGGATATGCCTTATATTTTGCCTGAGCAAATTACGCAAGTGTTATCGCCGCTGAAAGCGGGTTTTGATGTGGGTACTTTAGTGTATGAAATGGATCCAGCAGAACAAAGTAATCCGAATGCGGTTAAAGCGATTGTGAGTTTTGAACAAGATGAAAAAATAGGTCAGTGCCACTGGTTTTTACGCGCACCGCTATCGTATGGCTATCATCATGCGGGGGTGTATGCCTTTACGCCAAAGAGTTTAAAAATAATTGCGACCTTACCGCAAAGCGCGCATGAAAAAATCGAAAAGCTTGAACAGCTGCGTTTTCTCGAAAATGGCTTAACGATCGGCGCAAGCGTGTGCGCGCCTATCGAGGGTGAAATTAATACACCCGACGATTTAGCAAAAGCCAGAGAGAAGTTTAAAAATACAGTCTAATCGATATAATGTACTCATTATGATATAATAAGTGCTCAGTCTCTTTACTTGCTTGGTATTTCAAGCAGTTATCTTATTATGTCTTTCTTCTCGTTATCAAAAATCAGTTTTCCTCGTATTGGTGTGCATAATTCCTTGCTATACGGCTTGGGTGCGCTCATTACGTTGTTGTTATTAGGGATGTTTTTTCCGTTAAAGCTGAATAATTTTTTTGATGCCTTACAAACCAACTACTTATCCAGTTTTAGTTTTATTGTTTGGCTTTTTGTGAACCTTGCACTGTTTAGCTTGCTATTCATCGCGTTGACCCCTTTAGGGGGGCGTCGTATTGGTGGGCGCGATGCAAAGCCACATTTTTCTGTGTGGTCATGGTTAAGCATGTTGTTTTGTGCCGGGATGGGTGTAGGGCTTATTATTTATGGCCCCGCGGAACCGTTGTACCATTTGCAACATGTTGTCAGCACGCAAGTAGCAGAAACAGGTTGTTATACGGCTGCGTGTTTAGCGCCCGCTATTCAGAATTCGGTTTTCCACTGGGGAGCGCATACCTGGAGTATTTATGCATTAGCAGGCATTTTATTCGCCTATTTCCATTACAATAAATCCAAACCGCTGCAGGCCAGTAGTTTGGTGATCACCGGCTATAACCGCGGCAATCGCACAAAAAGGGCTTGGCTAGAAACGGCTGTTATCTTTTCCATCGTGATTGGTTTGGCTACCACCGTGAGTGTGGGTGGCAGTCAAGTCGCCACTGCCACGGAGTCTATTTTTAGCGGAAACCAACAGTTTTTAGTGCCTATTATCTTAATGATCGGGTTTGTTGCTGCCGTTTCACTTTTTGGTGGCCTGAAGAAAGGACTCAAGTGGATAAGTTTGGTGAATGCTGGCATGGCACTTGTTCTGATGGGAATAGTGTTGTTACTCATATTCAATTTGGATTTATTAAAAATAGTCTATTTGACCACAAAAGGTTATTTGCTGGAATTTATCCCAATGGGGTTGCAACCTAAAACATTTCTCAATGAAGCCGCCTATCAAAGTCGCACTATTTTATATTGGAGTTGGTGGGTTGCTTGGGCACCGTTTGTGGGGCTGTTTATTGCAAAAATTTCCTATGGCAGAACGTTACGTCAAATGATACTGGGCACGGTCTTCATTCCTACTTTATTGACGATAGTCTGGTTTTCAGTATTTGGAATAGCAAGCATTCACGCCGCAAGTGATGTTCTGTTGGTGACCGATGACGCGACGCGACCCGAAGGTGTGGTGCTGAATATGTTGAGTAGTTTTCCGTTGGAAAAAACCATGTTGATTTTTGCCATGCTGGTGGCAACGATTTTTATTATCACCTCCGTTAATTCTGCCGCTGTCGTCATTCAACAATATGCTAAACGTTTGCAAAACGGTATTCCTGTTATTTTCTGGGTGATTTTAATTACCCTTTTGGCGTTATTGCTTGCTTATTTTGATACCAGCAGTGTGTTTCAAGGATTGTTGTTGCTGGCAAGTTTCCCTGTCGCCTTTATTTTAGCGTATGGTGCATTGCGATTGTTTCGATCGCTGTACACCTCCTTACCACCGCAAGCCGCAGTTCAAAAATAACGCGTTAAGCTCTTCTTCTGGTACATTAAGCTTGAGTTTCCATCTTGTGCTATGTTTTCCCTGTCGCATTTATTTTAGCGTATGGTGTATTGCGAGCGAGCCGCTTACCCCACAAACCGCGGCTCTTTTCCTTGCATTGCGTATAGAAAGGGCCGTAAAATTTGATCATCAAAAAAACAAAGGACTGCTAATATGAAAAACAAAAAAATTATCTTCTTTGCTATCGTGTTACTCGGCATCGCTGTTTTTTTCTGGGTGAAAGTCAATCCCCCTGTAGTGCATGATGTAACGATTGAAGAAATCAGCAGTGAGGACATTATCGACATTGCTATTATTGGTGCAGGGATCTCAGGATTATATGCCGCCTATCGTTTAAGTCACGCTGTCCCAAACAGCAGCCCGGTATTACAAAATTTATTAAATCAATCCAAGCAAGAAAAATTAGATATTGAGATCTTTGATGAAAACTCCCGTGTGGGTGGCCGTATTTGGACCATCACACTTCCCGAGTTTGGTGATCTCAAAGTAGAAATGGGTGCAATGCGATTTGTAGGGGGGCATGAGAATGTATTTGGGCTTGCCCAGCAGGAGCTTGCATTGCCGATAGAAAATGCTGATTTTATGGGTCACCGCTATTTTGATTATCTTAGGGGCAAGCAGATCCCTTTTTCTGCCTACTCCGATAACCCAGCAGCAATACCGTATCAATTAGCACCCGATGAGCAAGGCAAGACACCCGGGGAGCTATATGTTTATGCTGTTCACCAAGTAGTGCCGACATTAAAAACAGCAGAGGATAGGTTTGCCATGCTGCGTGCTTTAAGAAATGCCTCTTACCCCAATGCGGAGGGTGTACAGATACCGCTCTATCAGTGGCGCACCCAAGATCTCTTAAGATCAGTGCTCAGTGAAGAGGGCTTTCAGCTTCTCTATGATGCCTTTGGTTTTGAATCATTACTCGACGATGGTAATGCTTACGATACCTTTGTTGCTTTTTACCAAGGTAACTATGTTGCGGGGGCCTACTATCGATTTGTTGATGGCTACCAGGCGCTTCCCAACGCACTGGCGGATAGATTCATAGAGAATGGTGGTCTTGTTCATTTAAATCATCGACTGATTGCGTTAAATGAAATTCAAAATAGTGATGGTGAAACACTGATTGCTTTACAGCTGGAAGTATTAAATGATCATAAAAATATTGTAGAGACGCGGTATGCTCGGAAGGTTATTTTAACAATTTCGAAAGAAGCTATTTTTTCTCTGGCGCAGGATTCCATGCTTTTTGCTGAACCAGAGATAGTAGAGATATTAAGATCAGTAACCGCCTACCCCGCTTCAAAACTATTTTTTGTGTATCGTGAGCCGTGGTGGGAAGCTTTAGGTTTGACGAAAGGGGTTGTGCATACTGATTTGCCATTAGGCGCGTTATATTATTTTGATGCTAACGATCAAGGTGCCTTACTGTTGGCGTCATACCGTGACGGTATAAAAAGCACATGGTCACCGCTCGATATAAATGATCCAGAAGCGATAATCCAACATGCTCAGCAGCAATTGCAAGACATTCATGGTATTGAGACGATCCCTTTGCCGGAAAAAGTGCTTTATGCAGATTGGATGCCGCTGCCTTTTGGGGGGGCGTGGTATTTATGGCAGCCGGGGGTGAGAAGTTGGGAGCTGATGTCAACGGTACGTAGACCTTATGAAAACAGTGCGCTCTTCATCGCCAGCAGTTCATATGCAGAATCTTCAGGGTGGGTTGAGAGTGTTATCAATAATACGGAGAAGTTGCTAGAGACAGAATTTGCAATGGTGCGTCCGGCGTGGCTCGAAGAAGATTATTATCTGGCGCCGTAATGGCTCAGGCGCCTTCGCTCTCCGAGCTACGGCGTCCAAGTATAGTTAATCTCTAGTTTGCTTAATAAGCGTGTCAGTGAAATCAATTATTTCAGTAAAGTAATCACTGTCTAACACACTGTCACTGACGCCATTTACATGAATCAGCACTGGGCAATAAGACATTCCTTCGCGCAAGCTCTGTGTGCTCATTGAAAATTAAGAATAAAAGGAGTCAGGCTTTGATAAAGGTAGTAATAGAGGGAACCGAATTGCGTAGCGGTTTCCTCCAAGGATAGGTCTCTCAACCGGCAATTAAACCGGCATTTTTTGTTGGAAAAATTCAAATAATTTGCTATTATTTATTTAAAATCAGCATATTATTAAATATAAAACTGGAAAATAAACCGGAAAATGTATACCTCTCCCAGCGCTATGGAGCCCCTATTACCTGCGTCAGCGGCCAAGTTGGATGATTTGTCGCTAGCGTTGCTGAAACAGGCTGCGACATTAGATAACTGCCTACACCCTATCAGCGCGGCGAGTGTTGCTGAGCTGTTACGGTATGCCAATACTTATTATTCTAATCTCATTGAAAACCACGTGACGCACCCGATCGATATTGAGCGGGCAATGCGTACAGACTATTCCTCCGAGCCAGCAAAACGTGCTTTACAGCAAGAAGCGCGCGCGCATGTTAATGCGCAGCAGTTAATAGAAAGCCGTCTCAACGAGGCCCCTGAAACAAATATCACCGCACCTGATTTTATTTGTTGGATACACAAAATTTTTTATGAACAGCTACCCGATGATTTCACTGTGATGCAGTATTCAGATGAACAAGCACCCTTATATATTGAGCCGGGTATTTTTAGGAAAAAAGATGTACAAGTGGGAAGTCATATCGCACCAGCTTATCAACATCTGCCTGCATTTATGATGCGATTTGCTAAGTTCTACGATCTTAAGCAACTGCCTCGCCAGCATCTTGTTATTGCTTGTGCCGCTGCCCATCATCGCCTGGCATGGATCCACCCTTTTTTAGATGGCAATGGACGAGTCATACGCCTATTCAGTACTGCTTGGTTAAGACAAATCGAGTTGTCTACGCATGGTTTATGGAGTGTGAGCCGCGGCTTAGCACGGCGACGTCAAGATTATCTTGCTGCGCTCAGCCAAGCAGATAGAACGCGCGAAAGTGATCTAGACGGACGTGGTAATCTTTCTAATAAAGGGCTCACGCAGTTCTGTGAATTTTTCTTAGAAGCTTGTCTTGATCAGGTAAATTTCATGCAAGCACTACTCAACTTGGAAGATCTTGCTAAGCGTATAAAAGCGTATGTTGCTTTGCGCCATCACGGTGCCATTCCTGATGCCGCACCTTTACGCGAAGAAGCAGCTTACGTGCTTTGTGAAGCGCTTTATCATGGTGAAGTGGCCCGCGGAGATGTCCCGCGCATTACGGGGCTTAAAGAACGTACGGCTCGATCACTGGTCAGTACATTGATTAAAGAAGAGTTGCTCCAATCAACCTCTTCCCGCGCACCACTACGTCTAAAAATTACCGCCACCGTAGGGGCCTATTATTTCCCGCGTTTATATCCTGATATTTCTTAACGTCCGTCACTTGGCTATTAGTAGGCGAGAGTAATGCTGCCAAATTGCGAAACAGTCTGTTTCGCAATTTCTTTTTGAGTTTTAAAGCTTGCAGTCGCATGGGCTGTTGACTCCTAGTTGATCCAGATCAAATTTTTGGTCTATGAAAGGTATCGGGTTCATTATAAAAAATACGTAAAATTAACATTTGCGTATTTTACGTATTTTAAGGCTCGCACTGCCTTGTCTAAAGGCAAGGCTTTACTGCAATGTTAGAAGTAAGAATTTTGAGAGTCTACCAGCGCTAGACCATAGTGGATAAGTTTTGTTGAATTGAGGGAGGGGGTTTGTAGACAACGTTGGTGGCCAGAGGTGGAATCGAACCACCGACACGAGGATTTTCAATCCTCTGCTCTACCGACTGAGCTATCTGGCCTCAATTTGAATATTCTTGCGGCTTGTCAGAGCAGACTCACAGCAAGCCGCCTATTACACCGATTGTGCTTTTCAGAGTCAAGGGCTGGTTTACTTTTCTGCTGTGGGGGGCACAAAGCCGGGTGGCTTATCAGTGGTGTCGTCACTGAATAAGAATTTCTCCATTTCTTCAGCCAGAAACGCACGGGCTTTGGGATCGGCGAGGTTCAAACGGTATTCGTTGATCAGCATGGTTTGATGCCCTAGCCACATTCCCCAAGCTTCTTTGCTGATACTAGCATGAATTTTTTTACCTAATTCGCCCGGGTAGGGTGGGCTGTCTAAGCCTTCGGCTTCTTTGTGTAGTTTCGCGCAGTGGATCATATGTGTCATGCAGACCTTATATCAAAGTTAGCGCACAAGATCTAATGTGGTTGCCGTTTACGCCGGTAGTGGAGTGGATTGCCGCTGTAGCTCAGTGAGTAAGCGCTTAATCGGCGACGCCAGGCCGCGGTTGTGTACGTCATCCAGCGAGCACCAGCGGTGTTGGCTGGCGTCTTTTAGCATGTGTCTGTTATTGACCCTTGTCACATGGCATACAATCGGGGTGATCACTAAATGAAAATGACTAAAGGTATGCCGTAACACCGGCCAGGTTTGTTGATGAGAAAGCGTATACCCAAATTGTTGTTTACACCACGCCGGAAGGGCTGCCAGATCAGGGCATTCCGGGAAACTCCACAAGCCACCCCAAATGCCGCTAGGCGGGCGCTTTTCCAGCAGCACGGTTTCGTTATTGAGCAGCAACAACATATTCACTTTTTTGGTGGGCAGCGTTTTCTTCGGCTTGCTGCTTGGGTAGTGCGCTTGTGTTTGCTGCGCATACGCCTGGCATTGCCCACGCAACGGGCAGTACGCACAATTCGGTTTGCTGCGTGTGCACACGGTGGCGCCGAGATCCATCATCGCTTGCGTGTAAGCCGCAACGTGTTTGTGGGGGGTATATTGCTCTGCAAGCGCCCAGAGCCCATGTTCAATTTGTTTTTCACCGGGCCAGCCCGCGATGGCATGAAAGCGTGTGAGCACACGTTTCACATTGCCATCTAAAATAGGCGCGCGTTGATGCAGTGCCAGCGCGCTGATGGCGCCGGCCGTCGAGCGCCCAATACCTGGCAAGGCGATCAGTGCCTCCCTCTCGCGTGGAAAGCAGCTGCGGTACTCGTTTGCGATAATCTTGGCTGCGCGATGTAGATTACGTGCGCGCGCGTAATACCCCAGTCCCGACCATAATTGCAGCACGTGATCTTCGTCTGCGCGTGCCAGCGCGGAGACACTGGGAAAATGACGCATAAAGGTTTGGTAATAAGGGATCACCGTTGCCACCTGCGTTTGCTGCAGCATAATTTCGGAGATCCAGACGCGATAGGGTGAGGGTTGCTTTTGCCACGGCAAATGCTTGCGGCCGTGCTGATCAAACCAGCGGAGAACTTGTCGACGAAAACGTTGTGCGGCAGCGGGGGGGACGGATACCATGCCGATAGGATAACACATGATCTCACCCTGCCCAAAAAGGCAGGGTGAAGATAGACTGCGTGTTTATCTGATTACTTGCCAAAAATACCTTTAATGCCTTTAACCCCTTTTTCAATAGCTTCTTTGGCTTCTTCGGGGACAACATCTGGAATATATTTTTCCAGTTGTTCATTGACCATGCCGGCGTTGAGTAATAATTCCGGTACGTTGATACTGATTTTCGGATCGGCAAGATCACCTTTGGCCGTGATGGGCACAACCGTCACATCGGATAAAACATGCAAGGGCTCAATTTCCTCTTCTAAGCCGGTACGCACAAAGGCAGCGTCGATTTTATAGTCGATCAGTGATTTAGGAATATCAATCGTGCCTTTGCCTTCGGCGCGTAAACGTGAAGAATACAATATTAAATCATCGTTGCTTAACAGACCGTTATCGATGGTGGCCGTCGCACTGAACTTGGCAAAGTCTGTGGTTTGCTCGCTGGGCTCAGGCAAGGTCAACGCGCCACGTTGCGCGCTGTTAATAATGGTTTCAGCCAACGTGAGGTAATGACCAATATTAATGATATTGATTTCACCGTCTTGGATGGCCACATCCAAGTTGCCATCTAACGTTTGCAGCATGGCATCGTTGTTTTTGCCTTGGGCGGTTAAATTGGCATGGGCATTGAGGTGCCCGGTCATCAGGGCCTTATCAGTCATGTCTATTAATAAAGGCTCCAGATTCACATTGGTCAATTCAGAATTCACTTTTAAGGTAGGCACCGCAGGGCGTGCATCTAATGCGATATCCCCTTTGAAGTCGCCCTCATAAAGTGACGCGGTCACGGGGGCAAGGTTCACTAACCCTTTGTCGGCGGTCAGTTTCAAGAAAATATTTTGCAGTTTGGCGTTGGCCACTTGCAACTGCTGCATTTTAAATTGGCCGTCGATATTCATTTTACGGATCATTTCCACAGGGATATCGCCGCCGCCCGATGAAGCCGTCGCGGTGCTGCCATCTTTCGCACCGCCCCCTGCACCGGTATAGCGATCAAGATTTAAGCTATCAACAGCGAGATCAAAGTGAATACCTTTGTTTTCTAAATCGGTAATGTGCACAAACCCTGTCATGGTCGCATCATCCAGTGTTAATGTCAGATTATCGGCCAGCACTTGTTGCGGCGTGATACCCAAATTAGCATCGACATCGCCGCGGATACTTGAGGTCACTTTGCCATTGGGAATATCGGGACCCGTGATCACGGTATCCAATTTTAAACCGTCTAACACATAATGTTCTTCATCCATGAGCACAGAAACTTGTGTATCGATATCCATGCTGACTTGGGTTTGGGTGTTGAGATCGGTTAAGTCAAAATCCACTTGGATGGGGAACGGTTTTTCAAATTGTAAGTCGCGACTTTGCAAATTAAAGTTATCTAATTCGTAATGTTGATTGGCTTGTGCATTCTTCCACACAATCTCAGCGTTTTGGATATCAACCGTGTGAATATTCAGATTTAAATCACCCGATTCTTTTTTCTCTTTTGCTTGGCCATTTTCTGCTTTCGCGGTTTCCTCTTCAGCCGTTTTCTTTTCTTTTGCCGTTAAGGTTTCCCAATTGGTGTTGCCCGCGGCATTGGTTTCTAAATTAACCGACAAGCCTTTTAACCCTAAACGGTCGATAACAATATTTTTTTGTAATAAAGGCCCCACGGCAATACTGATTTCTGCCGTATCAAATTTAGCAAAGTAGGGTGCGGCGAAATCGGGGTCGTTTGATAATTCAGCGGCGTTGACTTCAAAGCCGAGTCGCGGGAAAAATGACCAGCCAATATCGCCTGATAGCGTGAGATCGCGACCGGTGTGCGTTTTCACCTGTGTGCTGATTTCGTCTTTGTAGTCGTTGGGATCAACGAAGATAAAAAGGGCCGTCAAACCGGCAATTACCAGCAAGACAACTAGCCCAACGGTGTAACCTATAATGCGAAGTAGTAATTTCATGTGTCTATCCTCAGTGGATGTGATGAGAGGTAATATGTTTAAGCTGCTTAATTTTAAACAATTTTTACGGATTAAACAGCATTAAAAGAAAATGCCTTCTTATTCAAAGTATAGCAAAAGGATAAAAATAGTTAGTTATTTTGCTTAATTTAAGGGGGAGAATATTCCCTCAATAAATTTGTGTGCTTGCGGATGTGCCCCGTGAACGATTACCCAAAAACTTACCTCCGGATGTTACTCCAATTGTAGAGATAAGGAAATCGTGCCGCGCTACTGATGGTAGCGGTATAACTAAATTTTTACAGCTGGCGGTAAAATGTTGAAAAAGCCTAAAAAATCATTAGGCGAGGGAAAAACAAGGAGTGCGAATAATGCAATGGAAAAGGAAAGCAAAAAGCATAGGAGATACATGACATATTCAAAGTGAATTGGATATGAAAGGAAGCGAAACAACCAGCACCAAGTAGGAGGCTTGGCCTATCGGCCCTTGGTGTCGCTAAATCGACGTTATTTAGCGAGCAGCTTGTGTATCGGTGCGTGCTTATCTGAAAAGGTAAGCGCAACCGGTGCGCAGCTGTGTAATAAGATTGATCTCAACACAAAGCAATCTCTGTCATTTTATATTGTCTTATCTTTGCGCGTTTGCAATGTCACGATATTAGTTATTAAATTAACTCAAAGCAAGGTGTTTATTTTTTGGACGTCTACCGTCCAGTTTATTGGTTTTTCACTTTCTCGCCATTTCACGCTGCTGTTTACCTTCTTGAAAGAAAGGCGTCTTCAATTTCAATTGGCTGAAAAATACAAGGGCGTCATTGTTTTTAAAAAATATTTTTTTGCCTCTTTATTTGATTTTCTTAAGCAGGGTTTGTTTTTACTCTTCCTCCTCCTCCTCCTCTTCTTCTTCGGGCTTGCCTTCCTTCTCCTTCTTGGGGGGAGCTCCTCTCGTGAGGCCTGCTTGCACGACTGGCGGCGGCCCCCAAAGGTGCTCGGTGAGTGAGCGTTGTGCCTCACTCACCGCCATCGCAATCTTGTTAGCAAGATCGGCTCTTCTTTCTTTCAGCAAGCTGCCGGGTGTCTTGCGCTGAGTGTCGGAGGGGTTCAGTGTGAACGGCGTCGGCAACGTGTGCGCACAGAAAAGCATCGGGTCAAGAAAATCTGTGCGGAACTCAGATTGCGGGGTGTAGTTGATCGCCCCACTGTTTTTCTCGCGTGCTATCAGTTGATTGAAGTGCCCGCGGATCAAATAAACCCGCAAACAGTCCAGGTGATGCAGCAACCACAGGCACACGGCTTGGTAGGTCAGTTTTGCGGGTACTGGTGAGCCAGTAGTTTCAAAATGACTTTGGTGCGTTGTGGCGCCCTCATCGTCATCAGCTGTCATGGATTGATCCTTCAGGAAGCAAAGCAGCGCCACTTCGGTATCGCGGAAGTCGCGTGTGAGCGACGCGGGCAGCGACAGCGCAGGCTGGCGAGCCGTTGTTAGCTTATGACTCGGGGCAGGTGTCATGCCAAAGGGCAAAGAGGTCGGGGAGACGGTGCTGCTTGAGCCGGCGGCGGCTGCCTCCTCTTTTTGCTCCGCGGGGGCGAGGCCAAAAACGTCGTGGATAACCTGCGCCACATGGTCAGTGAGCCTGACCCTTTTTTCCCCAACAGCAATGTCAGCGCCGTCCCCTGCACCGGTGTGACGCACATCAAGGTGATTGAACAACTGAATCATCACCTCCGCAAGGCGCTGATATTCCTGCCAAATTTCTTCGCAAAGCTTGCGAAGGGTAGCGCTTCCAGCAACGTGCGCATGCGCCGCCAACAAGAGCAAGGTCACGCTGGGGAGCATGAGCTCAAGCGGATGCATGTCGGTTTTGCTGAAGTGCTTCAGGTGCATGAGCATGCGGCCCTTGACGGCATCTTCCAGCGCCCAGAGGGCTTCCAAGGTTTTTTTCAGTGCGGTTAGGTGAGCCCGGTTCTCAGAAAAAGCAGTACTGATGCGCTGAAATTGAGCAAGAAAATCTTTGCGCGCGGCAGTGTGCACCATTGCAGGCACAAACATGTCGTCAGGCGAGATGCCTTTGTCCAGTATCTTGTCGACAGCCAGCAGATTAGGGATGAAGATACCACATTGCCCCAAATACTCGCTCAATGTTGCTGCCAAAAAGGCATCGAGCGAGGCAGACACTGACACTTCTTCAGGCATAAAATGTTTCTTGAGGCTTCTTCCCCCAAGCAAGTAATGGCGCAACTGCTGCATCCCCTCCATAAAGAGAGGAAGTTGGGTGAGCGTGCGGCCCTCGGTGGGGTTCACCCGCGGGAGATCTGCCGGTGCCGGGAGGTTGCTGGCAAGGATGGCTGACAGCGGCTTGGCGGCGGCTGGGGGCGATCCTGTGGCTTCGCTTTGTCTTGCCTCTGCATACGCCTGTAGCCGCCGGAGCAGTGCCCGTTGCTGTGGTTCACCCAGTGTCTGTATCTGGGCAAGGAGCGTACCGGTTACCGTAGAAAATGTTGTTGCGCCGGGCGTTGCACCTCCTTTTATGGGAGATATCTCCATCTCAATGCCTCCTCCACCATAAGGATTGGGGGTGCCGCCATCTGAGCCTGGCGAGAGAGCGGCTGCAATGAAGAAACTGCCATCATCACCAGGAGGAGGCGTCTTCGGTGCGTCGTCATCTGACATGATGTGAGTGCGGGATCAGTTTTGGATGTGTTCAAGGTTTCCTAGCTTGTCTTCATACATAGCGTAACATTGGAAGGTAAGTTATTTTTTTACCTCTGGATGTTACTCTATATATGGAGACACAGAAGGTTTGTTTCTTTTTTCCCGCATTTTTTTACTATGTCGGACGAACCGCTGAAGCTGAAGACGCTGGCAACCACGCCGCTGGCCTTGCTCGATGATGAGGAGACATTGCTTTCCTTTTTTACCTTGCGCGACAAACAACAGGTTGCGCCTGTATTGACAGTGCATGCTGGCAAACGCGCGGTTGTGCTGCCACCACTGGATTTGGGGCGCAATGAGGCGGGTGGCCAATACGGTACGCTGGGCGCTTACCTGCGCTACATGATCCATTATCAAAAACTGCCAGCCCAGCACCCGTGGCCAACGGTCGCCCTGCGGGAGGAAGCAACAGATGACGCGCAGCCGAGAGGCGCGATAACCCGCCGCGATCTCACTGTCACGCTGCATCTGGATGCCAACCCTTTCTACAGAAAGGCAAGCTTCCACATCATTCCGCTCGTGCCGGAGGAGGGAGAGGAGATCACCTCCTTGTTTGTCATTGAAAATGTGGATCCAAGTGAACATCAACGCCCAAAACTGAAGTTTTTCTTGGAAAACCCCAACTACGAGCCGGAATACACGGTGACCTCGCTTGATGGGGGCAGACAGCTTCTGCCGATTGCCACGCCACCTTTGGAGGCGGCGATGCACCTTTATCAAAGTAAGGTGAGCCAGGATTGGAAGGCCCTTGTGAAAGGCGGTACCTTTTTGGCAGCAATTCGTGGGTTCAAAGAGTCCAAGCTCAACAAGTTGCCCACCCCGCTGCGCTACTTTTCATACATGGTCTCTTACATCACGGGTATTGGCATCGATCAGGGTGACCTTGCTGCTGCCTTTAAGGCACGCAGTGAGATGGCCGCAGAAAAGAGCATGTGGGGTGGTCAAACCACTTACAGAGGTGGCGGCAACGCGATGGCAGGCGGGGATGAAGAAGATAAGCTCACTTCTGTCTCAAGCGCAGGGGGTAACGCTGCGGATGACAGAGGAAAGCACACTGCCGTGATGGTGGTGTTGCTGGAGGAACTGAAGAAGTACGAGCCAGGCTGGCTTTCTAGGCAAGAGCGTGGCCAAGTCCATAGCTTGGTGCAGCTAGTGCAGGCGCGAGAAGGCGAAAAAGCGATGCGCGCACTTCAGCTGCTCTTGGGTTCTACCAGGATGACCCAAGAACAGATGCGTGATCCGCACCTGAAGTTCATGATGCCGCTTTCTATGTGGTGTGTGTCCTTGAAGCCGATGTTGCGTGCTGCTCTCAGCATGTTTTCAGCGACAACCAGTGAGCAAGAAGCCGTTGTTGCGCGGGGAGGCGAAGAATTGGAGAAAACCGCGAACGGGCTGCTCAGCAAGTTTGAGTGACGTTTTTCAGAAAGTCGTGAGACGTAACACCAAGAGATCTGTTTTTTGATAGGCCACCGTGATTGAGACGCGTTCTGATGCTAGGTAATGAGAAGGTAGCCAGTATATTGATCTATTTCTAAAAAACAGCAAAAACTAAGCTAGCTATATAGCTTGTTCGTATGCAAGGGTAGCCTTCACATCAGGCTGTTTTTATGAGCGTTCAGAGGGATCTCTTTTTGTTAAAAATATCTGAAAAACGGACGTAGGGGCCATCCCAACAAATGATTTATTGGGCATAAAAAAAGAAAGCAAGGTGAGCCCCCCTTTCTGAAAGGAGACGGGCGGCGTTACACCACCCTTTGATGTGCCATTTGTTCTAAGCGACGGATGCGCTCCTGCATCGGCGGGTGGGTGGAAAACAAATGCGCCATTTGGCTGCGGCGCAGCGGGTTCACAATAAACATATGCGCCGAGGCCGGGTGGGTTTCAGCCGCTTGCAGGGGGATCTGCTGGCTGGCCGCTTCTAATTTGCGTAACGCGCCAGCAAGCCACAAGGGGTTGCCGCAAATTTCAGCGCCGCCCTTATCGGCCGCGTATTCGCGCGAGCGTGATACGGCCATTTGAATGAGGGCGGCGGCAATCGGCGCTAAAATCATCACCGCAATCGCGGCAATGGGGCTGCCTTGCTGTTGGCGACGGCCACCAAAAATCATCGCCCATTTTGCCATGGAAGCCAGTGCCGTGATCGCGCCGGCGATCGTGGCGGACACTGTCCCGATTAAGGTATCGCGGTGACGCACATGCGCTAATTCATGCGCCATCACGCCGGCGAGCTCTTCTTTTGTAAGTACGCGCATCAGCCCTTGTGTCGCGGCGACCGCGGCGTGTTGTGGGTTGCGGCCGGTGGCAAAGGCGTTCGGTGTGTCGCTGGGCACCAAATACACTTTGGGCATGGGCAGGCGCGCGCGTTGTGCCAGTTGTTGCACAGTTTGATACAGCACGGGTTCATCGTTTGGCCCGACTTCTTTGGCTTTATATATTTTTAAAACGAGCTTATCTGAAAACCAAAAACTGCCGACGTTCATCACCAGCGCAAAGATGATCGCGATCATAATGCCTTGCTGGCCGCCAAGTGCGTAGCCTGCCACAAGAAATAAAGCCGTTAAACCGGCTAATAAAACGGTCGTGCGCATGGTATTCATGGGGCAACTCCTGAGAAATAAGATAAGTAATTTAGCTATATTATACCTTAAAGGGGGCCGGATCCGCTATTTTGCAAGCGTCACCTACCCTATTTCCCCCTCTCCCCTCCAAGGGGAGAGGGCCGGGGTGAGGGGTTATTTCCTTTGGGTTCCTATTTTAATTCGCTAGCAAAACCATTTACCCTCCTCTCCCCCACGGGGGAGAGCGTAGCGAGGGGGCCGGGAATAATTGATAGGCTAAGTGGTCATCGAATATCTTCAAAGCCTGGTAACTAATTGACTACTTTATAAAGCAGATAGGCGCGAAGAAGTTTGCTATCCTATGCTCTCATCAACATCCCCCCGTGTTGCAACTTTTTGGAGGCAACCCTATGGGGGCGACATTACAGTTTCTTTCTCATCCTTATCTCTCTCAGATAGCCCATTCTAATATTCGTGTTTTCCGATGTAAGCAGCCTCAACAAGCGATTAATTGTGATCCGGGTTTAGAAGTAGAGCTGAAAAGTAAGTTAGCGCTTACTTCTATTGAGGGCTTGATGGGAAGTGCTGTGCAGTTTGTTGATAGGGATGCAGAAGGGGCAGAAGCAACGTATTTTAACGGGGCGGTCGAGGCGCTGCAGACGATGCCGGTTGATAGCGTGGCGCGTGAGATAGAGAAGTATCCTTATCAGTATCAACTGACTATTTTTTCGGACTTTTATCGGCTTCAGTCACCGCGGCATGCGCGCGTGTTTCGTGATGTAGATTTAAATCACATGTTGTCATCGGTGTTTGAGGGGGCAGGCATTGCGCGAGATGCTTATGCGTTTCATTTTAAACCAGGCAGCGGTGCGCCATTTATTGAAGCCGCCACACAGTTAAATGAAAGTGATGATGATTTTATGCGGCGACACTTGGCGCAGCATGATTTGTTTTTTATGGTACGTCATAAAAAGCAAGGCAGTGTGTTGCACATTGCCGATAGCCTGACGTCACTGCCTTTTTCGGTAACGGGATCAAACCCACAAGCGATGACAGGGTCTAAGCCGCTTCGTTTCAAACTACCGCTGCCGTATTTCATCAGTGAAATAATGGAAGCGTCTCCGCCAATGGATCGGCAGGGGCGCTATGCGGTTGCCAAACATGCAGCACCGATACCGCTCTTGCAGCCCTACGGTGGCGCTGAAGAAACTAGAAAAACGGGCCTACATTTTCCCTTGCCTGCGGGCGCTAAAACCGTATTACAGTGCATTGATAATGATATTGATCAAACAGTGATCATTGGCAGCCTATTCACAGACGAAGCGCTTTCGCCGGTGACCTCAAATAACCCACACGAGATGATACTTCGCACGGGCGAAGATAATCAGCTGCGTTTTTCAGATTTTCCAGTGCCGTGTATTGAATTAAACACACGCGACCAAAAAAACCTTGTCGGCTTGTACGAGGGAGAGGAGGCCTCACGTATTGATTTTATAGCAAAGGAAGGCGCACTATTGATCACCGCCGCAAAAGATATTCAAATATCATCACAAGGCCGTCACACACAAGCGGTAACAGGACATTATGAAGCGAAGGTGAAGGGCGATCACATCTTGCATGTCAAAGGCGAAGAAGATCGCACTAGTCAGCTGCGCACCACCGAAACGTTGGCATTAAAAGCGGATCAAGATTGCTTATTCAATACTACTGAGAATGTATTAATGAAAACGCAGCACGCCGAGATGACGATCGATGTGGGGCAAGATATGACGTGGCAAGCGGGAGGCGATTTACATCTTGGCGTATCGCAAGGCGATGCGGTGTGTGAGGTGGGGGGCGGTGTGCGTTTGCAAGCAGGTCAAGCAATAGCACTGACGACGCCAGCCAGCAGTCTGGTGCTCTCTTCGGATTGCCTCGTATTGCGAGCGGATCGCCTTCGCATGAGCGCGCAAAAAATTGTCGTGGAAGCGATTGATTTTAAAGTAAATTAATCGTCTTTGTCTCTGCCCAGGCTGGCACAAGCTGTGGTACACTATCAAGTTATATGAAAACACCGCGCTGGCTCAAACAACACATTCCTCTGTGGGTGATCTTTTTCACCGTGCTGCTGGTAGCGCTTATCTTGGCTACTCGCCCCAAAGTCACCGCCGAAAAAATTGTCGAGCGCAGCTGGCCAGTGGAGGTGGTCGAAGTCTTTCCAGACAGTTTATCCCCACAATTAATATTATTAGGCCGCGTGGAGTCACCGCGTGCAAGCACACTCAGCGCGGCGATCACCGCCTTTATTGACGCCACACCTGTGCAAGAGGGCGATCGTGTCGCGGCAGGCTCCCTTTTAATTGAATTCGATAAAGAAGAAATTGCCTTGCAGCTGCAGCAGCGTCGCGCCGATGTGATGGAAATGGAAGCCTTAATTGCTTCCGAAATGCGGCGTGATGAAATCGCCAAACAAACCTTAATGCACGATGAAGCCTTGCTCGGGCTGCGGCGCCGCGCCGTCGAGCGAGAAGAACAAATTGTGGCAAAACAGTTAGGTTCAGAGGCGGCGCTGGATGAAGCCAAGCAAGCACAACAACAGCAAGAAGTGGCGGTTGAGCGCAGCAGATTGGAAGTGCAAGATCATCCGAATCGCCTCATGCAACTGGAAGCCGGTCTCGCGAGAGCCGAAGCCTTACGTGACCAAGCGGCGCTCGATTTATCACGTACCGACGTGTTCGCCCCTTTTGCAGGGCGTGTCGCGCAAGTCGATGTGGCAGTGGGCGAGCGCATTCAAATGGGGGCATCCCTCATCTCACTCTATGATACCGAGCATATCGAAGTGCGTGCGCAGATCCCCAGCCGCTATTTAGCGCGCGCAGAAGCACGCCTGGATGCCGGCGATGTGATCACCGCAAAGGCTATCGTTGATGATAGAGAGGTTATCTTGCGCTTAGCTCGGGTGTCAGGCCAAGTTGCCTTTGGCACAGGTGGCGTAGATGGTTTATTTACTGTCGAGCAAGGTGGCAGCGCCTTGGCATTAGGCCGTTCTATTTTCATGACAGTGGATCTGGCACCAGAAGAAAATGTGGTGGCGTTACCGGCAAGCGCCTTATATGGCAAAGATGTCATTTATAAACAAGTAGACGGTCGCATGCAGGCCGTCGTCGTCGAATATATCGGTGAGCGACGCACAGCGATGAACGAACGCGAAGTATTAGTGCGCAGCGAAACACTCGTGCCGGGTGATATTGTGGTCACCTCGCATCTCGTCAATGCTATCGATGGCCTTAAAATACACGCGTCTGATTAAACATGGCCGAGCCTTCTATCAATCACACCGATAAAAAAAATAGCAATCATAATAAAGGCCTGATCAATATTTTTGCGGGGCACCCTGTTGCGGCGAACCTGTTAATGCTGATCATGATCCTGGCAGGTGTTTATACCCTCATGGGTCGCATCAATATTCAATTATTCCCCTTATTCAATTTAGACGTGGTGAGCGTGAAAGTCGTTTGGACGGGCGCCAGTGCTGACGACGTGCAAGAAGCGATCACCATTCCCATCGAGCAAGAGCTGCGCAGTCTCGATAATTTAAAGAAAATGACCGCGACCAGTAATTTAGGGTTCGCGACGATTATGCTGGAGTTTGAAGAAAACACCGATATCAGCGAGGCGGTTGATCAAACCAAAGAATATGTCAGCCTGGTGCAGCGTAATTTGCCACCGGATGCCGAAGAACCTGAAATTTCGCGCGTACTCTTTTTTGAGCCGGTCGCCAAGCTACTGGTGTTTGGCCCGGATGATCCACGTGAATTGCGCCCACTCGTGCGTGAGTTTGAGCGTGAACTGTTAGACCGCGGGATCGCAAAAGTAAACGTCGTCGGCCTACCAGAAGAAGAAATTGCCATACAAATTTCCAGTGAGCAGCTGGCTGAGATGAACGTGAGCCTCGAGATGATTGCGGATCGCATCAATCAGATGAGTCAAGATTTACCGGCCGGTACGGCGGGGCGCAGTGAGCTCTCGCAACAATTGCGCAGTCTAGAACAACGCCGTGACTTTTTAGATTTTATGCAATTGCCGCTGATGAGTGATGATCAAGGTCGGCGTATTTTATTAAGCGATATCGCCGAGATTGAACAGCGGCCGCGAGATTTAGAACCCTGGGTAACGTATCAAGGTCGTCCGGCAGTCGAGCTGCAATTATTACGTGCCGAAGCAGGTAATACGCTGGAAGCGGCCCGCATCATGCAAGCCTGGATAGAAGAAACGCTGCCCACCCTGCCACCCAATATTCACGTGCAAGTGTACGAAGAAAATTGGCAGTATTTAAGCGAGCGCATACGCCTGCTGTTGAAAAACGGTATTGGTGGGATGATCTTAATTGTGTTGATTTTGTTTGTCTTTTTAAATGGCCGTGTGGCCTGGTGGGTGGCCGTCGGCGTGCCGGTATCGTTCCTGGCTACCATTGCTGTGATTTATATGCTGGGCGGCAGTATCAACATGATCAGTTTATTCGCCTTGATCATGGCGCTGGGCATTATCGTCGACGATACCATTGTGGTGGGGGAAAACACGCTCACGCATTTGCATCACGGGGTGAAACCGCTCGCCGCGGCGCGGCGAGGTGCGCATCGTATGTTTGCACCGGTGGTGGCGTCTTCATTAACCACCATTGCCACCTTTACGCCCCTGCTATTAATTACCGGTGTGATCGGTAATATTTTGATTGCTATTCCTATCACGGTGATCTGCGTGATCATCGCTTCACTAGTAGAGTGCTTTTTAGTGCTGCCCGGGCATTTGCATCATAGTTTTAAAAAGGGTGGGGTTCGGCAAGAAAGCAAATTCCGACGCCGCATTGATAATGCCGTCGATCGCTTCCGCGAAATTCACTTCCGAAAATTCGTCACCAAGGCGCTGAATCACCGAGGCGCCACCGTCAGTATGGCGTTTGCGGTGTTATTACTCATGATCAGTCTTGTCTTGGGTGGGCGTATTCCCTTTACCTTTTTCCCCTCGCCTGAAGGGGCGGTGTTTATGGCCGACGCGCAATTTACCGCAGGCACGTCGCCTGACAAGGTGGATAGATTTTTATTCGAAGTCGAAGAAGCGCTTTATCTTGCACATGATGAGCTCAAAGAAACCTATGGGCAAGATATTCTGGTAAATGCTGTCGTCTTTCATCGGATCTCTGCGCCTGTCGATACGGGCAGCGGGGCGACATCCGAGCGCGGAGATCAATATGGTCATTTAGAAGTAGAGTTAGTGTCGCCGGATGAGCGCCGTGTGACCAATAGTATTTTCTTAGAAGCCTGGCGGCGTTATATCTCTGAGCCCGCGGGCTTGGAAGGTTTTTCCATCGTGGCGCAAGAAGGAGGCCCCCCCGGTGAAGATATCGATGTGCAGCTGATGGGAGACGATCCGTTTGTCTTAAAAGCGGCGGCGATTGAGTTGGCTGAACATATTCGTCAATTCAGTGGTGTCAGCAATGTGCGAGACGATTTACCGTTTGGCCAAGAGCAACTGATTTATCAATTAACATTAGAGGGCGAAGCGCTTGGCCTCACTACGATTGACGTGGGCCGGCAATTGCGCGCGGCCTTTGATGGCCAGGTTGCGCAAACGTATTATCAAGCGGGCGAAGAGTTAGAAGTCAGAGTCGTGCTGCCCGACGATGAGCGACATGGTTTGGCTGCGCTATCAGCGTTGCCGATTTTGACACCCGAAGGGCGCATGGTGCCGTTGGCCAGCGTGGTCACCTTTGAACCACAGCCGGGTTTGGAAAGACTGCGTCGTACGGATACAAAATTGACCGTACACGTGACAGCAGAAGTAGACGCGCGCGCCGCCAACGCCAATCGCATCACGCGCGAAATAAACCGTGAATTTTTACCAGACTTAGCCTTGCGCTACGGGTTGACGTATTCATTAGAAGGTAAAGCGGCCGAGCAGATTGAAACCTTTGGGGACATGAAGCAAGGCCTCCTCTTTGCGCTGATTTTAATTTATGTGATTTTGGCGTGGGTGTTTGGTTCTTACCTCTGGCCGATTGCGATTATGTTGGTGATCCCGTTTGGTTTAAGTGGCGCGATATTTGGCCACTGGGTGATGGGCTTAGACTTAACGATTTTATCGCTATTCGGTTTCTTTGGTTTGTCGGGCATTGTGATCAATGACTCGATCATTTTGATTAGTTTTTATAAAGATCTGCGTGCACAAGGTATCGGCTTGCGAGAAGCGATCATCGAAGCTTCGGTACAACGGGTACGCGCGGTGATCTTGACGTCCATCACGACCATTGCGGGCCTCTTGCCACTTTTATTTGAAACGTCACTCCAGGCACAGTTTTTAATTCCGATGGCGGTGTCTATCGCCTTTGGTCTGGCTTTTGCGACCGCGTTGGTATTAATCGTGATGCCTGTCTTTTTATATATCCAAGAAAGTTGGACAGCGCGCTTGATGCAGTGGCGCGCAAAGCACACCGCGAAACCAGAACAGATCAAATCATCATGATTATTTACGAAGTGAACCTACAGGTGCAACTCGCCATCCTTGCTGATTTTAGGCAGTGGCTACAAACGCACATGAACGAAATGTTAACGTTCCCGGGCTTTTTAAGCGCTGAGCTTTTCCATGAAATGGATTTGGAAAAAGCGGCAGAGCAGCCGGGTCATTTAACGGTGCAATATCGCGTGGCGACCTTGGATGACTTAAATCAATATTTAGAACAACATGCTGCGAGCATGCGCGCAGATGGCAAAAACCGTTTTGGCGAACAGTTTTCCGCCACACGGCGTGCGTTAAGGTTAGTTTCGGAGTGAGCATGACAGGCGCAGTGGGCACCTTTATTAGCTTTGATTTGGGTATGAAACATATCGGGGTGGCCGTGGGGCAGTCTGTGACGGGCACGGCTTCCGCACTGTCGACACTCAAAGCCCAAAACGGTGTGCCCCGTTGGGAAGACATTACGGCGCTGATTAAGGCGTGGCAACCAGAGGCGTTGATAGTGGGCTTGCCGCTGCATCTTGATGGTAAAACACAGTGGATGACCGAAGCGGCGCAGCGTTTTGCCAACCAATTAAACGGGCGTTATCACTTGCCTGTGCACATGACCGACGAACGTTTGACCAGCCAAATTGCACGCCAGCAGTTATCTGAGATGGAAAATAGCAAAGCACGTCGCCAAATCGATAGTCATAGCGTGGCTGCCAAATTGATTTTAGAGCAGTGGTTGGCCGAGGGGGGCGCTAGCAGCAAGTAAAATAGATTTACAGTGTAAATACCCCCTCACTCCAGCCCTCTCCCCCCATGGGGGGAGAGGGCGCAATCCTATGAGTTTGCACGACTAGCAGTTAACCATTCAATGGGGAGCCTCCCTTTCAAGGGCCAGCGACTATCTTTGAGATGGGCATGGCACGCCGTGCCCCTACAAATCCTGTGGAAATTTACAACGCGACGGGTAGAAAAACTGGTCTATCTACCTAAAATATGCTAACTTTATATAAATAAAGTCAGTTTTTTACACATGCCAACACAACAACTTGATCAACACGGTTGCCTTAAACATTTCCTCACCATCGAAGGGTTACCCCGCCATTTATTACACAGCATCATGGACCAAGCCGATGTGCTCTTAGGCCGGGATGATCAGATTATTAATAAAGCGCCCTTGTTGTCTGGCAAAACCGTTATCCAAATTTTCTTTGAAGACAGCACACGTACACGTACCACGTTTGAAATAGCCGCTAAAAACTTATCAGCGAACGTCGTCAATTTTAATGTGCGAACCTCCTCCACCAGCAAAGGCGAGCATCTGCTCGACACCTTGCGCAACTTAGAAGCCATGCACGCAGACTTATTTGTGGTACGTCACCCGCAAAGTGGTGCTGCGCATTTTATTGCTGGCCAAGTCAAACCCCACATTGCCGTGGTCAATGCCGGTGATGGCCGCCATGCGCACCCCACACAGGCCATGTTAGACATGTTGACCATCCGTCGTCATAAAGGTGATCGCTTTCCTGAATTGCGCGTGGCCATTGTGGGCGATATTTTGCATTCGCGTGTGGCGCGCTCGCAGATCCACGCGCTCAATATTTTAGGCGCTGCGGAAGTGCGCGTCGTGGCTCCCAAAACATTGTTGCCTGTGCATGTTGAAAAATTAGGCGTGCATGCTTTTAATAACATGGAAGAAGCCTTACAAGATGTCGATGTGGTGATGATGCTGCGCTTACAGAAAGAGCGAATGGAAGCCGCATTATTACCGAGCGAACGTGCATTCTATACCGCTTATGGTTTAACGCGTGCGCGTTTGGCTTTAGCCAAGCCCGATGCCATTGTCATGCACCCGGGGCCTATTAATCGCGGGGTGGAAATTGCGTCGGATGTGGCCGATGGTCCGCAGTCGGTGATTTTACATCAAGTCAGTTACGGCGTCGCTGTGCGCATGGCGGTGCTCGGGTTGTTGGGCAAAAAAGAGAAAAGGGGAAGCGACGCATGCTGATCAGTATTTGCAATGGCCGACTCATTGACCCCGCCGCCGGCATCGATGCCGAGCACGATCTGCATATTGCGCAAGGGCAGGTGGTGGCGGTGGGTGAGGCACCCGATGGCTTTATCGCTGAACACGTTATTGATGCTCGCGGCAAAGTGGTCGCGCCAGGTTTCGTTGATTTAAATGCTTTCTTGCCCGCACCTCAATACGATGGCCAGCTTTCTCTTGAAAGTGAAGCCTTGGCTGCCGCGCGTGCGGGGGTGACCACACTTTGTTTTCCACCGAGTCGTGACAACATACTGGATACACGCGACAGCGTGCGGCAGTTAACCGCGCGTGCTGACTTGCCGGTGCGGATTGTCGCGTTAGGCGCACTGACGGCTGGCTTACAAGGTGAAGCCCTAAGCGACATGGCCGCCTTGCATCAGGCCGGTTGCATGGGGTTAAGTAATGGTGACGTGCCCATCACCAACAGCAATGTATTGCGGCATTGCTTTGAGTTTGCGGCGAGCTTCAATATTCCGATTATTATTTATCCGCAAGACCCCGATTTAGCCGCAGGCGGCTGCATGCATGAAGGAGAGGTGAGTACCCGCTTGGGTCTGCCAGGTATTCCCGCGACGGCTGAAACCGTTGCCATCGCGCGCGACTTAGAACTGATTAAACAAACCGGTGTCACTGCACATTTTGCCGGCTTATCGAGCGCCGATGCGGTGAAATTAATTGGGCAAGCGCGCGAAGATAAGTTACCGGTCAGCGCCGACGTGGCTGCGTACCAACTGTATTTAACAGAGCTCGATGTCGATGAATTTAACAGTGATGCCCATGTGCTACCCCCACTGCGCAGCCTGGCCGATCAAGCTGCGCTGCAGCGCGGTGTGGCAGAGTCGGTGATCACGCTATTCAGTTCGCATCACCGCCCTTGCGAAGCCGTCGCAAAACGCGCGCCCTTTGCTGAAACCATGCCGGGTATTTCTGCGCTGGATACCTTATTGCCATTAAGTCTGCGTTTGGTGAATGAAGGTATCTTGGCATTAAGTGACGTGATTGCACGCCTGACCACCTTCCCGGCTAATTTATTGCGTTTGGATGCGGGCCGTTTAACAGTAGGGGCAACCGCTGATGTGTGTATTTTTGACCCGGCTGCTGCATGGACCTTGAACGCAGAGACGATGGCCAGCCAAGGCCATAACACGCCGTTATTAGGCTGGGAAATGCAAGGGAAAGTCACGCACACCTTATTGGGCGGGCAGCTAGTCTATCAAGCAGATTAGATTCTGGCGCGTTGGCCAAGCACGATGCCTTCCACAGATAAATCTTCATCTCCGAAAAAATAGCAAATCTGCCGTTAAATAACAGCAAGAGGGAAAGATTCTTTGTGCTTATTAAATTTAACATAAAGTTTCTTTTTTTTAGAAACTATCTAACTTATTGATATAACAGGGGCAAAATAAATTTATCCAGTAATATTCGGTTTTATATGACAATTTCGTGAAACACCCTCCTAAAAAGTAAACCTACACCCCGATGTTACGCTATATAGTTAGAAGGATATCAAAGTTGAAAGATTGGCTTAGATACCCTCGATCATAGTTTTATTTTTTTGTCAAAAAAACCAAGATGGACCACTCTTTCTCGGTTAACGCTGAAGGGAGCAGCCCTGCGCAGCACTCTGCGCGCGCAGGGGCTTCGAGAGCAAGAAAGCGAAAGCCTTTGCCCACGGTCAACACGCCCCCCCTCCAAACACTTTACATTGCTCGGCTTGCGCCGGTGATCTTTTTGTTTCTGTGGGTAGCTTACGCCTGCAAGTGGTGGGGGCGTTTGGAGACCCAGATTTGGGGGCAGTGGATCGTGTCAGGTGGCACGATGTCGACTCTGTCTGTGACTTACTGGCCGTTGGTGCACGGTGGTCGCTACGGCTGCTACATCGGTCGGTCAGTCGGCAACACGCGAGCCGTGTGGATGTTGTGGCGATACCGATTGAAGCGCTGGCGTCAAAGAAAGCGCCCCAAGTACAGCAAACGTGTGACCTGGGAGGTGAGCTTGAGTGTCTACGCCTCCTTTATCTACGCCATGACGGTCATCGTCTTGTACGCGGGGGTGCTGGGCACCAGCAAGATCGAGGAGCTGGGCATGAGCAGCATCTCGGTGCCGATGTACGGCGGGCTGTCTTACCTGGAGGTATGCACCACACTGCTTGGCGAGGTGCTCATGGCGTTGGTGGTGCTTGGCACGGGGTTTGTGCGAGGCCATGCCGGGGGAGCTTACCTGGGGCGCATGATTGATGCCATCCTGACCTTCTGGTACGCCAAGCCGGGGGGCATTTTGGTCTATTTCGAGGCGTTGGAACCCCATACGTTGGGGTGGCGGATCTTTCAGCAAGCCGGCCGTGTGTCCACCTTGCCCAATGGGGCTGCCTTGTACGCGCATTACAACGCGCTGCATGCGCAGGTGATGCAATACAAGGAGCAGCCTGCTTTGCAGCTTGAGATCATCACTGCGTACGTCAACACCGTGCGGGGCCGAGTAGATCAGTGGAGTGCGAAAGCCGATACCCCGGAGGCGCGCGGGGAATGCAATACCTTGTTTTTTGATTTCCTGGATAACATCAAGAAAGCGGCGCTGATCGAGGTCGAGGGTGTGGCTGACAGCGGACAAGTGAGCGCCGCCCAAAGAGAAGGCGCAAAACTGGGAGACGCGTTTCTGAAGATTGACCCGTATGCCGAGCCTACCCCTTCGGAAGAGGAGGAGACGGTGCAGCGATCGTGGTATGCGCGGTTTTCCGCTGCCTGTGCACGGTGGCTGCAGGCTTTTTACAGCCTGCCGCTCGCGGGTCGGGTGCTGCTGCTGCTGGGGCCCATCGGGTTTGTCATCTTATTCTCTCTGCTTTACGCAGATCAGTTCCCGCACTTTGTGACGGGCATGTGGGGGCAGTTCTCGCAAGAAGACTTGAAAGCCTTTCGAGACAAGCACCCTGTCTGGTTCTTTCTCAGGGCATTCTGGTGGTCTGCGACGAGCGCCTCGCAAACAGCAAACTACCTGGGGAAACTGTTCGAGTACTGCTTCGGTGAGTTGTTGGGCAGAAAGCCGCCGCCCTTTTGGGAGAGGCGGGTGAGTGTCATGTTCTCGGTGGCTTACGTGGTTTTTCCGGGGGTGTTTTTCTTGCCCACTTTGTGGGGAGACCCAATACTGAAGAAGCTTCTCATTGCTAACAACATGACTCAAATAAATGCGCACTTCTACGGGGTGTGGCATTTTTTGGGTAACTTGGAAAAAGAACCCGAAGGCGATTGGGTCATTGCACCACAGGCCACCTTCTTCATTATTGTCGCGGTGTTGATGCTCCATGGTCACGCTGACGGTGCCTACCTGGGACGCGTCATTGACAGTCTCCAACGCGTGTACGGTAGCGGTGAAGTGGTGGGTGAGAACGTGGTCTTTTTCTGGCAAACCCGTGATGGGGTGATGTTGTTGGCGAGTGCTCACGCGAAGCAGATGCGACAAGCAGAAGCGGCTCAGGCGACAGAAGCGACAAGAGCAACGCCTCCGGCGACAGAAGCAGGAGGCGAAAGAGAAGATGAGGAAAGTGAGAGGGTGGGTGAGAAAAGAGGCTTGCTGAGGAGTGGCGAAATGGTTTCATACGGCGCCGCCGAACAGCTGCAGCAACCCGTGCATTCGACACACCTCACCGCGATGGCACAGCTCTACCAGCAACTTGCGGACACGTGGGATGATGAGGATGAGGAAAATATGAATCAGTTCAACACGCTGTTTACCTTCATCCAGGGTGCGCGCGCGCAGATCACGCTGCTTTCACAGCACGGCCAGATCACCACACATGAACAGCACTTGCTGCTGGAGTGCGATGTGTTGGACTTGTTGAGAGAACTGGAGATCTTCCTGGTCGAGCTGGCAGATCATCACTTGCCGGAGGAGTACACGATTGAGGCGAACGACGAGAGCGCGCGTCTTCTTCAGGCATTTACGGATGTTTGTCACGCGATGTTGGGTGTGTCGGCGGCGGAGGCGGCAGTGTAACAATAAATAACGTTATATTTATTTGCCTATAAAAAAACGCTCAAATAAAAACGTTGTTTATTTAATGCGGAGGGGAGGGGCAGAGGGGATGAGCGCATGACTATCAGGCTCATTCAATTCGTTTCAATCGTATAAAAAATATCCCCGGCGCTTTCCACGCCGGTTTCACTGCGTGCTTCAAAGTGGCGGCTGATTTGATAACGCAGTCTCACAATATTGACCGGTTCAAATAACCCAATACCGTAACTGATATACAAGCGAGGCGAGAGCCGCTTGCCGATTGTCAAGGCATCATTGTCAGAGTCGACACTGACATCATCTAAACCAACGCGCTGACCAATATCGCGAGCGATAGCGCCGCCGCGTTGTAAGCCGATGGCGGTGGCCAGCTGTGTTAATTGGTTGGCATCTTCATCATTCGTTTGTGCGAGTGGCCGGCCAAACACAAGATAGGACAGAATATCGGATTCCGGCATCGTCGGTTCAGAAAACAAGGTGATCATGGGGGTTTGCACACTGCCGGTGACCTGTATGCCCACGGTAATGTCATGATCAGCAAATGTGCTGGTGCGATCGGCTGTGGTGAGTTGACGAATAGCACGCACATCGATGTTTGGATTTGTTAAAGGGCCTTCTGCAAACATTAAACGGCCGGTACTGATTTCAAGCTCGCGCTCATACGCACGGTAAATGCCATCGACCACGCGCAGTTCACCGGTGCCCGTGGCGACACGGCCTGGGGATTCATTAATGGTAAGATCGCCTTCAATACGGGCCTTTAACCCAAAGGCATCAACTTTCACTTGATCACCTAATAGCAGGCGGATTTGCCCATAATAATCTATTTTTTCCCACAGCGGCGGTGGAGGCGCGGCTTCGCCCACGATGATCACATCGCTAGAAGGGGCCACAAAACCGGTGGTCACCTCTGAGGTGATGTTGGCTTGCGGAACGTGCACGTCACCGCTTAGATCAAGGCGACCATCGGCAAGCACTAATTGCAGATCGGGCGACAGCACAAGATGAAGACCCGGTGTATCCATCGCTAGAAAATTTTCCCCTTGAATGATCAGGTTACCGGTTTGTTTGGCGATATTTGCCTCGCCACGGATCTGCATCGTGCCCTCACCCGAGGTGGTGTGTAAGTCAATTTGTATGTCGCCACCCGAAAAATCAATATCAGCGTGCGTATCGGTGAGTTGAATACCGCTTGTCGGAATGTCCATTTGTACGTTTTGCAGGCGCAGCGTACCATTTGCTTTGGGTTGGCGTAATGTACCCTCTGCGGCCACATTCAGTGACAAACTGCCTTCAAGATTATCAATATTAGGAAAGAGCAAGGCCAGGATAGCCACATGATTGATTTGTGCTTGTGCGTTTGCCTGCAGGGGTTGTTGATCGAAGGCACCGATCGGTAATTGGAAGCCAGGCAAATCGATTTCTGCTTGGAGGGTATCTTCCCCTTGCAAGATGAGGTGGAGATCGCCATGCAGATCAGCATCTTCCCACTGTATCGCCAGCTTCCCGCCGCCAAATGCAAGTGGGTGCTTGTCGATGCTCCAAGGCAGGGATAAGGTGCCGGGTGCAATGCGCAGATCAAATGCAGCCGTATTGCGCGTGTGCGTGCCGTATTCGGTGATTTCCCATTTTGCATCAAAATCCCATTCACCGGTTAACTGTGCTTCGGAAGGGAGGAAATAATAAAGGGGGGCCAGCGGCAGCGCGGTGCCGTGGAGTGCCCCTTGTGTGGTAAATCCGCCTTGCCATTCACCGGCAGCACAGAGTTCGCCGGTTTCATTGATGTCCGTGCGATCAAGGCAAAGTAACTCCAGCATGATGTAATCGGGTTCGATGTGTAGCCTGCTGGGTGCGCGCAATGCCCATTGCTCCGTGAGTGGGCCGCTGAGTGACAGTGCGGTGATGTTGCCCTCCCAGGCAGTATTATCCCATTGGCCTGTGATCCCGAGCTGTAGTTGCTGTTGTGCGGTATCGACTCGCAGGGTGGCGTGATGATCTTGTGCGCTGCCCTGTGCATTGAGGGAGAGTGTTTCAATATCCACAACAGGTTGCGTGATGTTTGTGGCCTCTAAACGTATTTCAATAGGCGCATCGACTGCGCGTGAAAAGGTCAGCTCCGTGTCGAGTGAGTCTACGCCGTATGCCTCAAAACTGACATGATTGGCCGTGATCGCTGCTGTGTAACGAGGCTGCGCGCGCGCGCCTCGTATTTGCCCATTGGCATCGAGTGCGCCATGGAGTGAGGGCCACAGGGCGCGCAGATCATCGCTCACCACTTGCCAACGCAATGACCACTCATCACGGATCGCGCCGTCGAGTGAAAGCATCGTTTCACCGATGGCAAGATGCAATTCAGAAAAATCATATTGATCATTGTGTGCATCCAGGCGGCCGCCACCGCTGATCAACGCCTCCTCCAGTTGACCATGGAGCTCGCTTATCTCAATATAATAGCGGTGTTGGTCATTGTTGATTTCGCCTTCGCTATTGATCGCCAGTGTGAGCGTGCCGGGTAAATTGGGGGAGAGCAGGCTAAAATCAAAATCTTGCGCGGTCAGTGCCGCTGTCCAATGCGGTGCGTCTAACGGTGAAAAAAGTGTGGCATCGAGCGTGAGCGGGGTGGCCGCAACGGCGGGACTGAATTCGCTGTGTAGCGTGATAGCCTGCGTATCGCCTTTAATATTGGCAAAGCCACTTAACGGCACTTGTGTGTTGACGCGCCACTGTAGCGCCGCGTGGATATCGAATGGATCGTAAAGGCTAAAGGTGCCTTCGCCACGCAGTTGAAATTGGTTCATCACCAGCCTGAGGGAAGACAGGTCAAACAATTGATGATTGACTTTGCCGGCGAATGCAAAGTGGTCAAGCTTTGTATTATTCAGGGTGATGTTATCCATCACCGCGTCACCAACATGGATGCGCCAGGGGCGAGGCAGAAAGGAAAGGGAGCGTTCTGTTTGATCAGATGTTTGCTTTGCAGTGCTATCGTCTTCATCTTCATGTTCATGCTTGCTTTCACGCTCATGAGAAGCAGTGGTGTTGAATGAGAGATCCGTGACCTCAAGCGAGTTGACCCTAAGCTGTGCGATGAATAAGCGCAATGGCCGCCAATCCATTGTCAGGGTGTCGATTTTTAATGTTTTGCCAGCGTGATGGTAATAAAGGTCCTGGATTTCCAGCTTGCCGGGGAAGTCGGTTTTAATTTCTGCTACCGTGATGTCCGCAGAGGAGAAGCGATCAATAAGCGAAACAGCATGGCGCAGCACAAATTCGGATTGGGGGATGGCCACCAGTAACAGAATAAGTGACAGGAATAGAAAAATAAGGGAGTAACGTAGTTTCCTCATAGGTCGGGTCCAATACTCACATACACTTGATAGCTGCCACCGGAATCAAGCCCTCTGGCGACATCCAGGCGCACCGGCCCAACCGGTGAACGCCAGCGAATACCACCGCCCACACCGTTTTTAAAGCTTTCTGAGAAATCATTGGTTGCCGTACCGATGTCGTAAAACACAGCGACGCCCCATTGTTTATAAACCAGCTGGTCAATTTCAAAACTATTGGTGTAAACATATTTCCCGCCGATGACATCACCGTCGGCATTTGTGGAGCCGATACTTTTATAATCATAGCCGCGCAGTAATTGATCGCCACCGGTGAAAAAACGCAGTGTTGGCGATAAGTCATCAAAATCTTCGACTAAGGTGCCCCCTATAAGGGTAGTATAGATAAAGCGGTTACGCTTGGTAAAAGGTTGTACCATCTTATATTGTGCTTGCGCTTGGGCAAAATTTGTTTCAGAAAGGGCGTAATCGGAACCGCCGCGCACTTCAACCCCTAAGCGACTGCCATGGTCACGCGTGATGCTGAAACGTTCTCTTCCAAAATAACGCGTCCAGTGGGCGCTGGGGATCAAATAAAACGTTTGGTCATGTTGATCGGCAATCGTAAAGTCTTCGTACTGGGGCGTGATGCTGTAAGTATGCTGCCAGGTGTCTGTTTGAAAAATTTTACTGGCGCTAAATTGTGTGAGCTGGTTATCGTAAGGGTTCACATCTTCTTCACTCTGGCTTGCCGAAAACTCGTAGCTATCGGTTTGTGGTTTTTTACCAGGGATAATGTAATTGCTGCTAAATAAATAACCGATTTGTGAAACACGGGCGCTGGTGCGGGTATGGTGGCCCCGTCGGTTCACCCATCGTCGCTCCCAGCCTAAGGTGCCACGAAAGCCCGTGTCTGTGCCAAAGCCGACACCAAGACCGTATTTGTTGCGCTTGTTGGGGGTTAAATCAACGCGAATGGGGACAATGTTATTTTCTGCCGCTTCAATTTGGGGCCGTACGTCGACTTGCGCAAAATACTCACTGCCATACAGCGCGCGCTGCAAATCCAATACGCGATTAACGTGATAGGGGTCGCCGGGTGCAAACCTCACGAAACGTGCGAGGAAGTCATCATCGAGAATATCTTGTGCAAATGTCACGTCACCCAAGTAATAACGATTGCCAGTGTCAAGATAAAGATAAATTTCCGCTTCATTTTCTTCGGGCGAAACAATGATCTCATGACGGGTGAGGTTGGCGTCGAAGTAACCGCGGTCTGCGGCCATTTGGAGCAGTTGTTGTCGTGATGCTTGATAGGTTTTGTGGTTAAGCGTCATGCCTGCTTTGAGTGGGAGCCTGCGGTAGAGTCTGTTAAAGGCTCGATCGTTTGCACCTTCTCCCAGGATCTGAATATCAACGGCTTTGACTTTAACGGGTGCACCGAGTGTGATGGCATAGCGGACAACCCAGTTATTGTTGCTCTCCTGGATGGACGAATCGATCGCAACGTTATAATAACCAAATGGCTCCAGCGCTTTGCGGATATCTTTGGGTGCTTTCTCGTGCAAGTAACGCAGCCGCAAAGGGGAAGACAGCGCGTAGTCTTGCTGTTGTTTAATGCTAAGACCCGCTTCGATATTCTCTAGCAGGGCTTTATCTTTGACGCCTACGATCTCTATTTTGAGAGATGCTGCGTGTGCCACGAGGGGGAGGCACAGTGAAAGCAAGAAAAACAGGCGGCGTAAGAATTTCATCTGGAATTTTATACAAAACAAAAAGTTATCAAGCCTATTCTGCCACAGTCGCTCTGTTTCTTAAAATAAAGGGCGGCCACACCAGGGCCGCCTCTACTGCTAATGCTTTTATTTGAGTATCTGGGGTAATGGTTATCTAGCTTATTCGTAGGGGCGGCGGCTCTCTGTGCCCGCCCAATTAAGGGGCAGGGTGTTTTCTATATAGTAAATCCCAGACTTCATGACCAAGGCGATGGCCGCGCTGCTCAAATCGAGTCAGCGTGCGCTGTTCGGGCCGGGGTGAAAATTGGTTTTTCCCAGCGATATTTTCAAAGGCAGCACTTTCTTCCATGACGGTGCGCATCCATTGTGCGTAAGGCTCCCAGTCGGTGGCCATGTGAAATAAGCCGCCGGTTTTCAGTCTGTCTGCCACGGCGCTAACAAAAGGCGCTTGTACCAAGCGGCGTTTATGGTGGCGTTTTTTGGGCCAGGGATCGGGGAAGTATAGTAACACGGCATCCAGGCTTTCAGGTGGCAAGCAGCGTTGCAGTACCTCAACGGCATCGGCACAAAAAAGACGTACATTGGTGATATGTTCAGCGGCAAGTTGATGCAGTAAATGTGCCACGCCTGTGCGATAGACTTCAATGCCGATGTAATCTTGTTCAGGGTGTGCTTTGGCTTGTGCGAGCAGTGATTCGCCTTTGCCAAAACCAATTTCAACAATGCGCGGTGCATGACGACTAAAGAGATTATCTAAATCAAGCAAGCCTTCTGTTTGCGATAAACCAAATTGTGGCCAAAATGTTTCCCAGGCGTGGGCTTGTCGTTTGCTGTTGCGCCCTTCGCGGCGCACGAAGCTGCGGATGCGCGTTGATAAAGTAGTGGACATATTGTTAAGCGGCAGCGGCGATCACGCCCTGTGTAGGGGATGAGGCACTGCCATACGTTTTATAAGGCATGCGGCCAGCTTCAAGTGCAAGACGACCCGCGATGACAGCATGGCGCATGGCGTGGGCCATCTTGACGGGGTTATCTGCTTTGGCAATGGCGGAGTTCATTAAAATGCCGTCGCAGCCGAGCTCCATCGCAATGGCGGCATCGGACGCGGTGCCGACGCCCGCATCAACTAATATAGGCACGTTGGCATTGTCTAAAATAATACGGATGTTATGGGGGTTGCGAATGCCCAAACCCGAACCGATCGGCGCGGCCAGTGGCATCACGGCCACGCAACCGATTTCTTCTAAACGCTTTGCGGTCAGCGGGTCGTCGTTGGTGTACACCATCACATCAAAACCATCGTTGACGAGTACGTCAGCCGCTTCCAGCGTGCCCACCACGTCAGGCAGCAAGGTTGTCTGATCACCCAGCACTTCAAGCTTCACAAGCTTGTGGCCATCGAGCAGTTCGCGCGCCAAGCGGCAAGTGCGAATGGCATCGGCGG
Organism: Gammaproteobacteria bacterium; assembly: GCA_021774255.1. GTDB lineage: Bacteria > Pseudomonadota > Gammaproteobacteria > JAJFJF01 > JAJFJF01 > JAJFJF01. The sequence goes on from JAJFJF010000014.1 coordinate 43,267, forward strand.
CGGTATAACAGCCTGCCGTATTGGGGAGCAAGGTGTATTTTTCCGGTGAGATGACATCCAATAGATTAGGCGCGTCGTTGTCTTGGCCGATATTGGTGCGGCGCACCGCAAACGTGACGATTTCTGCGCGGCTTGCCTCAATGGCAGCTTGCGTTTCGTTTACATCACGGTAAAGCCCTGTGCCAACTAATAAACGGGATTGATATGTTTTACCGGCAATGATGAGAGGATGTTGATCTGACATATTGAAACTCTTGCGTGATCTCTTAATAAAACGAATGAGTTGGTCAAATTTAGCACAGCCTGTTGTCCAAAGGTAGGGTGTTTCGAACATTCGAACAAAATAGAAGTTAATTAAATAACTTGTTTTCATAATGAGTTTTTATTGGGTGGGCACAGGCCCTTTTCTAAGGCACAACCGCGCCGGTTGATTCACCTTGGCCGAGCCATTATACTTCGCAGCGCCGATAGCCCTTTTATCGCTTTTCTTGTTGGATGTGGTCGATTGAAATCCTTTGCCTCACAAGCCGCACAGCGCGGTGTGAAGCGCTTGCTAGGACTGCAAGTCTTGCTGGTGTTACTGCTGAGTCTATTGTGGCTCTGGGGCAGCAGCTTGGTGGCGGCGTATTCTGCCTTTTTGGGCGGCGCCATTGCGGTCGTTGCGAACGGCTATTTTGCGATGAAGGTGCTGGCCAGGACCGGTGCATTGGCCGCGCGCCAGATCGTGCGCACTTTTTACATCGCAGAGGCGGTGAAGCTACTGCTCAGTGCAGTATTATTTATTTTGGTATTTGTCTTTATTCCGGTGAGGCCCTTACCGCTGTTCCTAACGTATGTGGTTGTGCAGATGGGATTTTGGGCGGCACCCTGGTGCTTTAGCGCCATCAGAATAGTAAAAGAAGAACAATAAAGTAACTTATGACACCCTCAGATTATATTGCTCACCATTTAGTCTTCTTAACCGCCGGCGATAAAAGCAGCTTCTGGGCTGTTCACATCGATACCGTATTCTTTTCACTTGTTTTAGGCGCAGGGATTATTTATCTCTTTCGTCGCGCTGCAAAACGCGCCGTGAGCGGTGTGCCGGGCCCCTTCCAAAATTTTGTGGAAATGATGATAGAGTTTGTGGATACCCAAGTGAAAGATTGCTTTCATGGCAGCAGCAAACTGATCGCCCCGCTGGCACTGACGATTTTCTTGTGGGTGTTCCTCATGAACGCCATGGATTTGGTACCGGTTGATTTGCTGCCGCGCCTCGCGGAATGGATGGGCTTGCCTTACTTAAAAGTCGTGCCAACCACTGACGTGAATCTCACCTTTGCGATGTCGATTTCCGTCTTCTTCTTAATGATTTTTTATACGATTAAGATCAAAGGCATTAAAGGCTTTGCGAAAGAACTCACTTGCGTGCCGTTTAATCCCAAAAATGTTTTTCTTCGCGTGTTGATTATGCCGTTCAATTTCTTATTAGAAACGGTCAACATGCTCGCAAAACCCATTTCTTTATCTTTGCGTTTATTCGGTAACTTATACGCAGGGGAACTTATCTTTATCTTACTCGCGCTACTATCAGCCACCTTACCGCTCTGGATTGGTGGGATATTGCATTTTAGCTTGGGTTGGATCTGGGCAGTCTTTCATTTGTTGATCATTACACTGCAAGCATTCATCTTTATGGTGCTGACGATTGTGTATTTGAGCCTGGCACATGAAGAACATTAATATTAATTAGGAGGCTTTATGGAATACATTGAATTTATCGCAAATATACAAGGTATGACCGCCATTGCGGTGGCGCTGCTGATCGGCTTTGGTGCCTTGGGTACCGGTATTGGTTTTGGTTTGTTGGGGGGTAAGTTTTTAGAAGGTGCCGCACGCCAACCTGAAATGGTGCCCATGTTGCAGATTAAAATGTTTATTGTGGCGGGTCTGCTTGACGCGGTGGCGATGATCGGTGTGGGTATCGCGTTATTCTTTACGTTTGCTAATCCATTTGTTGCAGACGTTGTTGTACGTATTTCTTAGAACGATTGGTATGACTGTTAAAGGAGTAGGCTGTGAATATTAATGCCACCCTATTAGTTCAAATTGTCGTCTTCATTGGTTTGGTGTGGTTTACCATGAAGTATGTTTGGCCGATTTTGATCGATGCCTTGGAAGAGCGCAAAACCAAAATTGCAGAAGGGTTAGCCGCTGCCGAGCGTGGTGAAAAAGATTTGCAATTGGCGCAAACCAAAATCAGTGAAGATTTGCGTGCTGTTAAGCAACAAGCCAGCGATATTATTGACCAGGCACATAAAAATGCAGGTCAAATCGTTGACGATGCCAAAGCGCAAGCCCGAGAAGAAGGGGCGCGTATTATCAAAGGCGCCGAAGCAGAGATCACGCAAATGATGCAGCAAGGCAAAGAACAGTTGCGCAAAAAAGTGGCTCAACTTGCCGTATTGGGTGCAACGCAACTGTTGGAAACGACGGTCGATGAAAGCGCGAATGATAAGCTGTTAGATAAACTGGTGGCTGAGTTATAACATGATAAGTGCAAACCTCACGGTAGCTCGGCCTTATGCCAAAGCGGCTTTTGAATTGGCACAATCTGCAGGTGACTTCGAGGCGTGGTCAGCGCGCTTGCAACTCGCGGCGGCAGTGGTGTCTGTGCCAGAGGTGATTGCTTTTTTACAACATCCTAAAATCACGCCCGATCAAATGGTGGAGCTGTTAACGGATGTCTGCCAATCTACGCTCGATGACCAAGGGCGTCATTTTATTAAACTATTAAGCGCAAATCGGCGCTTATTATTGTTGCCCAGCATTGCTTCAGAATTTGAGATGTATCGTCGTGAAGCAGAAAAAGTCACGCCCGTGACGGTCACGACGGCTTTCCCTTTAAGTGAAGCACAATTACAAGCATTGACCGCCGCATTAACCAAGCGCGTGGGCGGGCACATTGAATTAGAAAGTATCGTTTCTCGCGATGTCATTGGCGGCGCCGTTATTCGCATGGGCGATCGCGTCATCGATGGTTCCCTGCGAGGCAAGCTCAATAATCTTGCCATCGCGGTCGCATCTTAACTGAGGTAAATAATATGCAGCAATTGAATCCGGCAGAAATCAGTGAACTGATCAAACAACGCATTCAGTCATTCGATGTGGTGGCGGAAAGCCGTACCGAAGGCACGATCGTCAGTTTAAGTGACGGTGTGGCCCGTGTGCATGGCTTAATGGAAGTGATGCAAGGGGAGATGATTGAATTCCCTGAGCAAACCTACGGTATTGCCTTGAACTTAGAACGTGATTCAGTCGGGGTGGTGATCTTAGGGGCTTACGAGCATTTATCGGAAGGGCAAACCGTCAAATGTACTGGCCGCGTGCTAGAAGTGCCCGTGGGTAGAAATCTGTTGGGCCGAGTGGTCGATGCCTTGGGTAACCCCATTGATGGCAAAGGGGCGGTAGAAACGGAAGGCGCCTCTGCTATTGAAGCCGTCGCGCCTGGCGTGATTGAACGTCAATCGGTATCGCAACCTGTACAAACCGGTTTGAAGTCCATCGACGCGATGGTGCCGATTGGTCGTGGCCAGCGTGAATTGATTATTGGTGATCGCCAAACCGGTAAAACTGCCGTGGCGGTGGATACCATCATCAATCAAAAAGGCACCGGCATTAAATGTATTTATGTGGCGATAGGCCAAAAAGCTTCCTCGATTGCCAGCGTGGTGCGCAAACTAGAAGAGCACGACGCGATGGGGCACACCATTGTTGTCGCTGCATCGGCGGCAGAATCAGCTGCGTTGCAATTTATTGCACCGTATGCCGGTTGTGCCATGGGTGAATACTTCCGTGATAACGGTGAAGATGCCTTAATCATTTATGATGATCTGACGAAGCAAGCGTGGGCGTATCGTCAAATTTCATTATTGTTACGTCGTCCGCCAGGCCGTGAAGCCTACCCGGGTGACGTTTTCTACCTGCACTCACGTTTACTTGAGCGTGCGGCACGTGTGAATGCTGAGCATGTGGAAAAAATCACAAAGGGTCGCGTAAAAGGACAAACCGGTTCGCTTACTGCGTTACCGATTATTGAAACGCAAGCCGGTGACGTATCCGCCTTCGTACCCACCAACGTGATTTCGATTACCGACGGTCAGATTTATTTAGAAGCCGATTTATTTAATGCGGGTATTCGCCCTGCGGTGAATGCGGGTCTTTCCGTGTCACGTGTGGGCGGTGCGGCACAAACGAAAATTATTAAAAAGCTTGGCGGCGGTGTGCGTTTAGCCTTAGCGCAGTTCCGTGAGTTAGAGGCGTTTGCACAGTTTGCATCAGACTTAGATGAAGCCACCCGTAAGCAGTTAGAGCGTGGTCAACGTGTGATGGAGCTCATGAAGCAGAAACAATATTCGCCACTCAGTGTGGGGGAAATGGCCGTGACGCTATATGCCGTTGAAAAAGGTTACATTGATGATGTGGAAATGAAGCAAGTGGGTGACTTTGAACAAGCCTTGCACCGCTACGTGGCATCAAAGCATGCGGACTTGCTGGACAAGATCAATGCGAAGCCAGAATTAACAGACGACATTGACCAAGCATTAAAAGACGTCATGGAAGGATTTAAAGCGACACAAGTCGCGTAAGGTACGATTATGGCTGTCGGTAGAGAGATCCGAACAAAGATCAAAAGTATTCGCAATACGCAGAAGATTACGCGCGCGATGGAAATGGTGGCGGCGAGTAAAATGCGCAAGGCGCAAGATCGCATGGAAGCCACCCGTCCTTATGCGCAGCGTATTCGTCAAGTGGTCGCGCATTTGGCAAGTGCACATCCAGAATATCATCACAGCTACTTGATCGAGCGCGAAGAAGTCAAACGCGTCGGTTATGTGATTGTCTCCACCGATCGCGGTTTGTGCGGTGGTTTAAACACCAACTTATTTAAAGCGACTGTCGCGGCGATGCATGCTTGGCATGAGAAAGGTGTTGAAATAGAGATTGCCACCATGGGGCGTAAAGCCGAAGCGTTCTTCAAGCGTTATGGCGGCAACATTGTGGCGCAAGTCGATCATTTAGGGGATGCCCCTACGGTGCAGTCGTTAATTGGCTTGATGAAAGTGATGCTGGATGGTTATAAAGCAGGCAAGATTGATCGTTTGTTTTTAGTCTATAACGAATTCATCAACACGATGACCCAAAAACCCATCGTGCAACCTTTATTGCCGATTGCTCCACCCGAAGATCAGAAATCGGAAAAAGCGATTTACTGGGATTATATTTACGAGCCGGATGCGAAAGAACTATTGGAAGCATTATTAACGCGCTATATCGAATCGCAATCGTTTCAAGGGGTGGTGGAAAACATTGCCTGTGAACAGGCAGCACGGATGGTTTCAATGAAAAGTGCGTCTGACAATGCCTCAGATTTAATTGATGAGTTCCAATTAATCTATAACAAGGCGCGTCAAGCGAGTATTACACAAGAGTTATCAGAAATTGTCGCGGGTGCAGCGGCAGTATAAACGTTATGAGGGCTTAACATGAGTAGTGGACAGATTACACAAATTATTGGTGCCGTGGTGGACGTTGAATTTCCGCGTAACGCCGTACCAAAAGTTTATGATGCGTTAACCTTAGATGATCATGATTTGACCTTGGAAGTGCAGCAGCAGCTGGGCGACGGTGTCGTGCGCACGATTGCGATGGGTGTGACCGAAGGGCTCAAGCGTGGTTTGCGTGCGACGAATACGGGGCAACCTATCATGGTGCCGGTGGGTGAAAAAACCTTAGGCCGGATCATGAACGTATTAGGCGATCCTGTCGATGAAGCCGGTCCCATCGGCGAAAAAGAACGCTGGCCTATTCACCGTAAGCCACCGACCTTTGCTGAACAAGCGGCCACCACAGAACTGCTGGAAACCGGCATTAAAGTGGTTGATTTGATTTGCCCCTTTGCCAAAGGCGGTAAAGTCGGCCTCTTCGGGGGGGCCGGTGTGGGTAAAACCGTGAACATGCTCGAGCTTATCCGTAATATCGCGATTGAGCACAGTGGTTATTCTGTCTTTGCGGGTGTGGGTGAACGTACGCGTGAAGGGAATGACTTCTATCATGAAATGAAAGACTCTAACGTACTTGATAAAGTATCGTTGGTATTTGGTCAAATGAACGAGCCTCCCGGCAACCGTTTGCGTGTGGCGTTAAGTGGTTTGACCATGGCGGAGAGTTTCCGTGATGACGGTCGAGACGTTTTATTATTCATCGATAATATTTATCGTTATACCCTGGCGGGAACAGAAGTGTCTGCGCTGCTAGGCCGTATGCCATCGGCGGTGGGTTACCAGCCCACATTGGCCGAAGAAATGGGTGCCTTGCAAGAGCGGATCACCTCAACGAAAACAGGTTCGATTACGTCTATTCAAGCCGTGTATGTCCCCGCGGATGATTTAACCGACCCTTCTCCTGCGACGACCTTTGCTCACTTAGACGCGACCGTCGTGTTATCACGCCAAATTGCGGAGCTGGGTATTTACCCTGCGGTGGATCCACTGGATTCAACCAGTCGTCAGCTTGATCCACTTGTTATTGGTCAAGAGCATTATGATGTGGCGCGTGCGGTGCAAGGTGTGTTGCAACGTTATAAAGAACTCAAAGATATTATTGCTATTTTGGGGATGGATGAATTATCAGAAGAAGATAAATTAACCGTCGCACGCGCACGTAAAATTCAACGTTTCTTATCACAACCTTTCTTTGTGGCAGAAGTCTTTACCGGCACGCCCGGAAAATACGTTTCATTGAAAGATACCATTCGTGGCTTTAAAGGTATTGTGGAAGGTGAATTTGATGCACTGCCCGAGCAAGCCTTCTATATGATAGGCAGCATCGAAGAAGCGGTTGAGAAAGCAAAAGCATTGTGAGGCAAAAGTGGAAGGTAAATTAACAGTGCACGTTGATATTGTCAGCGCCGAAAAATCTATTTTCTCTGGCTTAGCCGAGCTTGTCTCTGTGACGGGTGCGTTGGGTGAGCTAGGCGTCACGCCTGGGCATGCGCCGTTACTCACGAGCATCAAACCCGGTGTGGTGCAGATCCGCAAACGCGGCGGTGAAGAAGAAGTGTTTTATACGTCAGGCGGGTTGCTTGAAGTACAGCCAGATTGCGTGACCGTATTAGCGGACACCGCGTTGCGTGCGGATGATGTCGATGAGGCCGCCGCGCTTGAAGCAAAGCAAACGGCAGAGCAAGCACTCAAAGAGCGTGGTGCGGAATTTGATTATTCCGTCGCGGCGGCGGAGTTAGCAGAAGCAGCCGCGCAGATCCGTGCGATTCAAAGCTTAAGAAAGAAAAGAAAATAGAGGCGGCTATTTTTATGGCTGCTCTTGCGCTCGGCGTTTTTAGTTAACTTACTATTTTCTTTTTAACCGTTTCTTTATTTTCAAATTGAAAAACTTTTTTCTTTACGAAAAACTTTTTAATCCCGTAAAAAATTTACGCATTTTTAAGCGTAGTAATTAGCCATAGCTGGTTGTCTTTTACTCATTTGCTGGTATAGTTGGCCAGCGTAACATCCGAAGTTAAATTATGCTTTTCAGCAGCTTAAATAAGCTGCTATACTAGCAATGTTGGAATTTCAGATTTTTTGTACTTAAACCTTAGGGAGAGAACTAGATGTATAAAAAACTATTGACCAGTGCGGTAGCTGGCCTCATGAGTTTATTTGCTGCCGGACACGCCTCTGCGATGTTCCCGGACAACTACTTTGATTATGAGCCTGCTGTCTACGGATCTATTGAAGCGGGTTATTTTGAAGGTAACGACATTTACGAAAAAATTGCAGAAGCAGATGTGCGTATCGCGCCAGATGTGAGCACTTTTACCAATGGTTTCGTATATGGCGGTAACATTGGCTTGCAATTAATGCGTGCTTTAGCCGTGGAAGTGGGTGCTTATAAAACAGACGAGATGGAAGTACGTCTTGATTCACACTCTAGCAACGGCCATCGCCTTGTTGATGCAGATGTTGTTACTGTTTATGGTGCGTTAAAAGGTATTTTAGACTTCCAAGACCTGTTTGGTATCTTTAATGGTACCAGCATCTTTGTGAAAGTCGGTGGTGCATGGACACACGTGAGCTCCTCAGTTTTTGATGGTAATGATAACGTGTTGACACGTCCCGATGAAGACGGCGCCAGCTTTGTATTAGGTGCGGGTATTGCATATGCCTTCACAGATTATTTTGAAGCTTATGCTCAGTGGATGCGCTTCTGGGATGTCAGCACCCCAAGCACAACCGTTCAGGTTGCCAACGAAGAAGTAAGCCTCTTTAAAGACTTCGATTTAGATATCTACACAATTGGTTTAGCGTTTAAATACTTCCTCTAAACTGATCATAGATTTTTCCCTAACTAGACCCGCATTCTGTGCGGGTTTAGTTTTTTTGGAAGAAGTGTTTCCGAAAATAATCCAGCAATTCCACCGAATCTCTAATATCGTCTAAGGCGAGATGTTTAGACTCCACTTTTTTGTCCTCATCGATTAAATGCGGTGCCCAGCAGAGGGCCAATGTTTTAATCGTGCTGGCATCTAGGTTATCCGGTGTAAAGTAAGCTTCAAGTTTTGGCATGTGGTATTCCATAAAGCGCCTGTCTTGGCAAATGGTGCTACCGCACATAGGGGAGGTGTGAGGGGCAACATAGCGCTTCACAAAGTCCAGCGCTTGCTGTTCAACTGCCTGAGTATCAAAGCGGCTGCTTTTCACGCGCTGTACCAGGCCGGATGCATTGTGCTGCTTTGTATTCCATTCATCCATGCCGTTTAACACGCTATCGGGTTGATAGACGGCAATGCCGGGCAGTTCAGCAATAATGTTGAGCTGGTTATCGGTAATGAGCATGCCGATTTCCAGCACACGATCTGTCGGCGGCTCAAGGCCGCTCATTTCCATGTCTAGCCAGATTAAATTCATCTTATTTATATATCCTATGCTTTTTCAATCAAGGCATAGTAGAAGCCATCCATGCCATTTTCTTTCGGTAAAATTTGTTTGCCAGGGGTTTCATCCACGCCCCAATCACCTTCGATAGGCAGCGCCTTGGCGTCACTGTGCTGCTCGAGAAAGTTCGCCAGCAAGAGATGATTTTCTTGTGGCAAGATGGAGCAGGTCACGTAGAGTAATTGCCCACCGGGTTTTAACAATGGCCAGAGCGCCTCAAGTAATTGGCTTTGGTATTTAGACAGCTCGGCAATATCAGTATCGCGTCGTAGCCATTTGATATCAGGGCGACGGCGGATCACGCCGGTGGCTGAGCAGGGTGCATCAAGCAAAATGCGATCAAAGGGTTGTTTGTCCCACCAGGTATCGGGTTCCATCGCATTGCCGTGCACGAGTGTGGCCTGCATGTCGAGACGATCGAGGTTTTCTTGGACGCGGTTTAGCCGTTCTTGGTCGCAATCCAGTGCGATCACTTCTTTCAACCCAGGCTCCAGCTCTAATAAATGCGTGGTTTTACCGCCCGGTGCCGCGCAAGCATCCAATACGCGCTGGCCCGCTTGTAAGTTAAGCAAGGGGGCAGCAAATTGCGCGCCGCCATCTTGTACCATGCACAGGCCTTCGTCAAAGCCCGGTAAGGCCGCCACATCGCAAGGGGTAGTTAAAGTCAGGCCCCCGTCGGTGTCAGGAATGCGTTCTGCTGTTATTTCAACTTCTTGTAGTTTTTCCAAATAATCATCACGACTGATTTTGCGTGTGTTCACGCGTAAACTCATCGGTGGGCGTGCGTTATTAGCCGCGATGATGCTTTGCCAATCTTGTGGCCAAGCATATTGAAATAGACTGAGCATCCAGCTCGGGTGGGCCAATTCAAATTCAGGGATCCCTTCAAAGTTGGAAAGAATTTCTTCGCGATCGTTTAAGTAATGGCGTAATAAACCGTTGACCAAACCCACGGCCCAAGGGCGTTTTAATTCACGTGCGCCGCTGACGGTTTCACTGACTGCCGCGTAATCCGGCACACGCATATAAATAATTTGATATAAACCTGTTAACAGTAAGGCGTGGATCACGGTGTCACGCTTTTTAACCGGCTTGCGTAATAATTTTTGTGCGACAGCATCGAGCGAGGTATACCAACGCATCACACCAAAGCAAAGTTCTTGTACCATGGGGCGATGTTTAACGGCATTGGGATTCGTTTTCCAAAGCTCATTTAATACGCTGCTTAGCGAGCGGCCATCGTCGATAACTTGTGCGAGCGCTTGTGAGGCGATCGGGCGAGGGGTTCTTAGGTTGGGGAGAAGTTCAGCCATGTGATGTTCCAGGTTATGTATCGGTGCCGAGTGTGTTACCGGGCGACCATGCGTTTGAATGAAATAATTGACTAACTGGCAGTGCTTGGCGATTAGGCATCTGTATCTTAGTCAATTTGAGTATACCTTTGCCGGTCAAAATGTCAATTCCAGTCGCTGTCGAGTGGATGATCGTGCCCGGTAGGGTGCCCGGGTTTATTGGGCTTTCCGTGCTGACCTTAGCCTCCCAAATGCGAACACGTTCACCCTCTAAATAAGTATAGGCCACCGGCCAGGGGTTAAAGGCGTGGACGTGGCGTGCTAAAGTAGCGGCATCTTGTTGCCAGTCAATAAGTCCTTCTTCTTTAGTTAATTTTTTGGCATAAGTGGCTTGCGCGTCATCTTGCTTTGTTGGCGTTAATTCACCTTGCGCTAACGCCGCCAGATTATCGATCAAACAATCTGCCCCCAGTCTCGCCAAACGATCATGTAAGGTTTCACTGGTGTCTTCAGGGGTAATGAGAGAGCGTGTTTGCGTCAGCATATCGCCGGTATCCAGCCCATTATCCATTTGCATTAAGGTAACCCCCGTTTCACGATCTCCCGCCAAAATCGCACGTTGTATCGGTGCGGCACCGCGCCAGCGTGGCAATAAAGAAGCATGAATATTGACGCAGCCTAGTCGCGGCAGTGACAGTAGCGCGGGCGGCAAAATCTGCCCATACGCAACGACCACCATGAGATCAGGTGTATATTCTTTCAAGGTCTGAATCATGTCGGCATTTAAGCGCTCAGGCTGATAAATCGTGAGGCCATGGGCTTGTGCCAATTCCTTTACCGGACTAGCGGTCATGTGCCGCCCACGCCCTGCCGGCCGATCAGGTTGGGTCAACACCGCACAGAGGCGGTGTGGCGTGTTGATTAAAGCTTGAAGTGTGGGCACCGCAAATTCAGGTGTGCCTGCAAAAATAATATTCATTTTCGTATTGTACACAAGCACAAAGCCTGAGGGGATTTTGCGCGCCACCCTATTAGGGTGGGTGGTGCACTCTGTTAGGGGGGGCGCTGGCAATGCTGCCAAGCGCGAGCTCATGGTGCTGCATCATATTGTCGGTAAATTGCGAAGCAGTCTCGATATGAGTCAATTTTAAGGGGCTTTGAGGAGTGAGGTCTTCCGTCTCTAAGATTTACACCCAAATGTT
>JAJFJF010000015.1 GCA_021774255.1 Gammaproteobacteria bacterium
AAGCCTGTATCGTTGGGGTTGGGTTAGCTGTTGGTATAATCTCAAAGTGCATTTTCCTCCATATCAAACTCAAGGTTAGTGTACTACTGGCCGCTAACCCTTTGATACAGGAGCTGTTGCAGTTAGAAGTTGAATTCAAGACTTTAAAAAAAGCACAAATAATAGTATGCTAGCTAACAACGTCTTCTGACTTTATCCATGTCTATCACTCACTCTCTTAAGACAAAGACTCTCTAAAATTAAAATCTTAACATCGCTGCTTAAACCCGGTTCATTGCTTGAAGTGCGAAATTGTTCTATCCTAAAAGATCAGGTTAATAACCATCTCATTAATAAGTAGCAGGGAGCGAACAGTGCCGAAGGGTTCCAAAAATCACCATAGCGCCTATGCAGGCCGTTCCGTTTATATCGTCGACGGTTGTCGCACCCCTTTTTTAAAAGCGCGTGGTCGTCCTGGGCCGTTTAGTGCTTCTGACTTGGCCGTGCAAGCAGGGCGTAGTTTGCTGCTGCGCCAGCCTTTTGCGGCTACTGATATCGATGAAGTGATCACCGGTTGTATTATTCCCAGCCCAGATGAGGCCAATATTGGCCGCCTCATTGCCTTGCGCTTGGGCTGTGGTCATAAGGTGCCAGGTTGGACAGTGCAGCGCAATTGCGCCTCAGGCATGCAATCCATCGACAGCGCCGCCAAAGACATTGCCAGCGGGCGTGCTGATTTGGTGCTGGCCGGTGGCACTGAAGCCATGAGTCATGCGCCATTATTATTTAAGCCAGAGATGGTGAATTGGCTAGCCGATTTTTATGGGCGCCGAGGCCTGAAGCAAACGTTAAAAGTCATTTCCCAATTTCGTTTACAGTACCTTGCGCCGGTGATCAGTTTATTGCGCGGTTTAAACGACCCCTTGATTGAGCTATCGATGGGCAAAACCGCTGAGATTTTAGCAGAGCGCTTTAATATTTCGCGCTTAGAGATGGATGAATATTCTGTCACCAGCCACCAGCGCGTTGCGCAAGCCCAAGAAAAAGGCGAGCTCGAAGTGGTGCCGATTTATGATCAAAAGGGCCGTGTGTATGATCGTGATGATGGGGTGAGACCAGATTCAAGTGTCGAAAAACTCGCCACACTGAAACCGTTCTTCGACAAAAAATTCGGTAAAGTCACGGCAGGCAATAGCTCGCAAGTCACCGATGGCGCGGTGATGTTGATGCTGGCCAGTGAAGACGCCGTTAAGCAGTATGATCTACCGGTGCTCGGTTGCATTAAAGATGTGGAATGGGCTGCGCTTGACCCAGCGCAAATGGGGTTGGGGCCCGCCCATGCGGTACCACCTTTGTTACAACGGCAAGGCTTGACCTTCAAAGACATTGATTATTGGGAAATGAACGAAGCCTTCGCGACCCAAGTGCTTGCCTGCTTTGCAGCGTGGAAAGATGCAGACTATTGCCGCAACGAATTGGGCCTGGATGGCCCGTTAGGCGACATTGATCCGGCGCGCTTTAATGTGAATGGCGGCGCGGTGGCGCTAGGCCACCCGGTAGGCGCCAGTGGTGCGCGTATTGTATTACATCTGTTGGAAGTGATGCGGCGACAAGGTGCCAAGCGAGGCGTTGCGTCGATTTGTATTGGCGGTGGTCAAGGTGGCGCCATGTTATTAGAAGCGCCAGAGTAGGGAATCATGATGAGCAAAAGCACGTTCAACGAAGCAGATTATCAACATTGGCGGCCGCGCGTCGATGATGATCATATTGTATGGTTAGCATTTGATAAAGCAGGTTCAAGTAGTAATTCACTCAGCAAAGCAGTCTTGGAAGAGTTAGGGGCCATTTTAGAGGCAGTGGCGGGCATGCCAGACTTGGCGGGCCTTGTGATTTTTTCAGCTAAAAAAGCAGGCTTTATTGCCGGGGCCGATATCAAAAGCTTAAAGCACCCAGTTGATCACGATGACGTATTAGCGTTAATTCACTTAGGGGGCAAAGTTTTTAATCAGTTATCGGAACTTGCGCTGCCGACCATCGCACTGATCGATGGCTTTTGCCTGGGCGGCGGTTTAGAGCTGGCGCTGGCTTGTCGTTACCGGATTGCAGAAGAAGGTGAGAAAACGAAGCTTGGCTTGCCCGAAGTCAAAATCGGTGTGCACCCAGGGTGGGGCGGCACGGTGCGCTTGCCACGCTTGATTGGCGCGCCAGCCGCGCTTAATTTAATTCTTTCAGGCCATACGGTCAGCGCGCGTGCAGCCGCCCGTTTAGGATTTGTGGATGCCGCCGTGCCCAAACGGCAATTGGAAAATGCCGCACGTTATTATGTCACGCATCGGCCGCCGGCCCACCAAGCCAAGTGGTGGCAGCAACTCACCAATAGCGCGGCTGTGCGTCCTTTATTAGGTTTCGTTGTCAAACGCCAGTTGGCACAGCAAGCTAATCCTGAACATTACCCTGCGCCTTTTGCGGCCTTAGCGCAATGGCAACAGTATGGTGTGGCAGGTCAAAAAGCGTTAGATGAAGAGATGGCCTCGATCGCCAGGATGTTTGTGACGGAAACGGCCGCCAATTTATTGCGCATATTTGGTTTGCAAGATCGCTTGAAAGCGGTGGCAAAAGGCAAAAAATTTAAAGGGCAGCATATTCATGTGATTGGGGCGGGTACCATGGGCGGTGATATCGCGGCGTGGTCTGCATTGCAAGGTTACCGTGTCACCTTACAAGATACGGCCGCTGACCGGCTTGCACCGGCAATGAAACGCGCATACGGGCTCTATCAAAAACGCCTTAAACGCCCGCATTTAATCCGTGAGGCGATGGACAGGCTTATTCCCGATATTGCCGGTGATGGCATTGCCCAGGCCGACTTAATTATCGAAGCAATTGTGGAAGATGAAAATATTAAGCGACAAGTGTTTTCTGAAGCAGAAAAGAAAGCCAAGCCAGAAGCACTCTTTGCGACGAATACCTCGAGTATTCCACTGGCTGAACTCAACTCGGTGCTACAAACACCTGAGCGCTTAGTCGGTTTACACTTTTTTAATCCGGTGGCAAAAATGCCTCTGGTCGAGGTGGTCAGTGATGCCAAAACCAGCCCCGCCAGCACAGAACAAGCCGCCGCCTTCGTCGGGAGTATTAGTCGGTTGCCGCTGTTAGTCAAAAGCAGCCCTGGGTTTTTGGTCAACCGCATTCTCATGCCGTATTTGATGGAAGCCTTGGTGTTGTTGCAAGAAGGGGCAACCCCCTCGCAGATCGATAAAGCCGCCACAGACTTTGGTATGCCCATGGGGCCAGTGACCTTGTCTGATCAAGTGGGCTTAGACGTCTGTTTAGCGGTAGCAGAGCATTTAGGACAATATTACGACGAAGAAGTGCCCGCATTGTTACGTGAAAAAGTGAAAGCGGGCGAGTGTGGCGTCAAAAGTGGTGTAGGATTTTACCGCTACCGGCGCGGCAAAGCCTTACCCATGCCCGCGCTTAAAAAATCTGCGGGCGGCACAAGCATTGCTGCACAGGAAATCACAGATCGCTTACTGCTGCGTTTACTCAACGAAGCGGTCGCTTGTTTGCGTGAAGGGATCATCGATGATCCGGATCTGCTGGATGCCGGCATGATTTTTGGGACCGGGTTTGCGCCTTTTCGAGGTGGGCCTATCCACTATGTGAAGTCAGCCTTGCCAGATGCGGTGAGTAAACTTGAGCATTATGAAAAAAAATGTGGTGAACGCTTTAAACCCGATGCAGGTTGGCGTACTATTTTGTCATGACAACGGATAATGCACATTCAACGCAAGCACCAGAAGTGCATGGCGAGCCCATGCTGCGATTATTTGCCACGGCGCGCGATACGAATGCCAGAGGCGATATTTTCGGGGGCTGGTTGTTAGCGAATATTGATTTGGCGGCAAGTATCATAGCGGCCCGGCGTGCAAAAGGCCCGGTGACCACGGTTGCCTTGAACAATGTGACCTTTTTGAAACCCATTTACCCGAGTGATCTTGTCAGTTTTTATTGCGAAGTGGAAAAGACAGGGCGCACCTCCATGCACATTGGTGTTGAAGTCTTCACTGAGCGACTGATTGATGGCACAACAGCGCGTATTCAAGTGGCGCAAGCTGAGATTGTTTTTGTAGCAGTCTCTGAGCCCGGCAAAACGCGAGTGCTTCCTTGAGCTAATTATGTCAGTGTAGTATTAGTAGGTAAGTTTGAGGACAGGAGGCATTGAAGGTATTATAATTTAGGCGTTTATTTTCCCCATCAGCATTATTATAAATGCAGCAATTTCCTCCGTTACCGGGGGCGCTATCTATCACGCCTTGATAGTTGATCAGTGTTGTGGGTGATCCGTATTCTTTAGTATAGCTTGGTGCATCAGGATCATTAGATACCCACCTTTTCCATTTTCGGAGTAATTTCATGCCTGACAATGCCTTTAACAATCGAGTGCGTGCAAGCCCCAGATTAGGGCAGTGTTTATTATAAATGAGCTCGATAGTTTGAGTTTGCATAATAATTTCCTTTTATTAGCCAGTTGATTAACTGTTATTTTGCCATTTTTTTTGACCCTTGAGGCACCTTGTAGCTCTTACTCATTTATTTTAAATTGACTTTGACAGTAAGAGCTCAATCTTTACAAGTTAACAAGTACTAGCTTACTATCCTGCGCA
This sequence comes from Gammaproteobacteria bacterium, assembly GCA_021774255.1. Lineage (GTDB taxonomy): Bacteria > Pseudomonadota > Gammaproteobacteria > JAJFJF01 > JAJFJF01 > JAJFJF01. The sequence continues at coordinate 4,647 of JAJFJF010000015.1, forward strand.
ACAGGACAATTTGTTCACATCTTTGGTGAAAGTTTGAGCACAAAGCTTAATGCCCTCTGCCAGTGTCAGATAGGGAAACAGTTGCGAAGCTAGATCCTTGATCGTCATTTTTGCCTTAATGGCAGTGGTAATGATTTGAATGATTTCTCCTCCTTCATGAGCGATGACTTGTGCGCCCACAATCTGGAATGTTTCTCGTTCAGCCACTAGCTTAATAAAGCCGTTTGTCACGAAGTTAGCCAAAGCGCGAGGTACATGTTCCAAGGCTAGCTGTCGGCTATCTGCGTTGATACCTTGTGCTTTAGCTTGGGTTTCAGTCAATCCGACGGTAGCAATCTGTGGATCGGTAAACGTGACGCCTGGTACAACACTCAAGTCCATCTTGCTGCAACCTCCCAGCATATTGATAGCAGCCTTGGTGCCAGCCGCCGCGGCAACGTAAACGTATTGTGGCTGCGTTGTGCAGTCGCCAGAGGCATAGATATGCTCTACAGATGTTTTCATGTGTGTGTCAACGAGGATCTCGCCTTTTGTATTAGTATTGACGCCAGCTTTTTCCAAGTGCAAGACACGGGTATTTGCGTGGCGCCCAACGGCGACAAGTAGCTTGTCAGCCTTCAGTGTTGCTGCGTCCAGCTGCACAGCGAAGCTTGTTCCATCATGTGTGACTTTTTTCGGTACAGTGTGCAGCAACACGGTCATGCCTTCGGCTTCAAACACTTTCTTGAGGGTTTCTCCTAGAGCAGGGTCTTCCTTGGAGAGTAAAGTGCTGCGTGCGATTAGGGTGACCTGTGTTCCTAGGCGCAGAAAGGCTTGCGCAAGCTCCACAGCGACGACTGAGCCTCCTAACACGATCAAATGCTTGGGGAGAGCGTCGCTTTGCAAAGCCTCGGTGGAAGTCCAAAATGGCGTGTTCTCTAAGCCTGCAATCGGAGGGGTGAATGCCTTGCTTCCCGTAGCAATCAAGATGCGATCGGCCTGGACAGTCATCGTAGTATCTTCTGTCTGGACAGAAAGCGTTTTTTGATCAACAAAAGACGCTGTGCCTTGAAGCAACTTGATGTTAGGAGTTTCAGCTAAGATTTTTTCATATTTCAGCCGCCTGAGTTCCTCAACACGGCTTTGCTGTTGTGCCAGCATAGCAGGGCGTTGGATGATTGGGGTTACCCGCTGGATCCCTTCAAAAGAATGTTGCTGCATGGTATGCACAACTTGAGCTGCACGAATGAAGATTTTCGAAGGCACGCAGCCAACGTTGACGCAAGTTCCTCCGAGGGTCCCTTTTTCGATCATAGTGACTTGATGGCCTTGTGTGGCTGCGTAGATGGCAGCGGCAAAAGCACTTGAGCCGCTGCCAATAACGACAATGTTCATGGCAATCTCCATGTTTATTTGTTGTATAGAACGTCAGGTGATTTACTAGAGGATAGTAAATGTTCTCGTTCTGATTATATGGGGTAACACTGGTGGGTAATTTTAGAATACAGAAGGTCGTTCAAAATATTTACTCTTTTAGTGCTTGTTTATCATAGCTCCCCTTTAAAATTGAAGCGCCAGAGAATATTGCTTTGTGGTGGAAGACGCAGCCAGGATAATATCCTGTTTAGATTCAGTCGTTTATAAGGCATTCTTTATGGCTCGGGAATTTGAGTTAATCCAATACTAGCTTTTACGGTGTGAATAACACCTGATTAATGTGAGAAAAAATCTTAGCGATTTATTAATTAACGTTGGAGTGTACTCTAAATCTGAAAGTGGCAGCACCTACTTAGCAGTGTCTATTTGTTCATGCTTTGTGAGAATCATATCTGTTAGCATGCGGCCTACCTGATAAGCATCGTCTACAGTGAGAATGATAGCGTCCTGATGAGCGACAAGCCATGATGAAGCAACTTCATAATTAATAAAGTAATGCACATGATTGCAAAAACTACCGCGAATATTGCAACAAGCGTCGGTTACATCGGGCAGTACAATTGAGATCACGGCAGTGTTAGGATTTAGGTTTTCTATCTTATTAGGAGTGACCGTCAGCTTTACCTCATCACCCGTTACAGCACAAGTTGATTTTACATGAGCAGCGTCCCCAATAATGATGGGGAAGAATAAAGTGTCAAATGCGCACCAGGTGAACATGTCATGTCCGTAAATTTGAAATTGATGAGGTGTCTCCGATAGTGTTAAACCTGAGCCAATGAGATTCCCTTCTTGGTTAAATTCAATATTGGGTAGTTTTTGAAGTGCGGCGGTAGCTTCATCGGGTGTGATGTGTAGTGTGTCAGCAACTTGTTGTGGGGAAACAGGCTTGCCCTTTGCCAAAAGGTGCATAAGCTGTGGGAACAGTTGCGGATATTGAGGGCACAAAGCTGCTTTTAAGCTAGCAGCCAGTTTTGTGGCGATGTCTTTTAGTGTGAGATCTTGCATGACTTCCTCTCTTCTCTTTTTCCGTTACGAAGTAGAATCTTAATCGCTTATTTGTTTTACTAGTGAGTGCTTGTTTTTTGCTTGTAAGATATGCTTATCTTACAGAATAGAAGCACATTATCGTATAAGGTAAAGTGTTAGCTACAGTATATTAGAAAATGTTCAGAGGTGCTTAATCTTATTGAAAAAAGCACCTAAGGGTGTTTCTCATGTAAATTATTTAAGGTTAGAGTGCGCTCCAAGGTTTGAAGAGGAGGCTGGGGAAAAGGAGAGAGTGGAAGCGTTGTAAGATTATATTCTTCATATGAACAAGAAAGCATATTTGGGGAATCATGGGGTAGGGGAGTTGCTGCTTGTTAAAAGAGGGGCAAACTCACCACAGAATAAAAGTTATTAAAGCAACTTAAATGAAAGGCTTTTTTTTTGACTTTGAAGTTGAGAGCAAGGATCGTTTTTTAGTCCTGCAAGCAATAGCTTTGATTAAGTTGCTAGTGGATTGGAAGTAGGGCTACTTCTACTCCTGTACACCGTCTCCTGTCTTCTGAGCAGTCTTGCAGCAAGCATGAGTGGTTTCAGGCAGTTCCTCAGCAGGAGGCTCGTCACCATCAGGCTCTGCTGGCGGCTTATAACAGAATATACGTCTTTTCAGACAGGGAAAGCGCCTGTAGAAAGCTTCCTTGCCCATGAGGTATCTGCCGCAGGCGACAAAGCAGATACCACCAATAACAGCGCAACAAATGACAACCACCATCTTTTGATCTTTTCTTTGTTCTGCTGTCTTTTAGAATGTGATAACGCAAATGTGTAAGTGTGATACTGATGAGGGCGGGACTTATAATGATTTGATTTTGTTGTTAAATTATTAACTAATTCAAGCTCAGGGATATTGGAGTGCACTCCAAGGTAGGGATCGCCAAGAGTTGTGTGGGTACTCCAGTTTAAGATGCTATAAATATAACTTAGAAGTTAGTTTTTTTGTGTAAAGTGAACTAGCAATAAAAGTCTACTTATGAAACCTTAAGTTGGGTTTGCGCTTTGCAGCTAAGGAGAGGGCCACAGAAAGACTTTATTTATCTTCTTCAAAATCTTCTTGTGCGTCAGCAGGACGCATCTCCTCACCAACTGCGTTGGGTACTGGTTCTTGTGGGCAGCCACATAGTCTTCTTAAGCGAGGCATCCACTTTCGGTAAGTACACAAACAGAGCTTGAGGACACAGCAGATAACCACGATCACTATAATAGCTATTGTTCCACTTGAGACAGCCATGTTGCTTCGTATCTTATCTAACGATATTTAGGTTCACCTTTGTGTAAATATGCACTAACGGGATTTTTTTGTAGGAAAGTGATATAATTGATTGATTTAAAAAAGAATAAAAAGTTTCCTAGTGATGGTAGTTGAGTGGTTCAGATTGGAGTGTGCTCTAAGGTTATTTCTGGGAGGAATGATGAGAAAATACAGCATTAGCCAGATAGCGGAAAAAGCAGAAGTGAGTGCCGATACTATTCGGTTTTATGAAAAACAAGGCTTATTAGCTCCACCAAAGCGAGAGTTAAATAAATATCGAAAATATTCGGAAAAAACGGTTACCCGTTTGATTTTCATTAAGCATACCCAAGAGATGGGGTTTTCGTTAAATGAGATTGCCGATTTACTTAGCTTAAAAGAGATCCCTGACAGTGCTTGCGGTAAAGTCTATAAGAAGTTTGGAGAGAGAATAGAATACATTAATGAAAAGATTAACCAACTAGAATACTTAAAGCGTACGCTCTATCATTTGAGAGAGATGTGTCATAAAAATACAAAGGAAAGTATTTGCCCTGTTCTGGATAGTGTTGATGAGGGTTAATTGTCTAAATGATTAATTTTTTATTGTTTCATGTGTTGAGATATTTATATAATCCGTACAGGACAATAGCAGCCGCGGTATAAATAATAATCTTGATAATGCGCCTCTTCCTTATGCTTTTAGAGATTTCACGCTTTGATCTCCGCTTAGTTTTGCATGGGAAAAATCTACCATTGATAAAATCCCATATACTGGCGAGGAGTAATAAGGCAAGTCCTGCATAGATGAGCCAGGGTATGGAATAGGTGCCTGTAATGAGCAGCCATAAGCTTATGGTGCTTACGGCGCCTCCTAGGACGCCTAAGGTACATGGAAGCATCTTGCCATGAGCCTGACTAGCGTGATAAAGCGCTTTCAGTGTAACGGCGATGGCAGCGAGAAAAATAGGGAACAGATAGGCGTCTTTAATGATAAACCCAAGTCCTGCAGCGGCTATGGCGGCTAGTATCGCAGGCATACCTAAGCAGCAAGCTGTGGCAATGCTTGCAAGTAAAAGGCTTGACCATTGTTTCAAAAGTGACATTAAGTCTTTCATGAGCGTTATCTTTATTTCTGCTTCATGTTAGGGCCATCCTTATTGGCTGTCCCCTTAGTTTTGCGATGCAACTGCCATTTTTCATAACAAGTTATGCTGCAAAAGTGTTTGATATAGTCAGCACCTTCGAAGGTCAGTGCGATGGATTCTGGAATGAATTTGCAGCAGGTTTCACACTCACATAAAGAGCATTGCTCCTCTTTTTTTGTACCTCCCATTTTCATATTCTCCTTTTATTATCCTCCTGCAGAGCAAGAGAGTTTTTTGGCAGCGTATAGTGCGCATGCGAAGGCGGCTGATCCGCTGCCAATAATAGCAATTTCCATTCTATTGCTTCTCACAATTCTAAGTATGAGATCAGAGACTGATTATTTTATTTCCCCTTTTATTCTTGAGCAGTGACTTTTATCTCTCCGGGCGTGTATCCTTTATCCCGAATGTTTTTCCTGATGTCTTCAAAGTTTGCTCTCTGATCATGGTCCATAATAAGGTGTCCTTTTTTCTCTTTGAAACTGACGTCAACCTCTGCTACACCATGGAGTTTGCTGAGATTTTCTTCAATGGTATGAGCACAAGATTCGCAGAACATACCAGAGATCTCAACTTCAACCACTTCTTGTGATTCAGCGATGCCTAGCAAAGGGATGCATAACAACAATAAAGATAGGGTAAGTCGTTTCATGATAATATTCTCAACATTATTTTACTGTGGTCTAACCAAATATACACTGCTAACGCACGGTAAGTTGTAATAAATTTTATTGCTCATTCGGCTAATTTTCTGTTTCATTTTTCCTTGACTACATTCCTTTGTCTAAAGAAATGCCCTTCCTTAAGTAGACAGCTGATTAAGGAAGGGAAGGGTGCATTATTCGCCGACGGCTTGGCCAACACCTGCAGCTTGCAGGGTGGCTTTATCAATGCCGCCTCCAACACAACAGCTTGCTAATTCACCATCAACAACAACAGCTGGCAGGGAATGAATTTTCAATTCCACTGCACGTTGCGCAACGGTTTTATCGTGGACATCCAAAATAGTCACTTCACAAGAAGAGCAAGCCAATTCATTAACAGCTTGAATCGTGTTATCGCACACAGCACAGCCTGCTGTAAATATTTCGATATTACGTTTTGTGGTCATTTTATTTCTCCGATATTTAAGGTTTGTTAAACGGTGAGTGAAAGCCTTTTTCAATCCACTCAAAATTAAGTATAGAACCTAAACCATACTGCAGGGTCAAGCGTTTGCACTCATCATTTTGTAATATTTTATTTATCATTTATTATCTGGTGTTGCTGGAATACAGGCAGAGCATGCCGCCCCTTTAAACTTGCGACGTGGCCAAGCATTCCATACGGAAGCAGCGACTAACAGAGCGGTCCCCACATACACAGGTGTTGTCATGTCCCATGTAAACTTGCCTAGCAATAGCAGAGCGGCGGATACCACGCCTAACCAGAAGGGTCCATAGCCCCAACGATTTTTTGCGCGAAAAGCTAAAATACCAACGGCTATTGCTAGCAGCCCTAACATCACAGGTAATAAATAAGGGGTGTAATTAGTGAAGCTTACCCCAAAAGCTCCTAATAGTGCGGTATAAGCAGGCCAGCACATGGGGCAAACTAATTTAGGGGCTAATGCGACACCAATGCTAGGGAACATAGGGATTAGCTTACGCCAGCTAAAACGACTGGACGCGGGTGGCTTCTTGTTAGCAGGCGTCAATGGGCTGAGTGCAGCTGCGATTGCCTGTATAGAAGGAGCGCCTTCTATTTTTCCATCAGCATCATTATAAATGCGACAACTGTCTCCATTGCCAGGGTCGTTTTCTGTCACATCTTGATGGTTGATAAGTATTGTGGGTGACCCGTATTCTTTAGCATAGGTTGGTGCATCAGGATCATTAGACTCCCACTCTTTCCATTTTGGGAGCAATTTCATACCTGACAACGCTTTTAACAAGCGTGTGCGTGCAAGCCCTACATTAGGGCAGTGTTTATCATAAATGAGTTCGATAGTTTGAGTTTGCATAATAATTTTCCTTACTTAATTTGTTGGGATAGAGCGTCCAATATAGGACATTCATTGCGGCTGCCCACACCGGGGCACTCACGATTTAATATCAGCAGTGCACGTTTTATGCGTTGTAGTTCCTGCAGTTTTTTTTCAACATCTGCCAGCTTGGCTTCCGTCTGCTGTCTTACTGCGCCACACGTGTTCCCAGGGCGCACACTGATAGACAATAATTCCTTGATTTCGTTTAGAGTAAAACCTAAGCTTTTAGCCTGATGAATGAAACGAAGTCGTTTAATCACTCCTTCACTGTATTGACGGTAACCCGAGGCAGTACGCTCAGGAGTTTCAAGCAGACCCATCCGCTCGTAGTAACGAATGGTAGCAATGGGGATCTCAGTGCTTGATGCGACTTCGCCTATTTTTAACATAGTGGTGTCTCATTTCTTTCAGAGTTGAAAAGTATAAACCATGAAGTATGGTTTAGAGTCAAGCAAAAATAAGCTATTTAACTTAATTGATTATTCCTTGGGTCATTCTTTTGAATCACCTCCTTCTCTCGTTACTAAGGCTAGCTTGGCTTTTCAGCAAGATCCGCTTTTGACCTCTCAACGATTCCGTATTTGATTTCTAATTAATACTAACAAGATGGTTGTATATGCTATAGGGGATATCTATAGTCAGCTATGTCATATTATTACTGAACAATCAACAGGTTAAGGGAAATAAGCTGTTATTAGTCTAGGGATTGAGATTCTTATAAAAATTAGTGAGATGAATTATGAATATTTTAGGCCGTGTTGTTTCCATAGCCAGTAAATAGTGGGGATGACAATAAGCGATAAAAGTAATGAACTGACCATGCCACCTACCATTGGGGCGGCGATCCGTCGCATGACTTCTGAGCCTGTTCCGCTCCCCAACATGATGGGTAATAAGCCAATAATAATGGTTAAGACTGTCATCATAATCGGTCTCACACGCATCACAGCGCCGTCGATAATGGCACCTTGAAGATCTTCTATGGTCATGCTGCGATTTTCTCGCTCAACTTGCTCTTGCTGCCGCTTAAATGCTTGGTTAAGGTAGAGCAGCATCACAACACCTAATTCAATGGAAACCCCTGCTAACGCAATAAAACCTACGCCAACCGCAATAGACATATTATAGTTAAGTAGCCAAAGAAACCAGATCCCACCAATTAATGCGAGCGGCAGAGCGCCCATAATAATGGCAACTTGAGTGAAGTTTTTAAAGTTGAGATAGAGCAATAAAACGATGATAAGGAGCGTTATTGGTATCAGGTGCTTTAAACGCTCTTGCGCACGCGCCATGTATTCATATTGGCCTGTCCAGAGGAGTGTGTAACCTGGAGGCATAGTAATATTTTCGCTAATTGCTTCCTTCGCTGTATCAATATAAGTTCCCAGGTCAATATTGGCAATATCAACTAATACCCATCCGGTTAAACGCGCATTTTCACTTTTTATATTGGGTGGGCCATCGGCGACATAAACGTCTGCTACGTCAGCTAAAGCAATGTGCGCATTTTGCTTCGTAATCAAAGGAAGCATTTGTAATTTCTCAAGTGAGTCTCGAGTAGTTTGTGGATAACGAAGATTCACTGGATAGCGCTCCAGTCCTTCAATGGTTTCAGTAACGTTAATGCCGCCTACTGCAAGGCGAACGACCTCATGAATGTCACTGACATTTAAGCCGAATCGGGCTGCCTTTTCGCGGTCGATATCAACATTCACATAACGCCCCCCAACAGCCCTGTCTGCATAAACGGATGCGGTGCCCGGTAGGTCTCTCAGAGTTGCTTCAATTTTCTCGCCAATGACTTGTATTTCATCGAGAGAAGGGCCGGTGATTTTAATGCCGACAGGGGTCTTAATACCCGTTGATAGCATATCAATACGTGTGCGAATAGGCATCACCCAGGCGTTCGTCACACCGGGTAATTGTACTCGCTGGTCCAATTCCTTGCGTAATTTATCTGGCGTCATGCCGGGCCGCCATTTGTCACGTGGTGTAAACTGAATAACGGTTTCAATCATGGTCAGTGGGGCTGGATCGGTAGCCGTTTCAGCGCGACCAATTTTGCCAAATACCTGCTTGACTTCAGGCACACTTTTAATCAACTTGTTGGTTTGCTGTAAAAGCTGTTGTGCTTTGCCGGGCGACAGGGCAGGGAGAGTGGTTGGCATATACATCCAATCTCCCTCGTCAAACTGTGGGATAAATTCAGTGCCTAAGCGGCTAAGTGGCCAGACGGTAATAAGGACGAGCACAAGCGCTGTGACAATAATGGTCTTT
>JAJFJF010000016.1 GCA_021774255.1 Gammaproteobacteria bacterium
AATTTTCAGGGTACAAAGAGATTGCAGAAGCATTAGATGCGCAAATGTATTTTGCGCATCCTTATTCTTCTTGGGAACGTGGCACAAATGAAAACAGTAACGGATTATTGCGACAATACTTTCCTAAAAGAAAAACGGACTTTAAAAAGATAAATGATGAAACACTCGCAGCAGTCTTATCAGAAATTAATTCACGACCTCGTCGTTGCCTAGATTTTAACAATGCAGCAGATTTGTTGTCTGAGGAACTTGAGTCTCGCGCCTAAGTAGGCGCGAGACAGGGAGGGAGGATGTCGTGAGGAGACCGTCAGGGGCAGGGACGCCCCTGACGATCGCAGGGATGCTGTAGCGTCTCCGAAGGACATCTCCCGGACTCGTCTCAAAGCGCCGGTAGAAGAATGACAAAATATCTTTACCAGCAAAAACACTTCGCTTTTTCAGGTAAAATAGATGTCATAAAGCTAACTCAAAAGTGGCTCTTTTTTTGAGCGGTGATCCCAACCTTGTATAATGCTTCACACTAACCCTTCGGTGTTGCACTTCAAGGTTGAGACCACCTGATTTGGTTTTTTTAAAATAGGTTTATTGTTAGGCTTTTCCCGAGCCTTATGCAACCCTTTTTAAGGGCGTTGATTGCTTGCTATTTTTTAAACAAGGCCTTGCAAGACCCTAACCACAGCCTCATGGCCCTTCTCAGTGGCAATGTCCAATGGCGTCACGCCGCTCTTGTTAGCCTTCTCTTTATTCGCTCCTGCATCGCAGAGGCACCTGACCACTGAGAGATGAGCGCTGGAGGCGGCTATCAAGAGCGGCGTGGTGTCGTCTTTTGCAGCCTGGTCTTTATCCGCCCCGTGGGTGCACAGGCACTCGACGACCGGAAGGTGACCCTTATGGGCGGCGACAAGCAGCGGCGTCCAGCCCTCTTTATTTGCCTTGTCTTTATCCGCCCCGCGGGTGCATAGGTACTCGACGACCGGAAGGTGGCCATTTTGGGCGGCGATAACGAGCGGCGTGGCGCCGTCTTGCGTGGCCTTGTCTTTATCTGCTCCGTGGGTGCACAGGTACTGGAGCACTGAGAGATGTCCCTCCTGGGCGGCGATATAGAGCGGCGTGGCACCGTCTTGCATGGCCTTGTCTTTATCCGCCCCGTGGGTGCACAGGAACTCGACCACTGGAAGATGCCCGTTGAAGGCGGCGATATAGAGCGGCGTGGTACCGTTGTTGTTTGCCTTGTCTTTATCCGCCCCGTGGGCGCATAGGTGCTCGACGACTGGAAGGTGACCATTTTCGGCGGCGACAAGCAGCGGCGTCCAGCCCTCTTTGCTTGCCTTGTCTTTATCTGCTCCTGCAGCGAGCAAGGCTTGAACACCCTCTAACCAGCCTTTAGACGTAGCTCCATGCAGAAGTGTTTGCTTGCCGCTACTATCAAAGTCGTTGACCCCTTCTGTGGATATTGTTAAATTTTCCGTAAGAGCATTGATGTCTTGGGCGTTAACTGCGCCCCATAATGCCATGCTAGGCAAGTGTTGTTTTGTCGAAGTTTGTTATAAGAAGTTTGTTATAAAATAAAAAACAGCGTGGCCTGTAAAATTTCGCTTTGTAGAAACGTCTTTTCTCCAGAGCTTCTAGTGCTATGGAGTAACATTCGCGGGTAAATTTATATTGTAATTTAACTGACAAAATATAAGGTGTTTTATTTTTCCTTGAATTCAGATCCCAAGTGCAACAGCAACCGTATCAAAGGGTTAGTGGCCAGTAGGTACACTAACCGTGATATTAAGATGGAGGGAAATGCACTTTGAGATAGAAGCGTTAACCCAGAACCAAAGGCACACGATCAGTAAGTTATATCAAGAGAGCTTTACCCTCACCCAAATCGGTCGCATCATCGGGTGTCATAAATCGACTGTCAGTCGTGAAATTGCACGTAACAGCACTACAAATGGCGTCTACACACACAAAGCCGTCAGCGTACACGATAAGGCCATGGCACGAAGATAAGCAGTGAAGTGACCTGAAGTGTATAGCCGATATTTCAGAAGCCGATCAGGGTATGAGATGATCTCGCCTGCAGAGGATGGGTGGTTTAATTTCAGAGTGAAAGAGTGGGATTTGTGAGTGAATCCAGGAGCAAAAAAAGAGTCGGAGTTAAGTTTTTTTGATCACTGCTATTGGTGCTTAAGCATAAGTGCTACCAGTATTTTATTATGAAAAACATTAAATTAAATTAGATATTAAGCAGGACAAATGAGGTTGACGAGGAGATGTTTCTCTCCTATAATGTACATATTAACGTACATTAGAGGTGGGAAATATTATGCGCACTGTATCTGCAACTGAAGCAAGGCAACATTTTTTTGAAATGGTTAAAAATACCGTAGGTCGGCATGACACGTACCAAATTCACCATCCCAAAGGTGATGCGGTGCTTATGTCAGTAGAGGAGTACGATAACCTCGTAGAGACCTTAGAGCTACTTTCCATCCCTAAATTCAGAGAAAGTATAAAACGTTCTATTGGTGAAATGGAGAAGGGCGAAACCGTTTCTATGGAGCAAGTATTTGGTGATGATAGTAAGAAAAAATAATGCCCTACACTGTTCAATTCACCAAAACAGCTGCTAAGGATGTTAAAAAATTAAGCCCTCACTTGCGTAATAAGCTTAAGAAGCTGTTGCTCGAGGTTGTTATTCCCGATCCACATTGTGGCAAGAAGCTGCTTGGAGATTTAGAGGGGCTTTATTCAGTCAGGCTAAGCTATAAAGACAGGCTTGTTTACAGTATAAATAGCACGGCTGAGATTATTTACATTCACCGTGCTAGAACCCATTATGGTGATTAACTTTCCTAGTGTGTTGCTGTTAGTTTTTACCTACTGTCCCACAGTTGCCCCACAAGGACAATTTTATTTAGAGAATATGAGGCAATCAATTGATATGAAAATAGCTTTATTTCCACTGGCGCCGTGTTTCTCTGGATTGTGAGTCCGGTCGTCGTGGGTTCGAGTCCCATCGTTCACCCCAAATTTTGTTGGCATGCAACTTGACGATAAGCTAATTCTCCAGAAACGGGAACTCACCTTATCTGCTTTACAAGCAGCTGATCGAGCTGCGCTAGTGCGCCTCGCGCAAGATCCCCGCACTTGGCAACACAACCCTAGTTTTACCGATCCCGCCGATTTTCTAGAAAAATGGTTTTTTAAAGCACTCGCTCAAAAACAACAAGGCAAGCGTTTTCCTTTTGTGATCCGTTATCAAAACATAGTGATTGGCTCAAGCAGCTTTTATGATATCAATGCCGCGCAAAAAACAGTCTCAATAGGGTATACCTGGCTGCATCCTGATTATTGGGGAAAGGGCATTAACGGCATCGTCAAAAAGCTATTATTGGACTATGCCTTTGAGCAAGGGATCAAAGAGGTGCATTTTGTTATCGATATGGAAAATTTGCGCTCCCGTGCAGCGGTGCTAAAACTAGGTGCGAAAGAAAAAGAAATTTTCCGTGATCACATCAAGCGTGCCGATGGTACGATGCGAGACTCGATAGTTTATATGATAAGCCGCAACCTTAACAAAGCGTTAAGTCACTCAAGCCCTAATAAGCGTCACGCTACATTTCCTCAAGCCCCGTTTGCTTCGCAGCTTGTCGTGCCCATTAAACATTATAATCGCGCAACACCTTACATTGCCACGGCAGGTGAGATCTTGCCAACAGCATTTGCTGAATTGGCCAACCGCCATGGCTTTAAAACCATCGTTGATGTGCGAACAGCAGGAGAGGGGACGGGCGTTGCAAGGGAAGCCGTCCAAGCGGCTGGCATGAAATATATCAATGTGCCGGTAGATAACCGAGGTATTCAAGCGGAGCACCTAGAGATTTTTGCTCAAGCAATGCGTGATCCCGAACTTCCGATGCTAATTTATTGCGCTTCAGGGAATCGAGTTGGGGCGCTCTGGGCAACTTATTTAATGACAAAGGGTGTGCCACAAGAAGAAGGCATTCAGGCCGGTCAGACAGCGGGTATGCGTTGATCCAAGGTGGTCAAATCCAATCATTCTAAGGGGAACAGGTTCTGATTGATGAAAATACATTTTTTGATTGGGTGGATGGCCAAAGTTCAGATCATGCTAATTATTAAAGAATAGGCGATGACCTTTATGCTGGAAAGAAACCATGAATTGCCTAAGAGCTAGGTTACTTGCGAGATTGTGGCAAACCATGCCATGGTATTGGGAAGATAAAGTAGCGCTGTGGTTTGATAAACGCTTTGGGCAATAGTCGTGGTCTTAATTTGCTTCGAGAGACTGTTAGGTTCTGTGACGTCTTAGTAAACGAGAAAAGAGCGATGCCAGAATCAGGGAGGTTAGCGCAGTGGAATTTAGTCCTTGTTGTTATGATGCTCTATCTGTGAGGTATTCTCGGGTTCCACATCCTCCCAGGGGTATTTAAGCTTTTTTATAGGGTCTAGGGAGCGGGATGGTTTTGCAATAATCAATTTGGATTCGAGGGCTCTTGCTTCTTCAGAACCGACTAGCTCTTTTAGTTCTTCCCAGGCAATAGAAAACTTTTCTGGTTCAACACGATTGATATCATCAAAGAAAACTGCTCGATCATTGCGATTCAAATATGGATTTAATGCTTCGATCATATGCACCATTTGTTCAGGCTGCATCTGGCGGTAGGTAGCAAAATCAATTTCACGTAACTCATCATCACTAAAAAGCCGTTGTAGCTCGGGCATGATGACACGTTCTTCATAGTTTAAGTGCACTAACGTTTCAGCAAAGAAATCCCGGAGTGCAAGATACAATTGGTACCCCAGAGCTTGCTTGGCTTCATCACTACTTTCAGTTGAAATAGCTTGTAGTTGTTCGTTAAGAACGTCGTAAATATTATGATGCTGCTCATGTTCAGATTCTGCTTTATCGACTACAGTAGAACCTTTTACTTTAAGCAATGTATGAATACGCGTATCTTCATGTTCTGCATGGGCATTGAGTAAGGCAAAAAGTTGCGCAAGGCTTTCTTTGAGTGCTTCGATGCTTTTCTGGGATGAGAAATCAAGACAGCCACATTCCTGCAGCGTCTTACTAAAAAATGCTACAAGGTACTTGTGCTCTCGGTAAAGTCGGTACCGCATTTACTCTGTCCTTTAGATTATCGAAATCCTATTATACTCGAGAAAATTTTGCTTAAGCGAGCGTTTTTTGAGACGAAAAAGAGCCATGAGGAAAAACTACACTCCCAGAAGTAGAAGGCCCACCACGGCAAATTTGATAAAGTTAACTGACATAGGTTGGGTCGTTTTGAAAAAGAGAGTAGAAACTCTCCTGTTATGAGTGGATATTTTAATGCTAGTGACCATCTCACACTGTAGAAGCACTCAGTGCGCTCTTCTGAACAAGGATAAAATAACTATAAAAGCGTAAAAAAATAAAGCGTAGATACTCAAGCTCATTTCCCAGGTCAGGGGGTTTAAGAGCTTTCTTTGACGCAATTGACGCAAGGCTCTCAAGCGGTATAGCGACTCTGGATACGTGAGCTCAAGATAGAAAGCAATGCCATTAGTATCAGGGGAATGCCAATAAAGCACACGCAAACAGTACAAACCCATTACGAATACTTTCCATTCCCCAGAAATCTTCATTTCTGAAAATCTCCACCAAAAGAAAAGATAAATGAGCCAGTAGAGAAGGGTAAGCAGCGGCGCCAAACGAGTGATGTATCGTGTTTGGCTGGGTTGCGCTGTGAGTGTGGCTAAAAGCCTGCGGTATACAGGTTCATGCACTTCATCCATGTTGATTTTTTTAGCAATGACAGAGAACTGGGAATGAAGATCCTCAAGCAAAATCAGTTATTTTGATGCTCTTCTAATCAGATGGTGTAACGCTAGGGTGTAGACCCGCATTTTGAGAAGCGTTTCATGAAATTGTCATATGAGACGCCCCGCAAATAAAACCAATGCGCCACCTGTCAGGTAATCAATCCATTTTTTAATACGTTCATAGGCCTGAGTCACTTGCTTTAACGACATAAAATAAGACACCAAGCAATACCAACAGAACTCTACTAACACAATAATTGATACTGTCGCTATCAACACCCACCACGGTGCTTGTGCTGGTAACAAGGTGACGAATAAACTAGTGAAAAACACGGCAGCTTTAGGGTTACTTAAATCTGTTAATAAACCCTGTTTCCATTTTGAGAAAAGACTCAAGGAGTCCTTTTATGGAGAAATGCTTCTGTAGGGGCGACCCCGAAGTACTCCCCAGGTTGCTTGTTTGCCTGCAGGTTAGCAAGCTCTTTAGGAGAGAAAATTCAAGATACAAGGTTCATTGTTTAACATCCAAAGTTTTAAGCGCTGCTTCAAATTTTCTTTGTAATTGGTTATTAAGTGTTTTGGATTTCACGTCATTAATAGCTCGGCTAACAGATCCAAGATGGTTCAAGTTAAATGTCTGCTTAATTTCTTCGAGTTTAAATCTACAAATGTTCTGACAACAATACATGGCAAACTTTCTTGGGATATTCTCAGTCTGCTGCCCCAGTTTTTGCTTGCAATGAAGGCTGCCTGTGTCGACCAAAGAGTCTGTGGCAACAGCGTTAATGATCGTCTCGATTGGTACTTTATTATTTAGTTCCTTTAACATACACACGAATGTTACTCCATATATGAAGAGGTGATATTGATTTTCATTGGGTTTCCTTGGTAACACACTGTCCCCTATTACTTTTTATCTTGTTGTCTATTTTTAACGGGTATCAAAAAAAAACAAAAAAACAAAAAACAATTTCTTGTGATTGCTGAATAATCATGGGGTACACTGAGATTGAAGCGGGAGGCGGATCTGGCGTTGGGAGGCCTCAGGAACGTCCTGAACGTTACGGCCTGACCTGGACGCAGATGAAATGGCTCATTCTCGCGCTCATCGGGGTGACTTTTGGGATCATGCTCCCGATCGTGTTTACCTTTCTTGATAGCGAGACGGCTGTTGGCTTCTCCTTCGCAGGATTGGCGATCAGCCTCGTTGCCTGTTGGCTGAGCCTCCGATTTTTTGTCAAAAAAAATCGGACGGAAGTGCGGTCGCCGAGCTGGAAGCCGGTGGTGAAGACAAGCATTGTCTATGCCTTCGCCATCCTCTTCTTCGTTGGGATCGTGATGATGAATCGTCCCACGCCGAACGAGCATCTTCCACTGGATGAAGCGCACACGCTTTACTGCGGTGGTATCAGCGGTGGTCGCTTTCGGTGCAAGACCCACAACATCCGTTACAACAAAGCACGTGCTGTGCTGCACCGTTCCGAGACGCCGCAGACCTTGAGCACCATCCACATGCAGTACAGCATCGGAGGGCATACGGGCCCGCGCTGGTCGGCTCACGCACTGCGTTACATCACGGGATATAACCCGTTCGCGACGTTCGGCTTGTTCCCTGAGCGGGAGTCTAAGGCGAAGCTGTGGTTCGAACTGGCAATGCCGGGTGCGACACATGGGGTCCACATCAACGGGACCTGGCTGACTACCTCGCTGCTCATCAAAGACGCCGAAGACACCAAAGGCAACACGCCGCTGGCGTACGCCTTGCCGGCTCCTGAGTGTGACGTGAAGCAGCTCTGCTGGACGGTGGTGGTGGTCGATCATCCTGACACGCCGCTCTTTGAGCTGACGACCAGTACCGCTGAAACGGGGGAGAGGGTGCACTATGTGCCGCGCCTCTCTCCCGATCAGTGGTCCGCCCTCTCACCGGAAGCCGCGCGTCTCCATGAGGTCATCTCCAAGCAGGTTTTCTGGTCATCGCTTGCGGTAGCAGGAATGAGTTACTTTGCCGAGCCGACCAACAACTACCCTGCATCCTATGGATGGTTTTGGGGAGGGAGCGTGTTTCTTGCTCTCTTTGTTGGGGCGGTGATGGGACTGCTTTTGCCGCTATTCTACAGCGCTTTTAAGCTCAAGGCTTCTCCGCCCATGGAAGAATGGCACTTGTTGCTTCCTGCTGGCGCTTCTCCTCCTTCTTATGGAGGAAGCGGGAACATCAACGCGGGAGGAGAGAGTATTGAGCTTGCTGTCGGAGGAGGGGAATATCCCTCTCTCTCTTCCCCAGCCAGTGCGCCACGTGTCTCTGTGGTAGTGAGTGCGCCGCCGGCGCACACTCTGCCCGGCGCTGAGGCAGATGGAGTAAAGTGGGGATCGCTGAGCAAGAAGGTCATCATTGGCTTGTTGGCGCTTTTTGGCCTCGCCTGCTACCTGATGGACGTCATTTTCACCGAGGAGAACCCGGGTGCCAAACCTTGGGTGTGGGGGGTGAGTATTCTCATCCTCTTCGTCGCGTGTGCGGTGAGCGTTGTCACGTGGGGCATGAACCTTCGTCGTGAGCAACACGAAGAGGCTTCGGAGAATCTGGTTGCTCTCACCAAGAGGCTTTGCATCGTGCTGTTGTATGTGCTGGCGCTCCTGTGCATCCTGGCCTTGGCCAAGTTCACGCGTGAGCCTGCTGACCCGCAACCGCTGGGCGATACCGTCTTTGACTTCATCGAGAAAAACGGCCTTCTCCGTTACCGGGAGCAGGACGGCCACCAGCGCACCACGATGTCGCGTCCACTTTTTCCGGGAGAAGCAATGTCGGTGAGTGCCTCCGGTTTCATCGAGAGTCCCGTTCATTATGGCAGGGTACCTGACTACGAACTGCGTTATGCTCCGCATTCGGAAGGCTTTCCGACTTACGGGCTGTTCCCGGCGACGAAGACAAACGCGCAAGCGTGGTTTGCGATCCCTGAGCCCGGTGCCAACCTGTGGTTTTTCCACTCCAGCGGCAACGCCACGGCGCAGGTGTTTGCCGATCTGCTTATCCAAGATGGCAATGGCCAGCCTTTGGCCTATGCACCGCCGACGTTGACGCCTTGGCAGGTGAACTGGACGCTGCTGGCCATCGGAGCTGAGGCACAGCCACTGCTGCGTATCATTGAAATCAATGGCACCTTGCACATCGCGTTCCTGACGCCACCAGAAAACTGGGCTACGCTTTCTCCAGAAGCTGCCCGTTTGCACGCAATCATCAGCCAGCACAACTTTTGCGCGAGCATCGCGATGATCAGAAAGGGGCACCTCGTTGCTGCCTTAAACCAATTCCCGGTGTCAAAAGCTTGGGAAATCTTGTACGTTGTTGCGTTGTGCCTTTACGCGCCCACCCTGGTACCTGCCTTCTTCGCTATTGTTGGGTTTGCCAGCTATAGCCTTGGGTGTCTGTGTTGCTGTTGGTGTGGAGAGGTATTTTCAGATGGAAATGCTTCCGACGAGCTACCCGGTGGCAATCGGAGGGCGGATATTCCTTTTTGGGTGGCGCCACCTGTGCTTGTCGTAGTGGGGATCTTCTACCCATTCAGTGTTGCGATGGACTCTAGTTTGGAGCCTGCCTGGGTGATTTTTCCGTATGTCTTTCTGGGATATTTCCTGGCGCCGTATTTTCGGCAGGAGAAGGCGGCCGAGACTCGCCTCAAAGCAGGGGTCACATTGGTAACGTTGTATGGGATTGGTGTGATGCTCTTTCTTGCGCTTAGCAAGGCTAAGGTTAACCCCGCGAGATACAGCGAAGGGCTCAGTGACCAAACGTTCGCCTTCAGTGAACAAGGTAACAGCCTGTACTACCAGCAATCAGATCCCTACGCCTACTGGAAGACGCGCACTGAACTAACGCGACCGAAGGCAGCCAACCAAGCTTCGTTGGTCTTGAACAGGCGCGCGGGCCACCAGGGTGTCTATTATCCTGATCATGAGCTCCGCCCGCTCGAGACGGCGTCTAGTGCCTCGGCTTACAGTCTGTTTGCGGCGGGAAATAACAAAAAGGCGCTTCTCCATTTTATGATTGCCAAGTCGGGGCAGGACATCTGGGTGTTTAACGGCACGCACAAAGTAGCAACTTACTTGATCATCCTGGATGGAGACGGTGCGTTCTTGGCTTACGCCTCCCCCGATCCCGATCGTTGCTACGACGCAAGGGTCTGTTGGAAGGTAGTGACTGTGCGTGTGCCGGATCAGCTACTCTTCAGCATTGAAGAACCCAATACCCATGCAGATAACATTACGCTTGCGTTGTTGTTGCCTGCCAATGAGTGGTCTGCGCTGTCCCCTGAGGCCAAGCGACTCCATGAGGTGATGACGGCCCATAACTTCTGGTCCAGCCTAGCGTTGGCGGAGAAGGGTAACTTTGTGGGAGCCTCGAACACTTACCAAGCGGCCCGAACCTGGGAAATTGTCGCGACGGTGTTCGGCACCCTCCTGGGAGTTGTTTCTCTCTGGGAAGGGTACGGCGACTACCGTGAGCGTAAGGGCCTGCCGTTTTATTAAAAGCTATATTTTGCTTGATATCTTTTATGTTGAAGAAACGTTGCGGATGCACCATGGCTTCTTTGTCTCCACAGTCAGGGAGCGAGAGTTGCTTAATCTATCCTGAAAAAGTAAGTTGATCTTCTGTTTTTAAAATTTCCAACAAAAAGTTAGTTGGCTTTATGATTTTAGTTGATTGAAGATCGAAGTATTTGAAGAGATCAAAGGGGCGCAGGTCCATTACCTCCTAGGAGCTCAAATTTACCCCCATGAACGCTTACGAAAAAACTTACCTCCCGCTGTTCGCCTATATGTATAGAAAAAATACTTTATACCTTTTTTGCTCTTTCCCAAAAATCCGCATCAACATGATGATCTCCACCAAGAAGATTCTTGCTAGTCTTTTCTTTGCGCTGTTCGTCCTGCAGTTTACTGCTGTGAAGGGCGCTGAAGACGCTTGGACCGGTACCCTGAAGCAAGCCCAGACGGTTGCGGTGAAGCTGCTTGCCGAGAAGGGGGCTGAGGTCCTCTCGGGTGATCAGGAGCAGGCTTACCTGGAAGAAGCCAAGGTGGCCATGCGCCAGACCGCTACTGGCGCTGGGTTCACTCCTGTTCAGCAGCAGGCCTTTGATGCCTGGGTGGACGGCCTCAACTACGGTACCGTCGCCGTCTGGGGGCTTTCCCAGGATGGCTTGTGCGACGGTTGCTCTAAGAGTGCTGGCAAGTTCTGGACGGCGCTCTTTGCCAAGCACTACGACCTCCAGCTCGAGCTGCCTCTTTCCCCGGGCCACGATGAGCTCTGAGCCCATCATGCTCAAAAGCAAGCGTTTTCAGAAATGATACTAAACGCTTTTGTCTTTATTGGCATATGTGCACTTTTATTTTCATTTACTTTCAGGGCATTTTTGAAAAACATTAGATATAAGTTATTTTTATAGCTAATTTTTGAGGTTGAATGAGGAGGGGGATCTGCCGCCCCAATTTTTGCTTGCAATAAAGCGTGTTTGTATCGAGCTGTTAGCAGGTTGTTTTTTTGAAGGTTAAAGAATGAACCTGCCCCCTTATTTCTTATTTTTTAAAGAAATTCAAATAACTTATAATAATGTGTTTTAAAAAATCGTAGGCACATGGGGAGAAATATTTTTTTAATTAAAATCAGAGGCTTATGATGTTTTCTTTATGCGGGCGCTGTCGCGTAATGGTCACCATCAGAAGAGGGTATCTCCCGCCAGACTAACACCAAGGTGGTGATACCCAAATAAACACCCAAAACCAAGAACATGATGATGCTGCTATTCTCCTTTTCAGGCGCCGTGTAGAGAGTGGAGGTGGCAATGCTGAAGAGGATAATCATCAGAATGAGATACAAGGTGGGGAGGATTCTATTCATAGCCGATCCTTCGAGCGGCTTTTTGACACCTAACAAGCCAGCGCATAGAAAAAAGAAGAGTAATGCAATCCCCAGAAAGACGCCGTCAGCAAAAACAATACCGGTGATGGCCAAGAAAAAGGATGCCGCGCTTAAATAGTAACCTAACAAGTTAGTTAGGGGTTGCCCAATATAATGATATAACGGAATAAGCACCCAGCTCCATAAGAGCGGTGCCGCTGTTAAGAACATCAAACACGTCGTTAACACCGAATTGATCTTCGCGCGAGAGCATGTGCAGCGGGGGATCTCGCAGTCGTCAGGGAGTAATATTAAATTCATACAGATGCAGCAGAAGACTCCAAAGCACATTATGAAAATGATGATGATGCTAATAGCGACAAGCGTACTTTCTCCGCTTTCAAGGCCTTTGTCGGCCTCTTGTGGTATGGACGAAAGCGTTGGCTGTGACGGCATGGATATCGCTCGGTGTGTGTAGGACAACAAGGTAGACAAGCAAGCGAATACCATGGCTTTTTTTAACGCGTTGGTGCCTTGAAGGCAAGGCTGGGAGGGAAAGCGCTTGGTGTTTTGACACGACAGAAGACTCTCTTCACATATGGAAGCACATCCATGTGTAAGTTTTGGGTAACCGTTCACAGGGATAGTAACCATTTACCCTATCAATTATTCCCTCTCCCCCTGTGGGGGGAGAGGGTTAGGGTGAGGGGGGCAATGACTCTTGTAGCAAACTTAAAATAAATTGGAAGCTACGATAATCCCTTTGTAGGTGAATTTAATGGTAATGGATACACGATTTGAATTCTTTTTTGTAATGGCTTTGGTGGTGTCTAACAAGGCGGTGGTTGTTAGGATAAGCGCGCAGTTTACAAACTAGGCGTTCTCAAAGAGAAGTTGCTCGTGCTTGCCCCAAAGAGCTCTCCAGAAGAGCAGAAGCATGACATTATTTCAACGCCGCTGGGCTTTAACGAAGACTTCCAAAAAACTTTCCAGGCCGCCGATCCACAAACCGCGCTTGCGACCATCGTTGCATCAATCCGGTAATCTGTTCTAAATTAATTTATTATTTTTTATTTGAGATTCTAAGGATTTCCCTATGTTTTTCTCATAATGAGCAAGAAAAGCCCGCTCTTCTCAAAATTTTATCGAATCGAAGATCGTCGTAAGAACTTACCTTTCAATGTTACACCATAGATTAAGAAACTTATTACAAAGCTTTCTTGTTGTTAGGAGATTTTACAGGTTTTCTTGTGCTTTACCTTTCCCTTAAAACGCTAAAAACACTCAATAGCACCAAGATGGCTTGCAAGCGCGTCTCGCTCTTGTGCGTCTTACTCATGCTAACCTGCGCTGCGGCGCAGACGATGATTACTAACTGTGTTGAGCTTGAAAACATCGAGAATGATTTAGCAGGTGATTATGTCCTGGCTAATCTTATCGATTGCTCCGATACGGTTAACTGGAATGCTGGGGCAGGTTTTTCACCAGTAGGTGCAAATACCCTCCCGTTTACTGGCACCTTTGATGGGCAGGGATATGTCATCTATGACTTATTTCTTAACTGGCCGGGAGCGGCTAACATCGGCATGTTTGGATATACGGGAGCCTCTGCTCAAGTGATGAACGTAGGTCTTGAAAGAGGCAGCGTCACCGCATACAGTTTTGCTGGTGCTTTAGTAGGGTACAATGAGGGGCTAGTTACTAACAGTTATAGCACGTTGTCAGTTTCAGGAGGCAACGTGAATATTGGAGGATTGGTCGGCTATAACACGGGTACTATCAGCACTAGCTATGCAACAGGTGCTATATCGGGCACAGGTAACATTGGTGGGCTCGTAGGAAACAACCAATTGGGCACGATTACTAACAGCTATTCTATAGGGAGTGTTCCTGCGACAGGCAACCATGGTGGTCTACTCGGCTGGAACAATGGCGGGTCGATTACGGGTAGCTACTGGGACACCGATACCTCAGGCTTGGCAGTAGGCCATGGCGGGACAGGGAAAACCACGGTAGAAATGGGGCAACAAGCTACGTATGTGGGTTGGAACTTCACCGATACCTGGTGGATCTGCCAAGGCTACCCTCAACTCAGGGCACTCACTCCGCCAACAAGCACTTTAACAAACCCAGCGATTAGCGATTGCACAACACTTCAAGAGATGTGTTGGCACCAGAGTTATTATCTAACAGGGGATATCGACTGTTCTGACACTGTCAACTGGAACGGTGGCTTGGGCTTTAATCCAATCGGAACGGGCGCTACTTTTTTTGATGGAACTCTTGATGGTAGAGGATACGTTATTTATGACCTCTACTTAAACTATCCAGGGAATGCTTACATTGCGCTTTTTACACGCCTTGGCGCTTCCGCCCAAGTAATGAACCTTGGTCTTGAAAGAGGCAGTGTTACTGCGCAAGATAATGTTGGCGCTTTAGCGGGAAGGAATGACGGCGTGATTAGTAATTGTTATAGCACCTTATCCGTTTCAGGAGGTGGTGTGAACGTTGGTGGTTTAGTCGGTTCACTCTGGATGGGTGCAAGTATTATCGACTCTTATGCAACGGGTGCTGTGACAACGCCTTCTAACTATGTAGGAGGTCTCGTTGGTGCAAGTAACGCTTTGATTGAGAGGAGCTACGCAACCGGTTCTGTTTCCGGCGCCCTCTATGTCGGAGGATTGGTGGGACTCAGCGGTGGTTCAAGCACCGTAACCAACTGTTATGCGACGGGTGATGTCTCAGTGTCTTCTTCTGATGGTGGCGGCCTTGTCGGTTTGAGCCAAAGTGTTAATTTAATAAGTTTGAGCTATTCAACAGGTCTTGTTTCAGGAAGCAGCACAAATGTTGGAGGTCTTGTTGGTCAAAACACAGGCACGGTAACCGATTGCTACTGGGACACGCAAACCTCAGGTCAATCTAGTAGCGCAGGCGGCACAGGTAAAACCAGCAGCGAGATGCAACAGCAGACTACATACGTAGCCTGGAATTTCACAGGTATCTGGTCAATTTGCCAGGGGTATCCGCAGCTAACCACCATTGCAGCATCACCGCCAGCGCAGGGGAACATCAGTATCAGCGATTGTGCTACGTTGCAGTCAATGTGCTTGCATCTGAATTATTACCTAACAGAGGATATTGACTGCTCTGACACCGTCAACTGGAACAGCGGGGCGGGCTTTGAGCCACTTGGTTGGTATGTCAGCGAAAGCAACCGGCTCCCTTTTACGGGCACCTTTGATGGCCAAGGTTATGCTATTTATAACTTAACGATTAACCGGCCGACTTCTGGAAATATTGGCTTGTTTGGGCATGTGGGTCAGTCTTCTACGGTAAGTAATGTTGGCTTAATTAATGTTAACGTTAATGCTAAAGACTATGTCGGTGCGTTGGTGGGAGATAACCGAGGCGCTGCAATGCGTTGCTATGCAAGCGGCACGGTTTCTGGTGTGGGTGCCTCTACAACGGTTGGTGGCTTGATAGGCTATAATGAAGGTGATGTGACGAAGAGTTTCGCAACCACAACGGTTTCTGGTGATGACCGAGTTGGTGGATTGCTCGGGCAGAATCTAGGTAATCTGATACAAAGCTACGCAACGGGTTCTGTGTCCGCGGTGGGTACTAATGCCGGTGGTTTAGTGGGACGGAATTCCGGTGGTAGTATGACCACGCAGAGCTATGCTACCGGGACAGTCTCGGGCGATACTCGGGTGGGTGGCTTAATAGGGCATAACTCTGGCAGCGCATCGAATAGTTACTCGATAGGGAGTGTGTCAGGAACTTCTAATCTAGGAGGCCTTGCTGGGTCAAATTCGGGCTCGATTACGAGCAGCTACTGGGACACACAGACCTCAGGACAAGCATCGAGCGCCGGCGGGGCAAGCAAGACTACGGCTGAAATGTACCAAGAAGCCACTTTTATCAGTTGGGATTTTACCGCTGTCTGGTGGATCACTGAAGGCAGTGACTATCCGCAGTTGCGCGTTTTTTCTTCGATTAATGTGGTCAATCCCATTTCGGACAAAGTTAACGCGATTGGCGATCTCTTTTCGTTTGTGGTGCCAACCGACACATTTGAAGATGCAACCGATCCTGTGTTGGATTACTTCGCACAGTTGCTTGGTGGAAGCAGTCTGCCTGGGTGGCTGACTTTTACTACCGGAACACGCACCTTTTCAGGCACCCCCTTGTCTGGTGCGCAAGGTACTTACAACATCGAAGTCATTGCTACCAATAACAACACTGAAAGTGCGAGCGATGTATTTGTGCTGACCGTCACCAATCGTGACCCAACACTCGACAATGCTTTGATCAATCAAGCAGTGGGTGTCGGCGCGACACTAAACTACGCCTTTGCAGCCAACACCTTCTCGGACGGCGACAGCGATCCGCTGAGCTACACTGCGGAGTTGAGCGGTGGAGGCAGCTTGCCACCTTGGCTGAGTTTTACTAGTGGCACGCGCACGTTTTCAGGTCTGCCGGCTTCGGGTGAACAGGGCGTTTTGAACATTGAGGTCACGGCCAGTGATGGCTTTGATGGCACGGTGATGGGTGCTTTTAGCATCACGGTTAACAACCAAGATCCCACGGTGCAAATACCGATTGTCACTGTTTACGCCACCAATGGGCAATTGCTCCAGTGGATGGTGCCGGCGGGTACTTTTAACGATGTTGACGGCGACAGTTTGATACTTTCAGCCGCGTCAAACGGAGGAGGCAGTCTGCCGGGTTGGCTGAGCTTTAATAGCAGCACAGCCACACTTTCAGGCACGCCAACAAGCCGTGGCTCATATGCATTGCAAGTCACCGCCGATGATGGGTTTGGTGGGCAGGTCACGGACCCCTTTGATCTCGTCATCCCGAACACGCCGCCAGTGGTTGCAAACGCCTTTCCTAACCAAGATGTCGACTTGAATGTGCCGTTTAGCTTTAGCTTGCCGGGCAACACTTTCTTTGATCAAGATGGAGATGGCTTGACTTACTCTGCCAGCTTGCAAAACACCAGTGCCTTGCCGGGCTGGATGAGTTTTACGCCCGGGACGCTGACCTTTTCAGGCATGGCGACCCTTCGAGAAAGCTATGAGATTGCTGTGAACGCAGATGACGGAGCAGGCGGGAACGTGACCTTGCTCTTTTCGCTCCGTGTCGCCAACCAAGCCCCGACAGTGCAAAACACCATCTCAGCACAAAACGCACCGATTGGCACACTGTTTCAATTTGCCTTTGCAGCCAACACGTTTAACGATGATGACGGCGATGTATTGACCTACACGGCGATGCTTAATGGCGGCGGCAGTTTGCCGGCCTGGCTTAGTTTGACCAGCAGCACCCGCACCTTTTCGGGAACGCCAGTTTCAGGAAGCCAAGCGACGTTGAGTATTACGGTGACAGCTGATGATGGGTTTGGTGGACAAAGCAGCACCTCATTTAGCTTGACGGTATCCAATACCGATCCGGTGTTGGATACCGCCATCAGTGACCAACGCTTTAATGCGAACGAAGCCTTTAGCTGGACGGTGCCTAACACCACGTTTGCTGATGCTGACAGCGATCCATTCACGTACACCGCTGAACTACAAGGCGGCGGCAGCCTGCCGGGTTGGCTCGCTTTTGACGGGAACACGGGCACGCTTTCTGGGACCATCCCCAGCAGCCAAAGCACGCCGCTGATGATTACCATCACAGCGGATGATGGATTTGGCGGGCAGGTGAGTGATACGTTTGAATTGTCAGTCAATCTTGTGCCTACGCTTAACGGCTTTATTGACAACCAACAGGCCACGGTGGGGAATCCCTTTTTGTATACCTTTCCTGCAAACTTGTTCAATGAACCAGATGGCGATCCGCTTATATACAGCGCAACCAAAACCGATGATGCTCCACTCCCGGCTTGGTTAACCTTGAATGGCAACACCCGTACCTTCTTGGGAACACCTAGTGCAAGTGACAGAGGCTTTCTATTTGTGTTGCTGATTGCTTCGGATCCGCACGGCGGCTCGGTGTCAGTGAGTTTTGGAATTGCCATCTCGGATTTGACCGGAAACAACCCACCGCTACTGGCCGTGTCCATTTTGGACCAAACGGCAAGCAATGGCGAGCAGTGGAGCTTTAGTGTCCCGGCCAATACGTTTGACGACCCAGATAGTGATCCGTTAACGTATGTCGCAACGCTTGAGGGCGGGGCGTCGCTACCGACCTGGCTGACGTTTGATGACCAGTCGCGAGTGTTTTCCGGTATTCCGACCACAGCTGAAGTGATCCGCCTGACCGTGCGAGTAGATGATGGCCGCGGTGGGTTTGCGCTCGACACGTTTACCTTAACGATTCAAGATACCACGAATCAACCACCGGCCTTGTTAAACCAACTGCCGAACCAAAATGCCAAAGTAGACAGCCGTTTCAGTTACACGGTGCCTGTTGGTACGTTTACTGATCCCAACGGTGATGTGCTGACTTACACCGCCATCCAAGCAGGCGACAAGCCGCTGCCAGGGTGGCTCAGCTTTGATGCAGCGAGCCGCACGTTTTCGGGCAAGCCCAGTGATACGGATACTGAGACCTATGGTGACCGCACTCACACGATCCAAGTCTGCGCCAGCGATGGCGAGGGCAGTGCTTGCAGCAGCTTTTTGTTGACGGTATCGGGTGCCTCGCAAGCCGAGACAGCGATTACTGCAGTGATTGCTTTGGTCAGTGTTGCCTCTACGCTCTATGGCGCTTACGCGAAACGCGCCTGGTTGTGGAACCACTTAATGAAAAGCCGTTACCAAAAGAGCAGCCAGCACATTGTGATGGGAGAGCAGTACTACCAAGAGGTGAGCTATAACCCGGCCGATATCGATAAGCTGCAAGTTATCCATAATGGCAGAGTGCTCTCAGAAAAGCCTACCTGGCTGAGTTACGGCAAAACGCCACATCATTTCTTGCAGGGGACGCCCCCCATTTCAGACCTCAGCGTGGGTGTATATCAGCTTTGCCTGGTGAGATTTAATGGTTGCATCGCCGAGTCGCACCGACTTCAAGTGAAAAAGAATGCGGCAGATCCTGACGATGATGGAATTGGTTTGCTGGGGAAGCTCGGCAAGTGGCTTAGCCGTGACACGGGCGCCAGAGATGCCGGAGATATTGAAATGGTTGATGTGCCGCTGCGCAAAAAGGGTGCAGCGGGGGATCACTAATCGGCGAGGCTACTTGATCTAAAAGAGTATTTCAAATCGAGATTTAAAAAACATCTTATAATGTGTTTGTTAACTATCAAAATTTAAGCTTGCTTACCGCTTTTGGTGGTCTCAACCTTGAAGTGCAACACCGAAGGGTTAGTGTGAAGCATTATACAAGGTTGGGATCACCGCTCAAAAAAAGAGCCACTTTTGAGTTAGCTTTATGACATCTATTTT
>JAJFJF010000017.1 GCA_021774255.1 Gammaproteobacteria bacterium
CAAGAGTCAGTTACCCCCTCACCCTAACCCTCTCCCCCCACCGGGGGAGAGGGAATGATTGATAGGGTACATGGTTCCTTATCCCGTGAACGCTTATGTTTTTGCGGCCAAGGGCGCGACGAGGGCCCCCTAAAAATTAGGCGTGCTTCTGAAATTTCAGTAGAATGCAGGTACTTTTAAATAATAGATATTCATTAGCTCAAGGAGACTCACGATGAAGAAATTAACGTTTTTTGGCGCACTCAGTATGCTCGTCACGGCACTGACATTAAGTGGCTGCGGGAAAGACGCCGCCTTAGGGCCCCAGCCACCCATTCAAGCAGAGCTGACAACACCTAATGTGGTAGAAGCCGGTGTATCAGGCAATTACATCTTAACAATGAATTACCGTGATGATGGGCGCCCGGTGCTACCAGAAGATATTAAAGTGGTACACACTGAGCGTGTGCATTTGTTTATTGTGGACCCCAGCTTAGACGATTACCACCACGTGCATCCTACTGCGAGCGAAGCACCTGGTAATTATGACTTTCGTTTAACCCCCCAAGAGAGCGGCGAATACAAAGTGTTCGCAGAAGTCACGCTGTTACCTGAAGAAGTACGCTATTACATCCCACTGACATTTAATGTGGGCGGCAGCCCTAAAGACGTCACACCGACGGTGCAAGCCACTGCCGAACAAGATGGCCTTTATTTCACCAGTTATTTTGGTGATAGCCCTCGAGATGATCAAACCGTTGTCGTTAATCGTGATTACATGATGACCATTGATATCAACGATGCCGATGGCAATGCGTTTACTGATTTAGAACCGGTCATGGGCGCTTTTGCACACATGGTGGCTTTTGCGGATGACCGCGATGAGTTAGTGCATGTACACCCGATGGGGGCGCAGCCACAGTCAGACAACGATCGTGGCGGCCCCACCATGAAATTTCATTTAAAATTTAAACGCCCCGGTTATCATCGCATTTACGCGCAATTCCAAATCAATGGGCAAGACGTGTTTGTGCCCTTTGGCGTGGATGTTGTGAAACCGTAAATGACTTTTTTGTTAATTGGCATTGGCGGCTTTTTAGGCGCCAATGCCCGTTACCTTGATAACAAACGCTGATGTGGCCGCTTCACCTCGCCGAACAATTTGGTGAACGCCCCAAAGGTGCGTTCGCTCAGCTGCTCTAAGGCGTGAATGTGGGTATCCGTTTCTTGTTGGATGACTTGCGGGTCAATTTTACCTTTTACCTCTGCCAAGTCATTTTGATTTTCCGGCACAACCAACCAACGCTCGACTAAAGGCTTGTCGACTTCCAAATGAAACTGCAAACCGTATACGTTATCGCGATAACGATAGGCTTGATTAGCGCAAAGTTTTGAGGTCGCAAGCAATTCAGCACCTGCAGGCAAGGTAAAGGTATCACCATGCCATTGAAATAACTTTTCTGTTTCTTGAAAGCAAGAAAACAAGGGGTCAACTTTGCCTGCTTGCGTGACGGACACATCATACCAACCAATTTCTTTTTCAGGATTAGGGAACACTTCAGCCCCTAAGGCTTTAGCGATCAATTGCGACCCTAAACAAATACCTAAAATAGGAATATCTTTTTCTAAGGCTTGTTGAATGAGTTTCACTTCCGTCGCTAAGTGTGGGTATTCGTCCATCTGATTCACACTCATTGATCCACCCAACACAATCAGCCCGTCGACACGACGCAAGCTCGGCTGCGCATCGGGGTGGCGCCCAAAATTAACGTAGCGAATGCGAAAACCCTCGCGTTTCAATAAGGGATGAAACGTACCTAATATTTCATAAGGGACATGTTGGCAGACAACTAATTTTTTCATACGGTGTTAATCAGATTAAGAAAGCAATTCGCCATGACAGTTAGCAGAAAATATTTATCAGACCTTTTGCGAAATTCGCTGTGGCGAGTGAAGTGCGAGGCACGAGCAGCACAGTAACAAAGCAACTCAAAGCCACAGTTAGCATTTCGCTTTATTTAGCGCTAGATTTATAGATCATCACCATCTTAACTAGCTCTGCTAACGAACTCGCATGCATCTTTTTCATGATTTTAGCACGATGCATTTCAACGGTTTTACTGCTGATCCCTAATTCATACGAAATAATTTTATTCAGCTTGCCGGCGACCACACACTCTAGCACTTCTTTTTCACGCGCAGACAGCAAAGAAAAGCGCGCAGCAATGGTATCAACCTCAATGGAAGTTTTACGTTTGCCATCATCGATACTGATGGCTCTGTGCACGAGATCAATTAATTGTTGCTCATTGAAAGGTTTTGTTAAAAAATCAAGCGCGCCTTTTTTCATCGCTTTGACGGCGACAGGCACATCATGGTGGCTAGTAATAAAAATAATGGGGATCTGCGCTTTTT
This sequence comes from Gammaproteobacteria bacterium, assembly GCA_021774255.1. GTDB lineage: Bacteria > Pseudomonadota > Gammaproteobacteria > JAJFJF01 > JAJFJF01 > JAJFJF01. Next base: position 2,395 of record JAJFJF010000017.1, read on the forward strand.
TCTCAAGCAACACTTCTTGTAATTCTAAGCCGCTAATTTCGGGCATACGAATATCGAGCAATAAACACCCTGAACGGGTATTGTCAAAATCATCAATGAATTTCTGCGAGCTGGTGTAATACTCTACGTCTAGGCCAACGGATTTCATCAGCCAATGCATGGATTTACATGTGGCCTCATCGTCATCAACAATAAAAACGCAGGGTTTATGTGTGAACATATTCGCCTCCTCTATATGCTTGTTCACGATGTCTTCTTATTCCATGAAGCACAATATTCTCATAGCGACCTTAATATGGCGTATTGTTTGATTCTAACACACCTTTGAGAAACACCACACGCATTGCGCGGCTAGTGTAAACCCTAGGTGTGCCGCGAACCCAAATCTCTAGACAATTAAACCAATTAAATGCAATAATTCAATTGAAACTTTAGTGTAAAGGGCATGTCATGGAGACTCAACTTTTAGAAAACCCCGAGCTAAGCTCACTGGAAAAATACACTGAGCTGTTGATACGCGAATACATTGGTCTTAAAAAATCGTACCAAACCTTGCGCACTTCTCATCAGCAGCTGAAGCAGGAGCATTCTCAAGTTGTTCATAAAAATCAACAAGCTAAAGCACGTTTACAAGCTTTATTTGCTCGCTTGCAGCCATAGGGATTGATAGCATGACGCACGAAGCACCTACTCCTACCGCTGTCACGATTCTTGGCCAAACGCTACGCATTACCTGCCCACCCGATGAGCAAGATGCCCTGATTAAGTCAGCGGAATTCTTAGATAAAAAAATGCAAGATTTGCGTGCTCGCAGTGCAGTTGGCAACAATGAGCGCATTGCCATTATGGCGGCGCTTAATATTGCACACGAATACTTGAACTTACAAAATAACCAACAACAAGCAACGCATTTAAATGAACAGATCAACGGCTTACTCAATAAAGTGCGTACCTGCTTACAAAGCGAGCCTGAACAAGCCGCTAAGACATTGGCATTAACGTAACCTTTGCGTTATATTTATTAATAGGCCCTGCGCTGTACGTCAGTAGATATGTTCTTGAGCTTATAATGAACATAGGAGGCTTATGCTTGGTGTGTTGTGCATACCATCATGGCAACGTGTTGGAAGCCTGATCGTCAATCTCTGCCTACCCCTTGAACTAACCACGTTCGAGGACAGACGCTACAACGGCAGTGTGGGGTTTTTTTATTAACGACTATGACAGATCGCCAATCCATACGGGCTGCTATTCGGCAACAACGGCAGCAGCTAACTGCAGCAGAAAATCAAGCCGCTAGTCAGCAACTCAGCAATCATCTTGCAAACACGCCCTTATTTTTACGCAGCCAACATATTGCAGTTTATGTTGCTAACGATGGTGAAATTGATCCACTCCCCCTGGTGAAGCAAGGCCAAGCGCTGAACAAGCGTTTCTATTTGCCTGTACTCACTGCTGATAAATTAGATTTTCGTCATTATCAGCTTGATGCCCCCATGACGCTCAACCATTGCGGGATCCCCGAGCCGCATGAAGACCATAGCCACACACACCCTATTACAGAATTAGATCTTGTTTTGTTGCCTTTGGTTGCCTTTGACGGCCGCGGCAATCGCCTTGGCATGGGTGCGGGTTATTACGATAAAAGTTTTGCTTTTTTAAATGCACCTGAGCGCACTGCACGCACAGCAACGCGTTCTCTGCCCCCTGTGTTACTGGGGCTGGCTTATGATTTCCAGCAAGTCGATGCAATTGCGTCCCAAGCGTGGGACGTGCCTTTGCAAGGCATTGTGACAGAATCAGGGTTACGCTTTTTTTAGAATAATGTTTAGTAGGATGGAATGATATTAAGATGAATTATTGGTTAATCAAATCAGAGCCCGGTGCCTTTAGCATTGATGACTTGGCCAAATCGCCACGCAAAACCACACACTGGGACGGTGTGCGAAATTATCAGGCACGCAATATGATGCGCGATCAAATGCGCCGTGGCGATCAAGCATTTTTCTACCACTCAAACTGCAAGCCACCTGGCATTGTGGGGATTGTTGAAATCGTGAAAGAAGGCTATCCAGACTTTACGGCATTTGATCCAGAAGATCATCACTTTGATCCTAAAAGCGACCCGGACAAACCCACTTGGTATATGGTCGATGTGAAACTCAAACAAACGTTTAACGATATGCTTTCGCTTGACCAAATTAAAGCGGTGCCCGGGTTAGGCGATTTTGCACTCACCCGCAAAGGCAACCGCTTATCGGTGATGCCCGTCTCTGCGCAGCAATGGCATAAACTGGTGAAACTAGCCAGCAGTTAGCCGTTAACGGTGACAGCTGCAACTGACGGTAGTTCACTATTCGCCAGTTTGGCTTTCTTCAGTGTCCGCGTCTGGATCAAAACCGAAGATACAATATTTGGCGTAATCGGCTGCTTCGTTGGCTGTCCAATCACCTTTTGGTTTCTCATCCATTTTTTCGCACCAGCGCTCACTGCCGACGGGCGCGCAGGCCACCAGCAAACACAGTGTACTGCTTAACAATAATGCCAAACCCCAATGTTTTCTCTTACTCATTCCCTTTCTCCTTTTTATTTTTGTTCAATAATAAGCTGTGCCAATAATCCAAAAAATAAAGTTTGCAACCCAAAGAATACAGAACCCAATACCAAATTAACACTCACGACTGGCTTAGGTGTGATGCCTAAGAAATACTGGGCAACTTGATAGAAAAATACGAGCATCGCTACCCCTAAAAATGCAAGGCCGATGGGCGCAAAAATTTTCATCGGCCGAACGCCCACGATGACCGAGACCAATTGAGGCAACACTTTAAAAGGATATTTAAGTGAAATAAATGATTTTCCAGTATTGCGTTTTTCAAAGCTCACTGAAACATGTTCGAAGCGCATGCCCTTATGATAGGCATCCAGTAAAATTTGCTGCGTGTAATTATAGTTACCCGGCAAGCGAAAAACCTGCAAATAAGCACGATTCACAGCAAAAATGCCTGGTTGGCTATCTTTCAACTGCCACCCTGTTAACCAACGCATTAATCGTGTAAACACGATATTGCCCATTCGACGCACGAATGGCATTTTGTATTTAATTTGATTAAACCGGTGACCATATACGACATCGGCTTCATCTTTTACAATAGGGTCAATAACTTTAGCAATGTCGTCAGGTGAATGCTGTAGATCGGCATCAAACTTAACGACTATCGATGCATTATCTGTGCGCGCTGCGCTTAAACCACTGCGCACAGCCGCCCCCAACCCTTGATTGACCCGATGCGAAATAATACGGTCAGCACCTGCTTCACTTGCCAACCGCGCTGTTTCATCACGCGAGCCATCATTCACGACATACACTTTTAAATCCAGACCTAATTGTTTAATGGGGTCGCGCTTTGCCAAAAGTGAGGTAATGGTTTGCGAGATACTGTCTGCTTCATTATAAGCCGGGACAATCACAATTAATTTATCTTGCATTTTCAGAGTCCAACATGAGTGGTTCACTATCAGAATGTCGTTTTATTTTTGCTAGCAGTACTGATACAACATAAAAAAAACAGACAACTAAAACAGGCAACAGCGGCTCACTGTAACGTGGGATATAGTGCGTCAAGCCCGCATGCATAAAATAACTATACCACGCCGGCAATGTGAATATCAGCATCACATTACGTCGTTTTATGCCAATAATGGTGGTGATAAACAAACCCAGGAACAAGAAAAAAGAGAATGCGTAACGCTTGATAAAAATCCCACGCTGCGCAAAAAACGGCACCAGCGCAATCTGCATAGTCAGATTATTTTTAATAACTGTCACCGCCGCCCGCTGTTTGTTCTCATCTGTTATCACTAAACCTGTTTCTACCATCCACTGCTCCGTGGCACCTAATCCTAATTTTGAACGCCTGTAATACCCTTCTGGGTTATTGCGATAAAAATTAGTGTAACGCTCCTCATCAATAAAAGAAGAGGATAACCGCTTTAACACCGGATTAAAGTAAATAAGTCCGAGAAAATAATCTTCCCACGACATTGTTGTAAATTCTGCACGTATTGCTAATAACTCCCCTGCCCGCTTCGACACACTAAAATCACCCACCTGCACTGCATTGCGCGTCATCCACGCACCAACGGCTAACCAACTCACCAATAACAACAAGACGAAACTGCCTATCCATTTTTTCTGCCATAACACTGGCTTGAATAAGGTCAGTAAGGGCAAACCAACGCTTAATAAAATTAACCAATAAAAAAATACAGCCTTGGTCAGCACTAACAAACCAAGAAGCAGCCCGCACAAACACCCCATCCACCATTTTTTATCCCTCACAAGCACCGCTAGAAAATAGGAATGTAATAATAAAAAGAGCGCTGCAAGGTGATCAGTATAAAATCGGTTTACAAAATGGCTTGTACAAAATACAAAGCCGACCGCTGCAGCGGCCGTCAAACTTAATATTGCATTTTTTAGAAAACTTTGCGCGATAAAATAAGTTGATAACGCAATCAGCAATGCAATCAAGACATGCAGCATCTTGATCGTTTTATACGCAGGCGTACAGATTGTCTCCTGTTCAAGAAAACAAGCCTGTTTGATACCCTCATGCCAATCCATCGCGATACGCATCACACCCGCCAACAAGAAAGAATAGACAGGCTCACGATGATGAGTAGGCATCACTTTCCCATCATCTGCATCCAAGTAAGAGAACACACCATATTGCGCAATATTATAAGCGGCACCGATATTTTGGCGGCCATCACTACCTGGGTTGGGGACGGATAAGTTTATCTTTTGGAGGCCAAACAGCATCAAGGAAAGTAAAATAGCGCATAGCAAACTGAGGCGAATAAAAGGAGACTCGTTTATCAGCTTGCTCTCCAGAAGATTTTTTGTCCTTAACAATGCTATCATATCATCAATGTAAAATTCATAAAGCGTTGCCATTATACCTTGAAAACCAAAAAAATCATCACATACCTCGGCTGGCTTATCTCTATTGCTGCGCTCTGTTTTGTCGCTAGACAGTTTTATAGCCACCTTAACCAAATGCCGGCTCACTTTCCTTGGGAAGCAATTTTTACTGCCGCCCCACTGGGTGCACTAGGATATTTTATCCTGCTGACTTTAATGGCCACCGCGTGGGGCACGCTCTTGCACCTCATCTCGAAAAAGAAATACCCGCTATTTGATATTTATAATATCTATGGTCGTTCACAAATTGCCAAATATTTACCTTCTAATGTACTGCATTTTGCAGGCCGGCAAATGTTGGGGAAAAAGCTCGCGTGGCAGCAAGGGGATATTGCACTGGCTTCCTTGCTTGAAATAATACTACTCTGCGCTGCCAGTATGCTTCTGGCCGGCGTCAGCGCACTCACCATCGGCCAGCGTGTCTTTGAGGTTGTGCCACCCAGCGTGGTCATTATTTTAACTTTTTTAGGATTTGTCACACTTTGGTTTTTGCTCAGCAAACTCAAAAAAATTCCTTTTATCCCTTACACACTGAAAATACATCAATCCTCTGCCTTGTTTTCTATTAACATGCTACTCTGGAGCCTGGTCCAATACCTGCTTTTCTTCGTGGGTTGCACCGTGATACTTGCCTTAATTTACCTGGGGTTTGATCTCCCACTTGATTACCACCGTGTTGCCCTTCTGGCTTATGGCTTTGCAATCTCTTGGCTCATTGGGTATGTGACGCCTTCCGCGCCAGGGGGGCTGGGTGTAAGAGAAGCTGTTTTTGTCTTACTGCTAGGCAGCACATTAGGGGAAGCGAATGCGGTTATGATTGCCGTGCTGTTCCGCCTGATGACGATTGTTGGTGATGTCTTATTTTTTGGCGTCGCGCTGGTAGTCAATCAAAAACGCACTGCCACCTGCCGCCAGGCTTAACCCCAATAATACCCAGCTTAGCGCGGGCACATCTTGCCAACTGACCATTTGTTGCATGCTATAAGTCACGCCTGCTGCAATGAGTAGCGCGATACTCACAAACCCACAAAAATGACGGCGACGCTTGGTGCTGAACGACATCCGTTTTTGCGCAGCCGCTACTTTATTTGCAGATTGCATAGTGGCATGCTGTGGCGCTGCTGTGATTTTAGTCAGTGCGTCGTGCAGCAAACCAGGCAGCTCTGGCAGTTGATCAGCCCAATAAGGTGCTTGTTCACGTATTTTACGTAACAACGCGCGAGGCCCGAGCTGCTCTCTCGTCCAGCGCTCTAAAAAGGGTTGCGCGGTGGTCCATAAGTTTAAATCAGGGTAGAGCTCTCGGCCTAAGCCTTCAATGTTGAGTAATGTTTTTTGCAGTAACACCAATTGCGGTTGCACTTCCATATTAAAACGGCGTGACGTCTGAAATAACTTTAACAACGTTTGCCCAAATGAAATATCTTTGAGTGGTTGCGAAAAGATCGGTTCGCACACTGTGCGGATAGCCGATTCAAACGCTTCTACACGGGTATTGCCGGGCAGCCAGCCTGATTCAACATGTAACTCTGCTACGCGATGATAATCTCGCTTAAAAAAGGCGAGTAAATTCTCAGCCAAGTAACGTTTATCTTCGTTGCTTAAGGATCCCATGATGCCACAATCTAAGGCAATGTATTGCGGGTTCTCTGGGTTCTTTTTCGAAACAAAAATATTACCCGGATGCATATCGGCATGGAAAAAATTATCGCGAAATACTTGGGTAAAAAACACTTCCACGCCATTTTTCGCGAGTCGCTCAAGATGAATGCCTGCCACGTTTAATGCTTCAATATCATTGACGGGGATCCCGTCAATACGCTCCATGACCATGGCGCGTTTTTTGGCATACGGCCAGTAAATTTTAGGCACATATAACAACGGTGAATTTTCAAAGTTACGCCGCAATTGTGAGGTGCTGGCAGCTTCAAACACTAAATCTAATTCTGCAATAAGCTTTTGTTCAAATTCAGCCACAATCTCACGTGGACGCAATCGTCGAGCCACTTTTGAATAACGCTCTGCCAGTCTGGCAAATTGATAGAGTAGCGCAATATCGCGGAAAATGATTTCATCAATGCCAGGCCGCAAAACTTTGACGACGACTTCATCTCCCTTGTGCAACACAGCGGTATGCACTTGAGCAACTGACGCTGAGGCAAGTGGCACATCATCAAAATGTTTAAAGACCTCTGAAATGGTACAGCCGTATTCTTTTTCAATAATGGCGCGTGCTTGCTCACTCGGAAACGGTGGCACTCTGCTTTGTAAATGTGCCAATTCATTGGCAATATCTTTTGGCAACAAATCACGCCGTGTTGATAAGACTTGACCAAACTTTACAAAGATAGGGCCAAGCTCTTCCAGACTTTGTCGAATATGCTCACCGCGACTCGCTGTTTTATCACGCGTCCAATACCAAGGATTAAAATAAATTAAAAAACGTAACGGATGCAACCAGCGTGTCGTAAACGCTAGCTCATTAAGGCCATGGCGCATCAAGACAATATTGATGTGCGCGAGCCGAATAAATTGTTTGAATTGTTTTGTCATGACACTCTATGCATCAATTGTGTAAGACGCGCAGCAAAGCGATCCGTATCCATGCGCAATTTGTTAACGTCAAAGAAAAAGTCGTTCATTTCCTCTCGCGGGGGCAGCAAGCGATACTCTTCTTGCAAGTATTCCCGACAGTTTTGTTGATTGACCGCTGCGGTTTGCCTGCCCCATTGCCATGCACTGCGCGTTGCCTTGCCAAGCGAGTGCGCCAAAGGGTCGCCTATCATACGCGAAAGTGGTTCTTCCCAATCAATATCAACTTGTTTGAAAATAGTTTGTAGCGTTTGTACAAAGTGTGAATCGCCTTCCAGGCTGATGCGCCCTGAGCCCAGGCTACCGCCACCCAGCAGCTGCAATAATACGAAGGTCGTGCCTCGCAGCGCAGCGTCTGGGTGTTCGACGGCTTCTGATGATAATTGTACGCCGCGGGCATTTGGCAAGAGATAAAGCGTCAACCCTAAATCTGTCAGTGTCACTGACAAGATTTTGCCTTCTAAGGCCCCCATGTTTTCTAATGTATGTGGGTCCAGTTTAAGGACTTGATTAACAACGTGTGTTGCACCAGAGAGTAATAGCGAACTTAGTTTTTCCATGATAACTTACGCTTTGATCCCACGGTGTAATGCCACAATACCCCCGCTCAGATTATGATACTGGCAGCGTTTAAAGCCGGCGGCTTCCATTTTTGTCTGCAAGCTTTTTTGATCCGGGTGCATGCGGATCGATTCAGCCAGATAGCGATAGCTCTCTGCGTCTTTTGCAATCAGCTGGCCCATCCGTGGCAAAATCTTAAAGGAATAAAAATCGTATAACGGTTTTAAGCCCGGGAACGTTGGCTTGGAAAACTCTAACACACACAACTGCCCACCGGGTTTGAGCACACGCAGCATTGACTGTAACGCTGCGTCGATGTTTGTGACATTGCGCAAACCAAAGGCAATGGTAATACAATGAAAGGTATTGTCATCAAAGGGTAAGTTTTCAGCATCCGCTTGCACATACTCTACGTTACCGATAATGCCTTCATCAATTAAGCGGGCGCGCCCTTTGGCCAGCATAGACGCATTGATATCCGCCAGCACCACTTTGCCTTGTGGCCCCACCAGGCGGGCGAATTTTTTGGTGAGATCACCTGTGCCACCGGCAAGATCTAATACAGCCTGCCCAGGGCGCACATTCGCCACGTCAAGGGTAAAGCGCTTCCAGAGGCGATGAATACCGAGAGACATGACGTCATTCATGATGTCATAGTTATCAGCAACGGAATGAAATATATCGGCTACTTTGCCAGCTTTTTCATCCACGGGGACTGCTTGGTACCCGAAATGCGTTGTTTTTTTTGTTGGTTCCATACAGGCTTGTTTGTCTTTTAAAATAAACGAAGATTAGCCGAATCCTCTGCTCCTAACAGCCCCCCCCTCTCCCCTCAAAGGGGAGAGGGCCGGGGTGAGGGGTTATTTTCTTTGTGACGCTAGTGTAGTTTGTTGCCCAGGCGTGTACCCCCTCACCCTACCCCTCTCCCCCAAGGGGGAGAGGGGATCTAGTTAGTTATAACAAGATACATTCAAACGCTCATACTACAGGATGTATCTGGTGAGATCTTCGTCTTTCACCAATTCACCCAAATGCTCATCAACATAAGCCGCATCAATCACAATGGTTTCACCCCCTTTATCGGTCGCCTCAAACGAAATGGTTTCAAGTAACCGTTCTACCACCGTGTGCAAGCGGCGCGCACCGATGTTTTCGGTGCGTTCATTAATCTGCCATGAGACTTCGGCGATACGTTTAATAGCATCTTCCAAAAATTCCAGCTTGACGTTTTCTGTTTCCATCAGCGCCGTGTATTGCTTGGTGAGTGAGGCGTCAGGCTCCGTTAAAATGCGCATGAAATCTTCTGGCTGCAGCGCACTGAGTTCCACACGGATAGGCAAACGACCTTGTAGCTCAGGCACAAGGTCAGATGGCTTAGACATATGAAATGCGCCTGATGCAATAAATAAAATATGATCGGTTTTGATCATGCCAAATTTAGTGGTCACCGTGCAGCCTTCTACCAACGGTAACAAATCACGCTGCACCCCTTCCCGTGAGATATCTGCACCGCCATGTTCACTGCGGTGCGCGACTTTATCGATTTCATCTAAAAAGACAATGCCGTTTTGCTCCACATTGCTCATGGCGGTGGTTTTAATTTCATCCATGTTCATTAATTTGTCGGCCGCTTCTTCCGTCAATGCTTTAAACGCATCTTTAATTTTCATGCGGCGTGTTTTCTTTTTATCGCCACCCATATTCTGAAACATGGACTGCAATTGGCTGGTCATTTCTTCCATGCCCGGCGGCGCCATGATTTCAACGCCCACCGCACTCATTGAAATATCGAGTTCAATTTCTTTGTCATCCAACTGCCCTTCACGCAGCTGCTTGCGAAAAACTTGTCGTGCACTAGAGTCGCTATCCGTGGCTTGCTCACCCCCACGGGCAGGTGGCAACAGCACATCTAAAATACGCTCTTCCGCAATTTCTTCTGCACGGGATTTCACTTTTCGCCGACCTGCTTCGCGTGCGTCTTTGATAGCAATATCCGCTAGATCACGAATAATAGACTCCACATCCCGGCCCACATAGCCAACCTCGGTAAATTTAGTGGCTTCGACTTTAATAAAAGGCGCTTCGGCCAATTTGGCCAAGCGACGTGCGATCTCTGTTTTACCCACACCGGTGGGACCAATCATGAGAATATTTTTAGGCATGATCTCCGCACGTAAATTTTCATCCACACGCATGCGTCGCCATCGATTACGCAAGGCAATCGCAACTGAGCGCTTGGCATCCGCCTGCCCAATAATGTGTTTGTCTAGCTCTTCTACAATTTCTCTCGGCGTCATGTGTGACATATTACTGTTAACCCAACTCTTCAATTACACGATTATGATTAGTATAAATACAAATATCTGCTGCAACAGATAAGCCTTTTTCGACAATGGTGCGCGCATCCAGCTCTGTGTTTTCTAAGAGCGCCCTTGCAGCGGCTTGCGCAAAAGGCCCACCGGAACCGATAGCCACCATCCCCTCTTCTGGCTCAATCACATCACCATTGCCGGTGATGATAAGTGAGGCTGTTTCGTCAGCTACCACTAACATCGCTTCTAAACGGCGTAGCATGCGATCGGTGCGCCAGTCTTTTGCCAAATCAACAGCAGAACGGGTTAAGTGCCCTTGATGTTTTTCAAGCTTTGTTTCAAAACGCTCAAATAAGGTAAATGCGTCAGCAGTCCCCCCCGCAAAACCACCGATCACTTTATCTTTGTAAAGGCGCCGCACTTTTCGGGCACCGTGTTTCATGACGGTGTTGCCCAACGTCACTTGACCGTCTGCCCCAATCACCACTTTACCATTACGACGCACCGATAAAACGGTTGTGCCTCTAAATTGTTCCACTTTTATGCTCCTGATTCACTTTCGTCCAGCGTCACCTGAACCAACAAACTCTCAACCTGATCGTCTTGTAAACGACGGCGCTCGCGATCCGCATCACGCCTCGTTGCATAAGGCCCAACACGTACACGATGCCACTGCGTGCCCGCTTGTGTGCCTGTGGTTTCGATATGCGCTTCAAACCCTAACAACGCCAAACTTGCTTTTAAACTGTCTGCATCATCAAAATCTCTAAACGAACCGATTTGCAATACATACACCACCGCCAAGCCTTCCGTGTCTTCCAAACGATCATCAAAGACTTCCACTTCAATCTGCATATCTGGCAAGATTTTATAAAAATCAAATCGCGGCGTTTGTGGGCCTTCCTCTTCTTCCACCACAACGGTTTCATTCACGGCAAGTGGCACTGGCATTTGCTGCGCACCACGCGATTTCAAATAACTCATCAGTACAATAAAGGCCATTAAGGCAATGCCAACGACCAGCCATAATTTAAGCGACTTGGACGAAGCTGTCGAACTGACGCGGGCACCTTGATTTCCTCGACGGCGCGGCGTGCTTTTGTAGCGTGTATTTAATCCGCGACCGCGGCGTTTTTTTGCGTAATCTCGTGTCATGGTTACATCGATTCAGGGGCGTTCACACCCAGTAACGTTAATCCATTGGCCAAGACTTGCTTGACCGCCATGATTAAACTTAAACGGGCATTGCGCAGTGCGCTGTCTTCAATAATAAAAGTATGCGCATTGTAATAGGTATGAAACGATTGGGCTAGCGTCTGCAAGAAATGCGCCACCACATGTGGCTCATAGCGTATCGCCGCACTTTCCAATAATTCAGGGTAATGTGATAAATGAGACATGAGTTCCGTTTCATGTGCTTCAACAAGCTTATCTAAATTTGCCAAGCCGGCTTCTTTATCCCATGTCAGATCTTTTTGTTGCAGCTGCTGCTGCACACTGCAGATCCGCGCATGGGCGTATTGAATATAATACAGTGGGTTGTCATTCGATTGTGACTTGGCCAACTCCAAATCAAAATCCATATGCTGTTCATGTTTGCGCAACACATAAAAAAAGCGCGCGGCATCAGAGCCTACTTCTTCACGCAACTCGCGCAAGGTCACAAATTCACCGCTACGCGTTGACATTTGCACGCGCTCTTTACCGCGATACAACACCGCAAACTGCACCAGCAATGGCTTTAACAAATCTTTTGGCACGCCGGCGGCTTGTAAGCTGCCTTGTACACGCGGCATATAGCCGTGATGATCGGCGCCCATGACATCGAGTAAGGTACTGAACCCACGTTCCACTTTATTTAAATGGTACGCAACATCCACACCAAAATAAGTGGGGTCGCCATTGGCACGCACTAACACACGATCTTTTTCATCGCCAAAATCAGTTGCCCGAAACCACAGTGCGCCTGCTTCCTCAAATACGCAGTCATTTTTCTTGAGCATATCGATTGCATGCTGCACCGCGCCTGTCTCGCGCAAACTGCGCTCTGAAAACCAATTTTGATAATGCACACCAAACTCGCCCAAGTCATCACGGATATCACTTAAGATACTCTCAAGTGTTTTATCTAGAATCTTGCGATAATCTTGCTCGCCCAATAATTTTTTCGCGGTTTGAATTAAGGCATCAATGTGCGCTTCTTTATCACCTTCACCGCTGCCCTCTTCAACTTCATCCGCAGGCAATGTTGGCAAGATGGCACGTAAAGCATGATCAAAGGCCTCACCGTGCTCCGCTTTAAGCGCCTGTGCAATCTCTTTTATATAGTCGCCACGGTAGCCGTTGCTTGGGAAAGGGTGCGCATGCCCACAGGCTTCCAAGTAACGCAACCACACACTGGTCGCCAAAATATCCATCTGCCGGCCCGCATCGTTCACGTAGTATTCACGGTGCACATCAAAACCAGCTGCTTCCAATAAATCACTGACTGCCGCGCCGTAAGCCGCGCCGCGCCCATGCCCTACGTGCAGGGGCCCAGTGGGGTTCGCTGAGACAAACTCGACAATCACCTTTTGGCCATTGCCCACCTGCGAGCGCCCGTAGGCTTGCCCTGCGGCAAGCACCTCTTCCACCACGGCAAATTGCGCAGCGTGATGCACATGGAAATTCATAAAGCCCGGGCCGGCAATGTCGATTTTCTCGACGTGCTCTGAGGCCGGCAGTGCTTGAATAATTTTGTCAGCCAACTCTCTTGGGTTGCATTTTGCTTGTTTGGCAAGCGCCATCGCAATATTGCAGGCAAAATCGCCGTGCTCAGGGTTACGGGTGCGCTCAATTTGAATTTTGATATCGCAGTCAGCGGGCAATTCCTGCGCTTGCTGCAGTGCGTGCACCGCAGCGGCCACTAAATGACTAAGATGTTGTTTCATTAACGAGTTGTGCCTCAATCTCAACTTATCGTTTGCACCGATCATACCAAAATTACTCGTTACGTGCTGAAAATCCATTTGCCCGTTCACACCCTCTTCCGTATAGTATTAGCCCTTAACTTTTTGTTTTATCCTATTTGTTAGTCTTAATTTAATCACTCAGTACCACATCATGAAAGTCGATAAAGAAGCGGTTCAACCTTTTCCTAGCTCTCAAAAAATTTATATCACCGGCTCACGTCCCGACGTGCGCGTGCCCATGCGGGAGATCAGCACCGAAGATGGCAAAAACATTGCTGTTTATGACACCTCTGGTCCTTATACCGATCCGGACGCCACTATCGATATTGAAAAAGGGTTGGCCCCCTTGCGTCACACCTGGATTGAGGAACGTGATGACACTGAAATATTACCTGGCCTAAGCTCTGAATATGGTCGCGAACGTGCAGCGGACGCTAGCTTAGATACACTGCGCTTTCATCATGTGCGTACACCACGCCGCGCCAAAGCCGGCCGCGCTGTCACGCAACGATATTACGCGCGCCAAGGTATTATTACCCCTGAAATGGAATACGTGGCTATTCGCGAAAATCAGCGTTTAGATCAAATAAAAGACGAAGGTTTGCTCGCACAGCATCCTGGCGAAAGTTTTGGCGCGAATTTGCCCAAAGCCATCACCCCTGAATTTGTGCGTGATGAAATTGCACGTGGTCGCGCGATTATCCCGCTCAATATCAACCATCCTGAAGTAGAACCCATGATTGCCGGGCGTAACTTTTTGGTAAAAGTGAATGCCAATATCGGTAACTCACCCGTCACCTCGTCTATTGACGAAGAAGTGGAAAAAATGACCTGGAGCGCCCGTTGGGGTAGCGACATGATCATGGATCTCTCCACGGGTAAAAACATTCATGAAACCCGCGAATGGGTATTGCGTAACTGCCCTACACCGCTAGGCACCGTGCCGATTTATCAAGCACTGGAAAAAGTAAATGGCCGCGTTGAAGATTTAAATTGGGACATGTTTCGTGACACCTTGATTGAACAAGCCGAGCAAGGCGTTGACTTCTTTACCTTGCATGCAGGCGTGCGCTTACGTTATGTACCCCTGACAGCGAATCGTGTGACAGGTATTGTGTCGCGCGGCGGCTCCATCATGGCCAAGTGGTGTTTAATTCATCACCAAGAAAACTTTATTTACACACATTTTGATGAAATTTGTGAAATCATGCGCGCCTATGATGTGTCGCATTCACTGGGTGATGGCCTGCGCCCCGGCTCGATTGCTGATGCCAACGACGCCGCACAATTTGGTGAATTAGAAACCTTGGGCGAATTGACAAAGCGCGCTTGGGAACACGATGTACAAGTGATGGTCGAAGGCCCCGGTCATGTGCCCATGCACATGATCAAAGAAAACATGGACAAGCAATTAAAGCATTGCCATGAAGCGCCGTTCTATACACTCGGCCCACTGACCACTGATATTGCGCCGGGTTATGATCATATTACGTCTGCCATTGGTGCCGCGATGATTGGTTGGTACGGTACCTCTGTGTTGTGTTACGTCACCCCCAAAGAACATTTAGGGCTGCCGAACAAAGAAGATGTGAAAGAAGGGTTGATGGCGTATAAAATTGCGGCGCACGCCGCTGACCTTGCCAAAGGCCACCCGGGCGCACAAGTGCGTGATAACGCACTCTCTCGCGCCCGTTTTGAATTCCGTTGGTACGACCAATTTAATTTAGGGTTAGATCCTGACCGCGCGCGCAATTATCACGACGAAACCTTGCCAAAAGAATCAGCAAAAGTGGCGCACTTTTGTTCTATGTGCGGACCAAAATTCTGCTCCATGCAAACCACACAAGAGCTGCGCGAGTACGCCAAAAAATTAGAAGGCAGTGAAGATAATTTAGACGCCGCGATTGCCACAGGCATGGAAGAAAAAGCGATCGAATTTAAAAAGAAAGGCGGCGAGATTTATCAGAAAGTGCCGACTGAAAAAACCTCATAGGCTTTCACCGCTCCCGCACGGCACAATTTTAAAAGAATCGCTCTCCCTCTCCCCGCTAAGGGGGGAGGGGTTATTTTCTTAACGCCTATCTAACCAAGAGTTACTATCAAAATCACAATAGCTAACAAACAGTTATTTTATCGCTCTGCCTCTACTTTAACCCTCTCCCCCACGCTTTTTGCTCAGCTATTTTGACACACCCTTGTGCGAGATCTCTCAAAGGCATGTAGGGTTTAACAGCTTCGTGTAATGCTATTTAAACCCATCTTTAAAACAAAAACAATGTAACGCTATGTTTTACAACAATTTTTAAAAATAGCACTTTGCCCATCACTTCAAGATTTTCTCGAAGTGAGCGCTTACATCGCTTGTTAATCCTGCCTCAGAGACTACAATTGCTAACATGATTTCCACGGAATGGAATCAGCGCAAAGCCAAGGATTGGCGACCTACGCAAGGAAGTGTAGGGAGTGCAAAGGACTGCACACACACACCCGAAAGCCGCCAAGGATTGGCCGCTTTCGGGTTTTTTTTTGCCTATTCTTTTTCGCTTCTACTCAATAGCAAACGCCACTGAAATATTGGCGCTGATATTCACATCACCTGCTTCAATGGGAGGGGCAGCTGCGGCGTCCATCTCCATCGCGCGTGTGGACAACTGTGCTTTGGCGGGGTAAGGCTGCACAACCATATTAAATTCTCGCACGGTCATCACATCGCCAACAAAAACACCTAAGGTCTCCGCTAACACGGTGGCTTTTTGTTGTGCATTTTCAGCCGCCATCGCAAGCACTTCTTGACGCACCGCCTCACTCGCGGCATCCGTTAGACCAAATTCAACACGGTCAATGCGATTAATACCGGCATCGACTGCCGCTTGCGTCACATCACCAATGCTGTCGAGATCCGTTGTGGTGACTTTTATCGCATGCTCTAACTGCCAACCTATAAATTCTGACTTTTTGGTCTCAGCATTCCATTCGGTGCGCTGCGAAAGATTATACGATTGTGTTTTGATATTGCTTGCGTCGATACCTTCTGCACGCAAGGCTTGCTGCACAGCGGTCATGCGCTCACTGTTTTCATCTTGTGCTTCTTTGGCTGTGTCAGCCAAGGTTTCCACACGCAAAAATAATTCTGCTTTATCGGGTGCCGCGTACTGCTGCGCCTGCCCTGATACATGAATGCTGTGAGCGGCATGACCTGCGCCACCCTTATTGCAGCACTGCGCACATCGCTCGCACTGCTCAGCAGCCCACACGGCACTACTTAAAAAGAAACTACAAAAAATAAAAAGACAACGCGCGGTGTTTAACTTGTTCATTCGGGTTCCCTTGTGTTTTGTGAATGCAACGAAGAAAAAGTCTTCGCCTGACTATTAAGTCATATCTTGTTCAGAAAAGAAAGCGCGGCAACCAGAAGAACATTATGTTAAAAGCGCATGCTTTTTTTAGAAGACATCACTCGCCCTCTACCCAGCGTGTCTATAATGTTTGTAAGCACTCACCTATGCTAGGTGCATTTGTTATGTGTCTTGCCTCGCAGCTTGAGAGCTGCTGATTGCCTATTGCCTCGCCCAACCACACTATTCCTCTGTCACAGCGCTAACGGCTGGCGCACTTGTTGAGCGTCGCTTTTCTTTTTTTGCGTCATCAGTGCCTGAGCCGCCTCCTGCCAAACTACTGACTGCACCCTCTGACACTGAAGCAGGTAATCTTGCAACCGGCGGGCCACTAGCAGAGGAATGGGAAGTGCCTGTGCCCTTGCGTCGAGAAGCAATGCTTAGCCACCTGCGGCGCACTGAAGGCGATCCTCCACTTCCAGATCTCGAACTGCCATCCTCTGTTGCGAGAGATTGCCCGCTGCTGCTGCTGGCAACTCCCCATCTGAGCTGAAACTCCGAGGGCGATGCGGATGCGCTCCCAGGAGAAGATCCAGCACCCTCTCTTGCTGGAGGCGACTTTGCACGCCTACTGCCATCGCCTCCGCCACGGGTAAAGGCACCGCTCAAACGCCGACTGACAGAAAATGTTGTGGGTGCATCGTTGATAGCGTTTTTTGCTACCTCCTTGTATTTAGCAACATCAGTCCCTGTTTTCTTTGCTACCCATGCATATTCCATCTCTGGGTTTGCACTTCGAGCCCATGTATAAGCCTGATCAATGCATGCACGTCCCCAATCATCAGCCGGCAAAGGCTGCAGCTCACAATGGTAGTCATGCTCACCTCGTGGTCGCAATGTTACCGCTAACTTCTCTGGCAGGCTCTTCACATCCTTCTGTATTGCCTCAAACAAGTGATTGAATACTTTCCAAACAATCATGTCTTTCCCTAATTTCTTCTTATCCTCATACAGTGACTTCAGCAAGCTCCAACATAGCGCTTCTGCAAGCTCAGCAGGTGTAAAGTCTCTCCCCTTACTATTACCTGGCGCTCCCCTGCGCCCTGACGGTGACGACGATGCCATTTGTGCTTTTTTATCTCAATTTCCGTTTTTTTACTCAAAAAGAATCTTTAAATACAATTTAACCTGTCATCAAAGGATATAGAGTAACAACTGCATGTAAATCTCATTTTCTAACTTATTAAACCCGCTAACTTGTATAACCATTCACCCACACCTTGCTTTGCACAAATAAGCAGCAGCAAATGATTTATCCTTCTTTCATTCTCTACTCACTTTGCCCTAGAATAGTCCCTACTAGGAGAAAACGTATTTAATGAGTAAACAATCATATAAAGCCGCCTCTATTGAGGTCTTAAGTGGGCTCGACCCGGTGCGACTGCGCCCAGGGATGTACACCGACACTACCCGCCCCAACCACCTCGCCCATGAAGTCATTGATAACAGTATCGATGAGGCCATTGCTGGGCATGCCACTGAATTACATGTGGTGCTATACCGTGATAACTCGCTAGAGGTGACGGATAACGGCCGCGGCATGCCAACGGATATTCACCCTGAAGAGAAAGTCAGCGGCGTGGAACTTATTCTCACGCGCTTGCATGCCGGCGGTAAATTTTCAGATAAAAATTATGAATTCTCGGGTGGCCTGCACGGTGTGGGCGTCTCGGTGGTCAATGCATTGTCGACGCAATTAGACGTCATCAGTCGCCGCGAGGGCAAAGCCCACAAAATGACCTTTGCAGGGGGTGAAAAAACATCCGAGCTTAAAGTCATTGAAAAAGTCGGCAAACGTGAAACGGGCACCACCGTTCACTTTTGGCCCGATAAAAAATATTTTGATAGCCCGAAATTTTCTGTCTCGCGCTTAAAGCACATCTTGCGCGCAAAAGCCGTGCTGTGCCCTGGCTTGCTGGTGACGTTTCATGATGAACACAACGACGAGCGTTGTGAATGGCAATATGAGCAAGGCCTCTCCGATTATTTATTAAGTGCATTAGACGGCTCACCTCGCTTACCGGACGAACCTTTTCTCGGCGATTTTAGCGGCAATACCGAGCATGCGACTTGGGCATTACTTTGGTTGCCGGAAGGCGGCGAAGCGATCACCGAAAGCTACGTGAATTTAGTGCCCACTGTACAAGGCGGCACACATGTCAACGGTTTGCGTAATGGCTTATTAGAAGCCATCCGTGAATTTTGTGAATATCGTAATTTGCTCCCGCGCGGCCTTAAATTTACGCCTGATGATATTTGGGAAAACGTGACCTATGTGTTGTCGGTCAAAATGAGCGATCCACAATTTGCCGGGCAAACCAAAGAAAAACTCTCTTCACGGCAATCAGCCACCTTTGTGTCGGGCGTGGTCAAAGACGCGTTTAGTTTATGGATGAACCAGCATGTGGATCAAAGCAAAAAGCTGGTGGAATTTCTTGTGGAGCGGGCGCAAGCCCGTTTGAAAACGGCGAAGAAAGTCGCACGTAAAAAAATCACCACCGGCCCGGCGCTGCCGGGCAAATTAGCCGATTGTTCGACACAAGATCCGGCGCGCAGTGAATTATTTTTAGTGGAAGGCGATTCTGCGGGTGGTTCCGCCAAGCAGGCGCGCGAAAGAGAATTTCAAGCGGTAATGCCGCTGCGCGGTAAAATTTTAAATTCTTGGGAAGTGGACCCCAGTCAAGTGCTGTCTTCTCAAGAAATTCATGATATTGCCGTGGCCATCGGCTTAGACCCAGGCAGTGATGACTTAAGCGGTTTGCGTTATAGCAAAGTCTGTATTTTAGCGGATGCCGACTCCGACGGTTTGCACATCGCCACCTTGCTCTGTGCCTTATTTATGCGCCACTTTCATGCATTAGTTGTCGCCGGTCATGTATTCGTTGCCATGCCACCACTCTACCGAATTGATGTGGGCAAAGAAGTCTTTTATGCCTTGGACGAATCAGAAAAAGAAGGCGTACTGGATCGCATCGCTGCTGAAAAGAAAAAAGGCCAAGTGAATGTGCAGCGTTTTAAAGGGTTGGGTGAAATGAATCCCTTGCAGTTACGTGAAACGACCATGGCACCCGCCACACGCCGCTTGGTACAGCTGACTATCGATGACCAGAAGCAAACCGAAGCACTGTTTGATATGTTATTAGCCAAGAAACGCGCAAGTGACCGACGCAGCTGGCTCGAAACCAAAGGCGATCTCGCTGATTTTTAATATAAGCACAGACCACTATGAATGATATTGTTGATTTAGAAGGCATCGAAACGCATCCGTTAAAAGATTTTACGGAAAAAGCGTATTTGAATTATTCAATGTACGTGATCTTAGATCGTGCCTTGCCACATGTCGCCGATGGCTTGAAGCCCGTGCAGCGCCGTATCGTGTACGCGATGTCTGAGTTGGGCTTAAAAAACACCGCCAAATTTAAAAAATCGGCCCGTACTGTCGGTGATGTGCTGGGTAAATTCCATCCGCACGGCGATTCTGCGTGCTATGAAGCCATGGTATTAATGGCACAACCTTTTTCATATCGCTACCCATTAGTCGATGGCCAGGGCAACTGGGGGTCACCAGACGATCCAAAATCTTTTGCCGCCATGCGGTACACGGAGTCACGCCTGTCGCCTTATGCCGAAGTACTGCTCAGTGAATTAGGCGCTGGCACCGTGGATTGGACCCCTAATTTTGATGGCACGCTCGACGAACCTGAGCGCCTGCCTGCGCGCTTGCCCAATATTTTATTAAACGGCACGACGGGGATTGCCGTGGGGATGTCAACGGATATCCCGCCGCATAATTTACGCGAAGTGGCCAACGCCTGCGTGCACCTTTTAGATAAGCCGAAAGCCACGCTGGCAGATTTAGCGAAACTTTTACCAGGGCCTGACTTCCCAACAGAAGCGGAAATCATTACGCCTGCCGCTGATTTGCGAAAACTCTACGAAACGGGCAATGGCTCTTTAAAAATGCGCGCAATCTATCGCCGCGAGCAAGATGAAATTATTGTCACCGCCTTACCGCATCAAGCCTCTCCCGCTAAAATATTAGAGCAAATTGCGCAGCAAATGCAGACAAAGAAATTGCCGCAAATTGTAGACCTGCGTGATGAGTCCGATCATGAGAATCCCACACGTTTGATTTTAGTGCCTCGTTCTAACCGCATTGATGTCGAAGAAGTGATGAACCACTTGTTTGCGACGACCGATTTAGAGAAAAGCTATCGCGTTAATCTGAATATGATTGGCCTAGATGGCCGCCCGCAGGTCAAAGGCTTGCTCACCATTCTAAATGAGTGGTTACGTTACCGCACGGATACCGTCACACGCCGCCTGCAGTATCGTTTAGACAAAGTGTTAGCGCGCCTGCATATTCTCGATGGCTTGCTCGCGGCTTATTTGAATATTGACGAAGTCATCAACATCATTCGCACCGAAGACAAGCCAAAAGTGGTCTTGATGAAGCGTTTTGACTTGAGTGATAAACAGGCCGAAGCGATCCTTGAAATTAAATTACGCCAATTAGCGAAGCTGGAAGAAATTAAAATCCGCGGCGAACAAGACGAGCTGAATGCTGAACGCGAGATGTTAGAAAAAACACTGGCGTCAAAAACACGTCTCAAGACCCTCATCAAAAAAGAAATTGAAGCCGATGCGAAAAAATACGGCGACAATCGTCGTTCACCGCTGGTGGAACGCCGTGAAGCGCAAGCGTTAAAAGCCACCACACAAGTGCCTGCTGATCCAGTGACCGTGATTTTATCGGAAAAAGGTTGGATACGTGCCGGTAAAGGCCATGAAATTGATCCACAAACCTTAAGCTATAAAGCAGGCGATCATTTCTTGGTCGCCGCGCAAGGCAAGAGCAATCAATACGCCACCTTTTTAGATAGCACAGGGCGCAGCTACGCCCTGCTCGCGCATGGCCTGCCTTCTGCTCGCGGCCAGGGCGACCCGCTCACCAGTCGTCTCACACCGCCTAGCGGCGCACGCTTTAGGGGGATGCTGATGGAAGAACCCGAGCAGCAAATCGTGCTCGCAACGGATGCCGGCTATGGTTTTATTGCCAAACTCAGCGACCTCTTTACCAAAAACAAAAGCGGGAAAACAGTACTCAAAGTGCCAAAGGGCAGTGAAGTGCTGCCGCCGCTCACCCTTGGCAATTTAAAAACAGATTATCTGGCCAGCGTAACCAACACCGGTCGTTTATTGATTTTCCCATTGAATGTCTTGCCGGAGCTCGCGCGCGGTAAAGGCAATAAGATCATCAATATTCCTGCTGCCAAAGTGGCTGCGCGTGAAGAATATGTCGTTGCCATGGCGATTTTACCCGATAAAGGTGAACTGAACTTTAAATCGGGTCGCCGTAAGCTACAGGTGAAATTTAAAGATCTGAAACACTATTTTGGCGAGCGCGGCCGTCGTGGCCTAAAATTACCTCGGGGCTTCCAAAAAGTCGACTCGATGGAAGCACAATAGAAAACTTTATTTTTGCATCTACAGGGATACGTTATGCAAGCTGCCAGCAACGCGCATTTAGCGCTGCTCAAGAAAAATCATATTTTTCAAGGTGTAAACGAAGAAGATCTTCAGCAAATTTTGGCGGCCTCCTCCGAGCGCGTGTTAGCACCTGGCGAGTATTTAGTAGAAGAAGGCAGCCAAGCCAATAGTATTTTTATTATTGTTCATGGTCAGGTTGAGATAGTCAAAGCCTATGGCGAACCCAAAACCGTGCATCGGCTGACAACACTCTCCACGGGTGACACGGTTGGTGAAATCGCCTTTATCGACCAAGGTGTGCGCTCAGCGGGCGTACGCGCACTCACCCCAACAACAGCACTGCGCATACCCGTTTCGGCGCTACACAGATTGCAAGCCAGCCCACAGACCTACCAAACCCTCCTCGCTGAAATAGCAAAAGGCGCTGCCCAGCGCCTGCGCGCAATGAATACAACGACCACCATCGCCTTACAGCAAGCACTCTCCATCTCCCATGCGCGCCTTTTAATGGGGAAGATGATAATACACATTGTTGTTATCTTAAGCTTGTTGATGTTTTCTGTCAGTGGCTTAAGTATATTGGCAGACACACTCCCTCACACCACTTATGTCACCCTTCCTTTGGGCATGATTATTGCACTGTCAGTTGCATTAGTCCTTCGTGCAACGGGGCTCCCCTGGCGTGAATTTGGTATGACCACACAGCATTGGCGGCGCGCGTGTGTGGAAGCGATATTGTGGACCTTACCTATACTGCTACTTATTTCATTAGCCAAAGGTTTGATGATTGCATTCATCCCTTATTTTCAAGGCAAGCCGCTCTTTGCGCTATTACCTTGTATTGATCCCACTATGTGCCTTGCAAGCCAACTTAGCTTCACCCATTGGTTAATGCTCATCGCACTTTATGTCTTTCTGGTGTGCCCTGTACAAGAATTTATTGTGCGTTCCGGTCTACAAGTCTGCTTGACGAGGTTTTTGCCGGGAAAGCATAATGTGCTCGCGGCCATTCTCGTCTCCAATCTCATATTTGCTTCTGCACATCTTTTTATCTCTTTGCCTATCGCTATTCTTTCTTTTTTCCCTGGCTTATTCCTAGGATGGTTATTTCATCGCCAACATAGCCTAATCGGTGTGACCGTTGCGCATGCGATGATAGGCATTTGGTCACTGTCTGTTTTACAAATAGGTGCCCTATGAGCACGCACAATATGACTATTCGTTTTTGGGGCGTGCGCGGTTCGCAACCTGTTTCTGGCGATAAAACTATCCGCTACGGTGGTAATACTTCATGCATTGAAATACGCTGTGACGACAGCCTCATTATTCTTGACGCAGGCACAGGGATCACTAACCTCGGCAATCGTCTTCAAGACGCCCCGCATTCTGATATACATTTATTTTTAACGCACACACATTTTGATCACATCAACGGCTTTCCTTTTTTTAAGCCCTTGCATAAAAAAACGCAGTCCCTCACCCTTTGGGCCGGCCATCTCTCTGAAGGAAAAACGATTCAGTCTACACTTGAAACACTACTCAGCCCTGCCTTTTTCCCTGTTCCTTTACCTAAGCTGAAAGCCAATATCGTGTTTAAAGACTTTAAAGTAGGCGAAACATTTTCATCTCATGAAAATATTTTGGTGAATACCATTGCGCTGAATCATCCTGGCGGCGCAACCGGTTATCGCATTCATTATCACGGTCATGCTATTTGTTATATCACGGATATGGAACATACGTCGCAGGCACCTGATCCGGCGCTTGTCAAATTTGTAGAGCAGGCTGATATCTTAATCTACGATGCGAGTTATGCGGATGAAGAATTTGAAAAATACATCGGTTGGGGACACTCCACCTGGCAGCAAGGTGCACGGCTAGCAGAAAAAGCAAATGTGTCGCAATATATCCCTACACACCACTACCCTGGGCGCACTGATGACGAACTCGACGCATTGCAAAAAAAATTATCTGCTTGGCTGCCTAATGCACTCTTTGCAAAAGAAGGGTTAACCATCACCTTACGAACGCCGTGATGTTAAAATATAAGCTTTTATTCTTTCGCCACCTTTCTTAACCCTTTTATCTCTCTCTTCAAAAAAGAAATCCTGCTTTAGATACTCGTAGCTGCTTTCTGAAACCTGTATTCTATTATCTTCACCTTCTGATTCCATGCGGCTGGCCAAATTCACGGTTTCGCCCCATACATCATAACTCAGTTTTTTCTTGCCAATGACACCGGCCACCACAGGGCCTGAACTGATCCCAATGCGTATATCATATCGTGCATGCTGTTCTTTATTGTAGTTCGCCACAAAATCTAGCATTTCTAATGCCAGCTCAGCAGCGACCCTAGCATGGTTGCTACGATGCTCAGGCACACCCGCAACTGCCATATAAGCGTCACCAATCGTTTTAATTTTTTCAATGCCCCATTTTTCCGTTAAATCATCGAAGTGTGAAAAGAGTTCATTTAATATTTCAACGACTGTTTCAGGAGGGTAAGTAGCAGAGAGCTCATTAAAATTAACAATATCCGCAAAAACCACAGACACATCTGGGTAAGCTTCTGCAATCAATATTTTGCCAGACTTTAACTGCTCAACAATCGAAGCCGGCAGCACATTCGACAATAGTTTTTCGCTCACATGACAAGAGTGGCCTAGCGCAAATAGCTTGTGTGCTGCGTCTCCCAAACTTTGTAATAATTTTTGATAAGGCATATTCATCGTATATTGCGTCCTGCATTTTCTTTATAATGCGATTATCATTAATTATAGGATCACTTTCAGATTCGATTTGAGTTTTCTCAAAAATATTAAGTCTGATTATCTTAAAATATGCTTGGAAAAACCCAATGGTTCAATTAGCGCAAGACATTAACATTTCGGTAAAAACCCACTACTTGGCTGAGCAGTCCCAACCGGACAATAATCATTACGCTTTTGCGTATACCATTACGATCGAAAATGCAGGCGACACTCCTATCCGACTCATCGCCCGTAATTGGATTATCACGGATGGCAACGGCAAGGTGGAAGAAGTGCACGGGATCGGCGTGGTCGGCGAGCAACCTTATTTAACCCCCGGCAAGCCATTTAAATATACTAGCCATGCCACACTGGAAACCCCCGTGGGCACCATGCACGGCAGTTACCAAATGCAAACCGACACCGGCGAAGTATTTGAAGTGGCTATTGAGCCTTTTCGTCTGGCAGTACCACACACTTTACACTAATACATCATACAATTATGGCTACCTATGTTATCGGCGATCTCCAAGGCTGTTTTGATGAGCTCATGGCCTTGCTTGAAAGTATTCACTTTGATGAGAAAAAAGATTGCTTGTGGTTTGCGGGCGATTTAGTGAACCGTGGCCCGAAATCACTTGAAACATTGCGCTTCATTAAACAGCTTCCCCAAAATACGGTCGTGGTACTTGGGAATCATGATCTCCACCTACTGCGGGTTGCTGCAGGCAAAACTCCACTTTTTCCTGATGACACCTTAGAGGCGATTTTAGCTGCCCCCGATCGCAATGACCTCATCAATTGGTTACGCCAACAACCTGTTTTGTATTTTGACGAACAAAAAAAGACACTGCTCGTGCACGCCGGCCTTGCTCCACAATGGAATTTAGCCACCGCACAACGCTACGCAGCAGAACTCGAAGCCTTTTTGCGCAGCGATGACTATCAAGAAAATATTGAGCAATTGTTTTTGCCTATTGATCATTTTCAAAATAACGTATCTGAATGGCAGCGACTCAGCATGATAGCCAATTATTTCACCCGCATACGTCTTTGCGATAAAAAAGGACGTCTTGTCCCACTTATCGAAGGTGAACTCCCTAAAGGCATTTACCCTTGGTATGCCTGCCCGGGTCGTGCACTCGAAAAAGAGTTCACGGTGGTATTTGGCCACTGGGCAGCACTCAAAGGCACCACCCATGTCGATCGCATTCAAAATATTGATACCGGCTGTGTGTGGGGTGGCAGTTTAACGGCGCTTCGCTTAGACGATATGCAACGCTTTGACGTGGGCTGCCCGTCCTATGGCGAAGTATCTACCGCCAGTCGACATAACGCCTCGTTAGAAAATTAAGCTCACATAACGGTCAACTTACTGCCGCCCAAAATGTGAGCGTGCAAATGATTCACCAATTGCCCGCCTGCTGGCCCGGTATTAATCACAGTACGAAAACCTTCTGGCAAACCTTGCTCACGTGCAATTTTTGAGAGCTGCATCATCAAGTGACTGATGAGCGCGCTGTTGTCGGGTTGCAATGTTGCTAAGCTGGTAATGTGCTGCCGCGGCACCGCCAAAATATGGATCTTGGCTTTAGGTGAGATATCTTTAAAGGCGATAATGCGATCGTCTTCATATACTTTTTCGGCCGGCAATTCGCCATTCACAATTTTACAAAAAATGCAGTCTGGGGCTGGCATGGCGTTCACTCCGTTCATATTAATCGCCTCATCATAACATTCTCTTCTTTTTAATTAAATACAATCACTTAGCCTATGAGGCTGACTTTTGCTCCACTTCGACTCACGATAATTGCAACAAAAATGTAAAAATTGAAAAAATTTACATCTCAATGTTACGCCATATGTAGAGAAAGAGAAATTGAAAATCATTCACACCGTTTTACTCATGAATATCAAAGAACAATCCCTCGCCGCTCCCTTGGTGGCATGCCGCACAAAGGGCGTCAAGGCAAGCGCTTCGCTTGCACGGCTTTCTAAAAATGATCCGGCAAACACCCATGAAGCCATCACCATAGCCCTTAGGCAACTTGTTCAGGCTGCTACTGAGATTGTGCCTATCTTCCGCCAGTACATTGCGGCCTCAGAACAAAAGAATACAAACATTGACCAAAACATTACTTGCTATGAGACACTCAAAGCCAAACTTGATGCGGCCCAGGCTGCTGTCGATGACACTCAAGATGATGCTACTGCACGCAAGGTGGCTTTCGACACTTTTACCATTTTTGATAGTGCCCTCGAGGCACTCCACATTGGCGCCACTCTTGCTCTTGAAGGCAGAGTGGCTAATAAGATTGGTACACTTCCTCCCCTACTTGAGGATGCCAAAAAGAGGCTTTCCAATGAAGGACTTTCCGAAAAAGAAAAAGCTAACATTGAAGCTGAAATCAAGATGGGCACCGAGGCACTTGCCATCTACAATGAAGCCCTGCCGCTGATTCAAAATCAGCTCCGTCACAAAGAGGAATTTGAACGAAAAACGGCTGAGCTCTGCACCATGATTACAGAACAACTCCTTCCTCAACTCGAAGAGGACCTCGCAGCAGGAAAAGACAATGAGAGACAAACGCTTCTCCAGAGCAATGTTGACGAGTTGAAGGCAGCAGTCGAGTCTAAGCATCATGAGACAATAAGGGCTGCTTTGGAAAATGCTTTATCGCGTTTCGAGCAGCAGGAGGCACCTCAACCGACACTTCGTCGTATCGAGACTGATTACAATCCTGGGCCGGAAGATGAGGTGAGGAGGAGGCTTATTGAGCAAGCCCTCAGACAGAACCCTGGTGCCTTCGATCCACCTCCGGATGGTGGTGTCAAGGTCCTCTTTCTTTCCGGCCTGCCGCCCTCTCAATAAGCCACAACACATGACTTCTGCCTTTGGTGGCCCACCAAGAGGTCCCCAGCAGCATTCTTTTTTCGTTACTTTTTTTAAGAGTGGTCTCGACCGCAAAATGCAACACGCCAAACGGAGTGTGGGCATTATGCAAGGTTGAGGACACCTTTTTTTAAAAAAACCAAATTAAAGTTATTTAAACGACTTTTTATTTTCTGAAAAGAGATGAGTTTCCTTTCACTCCCAATACCATTTCCTCCTAATCCTGCTATAATAAACAGCGTTCACTATAGAAACAGGAGCCACCCATGGGCAGACGGGGCGAACACAGCGCTGAAGAATACCGCAATATGATTTTAAACGCGGCGGAAAAAATTATCACAGAAGAAGGCATTGCGCGATTAACCGCACGCCACCTGACAAGTGAGATCGGCTACACGGCCGGCAGTCTTTATTTAGTGTTTCAAAATCTAGATGATATTATTGCGCAAAGTAACGAACGCACACTCACACATCTTCATGATGCTATCCAGCAAGCGACTGCCAATATTGAAGCCCCCATTGAAAAAATTCAATCTGCCGCTTACACCTATATGCTTTTTGCCATTGCCAATCCGCATCGCTGGCGGCTCATTTTTGATCACCGCCCCGCAAAAAATGAAGTCGACCTCTCAGGCACAAAAAAACGCTTGAAAATGATTCTGGCGTTATTTGAAGCCCCCATTGAAAAACTCAATGTCGGGCAGAAATCGTTTTTCCACACAAAAACATTATGGAGTGCCCTTCACGGTGTGATAGCCTTGGCGCTATCTGAAAAAATTGAAACCCTGAACACCGCCGAGCTGAAATCACAATTAGAAACGCTCATTGAAAACTACTTAAATAGCTTGTGATGGAAAAAATGGTACTGGCCAGCAATAACGCTGGCAAAGTAAAAGAGCTCAAACAGCTACTGGCCGACTTACCTTATCAAATCGCACCACAATCGGATTTTAATATTGATGATGCCGAAGAAACGGGGCTCACATTTGTTGAAAACGCTATTTTAAAAGCACGTCACGCCGCAACACTGACAGGCTTACCAAGTATTGCCGATGATTCAGGTTTAGAAGTCGATGCGCTAAACGGCGCGCCCGGTATTTATTCTGCACGCTATGCTGGCACCCCCAGTGATAGCGAGGCGAACATCGATAAATTATTAATTGATTTACAAGACGTACCCGATGCAAAACGCACCGCACGCTTTCAATGTGTGATTGTGTTTTTGCGACACGCATTAGACCCTACGCCACTTATCTGCCAAGGCACCTGGGAAGGCCAGATCTTGCACGCGCGCCGCGGCAGTGGCGGCTTTGGCTACGACCCGGTGTTTTATCTCCCCGCACAAGACTGCGCCTCCGCCGAATTGTCTCCCGACGAAAAAAACACACTCAGCCACCGCGGCCAGGCGTTGCAGCAGCTTCGCTCTAGCCTACTGATATAAATGGACAAATAAAAACAACCTGCGCTTTCCTTTTTGTCTATTTTGGACTACACCCCAAAATAGACATGACCATTTTGGGGAACAGGAAAAAACAGCCATGAAGCGCTACTGCGAAGAATACATACAATTTGTTTGTTGATGCTTTACGCCGACGAGTTGGTAGCAATATTACGCTATCTAATATTGCGCGAGACATTGAGGTTTCTCCCAAAACAGCAAAATCATGGTTATCACTCATTGAAAGAATGTACATTGGTTTTCCAATCTATCCTTATACTGAGAAAATTCCACGCAGTATTATTAAGCCGCCTAAAGTGTACTTTTAC
Organism: Gammaproteobacteria bacterium; assembly: GCA_021774255.1. Classification (GTDB taxonomy): domain Bacteria; phylum Pseudomonadota; class Gammaproteobacteria; order JAJFJF01; family JAJFJF01; genus JAJFJF01. The sequence continues at coordinate 32,090 of JAJFJF010000017.1, forward strand.
GATAATGCAGATACATTAAGTGATGACGATGCACGATTAGAAAATTTAGTCGCGACCTCCCTACTAAAGCAACTTCATTTGGTAGAAGATTATGAAGGCTATGCTACCCGCTTGCACTATATTCGAGATAAAGAGGGGCGAGAAGTTGATTTCGCGGTTGTCATTGATGGAGAACTCGTTGCTTTAATCGAAGTGAAACTGACGAACACGCAGCTCTCTTCATCTCTGCGTTACTACACAGAAAAGCTCCGCCCTCATCAGTCAGTGCAAATTGTGGGTGATTTAAAACAGCCTTATCACAAAGATGGCATTTTGGTAACGGATCCCACTCGTTTTTTCACGACACCTGATTTTGTGAGTGTCCGAAGAGATTAATGGTTTAGAAACAATCATTTTTACAATATCAATTAGATTGGCAGCTGAAGATATCCGTCATTAGCAACTTAATGCTGGGGGAGAAGAAGAGAAAATGGGAATGCCTGAGAAAAACAATAGGCAAAAAAAAACCCTCACCCACGAATTTTATAAATGTCTTTTTAAAAGGCACTTATAGTATTCGTGTGTGAGGGTTATGGTTTTTTATATGAGTCTTTATGACTTGGGTTGTTGCTGCAACCAAGGGTTGTAGCGGTTTGCCAGCGACTCAGCTAGAAATACCCTCTTCAAAGATATTTTTAGCTGAACGCTGACTATCAATAGCTTGGGTCGAGTCTTGCTCACCCAAAATCGTTTTATGGCTTAAGGTTATTTCCTTAAGATAGTATTAACGTCTACCCACACAAAGTGTTTGGCAAACTTATTGATAAGTTTATAGGCTGTCTCGTCGCTGGGTAACAATGCCCAAAAACGTGGTTTTACGTGGTGACCGCAGTCATCATGGTGTTAAGTGACGATTATTATCGTCATCGTTTTTTGAGATAGGCGTACGCCTACCCGTGCCATGCAGTGCACAGCATTAATAAAATCAATACCTTATTAGAATGGTATCGCTATTCTTTTTTCAGATAGTCGAGCAGCACGCTTTTGTGCGCCCTATTGCTATTTTATTGAGTGGTCACTTACTGCTCCGAATTAACATATCCGTACTGCAAGTAAGCGTCATAATCCCTTCTCTCACTATATGATAGTGTAACATTTAAAGGTATGTTATTCAAATAAGGGTCAAGTCTTGAATTATAGTGGGGTTATCACTCAAAAGAAACTGATACACGCCCCTATATTTATGCACTCAGGTGGACATAACATGATGTTATAAGGCCAAAATAAAGGCAATTTGAATATAAAAGTGTTACAGGGCTGTCAAAATGAAGATAAAAATGAACAACTTATATTAGTATGTTGAATAACTTTATGTGTAAATGGTGTTTTTTTAAAAGGAATAAATGAAAAATAGTAAACCTTTCTCTTAACGGCTGTTTAAAGCCGCTAAGGTTGAACAAAGAAAAAACCGTAAAAACGACCGTAGCTTGTACCTTTAGCCCTGCGCAACAGGCGGGTTAGCCGTAGCAGCCGGCCCAGGAGGCTCCAGAGGGCTAGCCACTTCACCGGCATCACCCAAAGAGGTATTGAAATCTTGCCGCAGGCCGGCATCAGCAATCTCCTCTTGGACCTCACGACCCGCCACAGCAAGCCACGCAGTAGCATCAGGGGCAGGAGCCCGAATCCGCCTCGACATCGGCGCGCCCGGGCAAGACAACCTGACAGGCGAGCCAGGCGTCGGCGTCACAAAGCCCGAACCAGGAACAACAACATCATCAGCAGGAGGGGCCATCTTGGATTATTTTTGGGATTTTTAAAAACTCGATTCGAAAAAAATCAAACAACACCTTATCTCTTCTTTTCTCTACATATAGCGTAACAGTCGAAGGTATGTTTTAAAAAAGCACAATATATTGTGTTTTTTTGCAAAAAAATTTCGAGATAAGCTATAGAGGTTTCTAAAAGAATAAAAAAACATGTTTTGAGTTAATTTTGATGCTTATACTGGATAAGACCTACAGTGCAGTAAAGCCTGGCAATTCAAAATGCCTATCACATGTAAAAACTCGCTTAATTTTCTTCTTTTTCATTAATACAAAAGAAATACAGTCCGTGAAGCTTATTTTTTGATCAGCGTATTTCAACATATATTCTAGTGCGAGTAATTCATCTTCATGATCTGGCCGCAGGACATCAATAGCATTTGATGTATAAATCATTTCCGCTTTCTGACACGCAAACTCATTATCTGCCCATCGCCCTAGCAAAGTGAATGTTTCATCCAAAACAAAGTTGCTTGTGAAACATTTATAGTGGCGTGCTTGTACTTCTTCCCATTTAGCAAGGGACTTTTCATGAAACTGATCGGCACAAAGATAGCGGCTTATGAATGCGCCTGTGTCTATAAAAATCATTGGGCGTACTTATCAGTAAAGATACTGATCAATATTTTGAGAGGCATCTTTTGGGGCTTCGCCTGAGAAAAATTCTTGATCGGCAAAAAATAAATCTTTCTTCTTTGTTTTTGGGGATGCTTGAGCTTCTAGGCATTCACGGATCAGCTCTGATAAAGAAATACCTTTTTCAGCGGCTAATCGTTGCGCTCTAACTTTAAGTGACAGAGGTAATAAGATTGTTGTACGATTCATGAACCCCTCCAATATGTATACATAATAACATATACATACTTTAAAAGCAAGAATAAACTCATATCGAGCGCAACTATTTCCGTATCTAGTTGTAAATATTATTAATTTTAACCAACACCGTACTCAGCGCGATAAGCCTCAATACTCGGCAGGTGGGCACGCAGCTCATCCTGCTCACTCACATATTCCATTACTTGCTTTAAGCTCACGATACTGATCACCGGCACTTCATAGCGCTGCGCCACTTCTTGGATGGCCGATGCCTCACCCGTGCCGCGCTCTTGCCTGTCGAGGCTGATCAGCACGCCACCGAATGTCGCGCCCTCTTTACCAATAATATCTATTGCTTCGCGGATGGCCGTGCCGGCGGTGATCACATCATCAATCACTAACACACGCCCCTTTAAGGGCGCGCCCACAATCACACCACCCTCACCATGATCTTTCGCTTGCTTTCGATTAAAGCTATAAGGCAAATCGATTTGATGTTGCTGTGCTAACGCAATGACCATGCTGGTGACTAAGGGAATACCTTTGTACGCGGGGCCGAACAAGGTATCGACTTTCACGCCCGCCTTGACAAACGCTGCCGCATAAAACTCGCCCAACTTGGCAAGTGCCTTGCCGTGATTAAATAAGCCGATATTAAAAAAGTAAGGGCTTTTTCGACCTGACTTTAATGTGAACTCACCGAAGCGTAGCGCCTGACATTCAATGGCCAGTTCAATAAATTCGCGTTGATAGTCTTGCATGAGCGCCCTCAAAAAAATGTATTGTCAGTGATTGTGTCTATCAGACATGGTATATTGCCATTACTTAATTGTCTATTAATAGGCTAATCACAGCGAATAACTATGCGAATTATTACTCTCAATGTCAACGGCGTCCGCGCTGCCGCACGCAAAGGCTTTTTTGATTGGATGCTAAAACAAAAAGCCGACGTGATCTGCTTGCAAGAAATTAAAGCACAACGTGATCAACTTGATGCAGACGTGTTTCACCCGAATGGCTATTACAATTACTGGCATCTGGCTGAGAAAAAAGGCTACAGCGGCGTAGCACTTTATTGCCGTACAAAACCAGACAAGGTGACGACAGGCTTAGGCTGGCACCACGCCGACATCGAAGGCCGTTATGTACAAGCCGATTTTGGCAAACTGAGCGTGGCATCGCTTTATTTACCGTCTGGCACCAGCGGCACAGAGCGTCAAGATATTAAATTTGATTTTTTAGACAGGCTGGAGCCTTTTTTACGCGGGCTGCGCCGCAAGCGTCGTGAATTTGTGCTCTGTGGTGATTGGAACATTGCACACACAAAAATGGATCTTAAAAACTGGCGCGGCAATCAGAAAAACTCTGGCTTCTTGCCCGAAGAGCGTGAGTGGATGGATAATTTATTTGGCCCGTGGGGCTTTGTTGACGCCTTTCGGGTCGTGAATCAAAAAGAAGATCAATACACCTGGTGGTCAAATCGCGGGCAAGCATGGGCAAAAAATGTCGGGTGGCGTATCGACTACCAAGTGATCACGCCGGGCCTGGCAGATGCGGTCAAACGCGCCGCTATTTATAAAGACGAGCGCTTTTCTGACCATTCGCCTTTAACGATCGACTATAACATCTAATTCAGTCATCTTTCAGCGCCGCCCTTTGCACATTGAGCAAATCACCCACCCCCTTCTCTGCTAAAATTAACATCGCGTCTAGTTGTTCACGGGTAAATGTACTTTCTTCACCGGTGGCTTGTACTTCGATCAAACCGCCCTCGGCATTCATCACCACGTTCATATCCGTGCTCGCATTTCTGTCTTCTTCGTAATCTAAATCGAGCACCGGCTCATCTTTGTAAAGCCCAACAGACACCGCTGCCACCAAACCATGCAATGGATCCGTTTTAATTATTTTTTCTGCTTTCATAAAGCGCAAGGCATCGACCAACGCCACACACGCACCGGTGACGGCCGCCGTACGGGTACCACCATCGGCTTGGATCACATCACAATCCAAATAAATAGAATTTTCACCCAAGGCTTTTAAATCCACTGCCGAGCGTAACGAACGCCCAATTAAGCGACTGATCTCTTGTGAGCGGCTCGCGCGTTTACCTTTCACGGCTTCACGCGGATTACGTTGATGCGTACTGCGTGGCAACATTTGATATTCAGCGGTGACCCAGCCTTTTCCCTGCCCTTTCAACCAACGCTCCACCCCTTTTTCAACGGTGGCCGTACACAATACATGTGTGTCACCATAACAAACCAACACGGACCCTTCTGGGTGTTTCGTGTAATGGCGTGTGATGGTAATCGGGCGTAATTGATCAGGAGCACGTTCACTGGGACGCATCGCTATTTCCTCATTAAATAAACTTCATCATTCTATAGCGATAGTGGCTGCTTGTCATTGACCAGCACTGTATTTACACGCCAGAGAACGTTAAAATACCATGATGATACATAGCATGACCGCCTTTGCCCGCCGGGAAATACAAACCGACGACGGCAGCCGCCTCACTTGGGAAATGCGATCGCTGAACCAGCGCTTTCTCGAAGCCCGCCTACGCCTACCCGAAGGGTTCTACCATTTAGAAGAGAAGCTACGCCACGCACTCAGCCAGCAATTCAAGCGCGGCAAGGTGGAAGGCACGCTACATTACCAGCCTGGCAGCCAAGCGGTCACTCGTCAGATTAACCCAGCGCAGCTTGACGCCCTTATCGCACTGGCGAAGCAGGTTCAGGCAACCGAGCCGACCGCACAGCCATTGCGCACAATCGAGCTGCTCAACTGGCCTGGCGTACTGGTCGAAGAAACCTCAACAAAACAGCCCGCTAGCGCCCTGAATGACGCGGTCATGGCCCTGTTTCAAGAAGCCGTACAAGATCTTTCTGCAGCCCGCGGGCGAGAAGGCGCTGAACTGGCCAATTGCCTTGCGCAACAGGTCAGCGCTTTCTCAGCACAAATTCAACTGGCACAAACACATTACCCTAAGGCGCTCGACTTATCCCGCCAGCGACTTTTAGCACGCTTTGAAGAGGCCAAGATACACCTTGACGTGGATCGCCTCGAGCAAGAAATGGTGATGCTTGCACAAAAAAGTGATATTAAAGAAGAGGTTGAGCGATTAGCTGCTCACGTAACTGAATTTACGCATGCTTTAAATCAAGGCGGCGTGGTCGGGCGCCGACTGGATTTCCTATTACAAGAGCTTAACCGTGAAGCCAACACATTGGGCTCCAAAGCCATCAGCACCGCGTTATCTCAAGTGGCCATTGAACTAAAGGTATTGATTGAACAGGCACGCGAGCAAGTGCAAAATATTGAATAAATTTGAACAAACTTGAGTAGACTATCGGGCAAACTTGAAAAACGCAGCGACATGACGACTTCCCCCCCCACCGCCAATCTTTTTATGCTGTCAGCTCCCTCAGGGGCAGGCAAAACCACCCTGCTCGATGCCCTGCTGAAAGACATGCCTCAGCTCACACTCTCCATCTCTTACACGACTCGCAAAAAGCGACCCCGCGAAAAAGAAGGCGAAGATTACTATTTTGTGAGTGATGCGGCCTTTGAAGATCTACAGCAAACCGGAGGCTTTCTCGAGCACGCCAAGGTATTTAACCATCAGTACGGCACACCAAAAGCTGAAATAGAACAACAGCTTGCGCAAGGCAATGACGTCATGCTGGAAATCGATTGGCAAGGTGCCCAGCAAGTGCGTCAGCTCATGCCCGACAGCACGAGCATCTTTTTGCTGCCCCCCTCACTTGAAACACTGGCAGCACGCCTGACCAAACGTAACCAAGATAATCCAGACGTGATTGCCGCTCGCATGGCCAAAGCACGTGCCGAGATAGCGCATTACAACGAATATGACTTTTTAGTCGTCAATGATAATTTTGATCAGGCGCTGGCTGATCTCAAAGCGATTATCATCAGCAAACGGCTATCTCGTCCTCTACAAACCCAAAAATACACCGCACTTTTAGCTAATCTACTGGCAAAATAGGCTAAAAATAAGTAGACTTAAAGTTAAGTGTAAACTTAAATTAAGTGGAATCATTATGGCACGAGTAACTATTCAAGATTGTTTAGAGCAAATCCCCAATCGTTTTAAATTGTTGATGATCGCAAGTAAGCGCGCACATCAACTTGCTAACGGCAGCGCAAACCCACAAGTGGAATGGGATAACGACAAACCCACTGTTGTTGCCTTGCGTGAAATCGCTGCAGGCTTTATCACTAAAAAGAGCGATCTCGAAATAACCGGCCACGAGGAAGCCTCGCTCGATCAGCTCTCTCCTGGCGACGCTGCCGACACCATTGTCGACGTTCAAGTGACAGAAATAGAAACGCAAGCCTCCATGATGGATGCAAGCGCCTCTCATCAAACGCAAGAAGCACCCTCCCCACAAGAAGATCACACAGCTGCTGATGACGACACCCCTGCTTCTTCGCAGCAAAACATGAAACCCGATGCATGATGATATTCTCACTTTTAGCGCACTGCGCAAAACACTTGAGGACTACCTTTCTCCAGAACAAGTAGCCACTCTCGTCCAGGCCTTCGAAACGGCTAAAGCCGCACACGCAGGCCAACAACGCCGCTCTGGCGAACCTTATATCACCCACCCTATTGCTGTTGCGCATATCTTGGCCGATATGCGTTTAGATCATGAAAGTATTGCTGCCGCTCTATTGCACGATGTGGTAGAAGATACCGACCTCTCTGCGGAAGATATCGAAAAACGCTTCGGGCCAGACATTGCTGATTTGGTCGAAGGCGTCACCAAACTCACGAAAATGAACTTCGGTAGTTATGCTGAAGCACAGGCTGAAAATTTCCGCAAAATGTTTTTAGCCATGGTGCAAGACATACGCGTGATCATTATTAAGCTTGCCGATCGCTTACACAATATGCGTACCTTGGGGGCGCTGTCTCCTGAAAAGCGATCTCGTATTGCTGTTGAAACCCTTGAAATCTACGCACCGATTGCGCTGCGTTTGGGGATGCATGCGTTCCAGCTTGAATTAGAAACCTTAGGGTTTGCGATGTTGTACCCCATGCGATACCGGGTTTTAAAAGAAGCCGTGCAAAAAGCCGGCGGCAACCGCAAGACGGTGCTGGATAAAATCGAAAACACGCTGAAAGAGCGTTTTCAAGAAGTTGATCTGCCCATCCTCATGATAAAAGGCAGAGAAAAACACCTTTATAGCATTTATAAAAAGATGAAAACCAAAGGGGTCGCTTTTTCAGAAATCATGGATGTGTACGGGATCCGTATTGTGGTGCCCACGGTAGACGATTGCTACCGCACGTTAGGCATTGCACATAACCTCTACAAACCGGTTCCAGAGCATTTTAAAGATTACATTGCCATCCCAAAGGTGAATGGTTACCAATCATTACACACGGTGTTATTTGGCCCTTACGGGATCCCCATCGAATTACAAATTCGCACAGAAGACATGGACACGCTGGCCAATCAGGGCATTGCGGCTCACTGGCTGTATAAAGCAAAACAAACGGATGAGCACTCCGCTTATACGCGCGTGCGGCAATGGCTAAAAAAATTAATGGAAATGCAAATCAGTGCAGGCGATTCCATTGAGTTTATTGAAAACGTTAAAATCGATCTTTTCCCTGACGAAGTGTATGTGTTTGCCCCCGATGGCAAAATCATGGAACTCCCCAGTGGCGCCACCCCCATTGATTTTGCTTACGCCGTGCATACGGATATTGGTAATACGTGTGTGGCTGCAAAAGTGAACCGCCGTTTTGTGCCGCTGAGCACACCGTTGGTGAATGGCCAAAAAGCCGAAATCATTACAGCAGGCAATGCCCGGCCTAATCCCGCCTGGTTAGATTTTGTGGTCACGGGTAAAGCACGCAGCAGCATTCGTCATTATTTAAAAAGCCAGCGTCACGAAGAAGCGCGTGCCCTTGGCAAAAACTTACTTGAAAAAGCCCTTGCAGGCATTTCGTTGACCTTAGAAAAAATGTCTGACACACAAGTCAAAGCGGTCTTACAAGAATCTAACTTAGACAGTCTCAACGATCTTTTTGATGAGATAGGCCTGGGCAACCGCATGGCCATGCTGGAGGCACAACGCTTAGCCACCCCTTCTTCTGCACACCCTCCCCCTGATGAGGCCTCCACCACGCCCTTAAGCACAGAAGATACTATACCCTTAACCATTAAGGGCACGGAAGGCATGGTGTTGCATTTTTCAGAGTGTTGCTACCCGATCCCAGGCGATTCCATTGTCGGTTACCTGCGCAAGGGGCAAGGGTTGGAAGTGCACACCAACCAGTGCCGTGAAGCTAACGAATTGCGCAAGCAACCCGAGCGTATTTTGCACTTACGTTGGGGCGAAAATATTGAAGGGGATTTTCAAACTAAAATATTTCTGGAAGTGCATAATCGTGCCGGCATGCTTGCCTTACTCGGCCAAGCTATCTTTAAAGCCAATGCCAACATCAAACATATTGATATGTTAGAGCACGACGATGACTACGCCTGTGTTAATTTAGTATTAACCGTGAAGAATCGTGTGCATCTTGCTCAAATTATTCGCGAAGTCCGGAAAATCCGCGAGGCTCACCGCATTCATCGTATTCGGTGAGGTGAGCCGTGAGCACAATGCTATTTTAGTGTGGCTGCTTGTTGATATGCCTCATTTGCCGCAACCCCTTCGCCAAGCTGCTCCAATAACTGCCCTAACGCGGCATAGCTTGCACGTGTGGGCTCAATGTCAATCGCGGTTTCCAAATGGGTACGTGCTTTCCCCCACAACTGATTACGCAATGCCAAGCGTGCAATGCAAAAATGCAGCGCCGCGCTGTTAGGGTGTGCTTTCTGCCAACTTTCCGCGTGTTTAAGTTGATGCTGGATGTCGGCGCTTTCAACCTCTCCGTAAGCGGCGACTAAATCATCATGCCAAAATCGCTTCAGTGAAAAACGCAATACATGCTCCGCGGCCACGCCGGCCTCTTTTTTGCATAACAACTTCACATAGGTTTTGATCAGCGGCACATCTTCCTGTACAGCGGTAGAAGACTTTGCCCATAAATCAATTAATGCCTCACTGTCACCTGTTTTTGCTGTCTCGGGTAGCTTCGCTGCCATCATTTGCTTTTCAATGCTTGCGGCTTCTTCATTGCTGATCAAATGTTGTTTACGCAGCACAGGTAATAAAGCTTGCAAGGGCTCCCACTCTTGCAAACGCACATACACTTTCTGTAATAATTTAAGCACATGCTGGTGTTTGGGTGCCAAGGTTTGCAGATGGCGCAAGGTCGCAAGCGCTTCTTCCAATTGCCCATAACGGAATTGTAATTGTGCTTGGGTCAGGCCAATGGCCAATTCAGAGTTTTCGGTTGCTTCATGTGCTAAACGCAAATAATCGTCACGCCGATCTGGGCTGCCCTGCTCTTGTGCGACTTGTGCTGCCATTAAATAATTTAAGATGGGCGTATCACTGCGTTCGACCCCTTTGATCAAATTTTCTTCGGCTTTATCCCAATGGCCTTCTGCTAATTCCAGCATACCCCGTGTGGTATAACAATGTGCGCGATTTTGTAGACGATGCTTATTCCATTCTTTTACGCGCCGCTTAGAGGAAAAAACATAACGCAACACAGAAAACAACAGCTGCAACACCAGAAAAACAAGGAGCACACCAATAGCCGCCGCCCACAGCGGCATTTCTGCCGTCCAATCTTGATACGCTACTAATAAGTACCCTGGGTCATATTCTGTGCGCAGGCCTATCCATACGCCCAAACCCAGTAGCAATAAAACAATTATTAATAATTTAAACATGTCTCGCCTCCCTTAACTTGACTGCTGCACGGCTTGCTCTAACGCATCCAGCAGATCAGACACATCAGGCAGTTGCAGCACAATAGGTTGCTCGGCTAGCCAATCAAGCTGCTTGATAAAGGCACGTGTGGCGTCGTCATCAGGCTCACTATAAGCGGCGACCCATTCACGTGCTTTACTGACATTCATTTGGTAGATCACCGGCTGGCCTTTTAATACCGCCCACTGTGCTTGCTCTAATACAAGGTATAAATTTTGTTCTACTAAAAAAGTCTCTGAAGGTAAGCCGTAAGTACCGGTAGGCTCATCATGACGACGAACCACAATGATGTTTTGTAATTGTTGCCAAGCTGCTTGCCAGGCGGACTCGCTGACTTCGGCAATTTTTTCTTGTATCTCATCCCAATCGTTAATGTCATCCCAGTCGTCAAATAAACTGCCTTCTTCCTCGTCAGATGCTGGCGCATCGATCATTTCTTCTTCACGGGCAACTCGTTCATCTGTCTTTTCTTCACGCGCCGCATACTCATATTGCTTAAGTGGCAATGCAGAGAGTTGTTCGCTCAGTGCGGCTAATTCAATAATAATACCGTCGCGATCAAGCGTGGGTAATGCTTGCAATGCTGCTTTATCGTCAGCAATAGCCTCACGCACCGACAATAAACCCGGGTCATTTAAATCCAACAGAATGTCATCGGCGCTGTCTAATAGCGCAATCGCTGTGGGCACATCACTGGCAAACTGCAATCGCTGGTTGGCCAAACGCAATAAATATTCTACTTCCATCAATGCCCAGTCTTGCGAAGACGGCACCATGGTCTGACGCAAACTTTTCAGACGGTCTTGCATTAACGCACGCACTTGCTCAAGCTGCTGCTGATGCAAGTCTAGCTCATATTCTTGCTGTTCAACTGCACTGACTAGTTCCCGGATGTCGAGTTCCCAGGCAGTAGTTTCTTTCAGTTCGGATTGAATGCTTTTGATTTGATTACGCAGATCTGTTAACTGCACATAAAGCCAGGCAGCGACCAACATCGCAATAATCGCAAGCACACTGGCTAGCCACGCACCTTGGCTACCACGCTTTTGGTTTTTCTTTTCAGGCTTGTTATCAGCAGATGGATGAGCGGGTTGTGCTTCTGTTGAAGATCCTTCAGTCATGTTGACTCCTGTTGTGCCAAACAAGTGGCAAGTGTTTCGACGAGCGAGGCGCTATCTGCGCCTCGCGCTAAATACGGGCGGCAAACCACACCTTGTGCGCGCGCATAATCTACCATGGCTTGACTCACCACCACCAAGGGGATCTGCTGTAACCAGACGCGCCCCGCCTTGCCCAATAAGGTAAATAAATTTTGCAGGCCAGCCAGGCTGGTGCTTACCACCGCATCGACCTGTTGATCAGTACCCGCTGCCTGCCACTGCGCTAATAGCTGCTGGCATGTTGATTCGCTAATTTTGGGTAATTCTCGGCTATATAGTTCATTATAGACCACTTTCGCGCCACGCGCCCGCAGGTGCTCTGCCAACCATTCCCGCCCACCGACACCACGCATAATGGTTATCTTTCGCCCGGAAACCTCTTGGAATACAGGCAAGACCAGCAAGGCTTCGCTGTTAGCCTCTCCTGCGGGGTAATGATCTGCCTGTATACCGTGCTCGGCCAAACAGGCAGCGGTACCTGCCCCAATCGCCGCAACCTGCGCAGTAGCAGGCCACGGCTGCCCAAGCTGTTTCAAAACAGCCAAGCCGTATTTCACCGCATTGGCACTGACAAAAATAATGATGTCGGCGTCTAAACCTTCTCGCAGTGAAACAGTCACGTCTTCAATGGGGCGCGGCACAATCTCCATCGTGGGGAACAACACAGGCCGACCGCCGGCTGCCGAAATGGCCGCGACGACACTGCCCGCTTGCGCCTTTGGCCGCGTCACCAAAATGCCTTTGTCTGCTAATCTCGCACTATCTTTCATATTCAATTATACCGAAGTATTGGCGCTCACTCTGAGGCTGCCACTATTCCAATGTGTCTGGTCTTTAAACTTAATTCAAGTCTATTTGAAAAAACACCATAAACTGATAGAAAACCCAAACATACTTGGAATTTTGTGCATTATTGTATAATTTATCGGATATAGCTGTTTTTAAATTCGCTCTTGTGGCTGCCTTGATGAGTATGCTGAAATGTAAGCTAATTGCTCGTAGTGCTCGCTAGCAACCGCAAGGCTAATAGTACTTCTACAGGCTATACTTCTACTTATAATACTGCCCAGCCTTAAATAATACGCATTGGAAATAATAATATGGAATTGATTAATACGGATAAAGCCGCCAAACCCGTTGGCCCCTACTCACAAATTGCTAAAGTGAGCGAATTGCTCTTTATCTCTGGTCAACTCCCCATTGACTCAAGCGATCAAACTTTACAGTTATTTGATGGCGACGCCGCGCAACAAGCCAAGCTCGTGCTTCAAAATATGAAAAACTTGCTCGCTTCTCAGGGGCTAAGCATGAATGCGGTGCTGAAAACCACTGTCTTTTTGGCGGATATCAACGATGGCCCCAAAGTGAATGAAATCTACGAACAGGCTTTTGGTAACCACCGCCCTGCCCGCAGCACCGTTGCTGTCTCAGCGCTCCCAAAAGGGATCGCTGTTGAAATCGAAGCGATTGCGACCACACGCACGTAATTTACTCTATTCTTGCCAAAATATCCGCGGCGCCTTGTTTGAATAAATCCTCTGCGACTTGTTCGCCGAGCTGAATAGCATTTTCGGGTAGGCCTTGTGCCTCGCTATGCAACAACACACTGCCGTCCGGCATACCGACGCGTCCGCGTAGTAGTAACTTGCCATCTTCCCAACTTGCAAACCCTGCCACGGGCACGGTGCAGTTGCCACCAAGCTTTGCGTTCATGGCGCGCTCTGCTTGCACGCATGTATAGGTTGGCATATGCAGTAATGGTTTGATGAGCGACAAGACCTCTTCGTCATCACGCCGGCACTCTATACCGAGTGCGCCTTGCCCGACCGCAGGCACACTTTGTTCGGGTAATAAATATTCGGTGATGCGGGAAGCAAAGCCTAAACGGTGCAAACCCGCTGCCGCTAAAATAATGGCATCAAACTCACCGTTATCGAGCTTGCTCAAACGGGTATTGACGTTACCGCGCAGTATGTCGGTGTTAAGATCAGCTCGTAAATGTCGCAATTGGCATTCACGGCGCAAACTGGAGGTACCGACGCGCGCGCCCGTTGGTAACGCATCAAATGAAACCGCCGTCGATGCCACTAACACGTCACGTGGATCTTCGCGCTCACATACAATCGGTACACACAAACCCGCGGGTTGCTCAGCCGGTAAATCTTTCATGGAATGCACGGCAATATCCGCGCGTTTTTCTAGCAAGGCTTGTTCGAGCTCTTTCACAAATAACCCTTTGCCGCCGGTTTTTGCTAACGAACCGCTAAGCTCGCGATCACCCTTTGTCGTCATGCCTAACAGCGTGATGTTGAGATCGGCATGATGCGCCTGCAGGGCCTCTTTAATGATATTGGCTTGTTTTAACGCGAGCGGGCTCTCGCGCGTCGCGACAATCAACTCTTTCACAGCGACAAATTCTCTTTCAGCCAGACGGAAATGTCATACGCCTCTTCCAGGCTTGCACTGTGCGCCATCTCGTATTCATGCCACGCTACAGAGCAGCCAAGGCGCGCCAAGCGAGCGTGGGAGGCTTTGGCATAATGCAGTGGCACAATCTCATCGGCATTGCCATGCCCCATAAAAACTTGTATAGATTGATTGTGAGCACTCACTTCATCTTCAATCGTATCGGCTAGCGGCAGGTAAGTAGAAAGCGCAATGATGCCGGCCAGCGGCGCGTCATACCGAAGTCCAGCATGTAAGGCCATGGCCCCACCCTGCGAAAATCCTGCGAGTACAATGCGATCGCTCGCAATGCCCAGCTCTCTTTCCCGCGCAATCAACGCATTGATAAACTGCTCGGTATCTCGGATCCCCGCGGCATCTTCTTGCGCGGCCACATCACCATGGGCAATGTCATACCAGGCTGGCATTTCCATCCCCGCGTTGATCGTCACTGAACGCAAAGGCGCCTGCGGCAAGATAAAACGCACCCCGTGCTCGGGCGGCAAGTCTAACTGTTTGATAAATGGTTCAAAATCATCCGCTGTGGCCCCTAAGCCGTGCAACCAAATCACACTGGCATCGGCGGCCGCTTTTGGTGCAATCTCAATGGCGTCAATTTGCGTGTTCATAGTTTTGCCCTTTCACGTTAAAACAGGATGCTTTATAATCTTCTCTATGCGAGTTTGCTCTATTTTATCATTACTCTTTTTGCTGAGCGGCTGCGGCCAAACAGGGCCTTTATATCATCCGGGTGATGATCGTACCCCGCCACCAACAAATGAGCTAGTCGAAGAAAGTGAAATTACCGATATTTCGTCGCTCTATAGCGATCCGAGCGACGAGCCACCGCTCAATACACCTGCAACCACTGATTAAATTATGGATCATTTTAATTACCAAGACGGCGTCTTATTTGCTGAAGAAGTGGATCTGCGCAAAATAGCCGCCCAATGGGGCACACCTGCCTTTGTGTATTCACGCGCCACACTTGAGCGCCACTGGCATGCGTTTGACAACGCCTTTGGCAAGCATCCACATTTAGTCTGTTACGCCGTGAAAGCCAACCCCAACTTAGCCGTGCTCAATTTGTTTGCGCGATTAGGTTCGGGCTTTGATATTGTGTCGCAAGGCGAGCTGGAGCGTGTCCTCGCGGCGGGCGGCGATGCCAATAAAATTATTTTTTCCGGTGTCGGAAAACAACGCTCAGAAATCGCGCGCGCACTCGAAGTCGGCATTCGTTGTTTTAATGTTGAATCACAAGCTGAGCTCATCCGCATTAACGAAGTGGCCGCCAGCCTTGGAAAAGTGGCGCCGATTTCCATTCGCGTGAACCCTGATGTGGATGCAAAAACACATCCTTACATTGCAACGGGTTTAAAAGAAAATAAATTTGGGATCAACATGGAAGATGCGCTGGCTGTTTATTTGGAAGCAGCACAGTGCGAGCACCTTAACGTTGAAGGTATCGACTGCCATATTGGTTCACAGCTCACCGACATTGCCCCCTTTTTAGATGCCTTAGATCGCCTTGTCGCGTTAGTAGATCAATTAGGTGAACACAATATTAACATTACGCATTTAGATCTGGGTGGCGGTTTGGGCGTACGCTACAAAGATGAACAACCTTACGAGCCTGCGCAATATGCCGAACAGTTAGTCACACGTCTAAAGCGGCCTGATTTAACGATTTTAATTGAACCCGGTCGCGCGATTGCAGCGAATGCCGGCATATTGCTCACCAAAGTAGAATATCTGAAGCCGTCGACGCATAAAAATTTTGCGATTGTCGATGCCGCCATGAATGATTTATTGCGCCCTGCGCTTTACCAGGCGTGGCAAGAGATTGTGCCGGTTGTCCCGCGCGCAGGAAACGCCGCCATTTATGATGTGGTGGGCCCGGTGTGTGAGACAGGCGATTTTCTAGGCAAAGATCGCGCGCTTACGCTCATGCCCGATGATCTGTTGGCCATACGCGGCGCCGGTGCTTATGCGTTTACCATGAGCTCTAATTACAACTCGCGACCCCGTGCGCCTGAAATCATGGTGGATGGCTCCCAGCACCACTTGATCCGCCCACGTGAAACTTTACAGGACTTATTTGCGCAGGAAGCCATCATTCCCGACACCATTACTGCTTAATGTTGCGCATGATGTTTTTACGAAAAACGTTTCTCTTATTCGCTTTATTGCCTGCTATCGCACTCGCCCATGACTCCTATGTGATCGACATGCTGTTAGAAGGTGACGAAATAGATATTCTCGATCATAAGTGGCATCTTGCAGGCGAAACAGAACTAGGCTTTATTGCCAACACAGGCAACACGGAAAATATCGAACTAAATGGTGTGGTCAATCCTATTTTATACCATGACCGCTGGTCACATAACCTGCGTTTTGAAGCACAATTCAGTGAAGGCCCAGATGGTCGCACCGCAGAACGCTATATGGTAGAAGAAGAAACACGTTATCTCATGTCGAGAAGAGATCTGTTATTTGGCACGATTCGCTATGACGCCAATCAATTTGGGCCCTTTAGATATGTTGTCACCGAAGCAGTGGGCTACGGGCGTTACTTTTTTCATTCGGATGAGCACCGCTTGCTGTTTCAGCTTGGCCCAGGTGGTCGTCATCAAAAAGAGCGTGGTGAAAATGGTGAAACAACAAATGAATTGATCAGTTATTTCGGCGCCACCTATGATTGGTTTGTCACCGATCTTTTTTCTTTTGCACAGTCAGTACATGTCGAAATACCCATCACCGATGATGATGGCCGCTATAATGTGTATACCCGCGCGATTTCTTCGATCCGCAGCACCTTGATTGGCCGCTTAGGCGTCCGTATTTCATTTACGCTGGAAAACAACTCCAATGTGAATCCCGGCAATGAAAACACCGACACCATCACGAGCGTGACGTTGTCTTACGCATTTTGATTCGAGAAGGATGCAAATATGATACTTTGTTTAGATATTGGTAACTCACAAATTTTTGGCGGAATTTTTTCCGGCAATGATCTTTTGTTGCGATTTCGCCACAGCACACGTCAAGGGGTATCATCGGATCAAATAGGTGTGTTTTTGCGATCGGTTTTACGTGAAAATAATATTGAAAGCAACCAAATCAAACAGATTGCTTTATGCTCCGTTGCCCCCGCCAATGATTATTCCGTGATCGGCGCTTGTCGAAAATATTTTAATATCGAGCCTTTCATTCTACAGGCGGGCACCAAAACCGGGCTGAAAATAAAATACCGTAACCCAATCGAAGTGGGTGCCGATCGCATCGCCAATGCCATTGCGGCCGCACACCACTACCCCCATCAAAATATTATTGTCGTTGACTTTGGTACCGCCACCACATTTTGTACGATTTCGGCTGATCGTGATTACTTGGGCGGGCTCATCCTCGCCGGTATTGGCCTCTCAATGGATGCGCTGCAAAGCAACACCGCCAAGCTCATGCCGGTGAAAATTATCAAACCGGAGGTGACAATCGGTCGCTCCACCGCCGAAAGCATTCAAGCCGGCCTCTATTACGGCCAGCTGGCCATGGTCCATAGTCTCAGTCAACGCATTACAGAAGAGGCGTTTGATAGTACGCCCCCTGTCATCATTGGCACCGGCGGTTTTGCGCATCTTTTTGAGCAAGAAAAGCTCTTCACACGCGTCATGCCCGATCTGGTCCTCGATGGCTTGCGCCTGGCCCTTGTCATGAATCAAGAGAGCTGCGCCCAGACCGTTGTTTAAATAAGAACCACAACATATTGGAGATGAAAATGCACATTTGTGCGTTTTCATCTCTAGATAGCCCCCCAAACATGAGCGTCTACGCCTAATAGGGCAGCTGCGCTTATGTTTCTTTGCTTTGACTCGCGCATAGTAGCGCGCCTTTATCAGCTCCTATCAGTTATTCGAATAGCTATAAAATTTACCTCTAGGTGTTACTCCATGTGTAGAGAAAGCACTGCAAGATGGCACGTTTTCAAATACGTTTTTTACTGGTTTGGCTGTTGGTGTTCTCGCTAGTGCCGCTTGCGGCACTTGCCGAAACCCGTTACGTCAGCAACTGCGTTGAATTACAAGAAATCAAAGACCACCTCGATGCTGACGTTATTGTCACACAAGACATCGACTGCTCTGACACGAAAAACTGGAACGGCGGCGCCGGCTTTGAGCCGATTGGAGATAATGATACACCTTTCGTGGGTACTTTTAGTGCTATGAACTACACAGTCTATAACCTAACTATTTATCGGCCTATCACAACTTATGTGGGTTTGTTCGGGTATGTTAGTGGATCGAGTACCGAAATAACAAACATTGGCCTAGAAAAAGTCTATATCATTGGCTTCAGTAGGGTCGGTGGGCTGGTAGGATATCAATATGGCACCACCATCACCCAGAGCTATGTCACAGGAGATGTTTTAGGCAATAATCAGGTTGGAGGGCTCGTGGGTCATTGTAGAGGCACCATCATAGAAAGCTATGCCACAGGAAATGTTTTAGGCGGTAGTCAGGTTGGAGGGCTCGTCGGCCATCAAGAATACTCAACCTTCATTATCCAAAGTTATGCTACGGGACACGTCTCAGGCTCAAGCGCCATCGGCGGACTCGTAGGCCATCAATCCTCAAGTCAGTACTACTACGCTAGCATTACGCAAAGCTATGCGGCAGGCGCTGTTTCAGGTGAAAGTTATCTAGGCGGGCTCGTAGGTTATCAAGAAGGCTACCGCAGCAGCATTACCCAAAGCTATGCCTTGGGAGACGTTTCAGGTTCATATCGTGTTGGCGGGCTAACAGGCACTACCACTGATGCCTCCATTAGTCAGAGCTATGCTTCGGGAAACATCTTGAGCTTAGGAGAAACAGCTGGTGGACTCACGGGAGTCTTGAGTTATGGTGGAGAGATCACTCAGAGCTATGCCTCTGGAAATGTTTCAGGCATAGACTATATCGGTGGATTGGCAGGTTATCTAGAAGCAGTCTCAATTTACCGCCCAACTATCACAAGAAGCTATGCTACGGGGCACGTCTCGGGCTCAAGCTATGTCGGTGGGTTCGTAGGCTTTGCAATACACGGGTTTGCCTCGCATAATTATTGGGACATAGCGACTTCAAGTCAAACCAGAGGCATTGGTGCAACAGGCAAAACAACACAAGAGATGTACCAACAGGCCACCTTCGTCGACTGGGACTTCAACAATATCTGGGAGATCGATGAGGGGCATGATTACCCAAAGTTGCAGGCACTTGCTGTGCCGATTATTCTGCTGTCTCCCATCGCGGATCAATCCGTAGGCGTTAATGAACCTTTTGCTTTGTATTTTTTGCAAGAGATGTTTTATGACCCGAGCGATCCTGAGCTGGAATATACTGTGCAGCTATCAAGCGGCGCGCCCCTGCCTGCCTGGCTCACCTTTTCAGAAGGACTGCTTTGCTTCCCGCAAGGAGACTACTGTCTACTTGGCACGCCGCGCTCTGGCGATCAAGGCAGCTTCTCGATTGAGGTTACCGCCACCAACAATCAAGATGACAGCGCAAGTGATATCTTTGTGCTTACCGTTACCAACCAAGACCCGATTCAAAATAGGCCGTTAAGTGATGATGCAACAGACGTCGGTGTTTTTTGGACGTACACTTTTGCGGCTGATACCTTTTTTGATCCTGACGGTGATGCGCTAAGCTACACCGCCCTATTTAATAGCGGGCCGCTGCCTGTGTGGCTTACCTTTACCAGCAGCACGCGCACGATAGAAGGCACGCCCATTTCAGGTGCACAAGGGGTTCATACGATTAGCATCATTGCGAGCGACAACTTTGGTGGCAGCGCGCAAGGGGATTTTTCACTGACCGTGCGCAATCGTGCGCCCATGCTGCAAAACCCCGTCGACCCGCTTGAAGCTTTCAACGGTGAACTGTTTGAATGGGCGGTGCCGTCTGAGACGTTTAGCGATGGCGATGGTGATATGCTTGCCTACAACATCACACGCGTGGGTGGCGCGCCGCTGCCTGACTGGCTTACCTTTGAAGAAGGCACCGCGCTGCTATCAGGCACGCCGACGCAACGCGCAACAGAAGCACTTGAGCTTACCGCCAGCGACGGCTTTGGCGGGCAAGCCAACACCGCGCTTACGCTCACCGTGCCCAACACACCGCCCAGCATTGTGGCACCTTTGCCCAACCAAGCGGCTGAGTTACACGAAGCGTTTAACTTTGACGTGCCAGCAAATACATTTGAAGATATTGATGACGATACACTCAGCTACACTGCCTTTTTATTTGGCGACGCGCCGCTACCAGACTGGATGCAATTTGATGCAAGCACACAGACTTTTTCGGGTATTGCTGAAGAACGCAACACCTACACCATTGTTGTTGCAGTCGACGATGGCGCAGGCGGGCAAGCCAGTACTTCATTTGAATTTCGAGTGGCTAACCAAGCACCGCAATTAAATCAAACACTCACCAATCATACTGTTTGGGTGAGCGAACAATGGGTATTTTCTTTTGACCAAAATTTATTTGTGGATCCCGATGGCGATGCGCTGATCTATTCGGCGACACAGCCAAACAGTGCGCCGCTGCCTGTGTGGCTTGTGTTTAATGCGACGACCCGCACCTTCATTGGCACACCGCCTTCGGGGGTGCAAGGTATTGTTGCGCTTGTTATCTTCGCAGAAGATGGCTTTGGCGGGCAATGCAGCGTGATGTTTTATTTGATTATTCCCAATCGCGCGCCTGAACTTGTCACGCCCATTGATGAACAACGCTTCCATGCTGAACAAGCTTTTGTCTGGCCACTGCCCAATGGCACGTTTATCGACCCCGACGACGACCCGCTACACTACACCGCGCAGCAACCCGGCGGCGCACCACTGCCCAGTGGCATTACAATAGATGCTAACACCGGCGCTCTGTCTGGCACCCTGTCCGCAGAGCAAATGCCTTTTACCATTGAAATCACCGCAGAAGATATTTTTGGCGAGCAAGCATCAACAAGCTTTGATGTCGCGATTAATCATCTGCCGGTGGTGGAAGGCTTTATTGATAGCCAACAAGCGACGGTTGACAACCCTTTTCTGTATACCTTTCCGCCCACTCTTTTTACTGATCCGGATGGTGATGTACTGCGCTATGAAGCAAAGGAGAATAATGCAGACGTGCTGCCTGCGTGGCTCACTTTAAACAGCGACACCCGTACCTTTATCGGCACGCCCGCGCTCGCTGATCAAGGTTTCTTGTTTGTAGAGCTCTTTGCCGTTGATCCTTATGATGGCCGTGCCAGCACCGTGTTTGGCATTGCGATCTCTGATTTAAGTGGTAATCAACCGCCCTATGTGGCCGTGACTATCCCCACGCAAACGGCCTACAGCAGTACCAGCTTTTTATTTACGTTTGATGAAGGCACGTTTGAAGATCCCGATGGTGATGTGTTAACTTACACCGCCTCTTTGGAAGGCGGCGCGCCGCTGCCGCCTTGGCTCTTCTTTGACCCTGACGCGCGCCAGTTCTCCGGTGTGCCGCCTAACATTGGCAGTTTGCGTATTTCCGTGCGCGCTGCCGACGACAATGGCGGCTTAGCGCTGAACACTTTCTCGCTTTTGATAGAAGATGCGACCAATCATCCACCCGAGGTTTTCAACCCCCTCACAAATCAGAAGGCCAGCGTGGGCGAGCCGTTTTTATTGCCTATCCCCGCAGACACTTTCCGCGACCCTAACGGAGATGCACTGATTTACACGGCATTAAAAGAAAATGGTTCGCCGCTGCCCGGTTGGCTCACCTTTGACCCGGCTACCCGCACTTTCTCAGGCAAGCCTGGCTGGCGAGACACCGGCATCTTTCAAAGTGACCGGGTGCACACCATTGAACTGCGTGCCAGTGATGGGGAAGGCAGTGCCACGCTGCAATTCAAGCTTGCCGTCACCGGCAAGTCACTTTATGACGAACTCTTTGAGGCCGCCAAAATCATTGTGCCTATTGCCTCTGTACTGCTGAGCATTTATCTCGCACGCGCCAAACTCTGGAACTTTTTTATGAAAAGGCATTATCGGAAAGGAACAGTCTTCGCTTACGTGGATGAGCCTTTTTCTCTTCCTGCCGGTTTAGATAATAAAGACTACAAATGGACAAAAGCTTACAAATACGGTGAAGAGTTGCGAAGCGGAAATAAACTCCCTGAGTGGTTAAAAGAAGTAGAAAGAGCACCGAGCGTTACTTCCAAATCTGCTGCCAAGCCCAACTCACTGCTGGGTATCGCTGGCACACCCACCGCAGCTGACATTGACCGGTGCACACTGCGCGTCTACCGACGCAGCGACCGCATTGCCAAAGAAGTCGAGCTCATTGTCTGCCAACGCGGAGAGGCTGAAACAGAATACGACCCTTACTCTGATCCCGACACAGTAACAGGCTGGCGTGCTTGGCTGGCAGGCTGGACTTGGTCAAACAAAAACCCCGGTGCCGTCTGGCGGCAGATGCGAACACTTGTGCACCGTCAACGAGGCGGCACCGCCATGGCGCCACTGATTGACCCCACCGCCGCTGGAGACACAAACACTACTGTAAGCAGTGATGAAAAAGGTGGCAACGCAGCATAATCTGTTGCCGCTAGCAGTTGAATTCAAGATAAAAAAAAGGCTCAATTCTAAGTTAGAACAACAACCCATATTAATAAGACATTGGAAAATATCTCTGATCAACTCGGTGCCATACAACGACTCAAGCAAAATTTGAAAAAATGACCCTCTGTCACTCTTCTCACGTAATTAGCCAATTGCCCACGCTGGCAGATAATAAATGCCATTATTCCTATCGTAGCGATATTCCCCGTTATAAATAACAAACCCTGCTTTGGCTTTGGGTTCTAAGGCCATAAACTTCAACAAATTTTTTATCTTTTTAGAAGAAACCGTGCGCGCATACGTCACTTCAAAAGGCAGGATCTGTGGTGCAATCTCAACGACAAAATCGACCTCTGAACCAGTGTGTGTACGCCAATAATAAATCTCTGTATGCTCAATTTTCCGGTCTAGCCATACACGTAATTCATTCAAAAACCAATTTTCAAATCGATGCCCAATGATAGACGTAGCTTTTAACACCTCAAGCTCATGGATACCTGAAAGATAGCTGATCAACCCATTATTGCTCAGGTAACCCTTAGGTGATTTCACAACTCTCTTTACCGTGCTTGCAATAAATGGAAATATTTCCTGATATACCAATGTAGCCTGCAGTATCCCTCGGTATTTTTTAAGTGTATTTCTTGAACAACTCAGCGCTTCTATTATTTTTTTATCGTCACGGATTGAACCTGTCTGCTCTGCAGAGACTTTTATAAGTTGCTGGAAAAGCCATATATCAGAAATCGTCTCTAAATCTCGGATGTCTTTTTCCAAATAGGTTTGCAAATAATTACTTAAATAGCTAATTCTTTTTTCAGTGGTGTCGGCTGTAATGACTTCTGGTAAACCACCCCACTGAAGATGATGAGAGAGCGCTTGCTCAAGTAATTTCTGCTGAGGGGTTAATTTATGCAGGATTGTATCGATGTGCTCATGAATAGATCCTGTAAGCAACGTATCCAACATCGAAACTTGTTGGTTTTCTATGCCAGGGTTTTGAAGTAATACCGTTTCATGCAAACTAAATTCGCGTAAAGAAAAAAGCTCAATCCGCCCTGCCAAGCTTTCTGCACTTAGACGATGCAGCTCTAAAGAACCTGAACCCGTTAAAACAAACTTGATAGCGTTTTGATCCTTATAGTGATCGTATAAAATTTTAATTTGTTCGAATAATTCCGGGCATTTTTGGGCTTCATCTACCACCACCCAAAGTGGCTCACCTTCACCTATATTTTGCACCGCCGACTGTATGATCATTTTTTTTAATTGGCCATCGATAATTTGTTCACGTTCTGAACGATGGTCCAAATTAAATGACACCCACTTGTGCTCAGGGTGTTTCGTAATATAGTGCTGAACTAAGGTGGTCTTACCTACTCGACGCTGCCCAAGAATTGCAGTCACATAGGGGCTGCAAAATGAGTTGTATATGGCCTTTTGATTTGCTCGATAAGTGTACATAAATTAAATATTATCACTGCATTGACGAAATTTCAAAGAAATATTGTCACTTAATAGACTATTTTTACGCCACCCATCAAAGTCTTTAATTTGAAAATATAGTAATAATGGTAGCAATAATTTAAAAAATACATTAAATAACAATTTCTTATGATTAAATCTCCGCAATAAAATAAATAAACCCCAGCCGCTAATGCTTAATAGGATGACCGCCATAACACTGCCAGTCACTAACATAGAGCACGAAAAAGTTATTCAAATAGCTATTTAATTTACCTCTAGGTGTTACTCCATGTGTAGAGAAAGCTGCGCAACATGGCTGGTTTTCAAATGCGTTTTTTACTGGTTGAGCTGTTGGTGCTCTTGCTTGTGCCGCTTGCGGCACTTGCCGCAACCCGCTACGTCAGTAACTGCGTTGAGTTACAAGAAATCAAAAATCATCTCGACGCTGATGTTGTCATCACACAAGATATCGATTGCTCTGACACAAAAAACTGGAATGGCGGCGCCGGCTTTGAGCCGATAGGTCACACTGCTGCATTTTTTACTGCTACATTTAACGGCGGGAACTATACGATCTATAACCTGACTATCTATCGCCCCAGCACAAGTTATGTGGGTTTATTTGGGTACACTGAGAGACAGAACAGTAAAATAACAAACATCGGTCTGGAAAAAATGGATATTACTGGCGCAGAATTAGTTGGCGGACTCGTAGGAAATCAAAGAGGAGGAACTATCTCTCAGAGCTATGCCTCGGGAGATGTTTCAGGCTCAAGCGACGTTGGCGGATTCGTGGGTAGAGGGACTACCCTCCAAAACTGCTACGCCACAGGCACCGTCTCAGGCTCATATGATGTCGGTGGGCTCATGGGCTGGCAATCTTCTGGTAGCATCACCCAGAGCTATGCCACGAGTACCGTGTCTGGCAAAGATAGGATCGGTGGACTTGTGGGCGAGCTCAGAGGGACTATCCTCCAGAGCTATGCCACAGGCACGGTGTCTGGCTCAGGTCACTCCGTCGGTGGGCTCGTGGGCCGGCAATACGGCAGCATCACACAGAGCTATGCTACGGGCAACGTCTCCGGAACAAGCCTTGTTGGCGGGCTCGCAGGCTGGAAATATGGCAGCATCACACAGAGCTATGCCGCAGGGCACATCTCAGGCTCAAGTAACACCGGTGGGCTCGTAGGCTATTTAATTTCCGCAATTGTCACACAGAGCTACTGGGACATCGAGACCTCAGGCCAAACTATCAGTGACGGCGGAACAGGCAAAACCACAGAGCAGATGTACCGCCAAGCGACCTTCGTTGATTGGGACTTCAATAATATCTGGGAAATCGATGAAGACCGTGATTACCCAAAATTGCAGGCGCTTGCTATACCTATCGTTCTGCTGTCTCCCATCGCGGATCAATCTGTAGGCGTTAACGAACCTTTTGCTTTGTATTTTTCGGAAGAGATGTTTTATGACCCGAGCGACCCTGAGCTGGAATATACTGTGCGGCTATCAAGCGACGCGCCCCTGCCCACCTGGCTCACCTTTTCAGAAGGGCTGCTTTGCTTCCCGCAAGGAGACTACTGTCTGTTGGGCACGCCGCGCTCTGGCGATCAAGGCAGTTACTCGATTGAGGTCATCGCGACTAACGATCAAGGCGACAGCGCAAGTGATACTTTTGTGCTTACCGTGCTTAACCAAGATCCTGTACAAAATAGACCCTTGAGTAATCATGCCACCGATCTCGGTATCTTTTGGACCTACACGTTTGCGGCTGATACCTTTTTTGATCCGGATTTTGATGCACTAACATACACGGCAATTTTTAATGGAGAAGCTCTGCCCGCTTGGATGAACTTCACCAGCAGCACGCGCACGATAGAAGGTATTCCCATTTCAGGGGCGCAAGGTAGCCACACGATAGCTATCACCGCCAGTGATGATTTTGGCGGCAGCGTGCACGGCGATTTTTCACTGACCGTGCGTAATCGCGCGCCCGTGCTACAAAACCCCATCGATCCACTTGAAGCTTTCAACGGCGAGCTGTTTGAGTGGACAATGCCGCCTGATACCTTTAGCGATGAAGATGGTGATGTGCTTACTTACAATATCACACGTGTCGGTGGTGCACCGCTGCCCGACTGGCTTACCTTTGAAGGCAGCAGCGCGCAGTTGTCCGGCACACCGACGCAACGTGCAATAGAAGCGCTTGAGCTCACTGCCAATGACGGCTTTGGCGGGCAAGCGAGCACCACGCTTACACTCACCGTACCCAACACGCCACCACGCGTCGTGACACCTTTGCCCAACCAAGCGGCCGACTTAGACGAAGCGTTTGATTTTGAGGTACCCGAAAATACCTTTGAAGATATTGATGACGACCCACTGAGCTACTCTGCCTTTTTATTTGGCGGCACGCCGCTGCCAGACTGGATGCACTTTGATGCAAGCACGCGCACCTTTTCAGGCATTGCTGAAGAGCGCAACTCTTACACTGTTGTTGTGCAAGTCGACGACGGTGCCGGCGGGCAAGCCAGCACGTCGTTTGAATTTCGAGTGGCTAACCAAGCACCGCAATTAAATCAAACACTCAGCAATCATACTGTCTGGGTGAGTGAACAATGGATATTTTCTTTCGACCAAGATTTATTTGTGGATCCCGATGGCGATGCGCTGATCTATTCGGCGACGCAGCCAAACAGTGCACCGCTGCCTGTGTGGCTTGTGTTTAATGCCACCGCACGCACCTTCATCGGCACACCGCCTTCGGGGGTGCAAGGTATTGTTGCGCTTGTTATCTTCGCAGAAGATGGCTTTGGCGGGCAAGGCAGCGTGATGTTTTATTTGATTATTCCCAATCGCGCGCCTGAACTTGTTACGCCCATTGATGAACAACGCTTCCATGCTGAGCAAGCTTTTATCTGGCCATTGCCCAATGGCACGTTTATCGACCCCGACGACGATCCGCTACACTACACCGCGCAGCAACCCGGTGGCGCGCCGCTACCTACGGGTACCATAATCAATACCAACACCGGCGCCCTGTCTGGCACGCTCGCAACAGATCAAACACCCTTCACTCTTGAAATCACGGCATTTGATGATTTCAGCGGGCAAGCATCAACAAGCTTTGATGTCGCGATTAATCATCTGCCGGTGGTGGAAGGCTTTATTGATAGTCAACAAGCAACGGTCGGAAATCCTTTTCTCTTGACCTTTCCGCCAACTCTCTTTACCGATCCAGATGGGGACGTATTACGCTATGAAGCAAGAGAAAACAATGCGGGCGAGTTGCCCGGTTGGATAAGTTTAAATAGCGACACCCGTACCTTTATCGGCACGCCCGCGCTCGCTGATCAAGGTTTCTTGTTTGTAGAGCTCTTTGCTGTTGACCCTTATGGTGGCCGTGCCAGCACCGTGTTTGGCATTGCGATCTCTGATTTAAGCGGTAATCAACCACCCTATGTGGCGGTGACTATCCCCACGCAAACGGCCTACAGCAGCACCAGCTTTTTATTTACGTTTGATGAAGGCACGTTTGAAGATCCCGATGGCGATGCACTGACTTACACCGCCTCTTTGGAAGGCGGCGCGCCGCTGCCGCCTTGGCTTTACTTTGCAGATGAATTACGCCAGTTCTCCGGCGTGCCGCCTGCGATTGGCAGCTTGCGTATTTCGGTACGTGCTGCCGACGGCAATGGTGGCTTGGCACTCAATACCTTTTCACTGTTAATCGAAGATGCGACCAATCATCCACCTGAGGTTTTCAACCCCCTCTCAAATCAAAAGGCCAGCGTGGGCGAGCCGTTTTTATTGCCTATCCCCGCAGACACTTTCCGCGACCCTAACGAAGATGCACTGATTTACACGGCATTAAAGGAAAATGGTTCGCCGTTGCCCGGTTGGCTCACCTTTGACCCGGCTACTCGCACCTTTTCAGGTAAACCGGGCTGGCGAGACACCGGCACCTTTCAAAGTGACCGGGTACACACCCTTGAACTGCGTGCCAGTGATGGGGAAGGCAGCGCCACGCTGCAATTCAAGCTCGCCGTCACAGGCAAGTCACTTTTGGATGAGCTCTTTGAGGCCGGCAAAATCATTGTGCCTATTGCCTCTGTACTGCTGAGCATTTATCTCGCACGCGCCAAACTCTGGAACTTTTTTATGACGAGGTACTATCGGAAAGGAAAAGTGTTTGCTTATGTGGGTGAGCCTTTTTCTCTTCCTGCCGGTTTAGATAACAAAGTCTACAAGTGGACCAAGGCTTTTGAGTATGGCAAAGAATTGCGAAGTGGAACCAAACTGCCTGAGTGGCTAAAGGAAGTTAAAACACCACTGGGTATCGCTGGCACACCCGAAGCAAAAGACGTTGGTCGTTGTACTTTGTGTGTTTACCGGGAAAGCGGCCGCATTGCCAAAGAAGTCGAACTCATTGTCTGCCAGCGAGGAGAGGGCGAGACAGAGGATGACTCACCACCCGAAGCAGACAATCACACCACCTGCTGGGCACGCTTTATCGAATCATGCTGGTCAGGCAAAAAATCGGGTGCCGTGTGGCGACAAATGCGAACACTTGTGCACCGTCAACGAGGCGGCACCGCCATGGCGCCACTGATTGACCCCGCCGCAGTTGGAGACACAAGCGCTGTAAACGACGACGGAAAAGGTGACAACGCAGCATAATCTGTTGCCGCTATCAGTTGAATCCAAGATAAAAAAAAGCGGCAAAATTAAGTTATTTAAATAACCCTGTATGCGGGTTCAGTCTCTTCCAATGCACAAATGTGCGTTTCTGACTCCAGAAAAAACTTATATGTACGGTAAGCATCCAATCAGTAATTTCACTCAGCAACTTGAGCAACTCGTATGCCCTGAAGCTAAGTACGCAGGCCCCCTTCAAATCAAAGCTAAGCGCCATTAGCCTGGATCCTGCTTTCGATAGATCTTTTATTTCAGTACAATGCAGGCGTTATGGCGCAGCCGCGCCCAGGAATACATGGATTAATCAGGAGAAAAGCATGCATCTATTTTATAAAACGTTCGTATTGAGTGCCGGATTATTGGTATTGGCGGCTTGTTCTGATCCGGAAGCATACCGTGACCCCATCAAAGTCTCTCCTGATATTTATACGGTACTCGGTGAAAACGACAATGTGCGTGTGCTGGAAGCCAGCCTCGCGCCGGGTCAAGAAACCGAAGCGCACTCGCACCACGAAAGTGTCGTTTATGTGCTAGAAGGTGGCGTACTTTCTGTGAGTATGCCGAAGCCCACCATCAGCGACCCATCAGAAACGCCTGACATTTTATATCTTGAAACAAATTCTGCTTTCTTCCGCGATCCTGTTGCATTGCATACTGTCGAAAATATCGGTGATACGGATGTCAATTGGTTGATCTTTGAATTAAAAGCACCCGTCTTCGAAAGGGATTTTGATTTATTTGATCACGAAGATAGCGAATCCATCGATGCTGTTTATATCACGCCCGATGTATATGACGTGCTATTTGAAGACGATGATATGCGTGTGCTACATGGCCATTTGGTCCCAGGTGCAAGTGAAGACAGCATGCATTCACACCCTGAAATGGTGGTGTATCTGCTTGCGGGTGATGAGCTGACGCTTCACACCCCAGAAGGATTGACGACTATTGAACTGACACCCGGTAGCGTGAGTTTTTACGACGCGGTTGACCGACACTATGCGGAAAATAGCGCTGATACGGTTGTCGCTTGGATTGTTATCGAATTTAAGAACCGGAAATAGTGTGCATCGCGTTTTGTATCCAGTCGTGCACTTCTTGATTGATTTCAGTCGCGGTTTTGCCGTGACTGTCAATCGAGGGGCCAATCACTAACTTGATAGTACCTGGCTTTTTAATAAAGCCACGCCGCGGCCAGTATTCCCCTGCATTGAGTGCAATAGGAATAACAGGGTAACCGCTTTTCTCAGCCAATAATGCTCCACCTATTGCAAAGCGACGTGTCATCCCCGGTTGCACGCGCGTGCCTTCCGGGAAAATAATCACCGTGCGACCGTCTTTTAAACGGTTCAGGCCTTGCTCAATCACTTGTTCGCGCGAGGCACGCTTTCGGTTAATTGCAATCGGCCGCTGCATAGCGAGCGCCCAACCAAAAACAGGAATGAAGAGCAGCTCACGTTTAAGCACCCAAGCATGACGAGGAAACAAACATTGCAGTGCCATCGTCTCCCATGACGATTGATGTTTGCATAATACAATCGCATTATTGTCTTTTCGTAGATGCTCTCGCCCTTCAACGTGATAATTTAACCCACAAGTGACTTTTAGCCACCATAAACTAAACCATGCCCACGCTACGCTGGACCAATGGCGATGCCCCTTGGGCAGCACGACATTTAGCATGGCGGCGGTGGAAAAAAATACCGTGCCAATGTAAAAGCCGATATAGAAAAATATAGAACGTATCAATTGCATGTTAGTCTTTAATAACCCCTCACCCCAACCCTCTCCCCTTGAAGGGGAGAGGGGGTCATTTGATAAGATCGCCACTGCTTGCCTCCCGACGTGTCTCCCGAAGCCTTGGCGTAGGGAGGCGCTTTAACATAGGGAGGCCCAGGGCGCTCGAAATATATTTCTCACTCCTCTCCTCTTGGAGGGGAGAAGGAGAGCATTCTTTTAAATATCGCTGAAGCTGAATAGCTTTACTCTATTTTTAGCAAAGCATCAACGGCTGTGCTCAAATCATCATAAACAATCACCCCTTCTGGGATCCCCGCTGCCAGGGTTTCTTCACCTTGCCCCGTGCGCACCAATATAGGCTGGCCGCCCACGGCAAGCCCCGCTTCCAGATCACTGAGCTTATCACCGATAACCGGCACATCCGTTAAGTCACCGTGTTTTGCTGCAATTTGTTCAAACAACCCAGTTTTAGGCTTGCGGCAATCACAGTGGTCATCTGGATGATGCGGGCAAAAAAACACACCATCAACATGCCCACCCACAGCAGCCAATGCCTGTGCCATTTTTTGATGAATAGCCGTTAACGTCGCTTCATCAAAAAAACCTCGCGCCAAACCAGACTGATTGGTCACCACCATCACTTTTATATTTGCCGCATTTAAACGGGCAATGGCTTCTAGACTGCCGGGGATGGGGATCCATTCTTCAGGCGATCGGATATAAGTCGCACTGTCTTGATTAATGACCCCGTCGCGGTCTAATACCACTAAAGATAACATACGCTGCCGCTCGTTATGCCTGTAATTCTGAAATGTCGGCGACCTGCAAAAATAATGCCCGCAGGTTAGCAAGTAGTAATAAACGATTGCCGCGCAGTGCGTCATCGTCCACCATGACCATCACATGGTCAAAAAAGTCATCGATGGGCTGTTTGAGTTCAGCCAACACCGCCAGCACTTGCGTATAATCAGATGCTGCTTCCAGTGATGTGAGCTGTTTTTGTTTTGCGATGATTTGCGTGGCTAATGCTTTTTCTTGTGTTTCTTGTAGCAAATTTTCTGCCGGTAAGCCTTCTGCAATTTTCGTTTCTTGCTTTGCAAGCAATTTGCTCACACGCTTATTGGCCATGGCCAGCGCATCCGCCTCGGGCAACGCACGAAAGGCTTCCACGGCTAACACACGCCGATGAAAATCATATGGATAGGTAGATTGACACGCCATCACAGCCTGCACGGCATCCATCGGTATTTGCTTCTCAGCGTAATAATGCCGCAAGCGTTCAAAACAAAACGCTAATACTTCCTCGACAATATTGCCTGCGACCTTGTCACCATACCCTTGTTTGGCCTGTTCAAGCAGTGCTTTTAAATCAAGTGGCAGTGCTTTTTCAATTAATATGCGCATGACTGCGAGTGCAGCACGACGCAAAGCAAACGGATCTTTATCGCCCGTGGGGTGCTGCCCAATTCCAAAAATACCGACCAAGGTATCTAGACGATCCGCTAACGCCACACTCATACTGATAGCATCATCGGGCAAATCATCACCTGCAAAACGTGGCAAGTAATGTGCGTTGATAGCGTTGACCACCTCAGCAGGCTCGCCATCGTGCTGCGCATAATAAGCGCCCATCACCCCCTGCAGCTCAGGGAATTCACCCACCATCTTCGTCATCAAATCACATTTTGCTAACTGTGCCGCCCGCTTGGTCATCAACGTATCAGCATCTAATTGCCCTGCAATCCAAACAGCGAGGTTAGCAACACGCTCGCTTTTATCAAACAGTGTGCCAAGTTTATTTTGGAAGATAACACTTTTTTGCGTCTCTAAATGACTTGCTAATGGCTGCTTTTTATCTTGCTCATAAAAGAAAGCGGCATCCGCCAATCGTGCACGCATCACTTTTTCATTGCCTTCGATCAATACGGCAGGCCTTTTACTTTCGATATTGCTGATAGTGATAAAGCAAGGCAGCAACTTACCGCTGTTATCTTTTACGGGAAACGCTTTCTGGTGATACTGCATGGAGGAAATCAATGCTTCTGCGGGCACGTCTAAAAAGGCTTCATCAAACTTTGCCACCAAGCCCACTGGCCACTCAACGAGCCCACACACTTCATCAAGCAATGGCAGCGGCACGACTGCATTAGCACCTAAGACACCGGCAATCCTTTCTATTTCTTGCGCAATACGCTCGCGTCGCGCAACAAAATCGGCAACAACATAATGTTTGGCCAGCACTTTCTCATAATCTTCCGCCTGCTTGATGACAACCGCTTTAGGCGAGTGAAAACGATGTCCGTAGGTTTTATTGCCCGCCCTTTGGCCAAACAACGTTATCGGCAATATGTCTCGACCGAGCAACGCCAATACCCAATGCACGGGGCGCACAAAAGTGGTTTCAAGCTCACCCCAACGCATGGCTTTGGGAATAGGCAGTTTTGTGGCCGCTTGTGAAACAATATCAGGCAATAACTGCGCGCACGCTTTTCCTACTTGCCGTTGCTTAAAAACTAAACAAGCCCCTTTGTCTGTTGTTGTTTCTGCGAGATCTTTTAATGCCACCCCACACGACCGCGCAAACCCCAGTGCCGCTGGCGTGGGCTTACCGTCGGTATCATAGGCTCTGTCCAAAGCCGGTCCATGACGTTCTATATCACGATCGGCTTGTTTGATTGCGATATTTGTCACGCGCACCGCTAAACGCCGCGGCGACGCAAAAACATGACACTCACCAAAAGGAAGCGCTGCCTTTTCTAAACCGGCAATAATATTGTCACTTAAAGCGGTTGCTAAATTGAATAACGCTTTGGGTGGCAGCTCTTCTGTGCCAATTTCAAATAAGAGATCGTTTGTTTTAGACATTGGCTGTTTCTTTACACATCGGAAAACCAAGCTGCTCACGCGCCGCATAGTAGCTTTGCGCCACGCCACGCGCGAGCGTACGCACGCGCAAGATATACGCTTGTCGTTCGGTCACACTGATAGCATGACGTGCATCCAGGAGATTAAATAAGTGCGATGCTTTTAACACCATTTCATACGCAGGCAGCGGCAGCTTTAATGCTAATAAACGCTGACTTTGCGCCTCGCATTGTTCAAACATACTGAGCAAAGACGGCACATCGGCGTATTCAAAATTGTAATGCGACATTTCCACTTCATTTTGATGATAAATATCGCCGTAAGTGACCGCGCCCTTGGGGCCGTATGCCCATACCAGCTCATTAAAGCTATCGACGCCTTGCAAGTACATCGCAATCCGTTCTAAGCCATAGGTCAGCTCACCCATCACCGGCTTACAATCTAAACCGCCGACTTGCTGCATATAGGTAAATTGACTGATCTCCATGCCGTTTTGCCAGACTTCCCAACCCAAGCCCCAGGCGCCTAAGGTGGGTGACTCCCAGTCGTCTTCGACAAAGCGAATATCATGCACGAGCGGGTCAATGCCCAATACCTTCAACGATTCTAAATATAAGGCCTGGATATCCGGCGGTGAAGGTTTGAGCACCACTTGATATTGATAATACATCTGGCCACGGTTCGGGTTTTCACCGTAACGCCCATCGGTTGGTCGTCGTGAGGGCTGCACGTAAGCCGCATGCCAAGGCTCAGGGCCTATTGCACGTAAAAAAGTCGCGGGGTGAAAGGTGCCTGCGCCGACCTCCATATCGAGTGGCTGCATAATGATACAGCCCTGTTTTGCCCAAAAATTTTGCAAGGCCATGATCATGCCTTGGAATGTTTGGGTGTCAGGAAAATTATTCATTATATATCAATATGTTACTTGCTGATATTTTTACTAAACTTATATGGATAGGTGTAGCTTTCCTATCGGCAATCGAGTGTATCACATGGAAAAGTCATATGAAAAAGGCGACACCAAAAATTGAAGCGCAATTGATCGCCGTCTTGCGTGAATTTCTGACTGAGTTGGAAAATAGGCACGCACTCAAAGCGCTGGCCCCCACTGCGTCACTCGATAAAGATTTAGGCTTGGGCAGTTTAGAGCGGGCGGAACTCACGCGCCGACTTGAACAAGTGTTTGAAGTGCATTTGCCGATGACCACGGTTGCAAAGGCAAACACCCTTCACGATCTTGTCAAGACCATTGAAAAAGCACACCCTTCAAACGAAGTGCTCTCAAAAGGGATGCAATCACCCGTAGCAGAATCCACCGTGGATACCTCGAAAGTGACCACGCTGGTTGAGCTATTAAGCACCTATGCGGAATACGACCCTTACCGCCCGCATCTTTTTTTGCATCATGAATTAGGGAATGAAGATCAACTCACGTATGGTCAATTATTTCAGTCTGCTTGTCGCGTCGCAAACAGTTTACAAGCGCGTGGTCTCAAGCCTGGCGAAACGGTGGCTATTATGTTGCCCACAAGCGTTGACTTTTTCTATGCGTTTTTTGGGATATTGCTTTCCGGCGCGATCCCTATTCCCATTTACCCGCCGGTACAACGAATACATATTCAAGAGTATGTGACGCGTGCCGCTAATATTTTAAATAATGCAGAAGTGCGTTTTTTGTTGACCTTTGGTGAGGCAAAAACATTAAGCACATTGATAAAATCATTTGTGCCGAGTTTGATTGCGGTTAGCACGGTTGAGCCTTTGCTGGCAGCAGATGACAGCCTGCCAAAACATCAGCACACCCCAGATGACGGTGCCTTAATCCAATACACCTCTGGCACAACCGGTGTACCAAAAGGCGCTTATCTCACGCACCACCATTTGCTCACCAATATTCGATCTTTTGGTCAGCGCATTCAAATAAAACCGACTGATGTGGCGGTCAGCTGGTTACCCCTCTATCACGACATGGGATTAATTGGTGCATGGCTGGGGAGTTTATACCATGGTGTGCCGCTGACCATTATGTCACCACTGACCTTTCTCACACGACCAGAACGTTGGTTATGGGCCATTCATTATCACCGTGGCACGCTCTCTGGCGCGCCTAATTTTGCTTATGAACTCTGCATTAACAAAATAACAGATAAAAGCATTGAGAATCTTGACCTCAGTAGCTGGCGCATCGCCGCAAACGGCGCAGAAACCATTTACCCCAATACCTTGCGCCGCTTTATCAAACGTTTCGAACCTTATGGTTTTGATCCTACATCATTCTACCCGATGTATGGTTTAGCAGAGTCGACGGTGGCCTTAGCGATTCAAGATCATCCCAGAAAACCACGTATTGACCGTATTGAACAAGCGGCTTTTGAAAAGCAACAACGGGCTGTCCCCACGACAAGCACAAAAAATAGTTTAGAATTTGTCAGTTGCGGCAAGGCGCTTGATGAACATCATATCCGCATTGTTGACAAACAATACCACCCACTCAAAGCGCGCGAGGTTGGGCAAATACAATTTAAAGGCCCCTCTGTCATGGCGGGCTACTACCATAACGAGGAAGCCACCGCTGCGATTTATCACGATGGCTGGTGGAGCAGTGGCGATTACGGCTACCTGGCCGATAATGAAATTTTTATCACTGGGCGGCAAAAAGACATCATCATTAAGGGCGGGCGCAATATTTACCCACAAGAAGCAGAAAGTATTGCAGGAGAAGTGGCTGGCGTGCGCACCGGGTGCGTGATTGCGTTTGGCGCGCGTGATCCCCATTCTGGCACAGAAAAATTTATCTTGGTCGCTGAAATTCAGCAGGCAACAGACAGCCAGCGAGAGAAAATACATGCCGCTATCACCGCAAGAATCACGGCCACCATCGGCTTGTCGCCCGATCATGTCTTGCTTGTACCCGTTAACACCGTGCCCAAAACCTCTAGTGGCAAACTGCAACGCAGCATGTGTAAACAGCGCTATCTAGATGCGCAGCTTGTCAAAACAAAACACCCCGTTTGGTTACAGATCGGTAAATTATTTCTGCAACGAGTCAGTCATCATCTCAAACATTTGTTGAATCAATTATGGCGCGGTCTATACGCTCTGTATATCGCTATGGCTTTAGCCGCTATGTTACTGCCCAGCTGGCTCGTCATGGCACTGCTTCCTTACCGCGCGGCTATCCATTTTGCGCCGTGGATGTGTCGCATCATGTTAGCGGTGACTTTCTGCCCGATTAAACGGATCAAGCCGCACTATTTAAGCAAGCAACAGCCTTTGATTTATGTGGCCAATCACGCCAGTTATATAGACTCTGTTTTGTTGTTGGCTTATTTACCCCCTGGCACGACGTTTGTCGTCAAAAAAGAATTGTTGAAAAATCCCTTGTTTAAAACTTTTATTACCAAACTGCAACATATTGCAGTGGATCGTTTAGATTTAAGCAAAGGTATCACCGAAAAAACAAATATTATCGATGCCCTGCAAAAAGGGCGCTCGGTTGCCATCTTTGCAGAAGGCGGCATTGCCTATGCCAAAGGCTTACGGCCTTTTAAATTAGGCGCCTTTGAAGTCGCCGCTGAAACCAACACCGCTATCTGCCCGATCGCGATTAAAGGCTCACGCTATATATTACGCAGCGAAACATTATTACCCCGACCTGGCCCGCTGCAGATGACCGCTTACCCACCTATTACCCCCAAAAGCAGTGAGTGGGAGGAAGCGCTTCGCCTGCGCCATGCTGCGCGCCACGCCATTATGAAAGATTGCGGTGAGCCGGCGATTGATTTATCACAGGCACGGCCTTAAAACTTACCTTCTATTGTTACGCCATAGCCTTAGAAAAGTATACATTTTTCTGTAAAAGACAATTTGAATTTCTAAACTCGTAATGGCCGCCGCGGAAGGCCAAAAAGCGCTGGGCCGCGAAAGCAGCGCAGTCCGCCGTGACAACACCGCAGTCGACTCTGACAACACCGGAACCTTCGCCAGAAATTACACCCTTCAGGCGGCAACAAGCCAGGCAGGGGGGCTTTCTCTTCCCTGTATGGTAGGCGACACTGTTTGCGTGACTGAAGATTGGGACCCCCCTTATTCTGAACCACCAGCACGATCAACGCTCGTGGACATGTTTCTTTCTGAAGCACCTGAAACGCAATGGCTCACACTGCGGAAGCCTTTTCCGGAGCGCAGTGGCGTTGCATGGCGCTGGATCACACATGCAACACATGATATTGACGGAGCAGAGCAGCACTCTATTTACGTTGCAGCCTATCCCGTCATCAATAGGCCTACCTTGTTTGTCTACCATTTCGCTTCCGCTCCCGGAGCCGGAACCGATGAAGTTGCTTCAGGGCAATTCATGTTGCATCTCAATGAAGAACCGACTGTGCCCCATGCTGTACAGGCGGTGTGGCAGGTCTGCTCACCGGCTATAAAAACGATCCTTTCTTCGTATTTCAATATTGAGGGGTTGGACGTTCATCTGTACCTGCTCCCTCGCATGACGGCGCCTTATCACAAATACCTGCTCAACCTGCTGGCATTCTTGTTGGGTGAACCCATTTTTGACAACAAGATACAAATGAATGCGATGCTGGAAGCAAGCCGCGCGCTAGCGCTCCGCTTTCAGCGGCCGCACACAGATTGGTTTGCCTCTGAAGGCGCAAAAATTCAAGAAGCCGAAGCATGGCGTTTTGCTTTCCTTTACCAGAACGAACCCGGCGACGCAGAGCTTACCCCAGACTCAGATTACACGTTCTCAAAAGACCACCTGCTTCACGGGATCCCGACATGCCTCTACAAAGACCCCGCCTTCCCTGAGCTTGCCAGGCTCCTTTGGGACTGGCGAACAGCAAATAAAAGTACCTCCACTGACCCAGAGAATGCTCTACTTCCTAAAAAAGGCTTAATTGATATGCTTCCTGGGCTGTGGTCTGATCAGCACAGCATTATTCTCAGCCTTGCGCAAACACTCCTGCGGACACTGGATCCCAATGCACAAAAGAAGCTCGTGCTGCCTCGTCTCAAGGAAGAGAGAACGACCACTGTCTTACCCCGCTTGCCCGGCACCGAGCAAGAGGCAGAAGCCAATCGGGCAGCAATGACTGTTAGTATTGCTGAAGAGCAGCCCACGCCGACAGAGACGCTCTTACAAGAAGCCGAGAACCTCATCGCTTCTCTCACAGCGCTGAAAGAAAATGCAACAACACAACAAGCTAGCTTTGAGGGAAAGCTTAGAAACATGTCTATCGGCTTAAGTGACAATGACGCCCATGCAGCAGAGAACATGGCAAAACGTATCTCGCTACTTGTTTTTGAATTAAAATTCACGATGCTCTTTTTCGAAGATAAATTCAAACTACTTTTGTCAACAAAACTGAATCATCGCGATCCGCATCAAATCCGGCAGTTCTTTCTTGGCTGTTATCTCCTGGCTGAAGACCTCATTGAGCTGGCCAAAAAGAATCACCCTCAGCTTGCCAGCCTGTCGAAACGTATTGATGCGCTTGCAAAGAAAATATCTGCCACAGAAAACGCGTCTGCAGCAGATATGGCTAAAAGAGTGACTCTACTAACAGAACTACGAGAGGCCAAAGCAAAAGCAAGCGATGTCAACCTTTGTGAAAAATGGCGTGCTATTTTCTTGAGAGTGAAATTCAGCATGCTTGAAGCAAAACCCACATCCTCTTTCGATGCTTTTATCCCAGACATCTTTAAGGCATCAAGCGACAAGGCATCAAGCGGCTCAAACACGCTGTCTGTCACGATGGAGGATGCCACGCAAAGAAGCATTGTCCAACGCAGCGATGTTTCTACTTACATCAAAAGTCAGGAATGGTTCAAATTCATTAGGCTATTGCAAGAACTTGTTTATGCACTCAACCAAGATGGCGGCAAAACGCCTGAAAAAAAACTTGCCCGGCTAGTTGCTGATCCCGCACTGCTTCCTGAAATTAGTCCTCAAGCAGACAACAAGCCTGTCGGTGGGCTGCCTGCTACTGCAGGTGGAGGAAAGTCTGAATAATCTAATGCTCTTCTAGCTCTTCATCATGCCCCATCGCGATTGTGCTTACTTATTGCATTCAAGAAGGATAAAAAAAAGCCCCTTTCTTTGTTAGCCAAATAGATAATTTATAAGCACTCTTCCCTTTTCCCCGCCATGGCTGCTTTAGTTTGCACCGTGCACAATCAGCGAAAAACCATTCTCGCCCTGCTCTTTGTATTATACTTTATAGATACCTTGATATTCATGAAATCGTTAGAAGGATACTGCCCTTATGTCACTGAAGTCCCTGCCCGTTGAAAAGCTTTATCAATACTGCGATTTAACAACGTTTCGTTTTGAGTCGACGGCGGAGCTTGCGCCATTGGAAGAATTTTTTGGCCAAGATCGCGCGCTAGAAGCGCTCAATTTTGGTGTGGGGATCAAACAAAAAGGGTTTAATCTTTTTGTGTTGGGGCCAACGGGTGTGGGCAAGCATACCTTGGTAAAAAAATTCCTCAAACAAGAAGCAAGCAAACAAGCCACGCCTTCTGACTGGTGTTATGTCAATAATTTTGCCAAGGCCCACAAGCCGCAAGTGCTTAAACTGACCGCAGGCAAAGGGCGCGAGTTGCGCCAAGACATGCGCCAACTGATTGAAGATTTACGCACCGGGATCTCGGTTGCCTTTGAAGCCAAAGCCTACCATGAGCATGTGCTTGAAATTGAAGATCACCTCAAAAACCAAGTGGAGGAGGCCTTCACTCGTTTGGCCGAGGAAGCCACCACACAAGAGATCCAACTCGCCCGCACTGCCAGTGGTTTTATTTTTTCCCCAACAAAAAATGATAAGGTTATTCAAGACAAAGAGTTTAATAAATTAAGTGACGAGGAACAAAAAGCCATTCAAGATAAAATTGATGCGCTGCAACAAAAACTCTCAACACTTATTCGCCAGCAACCCACGTGGCAGCGCGAAGCACGTAAGAAGGTTAAAAAACTCAATGCCGAAGTTGCCTTGCTTGCCTCTGGCGGTTTAATAGACGATTTAAAGAAAAAATATGCTGATTTCCCTGAAGCCATCACTTACTTTGAAGCGGTGCAACAAGATGTACTTGATCATATCAAAGAATTTCGTGGACAAGAGCAAGAAGAAGCGGTGCCGCCGCCACTGCCCAGCATGATGGACACCGGTTCTTTTTTCCGTCGTTACGATGTGAATATATTTGTTGATCACAGTGATACCACGGGCGCGCCCGTGGTGTATGAAGACAGCCCACAATATCAAAATCTGGTGGGGCGCATCGAATATTTCTCACAAATGGGCACGCTGCAAACTGATTTTGCGCTGATTAAACCTGGCGCACTCCACACCGCCAACGGTGGCTATTTAATTTTGGATGCCGCTAAAATATTAAACGAGCCTTATGCCTGGGAAGGCTTAAAACGCGCACTGTATGCCCAAGAAGTACGCATTCAATCGCTTGGGCAGATTTATAGCATGGTCAATACGGTTTCACTTGAACCCGAAGCGACGCCTTTAAATTTAAAAGTCGTGCTCGTGGGTGAGCGCATGCTGTATTATCTTTTACAAGACTATGACCCTGAGTTTGCCGAGCTTTTTAAAGTGGCGGCTGATTTTGAATCTGAAATTGATCGCACGGATGAAAACAATCAACTCTACGCACAGCTCATCGGCACCATTGCACAAAAAGAAGATTTACTGCCCTTTGATCGCAGCGGTGTCGCGCGCATTATTGAGCATAGCTCGCGTTTAGTCGAAGACACGGCAAAACTGTCTACGCACATCTTAACGATGGCGGACTTAATCCGCGAATCCGATTATTGGGCAAAACAAGCTGGCCGCACCATCGTGGCATCAGATGATGTGCAATCCGCCATTGATAAACAAATCCATCGTGTTTCTCGCTTACGTGATCAAATTCACGAACAAATTGAACGCGGCAGTATTTTGATTGATACCGCAGGCAGCACGGTGGGGCAAATCAACGCGCTGTCGGTCATTGACCTTGGCAACTTTGCTTTTGCACAACCTTCACGCGTGACCGCCAACGTGAGCCTGGGTGAAGGCGATATTGTGAATATTGAGCGTGAAGTGGAGTTAAGCGGCGCCATTCACTCCAAAGGCGTGATGATTCTTGCTTCTTATCTGGGCACACGCTATTCCAAAAACCAACCCTTATCGCTTTCTGCCAGCCTGGCCTTTGAACAATCTTACGGTGAAATCGATGGCGACAGTGCGACAATCACCGAACTCTGTGCACTGCTTTCTGCGATTGCTAATGTGCCTTTACGGCAAGATTTGGCGATCACCGGCTCGGTGGATCAACACGGTCAAATTCAACCCATTGGCGGCGTGAATGAAAAAATCGAGGGCTTCTTTGATATTTGCCAGACACGAGGCTTAAGCGGCACGCAGGGCGTGATTATCCCAGAGAAAAATGTGAACGATTTAATGCTCAAGCAAGCCGTACGCGATGCGGCTGCTGAAGGGAAGTTTCATATTTATGCGGTCACCACCGTTGATGACGTCACGGCCCTGCTCACCGGCATGCCCGCTGGCGAAGCAGACGCGCAAGGCAAGTTCCCTGAAGAAAGTTTTAACCATAACGTCGCGGCACGCCTCGCTGAGCTTGCTGAATTACGGCATGAATTTGGCAAACCGAGCTCAGACTCTGACTCAGATGATAAAGAAGAGAAGTCAGAGGATGCTGAAGATTCAGAAGAGAATGATGATGCCCCTACCATCAGGTTATCAAACAAAACATCCCTCTAAGTAGGGACGACCCCCTGTGGTTGCCCGGGCAGCCACTCAGGGGCTGCCCCTACAATTCGTACAGAGATTGGCAGATACCCCGTGAACGCTTACAGAAAAACTTACCTTCCGTTGTTACGCTACTTATTTTAGAGAATTTGACTAAATCTAAAAAAAGACTTTACGCGCGACAAAACTCAGTATGGCTCAACAGCAAGATGAAACGGACATCATTGCTGAGCTGCTTCTGGCAGAGCAAGACTCTCCGCATGGAAACGATGATGGCGATGAAGACAGCGATAGCACTGAAGATTCAGATGAGGATGACGACGAGGACACTCGCGCTTACCTCATACCCGCTCATTCCCTTCCAACTTACTCTTTCTCAAAGGTACTAGGCTGGACACCCGAACAGTGGGCGAAGAACGCCAACGCGCCTTGCCGAATTGGCACTTGCATCGGCCTCACAAAAAATTGGGATCATGCCTCTAGCAACACGCCTGAACGTCAATGGGAAACACTACTGGCGCCCTTTTTCTCTGTTAGCGAGCCCAATCTTGCATGGCGCTCTATCACGCTCGCCAGCCACAAAACCCAGAATGGCCAAAATGATACCCTGTATTTGCTCGTCACGACACCACAGGGTCCATTGATGTTGTTTGTCTACCATTTTGCAAGTGATTCTGACGAGTCAATTGGTCCGATCACCATGCTGTTTCGAAAAGATCACGATCCCAATATGGCAAAGCCAAATCGCCCGCTCTTTGAGGCCTGGGAAGCCTGCAAACCTCTTTGCCAAGGACTATTCCGCATGTGTGGCACAGACACCCATGCACTGCCTGTTCAATTTTCTTTGCTCCCTCGCATGGCGCACCCTGCACATTACTACGTGATGAACCTCTTGGCTCGTCACCTGAGCGGAAAAGAATTTGAAAACACTTTACTCGCAAATGAACCTAATGAGGCAAGCCGCGCACTGACCACGCTATTTTGCGACGCTAAACTTACAGAATGGTTTAGTGCCAAGCCTGCAGACATCACCCAAAACGCTGCTTGGCGAGCCCCCTGTCACATTGCTCAGGTCCCCCTGCCTGCGACAGAGCCGCCTAGCACCGCTTACCTTTTTTCAAAAGACAATGTGGCTCATGGTATTCCACCGTCCATTCTTTTCAAAGGCAATGAACACTACGAGCTGCTGCTACTGATGTTTGATTGGCTGCACGCAAAAACCGTGCCTAATTTCAACGCCTCTTTGCAGAGTGCACTGCGCGAGGATGACAAACTAAACAGCAGTTACGATAAGCTGCATGCAGCACTGAAAAGCCTCTTATTGGCGCATGGCCTTGCTTCCACCAATCCGATCTATGAGCATTTGCACGCTTTATTGATACAACTGCTCACTGATCAAGCCTTCCGTGTGGCTCACCTTGCAGGCGAAGTTGCTGCTTTATTCGCGCAAACACCCAAGGCCATTGCTTCCTTGCTTTTTGCCACCAAGCTTGCCAAAAGTGCAGGCGACCTGTATGACACGATCATTGCCTTTCGTGATACCCTAACGAGGGCAACGCCTCCCACACTCACTGAAAAAGATTTGCAAACAGCAGAAGGGCTCGCCAAAAAAATATCCCTTCTTGTGTTTGAGCTGTCGTTTCATCAGTTGTTTTTAAAACAAAAAATGCTGCTGGTTTTCCATACCGCCCTGCATCCTGATGATCTGCATCAGATCCGCCACTTTTTTGTGGCGTGCCAGCTCATTGCCACCGAGCTTCGTTACAGCAGGGAGCAGGAAAATCCTCGTTTGCAAGCCATTCCTAAGGCGCTTCAGCAAGTCAGCCAAGCACAAGAAAAAGCACAAGCACGTCTAGACGCCCTAGCGCAGCAGTACGCTTCTGCTGCCGCAAAATCTTCCCCCGAAGAGCCACCCCCTCCTCAAGGCCTGAAGCAACATGAAAAAATTGCAACGGCGCTTCTGGAACTACACAAAGAATCCAAGCGACCATCAACAGCGGAAGCACCGCAAATGACCATGGCCACAATTTATACTCGGGTGAAAGCAATCCTGATGCGACTCACCTCCTCTGCTGCCCACCAAGCACAAACAAAATTGGAGGCAGCCTGTGATGCTGCTGCCGCAGAACATCAAACGCTACCACTTTCTCAACAAAAAAAATCTGTTTGGTATGCCTTCAATACTATTCGCACTAAGCTTCTTAAAAAGATGGGATCGTCTTCTTCTCAACTGCTTCAAGGACTTGATGGGGCATTTGTGCTGATTGCCACTTACTTCCACGCGCTCTTAACC
Organism: Gammaproteobacteria bacterium; assembly: GCA_021774255.1. GTDB lineage: Bacteria > Pseudomonadota > Gammaproteobacteria > JAJFJF01 > JAJFJF01 > JAJFJF01. The sequence goes on from JAJFJF010000017.1 coordinate 76,633, forward strand.
ATCGAACTCCTTATTGAGAAAAGACTCGCGTTGCTCGAAGAAGAAAAGAAGCTCAAAGAAAAGCTCCCGGGCTTTGATGCACTGAAGCAATGGGAAACCGAGCTTAGGAAGCTTAAATTTAGTATGTCTGAAGCACCTGCAGCAGGATCAACAAATGTGACAACATCCCTTTCAATCATGCATGACAGCCCTGGTCGGCACAAAATAAAGCAAGGGGAACACCGAGGGGAGCACGAGCCGGTCACCGGGGTACAACGCTCCAATGTCAGAGCCTATGCACAAGAAAGGAAATGGCTCGCGTTTATTGATCTTTTGAGAGACATGTTCCTCACCATTGAAAGCTAAATCGCAGCGATGGCTGTTGCTAGCGTCAAGGCTCAAATGATCCCTTCACAAAAAACAGCACAAAATAAGCTATTTAAATAGCTTTATTTTAAATTCGGAGAGACCCCGCACTTAGCAATAAACTTACCTTCTATTGTTACTCTATTTATTTTAGAGACTTTTCAACAAGCCGCCCCAAAGACATTCTGCATTGGAAAACTCAGTATGGCATCAGGAGAAGAGGATACGCGCTTCAAACCCATTCGGAAGAAAGATGGCGGGCACGACAAAGAAGAAGAGGATGACGATGGCACGGAAGAGGAAGAAGAAGACACGCCGCCTCCCGTTTACACACTCTCTGACATGGTGACACGCCACCAGAGGGCAGCGCCCCCTTACCAAGTGGGCACTTGCATTGGCGTCACTGAAGCATGGAATTTTGAGTATGGGGATAGTGACACCGCACAATGGATGGATCTGCTTGCGGAGTTCCGCAGGTTTGTTGATCCCAACATCGTGTGGAGTTCGGTCATGCATGTGACGCGGACCGTTGAGGCAGACTCGCAAGCAAAAGCAGAGCACTCTCTTTATATACTGGTCAATACACAACAAGCTAAGCCGAGGTTACTTGTCTACCATTTTGGCTCCAACTTACACAACGCTTTTGCATCAGCCTCCGTAACGTTGCCCTTGTCTGGCACACTGCCCAGACAAGCGGCAGGCTTTCCACAAAAAGCCTGGGAGGCTTGCTCTGCCATTTGTCTCGCGCTACTGCAAGTATATCATGGCCAGAACGCACGCTTCATCACGTTGGACATTGCGCTGCATTATCTCCCCTTGATGAAGGCGGCCCCCTCTTACTACTTGGTCAATTTGTTCGCTTATGTGCTGGGTGGAAAAGACTTTGCCAACAAAATCCGCATGGGCAAGGTCACCGAAGCAAGCCGCGATCTTGGCACGCGGTTTTGCCATCCTTTTACCGAGTGGTTTGCACCTCGCAGTACGGGCATGCAATATGACCCCAAGTGGCGTGTGTTTTACAACAGCGCTCAAGCGGGTGTGCTGCCAGCAGCCACAGAAGAGGCGGTTCCAGAATCGAACTACCTCTTTTCGGCAGCGCACCTAGGTCGTGGGATCCCGGCTTCGCAAACTCTTCACCCGCAATACCCTGAGCTGTTTTTGCTTATTCAACGATGGCGAGAAGAAACGCACGTCACCTCTCCGCATAAGAGACTGCCGCCTAATGATGATTTAGTCGCTGTTTTCGCCCAACTTTGGTCTGATCAACAAACTAAGATCAGTGGCCTTGCCGGCGAAATCAAAGCAATTTCAGACAGGGAAGGAACTTCAGACAGGGGAAGTGTATCCGAGGTGTCTTCACCTGCCAAAAAAGACGTAGTAAAAAAAGATCCTGAAAAAGTCACTATCGCCCCGGGGGAGCGCGCCACGCAAATACAAACCCTGCTGACCAAAGCGGATGGGTTGATTCAGGCTATTCAGTCCCTGAGTCAAAAAGCATTGATAAAAAATGACTCCTTCTGGCAAAGACTCAAAGGCTTGAGCCCAGAAGACAAAGAAAGCGCAGAAACGACCGCGCAAGGCATTTCGCTGCTTATTTTTGAACTCGAGTTCAAGAAGCGCTCTTTCCCCAAGCAACTGCAGCTGGTTTTGTCCACCACGCTTGACCCTCTTGATCTTCACCAAATCCGTCAGTTCTTCTTAGCCTGCCAGCTCATCGTGGCGACACTACTTGAACAGGCTAAACAGCGCAACCTGGCATTCTCTCAATTAATGGGAACGATTGATGAGATCAGTACAGCGCTCACTACTGCAGAAGCCGCGCTTGCGCAAGCAAAAAAGCAAATAGCACCCGAGGCAACAGATGATGCGCCTGGCAAGCTTGCGACAATAGCCAACGCGCTTTTAAAGCTGCATCGCGATGCAAACCATGCAAATCTCAAATATCATCCTCAGCAGGGTATTCATACAGAAGCTGCACAGATCCTTGCCCGATTGGCGCCTCAGGCTTCAGCAGCCGCAAGCGCTTTAACGTCAGCCGGCTCTGCAGCAGATGCGGCTGCAGACGACGCAGGCGGCACCCCCCCCTCCAATGTAGACGCTGCGCTTTCTGCCCTCTTAAGCCACATGCCGCTTAAAAGTGATGACAACTCCCAGCACATTCAAACACTGCGCACCCATATTGAGCAGGTACAACAGATACTACAGGCCATGCTTGTGGTTGAAACACAGATTCACCGTAGACTGGCACTGAAAGACAAAATTGAACACGCTGGAGAAGCCGTGCCTGATCTTACGCAGTGGCAACAGTGGCACAACACCTTCCGAGCATTAGAGTTTAGCATGCGCGAGGCCCCTCCCGCGTCGTCAAAAACGGTATCCGGCTCGCTGCATACCACCGTCGAGGAGGGCACTCAACAAAGCACGGTGACACGTTGTAATATTTCTGAGTATGTCAAAGCTGGCCAGTGGCTGAACTTCATTGGCCTCTTGCGAGAGTTTGCTTATCGCCTGCAAGAAGACGCACAGCAAAAAGCCATCAAAGAAGTCATTAGCTTAAGCGCAAGCACCGGAAATCCTGAAGTACTGTTTTCATCTTTGTTTACCCACCGATGTGATCATATTGTGCCTTCACTTTCTGGCGAAAGCCAAAAAATGGTAGACCGACTCGAGCGCCTGCATGCTATCTGGACGGAGTATCTCAAACCACTTTCTGAAAAGGCCAATGTGATCGTAACAGGGATCCCTGCTTCCAAGAAGCGATTACCTACACTTTGGGCCAATCGCATTGACGCAAAATGGGCATGGGTGATCACTGCTTATTGCCGTCAATTCGCTAGAAGCTACCCGTCTGTTTCTTGCTGCCTACTCATTTGTGGGCACGAAGCAGATTTTGATCGATTGCATCAACGGCCCACCACGCTCAACATTGAGATGACAGCCAGACCCGGGTACAGCATGCCCGAAACAAAGATCATTTTCGGCACAGTAGAAAGTAAAGCCGATTCAGATGACGATACAACGCATGGCTCCTTTGCCTATCAACAGCCTCTGTGTGAAAGCTACTCACACATCATGATTGCACTGGCTCAAGCGCTTAAAAAGCAAGACATGCTCGGTACCAGTCCAACAACTTTTCAGGTGCCTGTGCATTTTGTGAAGGCACCTGATCCGTTGAACTTTCGAAACAAGCTTAGCGTTCCATTGCAGAGACAGTTACATCCCACTCAAGATAAGAAACTGCCGGACACCGATACGTGGAATAGATTTAGAAAAATACTGCAAGCACAGTTTTCGTTTGGAGAACACGAAGCAGGCGGTGCAGGAAGCACGGGCTCGAGCAGTGGCTCTGAATAGCTTATTGTCAATAACAAGGCTAATGGCTTACCTTTTCAATCCCACGTCAAAAAAACGCTTTAAAATAAGCTGGTTAAATAGCTGTTACGTTCGACTTATCAGCTGTGGCCAGCGCTTGGCTATCCAGTAATCACAGCTAACATAACGGCCGCCACCAAAAAAGAATAAAACGCTCAACATAATTAAAAAGGTGACTGCAAACTCCACGCCATTGTTTAACATGACAGGATCCGCAAGCTCGGTTAGATAATTATAACGGCCTGGGAACGTCTGGCTTAGCCATTCCATAAATTCATTTAGGCGTTGTGTTGATTCCATCTTATTATTAGCGATCACAAGCCACCCTTTTTCAATATGCACCATGATACCGGCAGCGCCCATGGTAATCATCAGCGGCAACGCAATCCAACGTGTGGCCAAACCCAGTAATAGTAATAATACACCTAATAGCTCTGTGGTCATGGCCAAATAGGTCATGAGCGTTGGGAACGGTAAACTTAAGCCTCCCAGTTCAGCAGGATCGCCAAACCACTTCACCGTTGCTTCAATATTATTATATTTACTTGTGCCGCCCATCCATAAAATAGGGATTAAATAAATTCGAATCGCGAGCAACGATAGAAAATCAACTGCGCGTGTATAATTTAATATTTTATGAGGCCATGATAACCCGTTGTTCATTTTCTTTTATCCTTTCTGCTTTTTTTTGCGTTGTGCCTTATGCTTCTTCCTGTAAAATGCCTGTGCCCAAAATAACATCGCGGCGCTGTAAGTCTTTTAATGTCTTTATGCCCGCCCGTAGCACGGTCATGGGGTGAGGATGATCGGATTCTTTAATAATCCTACGAATGGCCTCAAGCCCTGTCATCATGGCTTCGCCTTGCAACAGGCTGATTAGTCTCACGGTGAAATCATTTACCTGCATAAAATGAACGCGATGCATTGCATTACGGTACGCAATCAAATAGGTTGGTTGCGCTTTTAGTTTTTTGAATTTTGTTTTGGCACTGATTTGGTGTACAGGAAATTGATAAGCCAACACCCAGACTAAAGGCGACACCACCGGGCATTCCCGTACCAAATCGCCAGCAGCGTTGACATCTATGCAATGACATGTGGCCGGATCAATGCTCAGAGCTAACTCCACCCATTCGTAATGGGCCAGCTCTAATAAGAAGGGCGGCAAATCTCTTTCCGGCACCGCACCTTGCAAGTAATAGAGAAACTCTTCAGCAATTTGATAAAACTGTGGCAAGGTGGCAGCATGGCTTGCAAAAAAATCACGCGCCAACGTATGCCATTGTGCCTCGCTCAGCACTTGCTTTAAGGTGGGATATACTTGATTTAATACACCTTGAATATTATCAAACAATAAATGTTGATAAATTGCAATGCGCTTTTCATCTACGCCCGCTGGGCAGCTGTGCGATGCTGGGTCACGTATTGCCGCCGCAAATTGCTGCTGCGCCTGTATAAAATCAGGTGACGGCTGGGTTGTATTGGTTGTTGTTAACATAGCCTCCCTCCTTGGTGGCTTTTTGTTGCATGCTGTTAATGCATGCGGTTTCTTGTAACAGTGTCGCCAGTGGCGGCACATTGTTATCACGCTCTAATAAGGTCGCTTTGCTACCAAACAAGGCATACGCCTGCTCAAGCAACTGCCAAACCTGATTGCTTACCGGCATGCCATGCGTATCGAGCAGAAAATCTTTTTCTTCAAGATGCCCTGCAATGTGAATATAAGCAATGCGCTCCCCGGGCAAGCTTTTTAAAAAAGCATGTGCATCGTAACCATGATTGACGCTGTTCACGTACACGTTATTCACGTCTAATAACAAATCACAATCGGCTTCATCCAACACCGCATTAATAAAATCTTCTTCTCGCATACTTTGCTGCGGCAAGCAATAATACGACACATTTTCCATGGCAATACGCCGCGCTAACCTGTCTTGCACTTGGCGTATGCGGCCTGCCACATAATGCACGGCTTCTTCTGTCAGTGGCAGCGGCAATAAATCATATAGATAGCCTTGTTGATCGCTGCAGTAGCTTAAATGTTCGCTGTAATGTGCAATCTGATGTAAGTCTAAAAAAGACTTTACCTCAGCAATAAATTCTTCATCCAATGGCGCCGGGCTACCAATCGATAATGATAAGCCATGGCAAATAATGGGGTATGCTTCTGCCAACGTGCGTAACTGCTCTGCACGCTGCCCGCCCATGTTCATCCAATTTTCGGGCGCGATTTCTAAAAAATCAATTTCATTGGGGCGCTCTTTAATTAATGCATTGATTAATTCACGCCGTAATCCTAACCCTACTTGCTGCTGATGCATTATGCACATGTTCCCTGCGCACATTTATAGTCGAAATCGGACTTTTCCTCTTCCCCCAATCCATCACCCTCTAGACCACACTGACCATCACGGGCTTTGACAAGCTTGTCACGGATTTCAGCAGGATCAACATCCACCGTTTCAAAACGCTTTTCATTACCGCATTTGCCGGCCCCACATTTACCGCCACCCATTGGATCATCTTCCACTTTTTCTACGGCGGACGCATCACGCAGCTCAATGATTTCAAAGGGGCTATGCGTTTTGAGCTGGCTGATACCAAAGCTAGCCGCTGTGACGGCAAAAGTTGTACCAATCGCAAATGCTGTTTTCTTTTTCATGATTGCCTCCTTGCGGCACGGTAGGGCACACATTGTAAATCTCTTGCTTCCACAATGGGCCCTTTATAATTTTTCTGGATCGCCGCGATATTATCATCCAGATCCATTAGGCTTCTTGCCATAAAATGGCTTAATACCAGTACGCCCGCGCCTGCTTCATTGGCAATCTCACCAATCCGACTGGGCGGCATGTGCAAAAATTTGGCTTCTTCTACATCGTCTTCTGCAATGGCTATGTGCATCACTAAGATATCCACCCCTTCTATAAAATCGATAAAGTCAGGGTTTTCTCCATTATTGTCTGCAGAAAAGGCGATGCTGCCTTGCTCAGTATCGATGCGATAAGACACTGACGGCACATAACCATGCGGCACACCCAATGCACGCACTTTAATACCCTCTTTTTCATATACCGTAGTGGGCGTTTCTTTTTCTACAGCAACGGTCACTGGCTCTAAACGAAATAAACCATCTTCTCCTTTCATAAAGCCATAAAGATAACGGTACACGCCTGTTTCTTTATTAAACAAGCCTGAAACAAATTCATTGCTGCTGGGGAAATACGCATCGCCTGACGGACCCGCAATGGTGAGCGGGCGCGTGCGTGAAGAAAAATACCCACCTTTTAAAATGGCAGGTAAGTCAGCGGAGTGATCTGTGTGGAAGTGGGTGATACCGATCAGATCAAGTTCCTCTAGGCGGGCATCGGCCTGACCAAAACGCAGAAAAGTACCGCCCCCTGCATCGATCATGAATTTTGATTCGCCATCGATCCACACGAGATAACCCGAAGAGGCACGGATATCATCGGGCATGGGGCCACCCGAGCCGAGCACCTGCAAAGTAAAGTCTTGCTCTAAGCAGACCGAGCTAATGGCGGAGGCGGACAGAAGACCTGGCACGGCCCAACACCAAAAAAATAATATAAAAATCAAAGCATTACGCTTCATCTCCCACACTCCTTGTGGTTTAACTTATTGATAGTCTTCATTTAGTTTAGCAGATTTTATAAGGTGAACTGGGTCACTTGATTTTTAGGGCACTGCAATCAAGTTATTTAAATAGCTATAAAATTTACCTCTAGATGTTACCCCATGTGTAGAGAAAGCATTGCAATATAGATCGTTTTCAAATGTATTTTTCACTGGTTGGGCTGTTAGTGCTTTTGCAAGTGCCGCTGCCGGCACTTGCCGAAACCCACTACGTCAGTAATTGCGTTGAGTTGCAGCAAATCAAAGATCATCTCGATGCCGATGTCATCGTTACGCAAGACATCGATTGCTCCGATACCCAAAACTGGAACGGCGGCGCCGGCTTTGAACCGATAGGTAACACTGATGCATCTTTTGCTGCTACATTTAATGGCGGGAACTATACGATCTATAACCTGACTATCTATCGCCCCAGTACACCTTATGTAGGCTTATTTGGATATATTCGTAGTTCGAGCGTTGAAATAACAAGCATCGGTCTGGAAGAAGTGGATATCACTGGCAACCGCCGGGTCGGCGGGCTCGTGGCCGAATCTTACGGGGCTATCATCCAGAGCCATGCAACAGGCACCGTGTCTGGCTCAGATTATGTCGGCGGGCTCGTGGGCGAATTTTACGGGGCTATCATCCAGAGCCATGCAACAGGCACCGTGTCTGGCTCAGATTATTATGTCGGCGGGCTCGTGGGATATCAACAG
>JAJFJF010000018.1 GCA_021774255.1 Gammaproteobacteria bacterium
GCAAAAACACTTCGCTTTTTCAGGTAAAATAGATGTCATAAAGCTAACTCAAAAGTGGCTCTTTTTTTGAGCGGTGATCCCAACCTTGTATAATGCTTCACACTAACCCTTCGGTGTTGCACTTCAAGGTTGAGACCACCACTTGCGTTCGCACTCGAGCCCTCATTTTTTAAATATTTTATAATATAGACTCAATTAATCGCCCGCATCGGCTCCCCTCCGAAGCTCATCTTTTGCCTCTTATTGTTTTTGAGCTGCAGCAGCAGCCTCCTTCGCCTTCTTTTTGGCTTTAGCCACTGCCTCCGCTGCATCATGTAAACGCCCTTCCCACTCTTCTATCTCGCGAAGCAAACCCATATCAGGAAACCCATCAGCGGACATCACATGCAGCCATTTCCCAGGAAAAATAACTGACACATCCTGAATAGCAAAAGCGTTCGCCTCTCCGCTTGGCTTAGCACGCCTTCCTCTGAAAGGCGTGCCCACTACCACAACGGGGGCATCGGAGAAAAGCTCTGCGCATTCACCTGCAGCGCATCGACGTTGCACTTCACCCCATGTTGCAAGCGCTATCAACAAGCAGCGCTGCATCGTGCTCTGAAAAAGACCTTCGCGCCCTCCCCAGTCGATACCCTGAGAATCGACATAGCAGCACTGCTGCTGAATACATCCAACTCTCTGGCTGTAGTAGTCAAGTTCTCGCAACCATTTTGCTTGCTCATCCCCTGTGAAGAGTGCTTTTATGTAGCCTTCCAACTCCGCTGGTTTTAGCGGCTCTTCCGGACCCGCCCTCGCTTTCGGAACAAATTTCCCCATTTTGGGCAATAACTTCCCACTGAGGAACCCTTTGTAACCTGCATGCCCCGGATGCACAAAGTGGCGCCACCATTGCACACACAGACATGCTGCCAAACACTCGACCACAAAATACCATTGCCCATCGGCTGGGGCTTCATCTACGCTTGCTAATCTCTCAACCGCTTCTCTTGCTTCATCCCAAACCTTCTCGTCCATTCCAGTGATTTTGTGCTTGATGCGACTCACCAGTTCCTTGTGGCTTCCTTTTTCTTGGTCTTCCTGGGCGCCCTCTGCAAGCTGCACACGCAGCGTACTCCACTCTTTCTCCAGTTCTGTGATCGCCTTGTCTGCTGCAGCCAGCTCAACAATGGACCACCGCTGACAATTGTCAATTGAACTACACAGATTGATCAATTTGCGCAAAGTAAATGAACACGTGAACGTGCTGGTCAACAGGCGTCTGACAGCATGCCCTTGCTTACCGGGATCAGAAGCATCTCGATAAGCATGAAACCATTCTTCCACCACTCGCAGCTCCGCTCGGCAACTCTCCCGATCCGTCGGTGTGGGATCCAGAAAATTGCTCACGGCACCCAACCAGCGCTCCCCAAAAGAATAGTGCTGAATAACCAGCTTGCACGCTTGCTCCCAGAGTGTCGCTAATCTGCCCTTATGCGCCAATACGAGCGCGTCCTCTTTCTTTTGTGCCTGGAGATCAACACGGAGAATGGCAGAAAAAGCCCGCGAGACAGTAGGCCAGCCACCGTTGCATATTTTTTGCAGCCTTGCACTAGGGTAAAAAAGCTGCAGTTGCTCATAGGCTGTGCGCTGCGCTAGCAGCAAAATCTCACACCCTGCCAGCGACAACGGCTCTCCCATCTGAATATCAGCTGGCTGGTTTGAAAGCCTGCGCACAACAAACAACAACTGTTTTTTCTTTTGATCGAGACACAACAAATTTGTCTTAGAAGCTACTTCAAAAACATTCCACAACGCCTTTCTTTCTTCTTCTGCTGCTTCCCGCAGTCTAAGCAACACCTTCCAGAGCAACTGTGCTGTCTCAAGTTGCTGCTCATCGAGCATCGGCACGGGCAGATCTTCCAGCGGCGTAAACAGCTGCCCTTGGAGCTCGACAAATCTCTCTTTTACAAACAGCATGAGGTTTTCTGCTTCTGGGCCAAGGCGACCACTGCTGATCATAAAACGCATCAATCGAATGAGTTCAGACCATTCCTGGGTGCCAAACTGAACCCCAATATCTGGATCTTTGTCACTATTGAAAATGATTGGGAAATTTTTGTTGTCTAGGGTGTTGGATGGGCTTGTTTTTATTTGCGGCAACCAAACAGAACACAACTGCCCCCAAAGCATTTCGGATTTTTTTCCTGTTGTCTCAAACCACGCCTTAAAAAGCGCCGCTGTTTTGGGATCCGCTGACAACACGCTCTGGACCTCCAAGAGGCTGGTCGACACCAGTATTTGGCTCCACAAAAGCCACTCACAAATCGCTACATAATATTTCCCCCCTGCTTGTTCTGCTTTGCCTTTCAAAAGAAGCATCTGCAATAACGGCAGAAAGATTCTTTTCAGTTGCGCTGTGCAGCTAGGGCTCCGCTCACGTGTTCCACTTGCAAGCGATTCTCCACTACTCGCTCCGCCACACTGCTTGGCCAACTCACCAACCGCTGCCAAGGCCTCCTGAGGCAACGCTTCTTCCCTTGGCCTTTCCCCCTCCGTAAGCATCACCGGGACAGGATGCCCGTATTGTCTTCCCTCTTCCATGCAAACTGTGTTTCTGTCTCTGTATAGGTGTAGTAACATCGGCAGGTAACTTTCCAAAAAAGCTTGCTAGCTAACTTGTTTTTGTGGGTTTTTAAATGTGCATGACTTTTTGCCTCCTCAGCTCACCACACCCAGAGCGCGACGTTGGATAGCAAGCCGCTGCGCAACCTCGTCAGCAGTTCGCCTTCTTTCATTGAGGAATCCATACACATATCGCTTAATAATTTCATAAAAAAATGTTTTAAACAAAAGAACTGCCGCATCCACCCTCTCTTGATATAGCGCTTGCTGATTTTCCAACTGGGTGCGCACCACACTGAAGCCGCCCCGCAGCCTGCCTAAAGAATCTAAAAATCCTGCTAAGGCCTGCGGTTCTTCGTCGATAAGTTTGCACTCGCCACAATCATCATCAATGGTAGGGTGTGTTTGAGCCGCATGTTGCGCCACTCTAAGCAGTAACTTAAATCCATCAAAAGCGCTCATGTTATTTTGCCACTCCGTGTGTTTACAAAGCGCCAGGCCATACCGTAGGCATTCAACGTTAAGGTGCTCAAAGGTTGCTCGTGGGATCTGCAACACTTCCCACAATAGCTGCCGAAAAGACAAAACACTCAAGTCCTCAATATCATTTCTCGGGCAACCTATTTCATCAAAGAGCGGTGGGGGTTCAAGTGTCTTGTTTGTTGCGTTAAAGCTTGCCGCCAACCAGCTAAGCTGCTTGTCTGTCCAAAAACACTCTCCCCACAAGCTGCCTTGCGTCACTGGCTCGCCTTGTTTGGGTGTCGTTAATACACCTGCTGCAATCATCATGGCCAGTAAGTTTGCGCACAAACCAAGCATGTAGTCTCTTCTTTTATCGGTTGAAGGGGCATCAGGCACCCAGTAAACATACGTCGTTGCCAGGTGTTCCCCCAATGTCGAAAACAAAGCCTGCAACGTTGCGTGGTGTGCGGCAAGCATCTCCTGGTGACATGCTTCGAGTGGGCAGTAGGTCTCATTGTCCCATGCATCAAGCGCTATGCATTGAGCATCAATGGTGATACTACCGTCTTCTTCTTGTAGCCAGCAACACGCAGGCAGCATGTCAGCAGCAGCTTGTGACGTGAGGCCGGGTGTGAGCAGGTACAGGTAAACCGCTATCGCATCTTCTTCTGATCCGCGCGTGATGATATAGATGGCAGCAGGGGGCGAGGCGTCGTCTGCGCTTGCTGGCACACCTACAACCGGCACAATAATGGTGTTAGGCGCGCGCTGACACTGTAGCTGCGCGAATGCCTCTTCAAAAAATGGCTGTGCCGCCTCAGGCACAAAACTTTTTGCGACCATGACACGGGTGTTGATGACTTGCTGAAACAGGTGATGGAAAACCACACCACCACTTTGCAACGGTGTGAACATGCTAACAGCAAATGGATTCTGCTTACCCATCAAGAGGCAGTGAAGTGCATCAAAAAGTGCTTTGCAGTAAGCAAACTCACGCCAACCAAACAAGGTGGCCGGCAGAAGATACGCGTACACTTTTGACAGTGCGACCCCTTCCACTCTAGCATCCCATAACGCTTGGAAGGTTGCTCCGTGGCCACGCTCGCTGCATGCTTGTTTATGACGTGTTTGGAGGGGCGAAAAATCTTCTCTCCCCCATGGGTCACACGTCACACAAAAAGGCGGAGCGTTAGGCAGTACACCTGGCTCAAACAACACCATTGGGGGCATGCTCAGCGTCTCTTCAGGCAACAGCCCGTCCGTCAACAGATAAGCATGCACGTTCACTTGCGTGGGTGGCAGCGCGACAGACGAAGAAGGTGATCCATTCGGCGTAGAGTGTCTTGCGCTCGGCACAGGCGGAGAGGCGGCTCGCGTGAAAACATAAAAGCCTCGCATGCCGGGCAAGGCCGGTTGTACGGGCATAGCACCCTTTTGAGTGCTTTTTGCATCCTCCTCCTGCTCGAGCACATCACCCATGCCAATTAAGCAGATCACATACGATGGCGACGTGCCACTCGCGCCTGGCTTAAACCGCGCTAGCGCATCGTCAATCGAACGCACCACTGCCACCTTTGCAGCGGCACCTGGCTTTTCGTCTTTGCCGAGCTTTTCCCACTCTTCAAAATCACATGCACACAATGCTTGCAACAGTTGCATCAGTTGATGGTAGTCTGCCGTTCGTACATTTTGTCTTGTTTGTTTGCTTGAGGGGCTGCCGACTGGATCTTGCCTGCCCCCTTCACTTTTTCCAGCTTTCTTTTTTGTTTGCCTTGCGAAACCCGGCACAGGAAGACAAAATCCTGGCCCAAGTCCTTCCCTCCCCGGAGCGTCAAAAAACCGAGAGAAAAAAGTGCCCATTTGTAATAAGCCTAATACTGCGTTGCCTCATGTTAAATGGAGTAACATTTGGATGTAAGTTTTTAAAAACTAGTCATTAAAATAACTTTTTGTTTCGGCTCAATTCTTGTAAAAAACCGAGGGATCTAATCACTGCAAAGGGCTTATCCCGAATTCACTTCGCGTGAAGACGCTTTCACGGCATAATATGGCTTCAAACATGCATGCGCGTAAGGCAATAAAGGGTAACCACGTGATCTTGATGATCGACAACTATGATTCTTTCACTTACAACTTGGTACAGTACTTGGCTGAGCTGGGCGCTGCGGTGCAAGTGCATCGGAATGATCAAATTTCCATACAAGAAATCAACGCCTTAGCCCCCTCTCACCTGATTATCTCACCTGGGCCAGGCAATCCGCAGCAAGCGGGCGTTTGCCTTGAAGTGATCACTCACTTCGCCGGTCACATTCCGATACTGGGCGTTTGCCTAGGCCACCAAAGCATCGCGGAAGCATTTGGCGCCCGTATTGTCCATGCACCGACCATCATGCACGGAAAAACGTCGCTTATTTATCATGAGGATAACGGCATTTTCCAGGAACTGCCTCGCCCTTTTCAAGCAACGCGTTATCATTCACTGGTGGTTGACCCCGCTTCACTACCCGCTGACTTCATCGTCACGGCCTGGACGCAAACGCCTGAGGGCGAGAGGGAAGCGATCATGGGGATCCGCCATCGCAGCATGCCCCTAGAAGGCGTCCAGTTTCATCCTGAGTCGATTTTAACGACACAGGGTCACCAGCTACTACGAAATTTTTTAACGCGCCAGAGCGCTCACCATGAGGAAAAAGAGGCAGCAGCATGTCAAACACCCACACCCCTCCCGCACCACTAGGCGGCCTTCGCCACGTTGCGTTGACAATAGAGCACTTTGACGCGTGCCTGCATTTCTATCACGCCGTACTGGGCATGGCGATTGAATGGCAGCCCGATGCAGACAATATTTACTTGAGCTCAGGCGTGGATAATTTAGCCTTGCACCGCGCACCAGAAGGCTTTGCGGCCGATCGATCGCAGCGACTCGATCACATTGGTTTTATTTTGAACCAGCCTGATGATGTGGATGTGTGGTATGACTATTTTTGTGCCCAGCAGGTGCCCATCAAAGCGAAGCCTAAAACCCACCGCGATGGCGCCCGCAGTTTTTATGCCGCTGATCCCGATGGCAACGTGGTACAGATGATTTATCACCCGCCGATAGCGAATATTTAATTTTATATTTTTGAGGCAGTTAAGGTCATCACTTTGGAAGTCAGCCCCATCAATTTTAAAATCGGCTCGGGCAACGCTGCCCCCCCTGCCCCGCGGGCCATCTCGGCATGATGAGCCTCGTCTGCTTGCATTTGTTTGACGATGGCTTGGCTTTTTACATCTTTTTCAGGCAGCCGCGCTAAATGCGCCTCTAAATGCGCAACCACTTGATCTTCGGTCGCGGCCACAAAGCCCAAATTCCATTTATCGCCGGCTAAGCCTGACAAAACACCGATCGACAACGATCCCAGATACCACACGGGGCTTAAGTAGCTTTTATGGCTACCCAGCTCGGCAAGGCGCGACTCGCACCAACGCAAATGGTCGTATTCTTCAAAAGCCGCTTGTGTCATTTTCTCTCGGGTCGCAGGATCGCGGGCGGTTAAAGCATGCCCTTGATAAAGGGCTTGGGCAGCGATCTCACCGGCATGATTAACACGCATCATGGCAGCCGAATGCTGTTTCTCTGTGGTGGTTAAGGGTTGTTCAGGAAGAGAGTCGGCCGGATTGGCGCGACCGGTATCGGGGATAGGGCCTAGCAGGGTACGCAGACCTTGTTGCACATTAAGACACAGTTTATCCAGTATCGAATACTGACGGTGTGCCGTGTGCAAAAGTCTGCGCCTCTTGCTCTACTAGATGTTGTAAATGGCCGCACTGACCATGAAAAGTATGACGAGTACGCCGAGTAAAAAGATTGTTTCCACCTTAAAGTCCTCCGTGAGATTAATGACTGGATTTAACTATAGCGCTTTTTTATGACAGCTTTGTGACACCCATCTTGGGTTTTACATCAATGTCAAGCGCCAAGAACAATAAAGTTATAGCATACATTTTTTATTTCGCCAGTCCAGCTTGAAGAAGTCTGGTAGATACGGGTTTTGAGTGGGGATATCCCTAGGTAACGACTGGATTATTTTTGCGTGCGGCCATTATAGATATCGAGGTCCAGCTCGCCTTCACTCTTCGACACAATCACCGATACCAGCGCGTCGCCGGTCATATTGGTGGTGGTGGTGGCCATATCAATAATTCTATCGACACCGGCAATGATGGCGATAATCGATAACGGCAGCCCAGCCGAGGTGAGGACAATCGACATCACGATCAAGCCCGCGCCCGGCACACCGGCCGCCCCTAATGAAGCCAGCACCGAGGTCAGAATAATCGTAGCGTATTGCATGATGGAGAGCTCAACACCGAACACATTGGCCGCAAAGACAGCGACGACACCCATATAAACAGAGAGGCCGTTCATATTCATGGTGGCGCCAAGGGGGAAGATAAGGCTAGAGAAGCTTTTGGGGACGCCGAGATTTTTCTCAGCACACTGCATCGCCACCGGCATGGCGGCCGTGCTGCTGGTGGTGGAAAAGGCAACGGCTTGCGCATCCACCATGCCTTTGAAAAAGGGAATAGGATTTAAGCGTGCCAGCACGGTCAGCGCACCGCCATACGTCAGTAACATATTGATCAAACACCCAACGTAGATCAAGACGACGATACCCATTAGCTGCATCAACACTTGCGTGCCATGCGTCCCCACTGCCCAGGCCATTAAGGCAAACACACCGTAAGGAGCGAAATACATAATCATGTTGATGAGCTTAAATGAAATCTCGCTAAAGGCTCGAAATAGATTCGCTGCGGGGCGGGCAGGCTCGCCCACAAGATTAATAGCAATACCTAATAAAATCGCAAACACGATAATTTGTAAAATATTGCCTTCCGCAAACGCCATCACCGGATTGCTGGGCACGATCGCCACCATCATTTCTCGGAGGGAGGTGGCTTCTGCCACTTCCATCGTCTGCGGCAAGGTAAGCGAAATATTCATACCCGGTTGCGCAAAGATAGCCAAGGTCAGGCCAATCGTGGTGGCCAGCCCCATGGTCACAAAATAAAAACTTAAGGTTTTGATACCCACCCGCCCCATTTTGGCAGGGTTATCCATTGAAATAATACCCGTCACCAATGAAGTAAATACCACGGGCACCACCACCATCATGATGGCATTAATAAAAATGTCGCCGAAGGGTTTTAGGTAGAGGCTTTTTTCACCGAGCAATATGCCCATGATGGCGCCGAGCCCTAAACCAATTAATATTTTCTGCCAAGGTTTTACGCGCGCACGGGAACGGGGGCGAGTGATAGTAGGTTTGTTTGACGCGTTGGCGGAAATATTGGCTGGCTGGCTATCCAAAATAGCTCTCTCCTGTTTTATAAAAGCCCTAGAGATCCCACTTCGCAACAGCTTAACGCGCTGTCATCAACTGTGAGTTTGCTCGTAAATTAAAAGCAAAAGGCGTGTGTCAGAATCCTTATTTTACCGCAGTAATGTTCCTCACCCAACTTAAAAAAGGAAATTACACCAAAATAAACTCTTAATGAGAAAATATTACCTTTTTTAAACTCAAAACGCGAATTCTATTTTCTTTAGTTTCCATTAGGCGTCAGCGTATAATGCAAAAACCCATCAACAAACAGGCTCCTTGCCATGCCGGAATCGCCAGAATTAATGTTATTAATCATGCTGTTATCTGCGGCATTTCTTGCCGGCCTCATCGATGCCATTGCTGGGGGCGGCGGACTCATTACCATTCCCGCCTTGCTCGGCGCGGGCGTTTCACCCCATGTTGCCTTAGGCACCAATAAGCTATCTGCCACGTTTGGGGCCGCGATGGCTTCCTATGCCTATATCAGGAAGGGCATTTTTAAGCCTTGGCTATGGCAGCCGGCTATCCTGGCCACCTTTATCGGTGCTGCTTTGGGTACCGTCTTAGCTCACATTACGTCATCTGACTTGCTTAATAAAATACTGCCTCTCATTATTTTGGCCACGGCTGTTTACATGTTATTACCCAAGCGACTGAGCACCCCAGCAGAACATGCCCAGTTCCGCCCTAAAAAATTATCCAGCAGTGCCCTCGGCGCCACACTGGGGGGTTACGATGGTTTTGCCGGCCCAGGCACCGGCGCATTTTGGACCAGCCTGCTCATGGGCTGTTATAAACTCGATCTCGTCAGCGCCTCGGGTGTGGCGCGTTTTATGAATTTCATCAGCAACATTGTTTCGATGGTGACCTTTATGCTATTAGGTCATGTTGATTACATGTTAGGCTTATTAATGGCGGTCACTTTGTTAGCAGGATCGACTATTGGTGCGCACGCGGCTATCCGTTTTGGTGCACGATTTATTCGCCCTGTTTTTATTGTGGTGGTGATCTCGGCTTCGATTTATGTTGCCTGGGAAGCGTGGCTATGACTTCTCCCGAAAGTCTACTGTGGTGGCGAATTGCAGAAAAACTTAATTAAAAAACTAATATGACAACGGCCAGTACAACAAAAGCAAACAAAAAAACAAAAGGGCAATATCGTTGCACAGCGTGTGATGCCACTGCCTCAAAATGGGCAGGCCAATGCACCACATGCCAGGCGTGGAACACGCTGGAAGAAACCGTTGCGCCCGACAGACGCGCGCGCTCGGCCGGTTACGCTGCCGCCACCACAAAACAAGTGCAACGGCTCAGCGAAGTCGAGTCAACCGAAACTGCGCGCTTGATGACGCATCTGAGTGAACTCGATCGCGTATTAGGCGGTGGTTTAGTCGTAGGCGGCGCCGTGTTGATCGGTGGCGATCCAGGCATTGGTAAATCAACACTGTTACTCCAAACACTGTGTGCCATGAGCCAAGAATTTCCCGCACTCTATGTCACCGGCGAAGAATCGCTGCAACAAGTCAGCCTGCGTGCCAGTCGCCTTGGGCTGCCACAAGATCAATTACAGGTCTTGGCTGAAACCCGTGTTGAAAGTATTTTGGCCATCGCGCAACAACAAAAACCCAAAATCATTGTCATTGATTCCATCCAAACCAGCTACACGGAACAGCTTTCCTCGATGCCTGGCAGTGTGAGTCAATTGCGTGAAAGTACGGGTTTATTGGTCAGCTTTGCAAAACAAACGCAAACCAGTATTTTTTTAGTCGGCCATGTCACCAAAGAAGGTACGCTGGCGGGCCCGCGTGTCCTCGAGCATATGGTCGACACCGTCTTGTATTTTGAAGGCGATAACGACAATCCTTTTCGCTTAATCCGCGCGGTCAAAAATCGTTTTGGCGCGATCAACGAGCTTGGCGTGTTTGCCATGACCGATAAAGGCTTGCGTGAAGTCAGCAACCCTTCTGCTATTTTCCTGTCACGTGAAATCTCTGCTCCGGGCAGTGTGGTCATGATCACACGAGAAGGCAGCCGGCCACTGCTTGTTGAAGTGCAAGCGTTAGTGGATGAAAGCCACTTGGCCAACCCGCGTCGCGTCAGCGTCGGCATCGACAGTAGCCGCCTGGCCATGTGTTTAGCCGTGTTGCACCGTCACGGTGATATCCCTACGTTTGATCAAGATGTATTTGTGAATGTGGTGGGCGGTGTGCGCGTCACTGAAACAGGCGTTGATCTGGCGCTGATGCTGGCCGTGTTATCCAGCTTACGCAACCATGCATTGCCATCTGATCTGGTTGTGTTTGGTGAAGTGGGGCTGGCCGGCGAAATTCGCCCCGTGCAAAACGGGCAAGATCGTTTGCGCGAAGCCGCCAAACACGGTTTCAAACACGCCATTATCCCCAAAGCCAATGCACCTCGCACACCGCTGCCTGGCATGCAGTGCGTACCGGTCAGCCGTTTAAGCGAAGCCTTGCAAGCATGCCGTGAGCTGATGGCATGAACGTCATCTTAGACGTCGATACCATTACTTCCCCACTGACGGGCATTGGCCATTACACCTGGCAATTACTGAACCAACTGGTCAAGCACGATGACATTGACGATCTGATGCTCCTGGCGGGCTATCAACAAATAGATTTTGCTGCCCTCGCGCGGCGCATGTCAGCAACCGCCCCGCCTTCCTCTGTTTTTAAAATGGCACTTGCTGCAAAACGCTGCTTAAGTTACCTGCCCTTATTGCGCACGATACGGCATACCTTGACGCAACAATTGCTCAAGAAAAAAATGGCGGCGCATCATGACGCGGTATACCATGCGCCCAGCTACATGCTTAAACCGGCGGCAGGCCCTTGTATTGCAACGATCCACGATTTAACGTCACTCAAGTATCCTGAATACGAATCCAGATCGCATACTGCTTTTTCAAAAAAAGCACTGCATGATGCACTGACGCGCGCTGACCACTTTATCACGGGCTCCGAATTTTCACGTCAGGAAATCATTGACACCTTACAGGTGCCTGCGCAGAAAATTTCAGCCATTCACCATGGGATCAGTGACCATTTTCACCCGCGCCCCGATGAGGCAATACGTGGCACGCTTGCGCAGTATCAACTTGCCGATCAACAATACCTATTGTCTGTTTGCACCTTACAGCCTCGTAAAAATCTATCTGGCTTAATTGACGCCTATTCTCAGTTACCCACAGCATTGCAAAAACGTCACCCTTTAGTATTGGTGGGGCCTAAAGGATGGCACGTGCATGCATTCATGCGGAAAATAAAGAAGCTGGCAGACGCAGGCTGTTGTTATTATTTAGGTTATGTCCCCCCCGCTCACCTGCCCCTTCTCTATGCGGGCGCCTACGCGTTTGCCTACCCTTCTTTTTATGAAGGGTTTGGATTGCCGATTGGGGAAGCCATGCGATCAGGTGTGCCCGTGCTGACATCCAACTGCAGTGCAATGCCGGAAGTCGCGGGCAACGCCGCCTGCTTGGTTGATCCACACCAAGTAAACGACATCCGTTTTGGGCTTGAAAAATTACTCACCGATGAAACCGCCAGAAGGAAAATGCGAGCAGCCGGCTTGCATCGTGCAACACAATTAAGCTGGGAAGCCTGTGGCAATAAAACCGTTGCGGTGTATCAAAAAGTCTATGACCATCACTTACGCTAACCACGCTGAATACACGTCAGCGGAGCTTGCCCAAGTAAAGTGATCGGCACGCGTCGTGGCACGACGTAGATAAGCTTGTTTTTCAGCCGCTGACAAGGCGAGCGCCTCGTGCAAGATCTGCGCCATGTTCGCAGGAGAGGTCGACGAGCAATACAGCATCGTATCTTGACCAATTTCTTTTAATACCGCAATATCAGAGGCCACCACTAAGGTGCCACAGGCCATCGCCTCAACCACCGGGAGCCCAAACCCCTCGTATAAAGAGGGAAAGAAAAACAAACTCGCATTTGCATACAGTTGAGATAAACCTGCATCGCTCACCGCATGAATGAGTTCCACTTTTTGCCCGACACCTAGCTGCTCTGCTTTTTGTAAAAAAAGCGTGGCTTGCCTGCCGGCGGGTGGGCACACTATTTGGAAATGCAGATCAGGATATTTTGCTGCTGTTTGCTTGGCCAGCAACGCAAATGCCTCCAGCGCACCCGCCATGTTTTTACGGTAGTCAAAACCACCAACATACAAGATAGTTTGCTTATCGCATTGCGTTGGCTTTTGGTGAAAAATGGCCGTATCCACACCATTATAAGCAACGTGGCTCTTATTTTTAATACAGGGGTACAGTCGAGCATAGTCATGCTGTGACGCTTGTGATACAAAAAAAAGCGCATCGGCATGGCAGGCAATATCTGCAAGCCTTCTTTGATATTCTTTTGCTATTTTTCTCGGCCATTTTCTCACATAATGTTCAGGCAGCATGGCGGGGATCACATCATGCACCGTGACCATCATGGCAACACGATGAAGCTTTTCAGGAAAAAGCACATTGGTCATTAACGGGTTGGGGTGCCAGTAAATCTGGATCCCATGATCGTCAATGGCTTGCTGAAGTGTTTTTGTGAAGTGAGAAAGTCTTTTTTGGTAGGAAAAGTAGCGCTTTTTTTTAAGCACAATCACCGTGAGTTTATTGGCCATGTCTGCGTTAACGTGCTGTAAGTCCGCTTCATTGTTAACGACGATGTACCATTCCATGTGAGGGTGACGATTCACCAATGCCTCGCTGAGTTTCATGAATACCCGGCCGATCCCCCGACCCATGTCGGTGGTAGCAAGTGTTTGACCGTCAATCAGGATTTTCATATCTCTTTACTTGTCGCTGAGCTTGTCAATGAGTGAGGCATATTGCCTCGCAACAATATCGTACGCACAATCCTCTTGAATATATTGGCGTGCATTTTCTCCGAGTTGCGCTCTGACAGCCGGTTGCGTCACCACGATTTCAAGTAACGCCGTTAATTCGGCAATTTCTGTACTCATCACGCTGACTTTCCAACACACATGATCCGGAAACTCTTGATATTGCTTATGGTCACTCACAATACACGATTTTCCCATGCCCAGCGCCATCAGCAAACTGCCTGAATTTTCCCCCACGGTGGGATTGCGCAAGTTAATCACCACATCCGTGGCCCACATGTATTTTTTAAATAAGGCTTCATCTTCAATGAAATCGGTAAAAATCGTTTTATCTTTTATATTAAATTTTTCTAACAACGCCGGCAGATCAATATTAGGGCCACCCACGCCCCCCGCAATCAGCAATTTCACAGGATAGCCTTGGCGCACTAACGCTGAAACGGCGGTGAGCACAGACAGGGTGCGCTTTCTAGGGTGCACAAACCCAAAAATACCGATCACACACTCGTTCTCTTTTATGCCAAGTGTTTTTTTAAAGTGTGCTGTTTCAGCTACCGATAATAAGTCATCGTGCGGCATGGCTGCCAATGGCAGCACTTCCACTTGTTGTGCAAAATCTTGCAGCTGCCTGCTTGCCCACTTATTATGCACAATGGTGAGTGTTGAACGATTCACTAATGCTTCGCAATGTGGCGATTCCCCAATCACTCTGCCGTCTAGATCATGCTGATCATATTTTGCCTCAACAAATTGACACGCTTCATCATATAAATATTTTTCGTGCTTATGCCGATAGCTATTTCTTAGAAAATCATGCAGGTCATAGTCATGCAGGACAACGATGCCTGGAATATGATACGCCTGCTTGTAAATTTCTTTGTGAAAGTGACTGCACCCCACGTGATAGATCAACACATCAAATTTATCTTTTATCTTAGGAAGATCTTGAATAGGGTAAGCGGGAAGACGTTTGCCATTAACGTCCACGCTGCTTTTCTTTGAAGAAAGCAGTAAGGTTAATTCGCAGTGCTTGCTTAACGCGGCAACCAAATGGTAGTTATGGTAGGCTATTCCCGATTGCTCCGGTGGCCAAGGTGTGGCAAAACCAACAGACTTCTTCCGAAAGTCTATCTGTGGCGGCAAATTGCTTTGTTGCTGCGGTGCTCGAATCTTCATAGACTCCGTGTCCATTGTGGTTCTGCGCTCCTCGACGCCTCGCACTTCACTCGCCACCGCGACTTTCGAAAGAAGTCTGCCGCTAGCAGATTTTAGGCGATGAAATCTATTCTGTTTTTGTGGGTGAGGCACTGGGGGCGTCTGATTGGGCATGTGATTGTTGCTGAAGCAAGGCTTCTAGTGCGGTTAATAGTTGTTTATTGCTCTTAAACAATGCGTTGTTGATCTGCCGTTGATCATAAAAAAGTGCGTTATATACCCGCAAAATAAGTCGCGTTAGAAAATTGGTTGAATGCAGTGGCCACTTGGAAAATCGACTCGGCCAATGCACTCTTTCTTTGTTTAACGCAAATGCTTCATCTAAAAGTGAGCGTATGCTTATCAGCCGACCTGACAACGTTTTTTGATCCGCCTTATTGAATGAATAGGAAACACCTTGCTCTTTTGCAACGCGCGCTCTTGCTTCATGCATGATAGCCGCCACATCCATTTTGCTATCACCGGGCAGATTATCACGCATCTTCTGCCGCTCGCCTCATGTCTGCTTCCACCATCATACCAACAAGCTTATCGAGAGACGTGGTGACCTCCCATTTTAATTGGGCTTTTGCTTTGTCTGCGTTGCCCAATAAAAACGCAATTTCACTGGGACGCATATATTTTTCATCTTGTACCACATAGTCTTGGTAGTGTAAATCCACAGAAGAAAAAGCCATGTCACAAAATTCTCTGACGGAAGCGGCTCTGCCTGTTGCAATGACATAATCGTCTGGTTTATCTTGCTGCAACATGCGCCACATTGCCTGAACGTAATCTCCCGCATAGCCCCAATCGCGTTTGGCCTCTAGATTACCCAGGCGCAGCTCTTTTTGTTGACCCAATTTTATACGCGCGACCGCATCGGTGATTTTGCGTGTGACAAATTCCAAACCGCGAAGCGGCGACTCATGATTAAATAAAATACCACTGGAAGCATGCAAGCCATGGCTTTCTCGATAGTTAATGGTCATCCAGTGCGCAAACACCTTGGCCACACCATACGGACTACGCGGATAAAAAGGTGTGTTTTCATCTTGAATCGGTGCCTGCACCTTACCAAACATTTCACTTGAAGAGGCCTGATAAAATCGCGCGGTTGGGTTAGCAATACGCACCGCCTCTAGTATATTGTTTGCACCCAGCGCGGTTACTTGTGTGGTCAGTAGAGGTTGTTGCCAAGACGTCCCCACAAAACTTTGTGCGGCAAGGTTATACACTTCATCGGCTTGAGACGTTTCCAGTGCGCGTATTAACGACCCTAAGTCGGTGAGATCGCCTTCGAGCAGTGCAATGCCATCTACCACACCCAGTTCACGTAAGCGCCATAAGGTGTCGCTCGCACGGTGTGCCAGCAAACCGAATACCTGATAACCTTTCTCCAGCAAAAATTTTGCCAAATAAGCGCCGTCTTGTCCGGTCACCCCAGTGATCAGTGCTCGTTTCGTCATTAATATATCTCTCTATTTCTTACTCATAACGGCTATAATACGGTAGTATATCAGGAAAATTATCACGAGGCCTAACCAAGCACCCCAATGACCTGGCCTCCCAACCGCTAAACCAGGTATGATAACCTCTCCCCTGGTGGCGCCGATAAAAAACAGGAGAATCTTATTGAATACCATAGCAATTTTCTTTCTTGCCCTGGCAGCGAACATTGTCGCCCAAATTGCTTATAAGTATGCAATGACCCAGCCTGGCGCACATCACATTAATATTTCCTTAGGATTTTTGTCCCAATACGCGAGCTGGTATGTGGTCGCCGGTATCATGATGCAAGTGATTGGATTAGGCGCCTGGTTGCTGTTATTGAAGCACCATGATTTAATCTTAGTGTGCCTCGTGGCCACGTTGATCCCGGTTGGCTTAATGCTGGCGGGTTATTTTATTTTTGGTGAAAGCTTAAGCTCGCTGGGCATCATCGGCGCATCCCTGATAATGGTGGGCCTATCTCTCGTCGTAGTACAATAATAATATGGATAGTAGACAATACGTTAGCATTGTTATCCCGGCTTTTAACGAAGAAGGGAACATCAAGGTTTTGTATGAGCGGCTTACCCAGGCGTTAGCAGCATACCCGCCGGCGTCGATTGAGATCATTTTTGTAAACGATGGCAGCACAGACGCAACCTTACAGCAGTGTCAAACCATCATGCAGCAAGACGCTCGCGTTAAAATTGTTGATTTAGAACGAAATTTTGGCCATGAGATTGCGATGACCGCCGGCATGGATTACAGCCAAGGAGAGGGCGTTATTTTTATGGATGCAGATTGCCAGCATCCTCCTGAGCTGGTGCCGAAGCTTATTGAAAAATGGCAAGCAGGGTTTGATGCGGTTTTAACGAATCGCATTAACAACTCCGGTGAATCGCTTTTTTATCGACTTGCGTCAGCGTGCTATCACAAACTGGCCTCTTTATTTTCAGCCTCCCACATTCCTAGCAAGACACCTGATTTTCGACTTATCGGAAAAAAATATATTAATATTTTAAAGAAAATGGACGAAAAAGAACGGATATTCCGTGGCATGTTGAGCTGGCTAGGCTTATCCAATTACGCCGTGATAGAGTTTACGGCCCCCAAGCGACAATCAGGCCAAAGCAAATATAATTTCAAGAGTCTTTTTAACTTAGGGATCAATGGCATTGTACAATTTTCGACCGTCCCGCTGCGAATAGCCACGTACATCGGTCTTTTTGCGGCGGCCCTTTCCCTTTTGCTCGGCGCGTATACACTCTGGGAATACTTCACCGGCAACACCGCGCGCACTGGCTACGCCACCATTATTTTGACCATCATTTTTATCGGTGCCGTCCAACTGATTGTGCTCGGTATTATTGGCGAATACATTGGCCGGATCCACATGGAAGTGAAAAAGCGCCCGTTGTATGTAGCAGATTATTTAACACAAGCAAACACTGAACCGGCCCCCTCACATGCACGATCCGAATCAATTCATTGTCACCGGGGATGATTTAGGGGTAAGCCCCGGCGTGAATCAAGCCATTGTAGAAGCACATAACGAAGGTGCGCTCACGCACGCCAGCTTAATGGTGGGGGCGCATTATGTGCAAGATGCGTTGTCACTTGTCAACACGCACGCGCCTACGCTTCAGGTAGGCGTGCACCTTAACTTGACCGGCTGCCAGGCTATCTTACCGCAAGCAAAAATTGGCCTGCTCGTGGACAAACAGGGGAAATTTAAGCATGGTTTTTTAAAGATCTTCTTGCTAACCCTTTCCCCTTGCCGAAAAAAAATACTTGAACAAATACAGGCGGAGCTTGAGGCACAAATTAATAAAGCCATGGCATTGGGCGTCAAGCCTTCTCATCTTGATGGGCATCATCATATTCACATGATACCGCCTATTTTCAAAATGGTGACGCAACTTGCCAAAAAATACGCTATTCCTAGGGTACGCTGTGTGAACGAAAATTTGCGGACAACCCTTCGCGTAACACGCACCGGGAGAAGCCTATTGACTCCCAACGCTATTAAGTGGCTAGTGTTGCGCTTATTTCGACAACGCAATGCCTCTGCGGCTTCGCCCTATTTTTTTAGTATTTTATACAGCTGCAAAATACGTCCGTCAGACATAGTCAATTTGAGCAAAATAAAATCGCCGTGTGTTGAAATCATGTTGCACCCAGGCAACCCAGCCATCGATCGCACGGCCATGCTGGATGAAAAAGAGAAAAAACACCTGCTATCAAAATACCGCACATTAGAACTCGAAACAGCGCGCAAATTAAAAGGGCTCCTCCATTGAAGACCTTGCCCATTGATTTGCAAAAATGGGAGGCAGTATGCAAAAACGCGTACCAACTCGATCAATGCCCCCTCATCGCAGGCGGGCTTAGCGCACAACTCTTTTTATCACCCACGCGCCGAAACAGCCCCTACGCGAGCACCGCGCCTTATCTGACAGACGGCGGCCTCACTCAAGTGGATAAGCATATTGACGTCAACGCATTTTCAACGGCCCTTCATGATTTTATCCAACATCATAAGGCAAAATACGTCTTGCTGAAAACGCGCACAAACTACTTTGAGGGCACGCCGAAAACAAAGATCGATAAGCAATACCGCACGTTTGGTATCGACTTGAAACAAGGCGCCCAACACTTATGGGAAAACGTCATACACAAAACCAACCGCACACAAATTAGAAAAGCATGGCGGCTTAATCCTGAAATCAAATCGGGTGGCATAGAACGGGTTGATGATTTTTATGCGGTGTTTTCAAGAACACAGCGCGAACTCGGCACCCCTGTTCACAGCAGGGACTTCTTCAACGCCATCCTGGCTTCTTTTGGCACTTCCGCAACCATCTTCATTGGGTATTTGGGCGGCAAGCCTGTCTCTGCGTTTTTAGCAGTGCAGCACGGCACCTCCGTCCATCAACCCTACTCTGGCACGCTCAAACAATACCGATCAACTTGCATCAGTAGCGCTGTTTTTTGGGAGTCGCTTCAATATGCCTGTGAACATCAAGCAGACTATATGGATATTGGGAGGAGCCCCCTGACCTCCGGCTCATGTGCTTATAAAACATCATGGGGGGCAGAGGCCATTGCGCTTTACTACACTTATTTCTTAAAAGAAGCTGGCAGTAAGCCTTTTGATCAACAGAGCCCTCTGATCGCACTTGCCACCACGTCGTGGAAAAAGATCCCGCTTCCTCTCACTCAGTTTTTGGGGCCGCATTTCATCAAATACATACTATGATCGATAAAACCGGCCATATCGCGTCTCTTGGAAAATTTCTCTATCCTGAAACTGATGTTTGAATAAATCATTTTGATAAATAACCACTTTCACGTCATCGCAAAAAAATGCGGCATCCGGCTCCCCAAATCTTTCCTGAAGCCTTTTTTCGCTTACCTCTCCAGAGATAATAGCAAAATCAAATTCCCTGTTCTCATAATTAGGGAATGAAAATAATCCACCTGGCAGAAAATCACCCAGCACATGCCCAACAAATAAATTTTCTCGAGACAAAAAATAATAAGGCCTTGCTTCAAAAAAACCGGCGATGCCATTATGCAGATCATATTTTATGGCATGTTGATCTAGACACGCGACCAAAGCAGGATAGGGTGACTTCAAGTGACGCAGTGATTTAATGTTTTTCATCTCACTTAACGGCATGAGCAACATGCACACCACAACAAAAGCCACGGCTATCGGCTTCACTTCTATTTTTTTGACAAGCAAAACATGATAAAGCAGAACAGGCCAGCCAATGCACACAGGCAAAACTAATAAGGGCAGCATGTATCGAGAGCTGCCCGGCCGCATAAAATTTCCTAACAATGATACGGCGGCCACATTGACAAGAAAGACCGCAAAATAAAAAACAAACAGAAACAGTATTTTTTCATCTTGTGGTTTTGATTGGCAATAAGCTTTTATTACCCAGCAACCCGCGAGAAAATAAGAAACCAATATGGCAGAATAAAAGGGATCTGTGATGACAAAATCAGACGCCAGCCGGTAAATGTTTATAAGATATCTATTAATATGCCAATTTTCTTCCATCAACACATAAAATTGGTTTGGGCCGCTGCTTGCATGAAACAACATCACATTGATGGCCACCCCTAAAACACAGGCACCCATTAACGCGCCCAACAGCAGCAAACCAGATCGCCGCGAGAGACGATTGCTCATCGTCAAAAGGCCTACGCAAATAAGCATCGGCACAATAAACTGCACAATATAGAGAAAATCAGACAAAATTGTCAGCGTGGAGATAACAAAAAGGAGCACGCTATACCCTACTACTTTAGCCTGCGACACATTTTTGAATGCCCGAACAGTGACGCCGAGCATAAAAATAAGGATGACTAAACCACTGCCATGAAAGACCGGTAATAAAATAGGATACAGAATATTGTATTCATCGACGTCCACGTTTTTTGCCAGCACCAGCATTAAAAAAGTGCATCCTAATAAGATACCTGTTTTAACAACATAAGGCGTCTTCCCAAATAAGCTGCTCGCCAGGAAAAGACTCGCCATCGCCAGCGCGATGACCTGGATGATGCTATAGGCAACTAGCGCACCGTAAGCATTGTTGGTAAAAGCATTTAACAGGAAATAGAGTATCGTGTCAGGAAAAAGATAAAGCGAACTGCCCCCCACCCAGTCAAACCAGCTGCCGCCATCCATAACTATATTCTTGTACAGTGCCGGCAGCTGAAAGACATCGGCTTGGTAGAGCGGCAGAAACCAAAAATCAGGATTTTGTGAAAGCTTAATGTAAAAGGCAAGCACGGAGGCAAAAAAAACAAGCCACCCCATGAGGTAGTGTGTTTTTAAACGCGCATCATCATTTCTACCGATCATCTTTATCTCTTCACTTTATTTGTCATCCTAACGGCAACACATCAGGACCGATAGAATTTGCCGTATTGCGTCTCTTGAAACACTTCCCCATATAGAAACATATGCTTAAACGCATTGTCTTCGTAGGTTAATATTTTTATATCTTCACAAGAAAAAACATTTTTTGGCTCGCCAAATTTTTCGACGATCTTCTCCTCAGTCAAATAATGCCCGGCAATGATAAAGTCAAATTCTACTTTTTCGTACTCAGGAAAAGAAAACAAACCATGTGGAAAAAAATCAGATAACACATGCAATACAGACACATTGTTTTTTGAAAAAAGAGAAAGCGGTTTTGCATAGCAGTAAGGCCCGACGCCTTGACGGATATTATATTTTTCAGCGAGATCGTCTAGGCATTGTGATACATGAGGATAAGGGCGTTTCATTTCCCCTGATCCTTGCATATTTCTCACTTCAGCGAGAGGAAGTGCCAGCACGAATATTGCGAGAAAAGCAACAACCCTTCTCTTTTCACCTATTTTTTTTATCCCCGGGAAAAAGTGCAACAACACAGGGGCGCCGATGCAAACTGGCAGTATCAATAACGGGAAAAAATACCGTGAGCTTGATATCCCGGGGAAAATTTTAGCCCACAGGACAGCGCTGATATTCACCACGCACAAGATCAATAAAAAGCTTAATAAAAAGATAACCTTTTTGTTAACATCCTCGCGTTTTATGCCTCTTTGATGTCTGTAGTCGCGCGTGATGCATGCCGCAGAGCATATTAGGAAGAGTAAGGTTACACACGAATAGACAATATAGTCACTGATAAAATTAAGCCCCCAATAACCTAACTTAAAAAAAGTGCGCGTATGCACCGAAGCCGCATCTAAAACGGTATTTAACACCTCCGCGCCATTCGTTAAATACATCATATTGAGCAACACGCCCAGCACGCACGCTACTGTTAAAATTGCCGATAGAAAAAACCAACGTTGCCACGTTATCCAGCGGCTGAGCACAAAAAACAACAAGCTCAGCAACACCGGCACAATCCCTTGTACTATATAGATGAAATCTGACAGCACGGTTAGAAAGGATATGCAAAAAAGCAGGCTAGCAAACCAGATCTTTTTTTGAAGCGTGCGCGCATCCAGCAATCGTATCGTCAGACCTAAGGCAAATACTAACGACAGTAATGCGCCGAAGTGAAATGCGGGTTTCAGGATGGGAAGAAATACATTATACGTTTCTCCAGATGATATGTGCTGCGCTAAAATAAGCGTGACCCACATGCACGCAAAAAGTATTCCAAATTTGATAATGCCAGGTGTTTTTTGAAATACGCTGTTAGCAAGAAACTGGAGGCCAATCGCAAGCAAGATAATTTGAGCCATGCCGTACGCAACTAGCACATCATACATATTGCCAAAGAGGACGCCTAACAGGAAAAACAAGGCCGCATCAGGAAAGAGATAAGGTGAGGCGCCCATTATCCAGCCAGACCAGCTGTCACCGTTAATCATGACGCTGTTATATAATCCCGCCAGTTGAAGCGCATCGGGGAAATAATAGGGCGGTGACATATTAAACCAAAAGCCAGGCGCTTGTAGTAGCTTAATACATAAGATGATGGTTGATGTCAGTAATGCCCCCCAGCCGACCAGGCAAAGTGCTTTTGAGGGATATGCCTCTTTGCTTGTTTTCCCTAACATTTTCAACATCCTTTCGCCTCTTATACAGGTACTGATATAAACAATCTATTACTTACACGGGATCTAATTCAACATTTCTGCTGTAGATATCATCAAAGCGCACAATATCATCTTCGCCAAGATAACTGCCCGTTTGCACTTCGATGACAATCAGATCGTGCTGCCCGACATTACTGAGACGATGCTGACTGCCCGCTGGAATAAAAGTAGACTCTTCTGGGCCCATCACAAACGTTTCTTTACCTTTTATCACTTCTGCTTGCCCGGCAATCACCACCCAATGCTCGCTGCGGTGCTGATGCTTTTGCAGTGATAGCCGACCGCCGGGCTTAACCACGATGCGCTTGATTTTAAAATGACAGCCTTGCTCTAATACCGTGTATTCCCCCCATGGACGATACGCGGTATTGCCAATCTGATGTGAAGGATGGTTTTTTGCTTTTAATGCCTCAACCACTTGCTTAACCTGTTGTGATTGATCACGATGACTCACCAATAACGCATCATCTGTATTGACAATAATTAAGTCTTCCACACCCACTGCCGCAACCATTTTATTTTTGCTTCGCACGTAATTATTTTTGGCATCAACAAATAAAACATCTCCCTGCGAGGCGTTTCCTGCGTCGTCTTGTGACGTGAGCCTACTCACCGCTTGCCAGCAGCCAATATCTTGCCAACTGAAGTGGGCAGGCACGACAACAACATTCTCTGCTTTTTCCATCACGGCATAATCGATCGATGTGGCGGGGATATTATTAAAATGCTGCGCATCAAAATTAATTTTATTTGCTTGCTGCGCGGAGGTATGGCTGGCATCCCAACAACGACATGCTTGCTGGTATATTTCTGGCGCAAGCTTCTCTAACGCCAATAATATACTGCCCGCTGTAAAACAGAATAAACCTGCATTCCAAAGATAATGACCTTTTTCTAAAAAATCGGTTGCTTGCGCAAGCGATGGCTTTTCTTTGAAAGCTGTCACGGCAAAAGCATGCTGCTCACCGCTGCCTGCCATGGGCATGGCCTGATCATATTCAACATAACCATAACCCGTTGCCGGGCTATCCGGTCTAATACCAAACACGACCAAATGCCCTTGCGCAGCCAAAGCTGCCGCACACGCCACATCTGCATGCAGTGCGGCGGTGTCTTCAATAAGATGATCGGCCGGCAATACCAACATCACCGCATCGTCACCCTGTTCGGCGCGTACCGCCAGCGCGGCCAACGCAATGGCGGCGCCGGTGTTACGCCCGTTGGGTTCGAGCAAAAATTTAAATTTCTCAAGATCGGGATGATCTAGCTTCTTAATTTCATCGATGCTTTTAAAATAATAATCACGATTTGTGACGGTAAAAATGGGCGCGTCTGGCGCCAATTGTGCCGCGTGACAATAGGCTTGTTGCAGTAGCGACTCATCTCTCGCCCCCACAGGCATAAAGGGCTTGGGGTGTGATTGACGTGAGAGGGGCCATAAGCGGGTACCTGCCCCGCCCGAGAGGATCACAGGAATAACAGGGTGCGTGTGGGTATCTTTCGACATTAAATTACCGGTGGCCGTCTTCAAAATGAATGCATTATACTTGATATTGGCTCATGACTGAAATAGTGCCAACAGCTCTGCTGCTTTGCCGCGTTTGCCCCCTTTGCAGCTAATCATACGTTGCACTGGGAAAGTTTTAATCTCCGCACCTTGATAAATTTCTTTTGTAAACAGTGTGTTATGGTTAGACAATAAAACAGGCACCCCGCGCCCGCTTAAACGGGTTGCAAGCGCTGCCAAGGCCTCTTGGTCTGCTTTATCAAAGTTATCGGGGCTATATTTTCTGAAACTGGCTGTTTGGCTTAAGGGCACATAAGGCGGATCACCGTAGATCACATCCCCTTTTCGCGCCTTTTTCATGACGGTTTTGAAATCTTGGCAGGTAAACGTCGCATTTTGCGCCTGCTGATGAAATTGCCGCATGCTTTCAGCCGGGAAGCTGGGGTGCTGATATCGTCCAAATGGCGTATTAAATTCCCGCTTACTCGCATTGTAACGGCATAACCCATTGTAGCCGTGTCGGTTTAAATAGATGAACAGCGCTGCTTTCTCAGCCACATCACTGCTCGTATTAAATTGATCGCGCAAGCGGTAATACTGCTTTTCTTGATTGTTTTTGGGTGTAAAAAAGGGTTGGCAGAAAGCAATAAAATCCTCGCCTTCGCGCTGCAATAATTGATAGAGGTTGATTAAATCAGGATTAATATCATTCAGGATATACCGATCGTAATCGGTGTTTAAAAAAACAGCGCCGGAACCCACAAACGGTTCGATCAAGCGTTTGCCTTTTGGTAACACTGAATGAATGTGATCCAGCACACGTGATTTTCCACCGGCCCACTTTAAAAAAGGACGCACGCGCACCAAAGAAGCGTTAGCTATTTTTTTCGACACGCCATAATCCGTATTTTACCTCGCCTGATTGCTTCTCACGTAACAATGTCCAACCGGGTTCGCTTGGCCATGCCGTGAGATGGCTTTCCGCTTCCATATAAATCAGTGCCTTTTTTTTCAGCCAAGGGCTTAATTTTTCACAACAGGATGCCAAGCTATTTTTCTGAAAAGGCGGATCAAGAAAAATAATATCAAACTGCTGCGTGGGCGTCTGCGTTAACCAATGTGGCAACGCTGCGCAGATCACTTCTGCACTGGCGGCTTGTAACGTTTCACGGTTATCACGCAAAGCATCCGCCACTTGCGGTGAGCTATCTACAAACACACATGTTTTGGCACCACGCGACAGTGCTTCAAAGCCGAGCGCCCCGCTGCCGGCGAATAAATCTAAGCAGGTGCTGCCTGCTATCTTCGGGGCCAACCAGTTAAACAGCGTTTCGCGAATACGATCGGGCGTGGGGCGAAGCATCGCAACCGCCGGAAACGTCAGACGGCGACTCCGCCACTGTCCACCAATAATGCGAACCTGATTGCGCACACCCTCAACCTTGTGCGGCAATATCACCCACCTGGATCACTTGTAACCTTTCAGGCACGATCACCTTATTAAAAGCCGCTTGAATATCGTCGGCCGAAACCGCATCAATATTGTCAGTGAAGGTGACCAAATAATCTAAGGGCAAATCAAAAAACCCAATCAAGGCCAGTTGATTCACAATGGCCTGATTGCTGCCTAAGCGTAATGGAAAACTGCCTATTAAATTTGATTTTGCCATGGCAAGCTCATCTTCCGTCGGTCCTTCAAGGGTAAACTGTGCCAAGGTGTCTTGCAGTACCGCCAATGCTTCTGGCGCCTGATCGGCGCGCGTTTGCAAGCCCATCATAAAAGGGCCTGCCTGTTGCATGGGCGACAAGCTGCTATAAACACTATACGCTAAGCCGCGCTGCTCTCGCACCTCATTAAACAATTTCGACACCAGCGCACCACCGCCTAAAATATGGTTACCCACATAAAGCGGGAAGTAATCTGGGTCGCCTTGGGCAATGGTGGGCAAACCCACTAATACATGCGTTTGTGTTGCGGGATACTGTATTTGCAACAAGCTTTCTTCAACATTTCCGATCACGTCTGGCAAAGGTGCC
Organism: Gammaproteobacteria bacterium; assembly: GCA_021774255.1. GTDB lineage: Bacteria > Pseudomonadota > Gammaproteobacteria > JAJFJF01 > JAJFJF01 > JAJFJF01. Next base: position 26,152 of record JAJFJF010000018.1, read on the forward strand.
GCCGGCTTGCCCGCCGGAAGAGATCCCATCAAGGTATCCGCTATTTTTTTAGCTTGTCTCTCCGTTAAGTCGCCAACAACCGCCACCACCGCATTGCTTCCTACATAATACTGTGAGTGAAAGGCGGCCAAATCGTCAGGCGTTAAGGCTTCCACGGTCGGCGTGTCACCCAGCACAGAATGTGCATACGGATGTTCGCCATACAGCGCTTGGTAAAAGTGCTTGTTGGCAATGCTCCCTGGGCGCTCTTGCTCACGTGCAATCGCGGCTAATTGCCGACCTTGTTCACGTGAAAACGCCCGCGGTGGAAACGCCGGCCCACTCATCACCTCTGCAAATAATGTTAACGCAGGCTCCAATTGCCGCCGCGTCGTTAAACTGCGCAAACTTAATATTGCCATGTCTCGCCCGACTTGCTGTGAGAAAACAGCACCGACATTTTCAAATTGTTCGGCAATTTGATCGGCATTCAGCTTTGCCGTGCCTTCGCTTAACATAGAATTTGTCAGTAAGGCCAAGCCATTTTGATTCCCGTCGCGGGCCGCACCCGCATCAAACACGACTTGAATGTCAACCATGGGCAACTCGGGTACCTGCGCAAAATAAACTTGCGCACCCTTTTTAGTGACCCAATGTTCAATTGCCACTTCAAAAAGGGCGTCTGTTTTGTTGTCATTGTTTGACTGTAATGCTGCTTTCAGAAAAAGCAGCACCGCGGCGATAGCAACGACAATAATAATGGTGACAATTGTTTTACGCATCGGCATGCTCCTCATTGATAGCTAACGGCTCTAATTCTGCCACTGTTAATCGCGGTGCCGTTAAATATTTTTTCGCCACAGCCTGCACTTGTTGTGGTGTGACTTGTTTAATATAAATTAAATAGTCATCCATTAATTGCCAAGGCAAGCCCACGCTTTCTAAGCTACCAATTAAATAGGCTTGATAACTAATAGAATCTTGTGCGTAGATCTGTTCTGCCGTCATTTGTGTGATGACGCGTTCTAGTTCGCTTTTAGAAATAGGTTTAGCTTGCACACGCGCAATTTCTGCCATCAACGCTTGCTCCACTTCTTCCACACTATGACCTTGTGCCGGTGTGGCGCTCAACATAAATTGCGTGCCGAGCCGCATAAACGGATCGTACGACGCCGATACTTGGGTCACGATGCCTTGATCGCGCACGACTTCTTTTTGCAGACGGCTGCTTGCGCCCCCCCCTAACACCGCCGCTAACACCGACAACGCATAAGGCTCCGCATCGTCGGCCGCCGTGTTGATCACCGGCACAGGGTACCCCATTAATAAATAGGGCAATTGCGCTGGCTTTCTCACGGTAATGCGCCGTTCACCTAATATATCAATTTCTTCTTGTGGCTTGAGCATGCCCAGATCGCCTGCAGGAATATCACCAAAATATTTTTTAGCGAGCCTGTGCATTTTTTTAGGGTCGACATCGCCCACCACAATAATAATGGCATTGTTGGGGGCATACCATTTTTTATACCATCTTTCGAGATCGGCCTTGGTCATATGCTCCAGATCATTCATCCAACCGATAGGCAAGTGATGATAAGGGCCACTTAAAAACGCCGTGGCGGAAAATTGTTCGTAGGTGGCGGCTTGTGGATTATCGTCTGTGCGTAACCGACGCTCTTCAATCACGACTTGTCGTTCTTTTTCAAACGCCGCTTCGTTTAAAATTAAGTGCTGCATGCGATCCGCTTCGAGCTCAAAGCTGAGCGCCACTTGCTGCGCAGCCACATCTTGAAAATAGCCCGTATAATCTCGCCCAGTGAAGGCATTTTCTTGGCCGCCCTTCATGGCAATTAAACGTGAGAATTCCCCTTCTGGATAGCGCGAGGTACCTTTAAACATCATGTGTTCTAAAATATGGGAAATACCGGTAATACCACCGTACTCATAACTTGAACCCACTTTGTACCAAACCTGTGTGGTGGCGATCGGTACGCGATGATCGGTTTTAACAAATAGCTGTAAGCCATTATCCAGCGTGTAGCTATGCACGTCAGCCCATGCGGGCAACGACAGCATCACGCACAATAATCCAGCGAGTGCTGCTCTACCTTTATAAAATCTGATATGATGTTTTTGCATATTTTTCCTTAATGCTTCCTCATTACGCATCGATGCGAGCTTAACAATACCCTCACAACCAATCAAGTTTTGTCACTCATTCAGGCGTCATTCCACCACCAATTTTCCTCGGTACATTCCCATCTGGCAGGTAAACTCAAATTCACCGCTCTCTTTTAATTCCAACACGACCTCTTGCACTTGATGAAGTGGTAACTGCTGGCTAATTTTAAAATATTCAAACACCACTATCTCAGCACAGGGAGTTTCATCTTTTCTTAAAAACTGCAAATGCAGTGTTTGCCCTTGCTTGGCTTTAATCACCGAGGGTGTGTACACCCCATTTTCAACGACCACGTCTATCGTTTCTTTTTCTGCCATCACGGCTTTTGATTTAGAAAATAAAAACCACCATAACACTAACGCAATGAAAAGCAGCCCGACCAAGTTAACCACTATTACCATCATGCTGCCCCCTCTTGACGCTGCATGTGTTTCGCTGGTGTAAAGCGCCTCAAACGATTCGCGTTACTGACCACTGTTAACGATGATAACGCCATCGCCGCGCCGGCAATCATCGGGTTAAGCAATAAACCGATGAAAGGATAGAGTACACCGGCTGCAATAGGAATGCCCAGGCTATTGTAAATAAACGCACCGAATAAATTTTGTTTAATATTACGTAACGTCGCTTGAGACACGACAATGGCATCCGCGACGCCATGCAGCGAGCTACGCATGAGTGTCACGCCCGCACTTTCCATGGCGATATCCGTACCCGAACCAATGGCGAAACCCACATCGGCTTGCGTCAGTGCAGGGGCATCATTAATGCCATCGCCTACCATGCCCACGACCTCTTGTTTGGCTTGCAGTGCTTTGACGTGGTCAGCTTTGCCTTCCGGCAACACACCCGCAATCACTTGTTCAATCCCGACTTGCTTCGCCACCGCACGTGCGGTGGTTGCCTGATCGCCTGTGATCATCAATACGTTTAATCCCAGGGCTTGTAATCGTGCGACAGCGGCCGCAGCATCTTCTTTAATGGGATCGGCCACGGTGATTAAACCGGCTAGTTCATCCTCCACGGCAACGTAAATGAGAGTTTGACCTTGGCGTGCTGCTTTTTGTGCTTCACGTTTTAAGGATGCCACATCAATTTCATTCGCTGCCAGCCAGCTTTGATTACCTAGCCTCACTGTCTTTTTATTTATTTGCGCTTGCACGCCTTTACCCACGGTCGCATTAAATTCACTCATGGGTTGCAAATCGATTAACTTTTCTTGTGCCGCTTTCACAATGGCTTCGCCTAAAGGATGTTCTGCACCTTGTTCTACGCTGGCCGCCCACTGCAATAACGACGCTTCCTCCCAATTACCTAATGGATAAATACCGGTCACGGCCGGTTTGCCTTCCGTAATGGTGCCCGTTTTATCCAGTACTATTGTGCTTAAATGACTTGCTTGCTGTAACGCATCACCATCACGGATCAAGACGCCCGACTCGGCCGCTTTCCCCATGCCGACAATCACTGAAATCGGCGCAGCCAATCCCAAGGCACAAGGGCAAGCGATCACCAGCACCGTGACGGCGGTGACTAACATAAAGCCTATTTTTGGCACAGGCCCCACATTAAACCAGACCATCGCCGTGATAATACTTGCTACTAAAACGACCGGCACAAATACCGCAGAGACGTTATCCACCAACTTTGCAATCGGCGGTTTGCTATTTTGCGCTTGCTGCACCATATTAATAATATGTGCTAACGCCGTGTCTTTTCCGATGCGCTGTGCTTTGAATAAAAACGTGCCGGTTTTATTGAGTGTGCTACCGACAACCAATGCGCCTACTTTTTTTTCAACAGGCATCGGCTCACCTGTTAACATGGATTCATCTACCCACGAGCCACCATCGATCACTTCGCCATCGACCGCAATTTTTTCACCCGGGCGCACACGCACAATATCACCGAGCACAACCGCTTCAATGGGGATATCCACATCTTTACCGTCACGCACGACACGTGCTGTTTTGGCTTGCAAGCCGATTAAACGTTGAATGGCTTCGGATGTTTTGCCACGCGCGCGTATTTCTAGTGCCGCGCCCAAATCAACCAAGGCAAGAATGATGAGCGAGGCTTCAAAATAAACATGTTGGGCCAAACCTGGCACGACTTGTGGGAATAAAATAACAAAAAAAGAAAAGGCCCAAGCGGCGCCTGTGCCCAATGCGACCAAGGTATCCATTGTCGCACCATGTGCGACGCATGCTTTCCATGCATTGCGGTAGATATGCCCACCGGCATACACCATTAACACCAGCGTGATGGTGCCAATAAACGCAAAGATAGCTTGCCCACTGCGCGTGTTTAACGTCGGCAGCCACCCCATCATATCCAGCAGCATCAATACTGCGCCGGCACTGCCCGCTACCCAAAAACGTTGAAACAAGCTTCGCGCATGTGCTGCTTGCTCTTTGCTCTCGTTGCTTTCTGCTTCTTCGGGTGGACCTGTCATTAAGGTCGCATCATAACCTGCCCGCTGTACCGCCTTGATCAACACCTGAGGAGTAACGTCACCTGTCACCATAGCCGTACGCTGCGCAAAATTAACCGTCGCTTGTTTCACGCCCGATACGGCTGAAAGCGCTGTTTCGATACTCTTAACGCATCCAGCACAACGCATATTGACTAATTTTAATGTAAGCGTTTGCTGCACTTTCTACCTAATCGTTAAATCAAATCATGCTGTTCTTGTATCTTGAAGAATAACCGCTCTTTTGATGACAAACAATCTCATGCATGGCGATTTTGAGCATTAACACATTAACCGGACACAGGATTTTCCTGATTTATTTTTAATCAAAGAAAGCCATTCTAAGCGCAACAGAAGCTAATAATGTTCCAAATATTTTTTTCAATACCGCGGGGGAAAAATGCTGCGACCAACGCGCTATGAGAGAAACCGCAATAACACTTGCTATGCTCGCCACCACAAAAGCAGGCAAAAACAGATAACCCACACTGCCTGTGGGCACTAGCCCTTCACTGGGAGCGACGGTGAACACAAAAATAAGGGTAACGATTAAGGCTGACACCCAGCCGACCATGGTGGCGATCGCCACCCCTTCCCGCATGGGGATCTGGCAGTAACGAAACATGACCAATAGAAATAAAGCGGCGCTTACGCCGACAACCGCACCGAGCATCCCGGTAATCATTCCCCAAACGAGCATCCAGGGGAGAGCTGGGAACGGTGCCTGCTTTCTGAACTTTCCAGAAAATAAGATGTCCCCTGCGGTCAGGATTAAAACAAAAGCAACGATCTTGCTCAAAAGCGCAGCCGGTAGGTGTAAGGAAAGCAGGGCACCCAGCACCCCGCCTAACACCACCCCCGGGGCGAGGGAGTAAAACAATGGCCACCGTATCATGCCATTACGGAGAAACACGATGGAAGCGGAGCCTGAAGCGACAACAACACACGCGAGTGATGTTGTGATCGCCATATGCAAGACAAGCGCTTGCGGGAAACCTTGCCAGGAAAACGCTAATAAAAATCCTGGCATTAAAACAACGCCGCCTAGCCCTAATAGCCCCGCTAACACGCCGGCTACGCTACCTAGCAAGAGATAAACAAGATATTCAATCATATTGTATTCACAACTGCCTGATACTGCTTTGAGGAGGTAAGAAAATGCCCATCATTCCTACCAAAATATTACAAGTTTACACTATTTAACTTCTGCAAAGCAGTTTTTGTGATTTTAGTCAGCAGAAATCTAGTTTTTTGATAACGCTAATCAGTAAGGAAGGTGTCTCATATTTTGTTATAATAAGTAGCTGCACGGTAGAAACTAAATTTATGTTGTTCAAAACCTCTCGAAAAGATACTACTTCCTCATCCACGCCTGGCTTTTTTGCCCGCCTGAAGCAGGGCCTGCAACGCACCCGCGGTCAGCTCTCTGAAGGTATTGCGACACTGACGCAAGGCAAGAAAGAAATCGATGAGGCGTTGCTGGAAGATCTCGAAACAACATTGCTCCAAGCCGACTTAGGCGTGGAAGCAACGGAAAGCATTATTGCGCACCTCACCGCCCGTGTCTCGCGCCAGGAATTGAACGATCCTGAAGCGTTGGTGGCGGCGCTTAAAACCGAGCTGGCAGGGATGCTCGCAAAAAGTGAGCAAGCGCTTACTATCAATACAAACAAGAAGCCATATGTTATTCTGATGGTAGGCATCAATGGTGCGGGCAAAACCACGACCATTGGTAAGCTCGCCAAACAGCTCCAGCAGGCTGGCCACCACGTCATGCTGGCCGCCGGTGATACCTTCCGCGCTGCCGCGATCAGTCAGCTTCAAGTGTGGGGGCAACGCAATGATATTCCCGTCATTGCTCAGCAGCCCGGCAGTGACAGCGCCGCGGCTATCTTCGATGCCCTGCAGGCAGCAAAAGCACGTGGCATCGATGTGTTGCTTGCCGATACCGCCGGCCGATTACACACCCAAGACAATCTCATGGAAGAGTTAAAAAAGGTCAAACGTGTACTCGCCAAATTAGACCCCGATGCACCCCATGAAGTGATGCTGGTACTGGACGCCGGGATCGGTCAAAATGCACTCACACAAGTTGAGCAATTTCACCAAGCGCTCACCCTCACCGGGTTAACGGTGACAAAGCTGGATGGCACCGCCAAAGGCGGTATTTTATTTGCCATTGCCAAGCGCTTTGGCTTGCCTATCCGCTTTATCGGTGTCGGTGAAGGGATTGATGATTTGCGCGCGTTTGACGCACAGGCTTTTGTGGACGCACTGTTTGAACATAACAAAACATGATTGAATTTCAACAAGTCAGTAAAACGTATGCCCACGGCTATCAGGCACTGCGCCGCGTGAGCTTTCAGGTCTTGCCGGGTGAAATGGTTTTCCTCACGGGGCATTCGGGCGCTGGCAAAAGTACCTTGTTGAAACTCATTAGTTTGGTGGAGCGCTGCGACAGCGGCAAAGTGATTGTAAACGGCCAAGATTTAAGCCGCCTGCCCAAACGGCAGGTCCCATACCTGCGCCGCAACATTGGCATGATTTTCCAAAATCACCGCTTACTGATGGACCGCACTGTCTTTGATAATGTCGCGTTACCCCTAGTACTGGCAGGCACACCGCATGTGAAAGTACGCCGCCGCGTGCAAGCGGCGCTCGATAAAGTGGGTTTATTAGACAAAGCCGCGCGATTGCCTTTGATGCTCTCTGGCGGTGAACAACAACGTGTGGGCATTGCGCGTGCCATCGTCAATCGCCCGCCGCTGGTGATTGCTGACGAGCCCACTGGTAACTTAGATCCTGAATTATCGGCTGAGATCATGAAGCTGTTTCAGGCGTTTAATCAGATCGGTGTCAGTATTTTAATCGCCACGCACGCCCTCTCGCTGGTGGCACGCATGAAAAACCGCATGCTAGAACTCCAACAAGGTCGCTTAGTGGGCGATAATGCCATGCTGCTGTCATGAAGAAACGATCACACAAAAATAGGCGCACGCAAACCCAAAAAGTAACGCGCCCGTCTGCTCCCGCCAAAAAGCAAGACATCCCCTCGCGCTGGCCACGCCTCTCTGCTTACGGCCGCCATCATCTGCGTGCTTGCGTCACCAGCTTTGGCCAGTTGATGCGATCCCCTTTTGCGAATATTTTAACGCTTGCGGTCATGGCCATTGCGTTGGCACAGCCCAGTGGTTTATATGTTGCGCTTAAAAATATCGATGTGCTCACGGCCAGCTGGGATGAAGCGGCCCAAATTTCATTATTTTTAAAGCGTGATGCGGCGAATGCCAATACGCTCATGACGGCGCTTGAAGCGATCCCTGGCGTGGCCACGGCCCTTCAGATCAGCCCCGATGAAGCCATGGCAGAGCTTGAAGACACCACCGGTTTTGGCGGCTTATTGGCGCTGCTGCCTGAAAACCCGCTGCCGACGGTGATCGTCGTCACCCCTGCTGCGACGGTGAATACCCCTGACGCCATTAGCGCGCTCGTGGATACACTCGCGGTGCTGCCGGGTGTCGAACAAGCACAGCTTGATCAAGAATGGCTGAACCGTTTATTTAGTTTATTGCATTTAGGGCACCAAGCCGTGTGGTTACTCGGTCTGCTACTCGGGATCGCTGTGTTGCTTGTCGTCGGCAATACCATTCGCTTACTCATCGCGCGCCATCAGGAAGAAATTCAAATCATGAAATTGGTGGGCGGCACCTCGGCGTTTATCCGCCGTCCGTTTTTATATATGGGCGCGTGGTATGGTTTGTTAGGCGGTTTATGTGCGTGGCTATTAGTCGCCATTTCACTGTATTGGCTGCAAGGGCCCGTCGATAAACTTGCCACACTTTATCACACACAATTTCACTTAGATGGCCTCGGTATCGTGGGTGGTGCGCGCTTATTGCTCATCAGCGTTGCCCTTGGCATGCTCGGCGCCCGCCTGGCCATCGGCCGTCATTTGGCGAAGGGTCAATAGGGCCACCACCGGCGTGGCTGCCCGGGCGACAACTTCGGTGCCGCTCCTACAAGCACCTCCACACACTATTACGTCAACATATACCTTTACAAATCCATTAGGCTTGTCAATGTATGTGTTGACAAGTCTCGACTAAAGGCCATTAGCACTCTCTTTTTAAGAGTGCTAAAATAAAAGAGTAAAAACTTCATTTGGAGTGTTAATGTCAACACAGCTACTGCCACTTAATATGAGTCTGCCGATCGGCAGCTTAGAGGCTTACGTCCAGCGGGTAAATCAAATCCCCATGCTGAGCGCAGAGCAAGAGCAGTCGCTTGCCATTAATTTACAAGAAAACAATGACTTAGAAGCTGCCCAGCAATTGATTTTGCCGCACCTACGCTATGTGGTGCGCGTGGCCCGCGGTTACGCTGGCTACGGCCTGCCTCAGGCAGACCTCATCCAAGAAGGCAATATTGGCCTGATGAAGGCGGTGAAACGCTTTGACCCCAGCTTGGGCGTGCGTCTGGTGTCTTTTGCGGTGCACTGGATCAAAGCAGAAATCCACGATTACGTACTCCGTAACTGGCGAATTGTGAAAGTGGCCACCACCAAAGCCCAACGTAAGCTCTTTTTTAAGCTCCGCAGCGCTAAAAAGCGCCTCGGCTGGTGCACAAAAGAAGAAATTTCGAGTGTTGCCAACGACTTAGGCGTCACCCCCCGAGACGTGGTCGAAATGGAGGCACGCTTAAACGCCCATGACACGCCTTTTGACCCGGTTGATGCCACCCACGATGATTCACAGCGCCTACCGGCGCCGGCTGAGTATTTAGATAGCCCACACGCGGGCCCCGCCGAGCTTTTTGAGGCTGGCCGCGACCAATCGCAACAACAAGCCACGCTGCACACGGCCTTAGCCACCCTCGACCCGCGCAGCCAAGACATCCTCGCCAAGCGATGGCTAACCGATGACAAGGCCACCCTCCAGGAGCTGGCTGCCACCTACCAGATCTCTGCTGAGCGCGTGCGCCAACTTGAAAGTAACGCCATCAAAAAACTCAAATCGGCTTTTAGCGCGCCCGCCGCATAACTTCTACCCGCTGCTTTATCGTTGAGGTGGCCTCACTCCCGGCGACACATTGATATCGCGGTATACCTATATATAAGGTAAGCCCCCTGCACGGATAAAGAATTTTCCTTAAAAACTTGCAAAACAGTAAATCTCTTACTAGACTCAAGTCGTATCTTGTTGTTAGGGGGAGAAAGATTCACCCCCGGTATCAAGAGTAGGCTTCGAAGTAGGAAGCCTATAATTGATTAAAGATGCGCATAACAAGGAGGGTATCAGTTGGTACCCATGTTAATTAAAATCTAAGGAGAGATAAAATGCGTAAATTAATCGTAAGCGCTTTCGCTGCAGCTGCTTTATTGGGTTCTGGTTTTGTTGCTGCTGATGACAGTGGTAACTACTATGGTAAAGCAATCATCAAAATGAAAGCTGAAGTAAAAGAACGTTGTAACTTCACAAAAGGTAGCATGCACCAAAAAATCGATTTTGGTAAATATGACTATAAACACGGTAACTGGGCTGAGCGTGACATCACTGTAAGATGTAAAGCTCAAAAACGTCGTCACGGCGCTAGCTTCACCATCAAATCTGGTTCTTTGTTTGAAAAAGAAGGCCGCGTTGCTTTAAAACAGAAACACGGGCACCGTAAATTAGCTCTTAACCTTTTTTGTGATCTTCAAACTTTCAACCCAGGTACACTCCGTACTGAAACTACCGGCATGAATGGTAAAAAAACATTGACTTTAGGTTTTGATTTACTGAAAGGTCAACACGTAGCTGCTGGTGAGTACGAAGGTAAAGTGCTTGTAAGCTTTGCTCACTAAAAACAATGAAGGAAAAAGTATATGGATAAAACAAAACATGTTTCTTTAAGTCTTACCGGTCTTGTTTTATCTGCACTTTTGTCCCCTGCTTGTCTGCAAGCAGGGGATTTTTCTATTAGCCCTCTAAAAATTGAACTGTCTGCAAGCGCCCCTTTTAGCACCTTTGAAGTGACCAACGAAGAAGAAAATGAAATTTTACTCATGGAGTTGGAGCTTGCCAAGTGGGATGTGCTCAACGGCACGGATGTATTTTCAGAGTCAAACGAAATGCTTATCCTGCCACCTGTTTTTAGAGTAGAGCCTGGCGAAAGCCAAATCGTGCGCGTGGGCCTACCTTCTACCACCGCGCTAACTCCTGGCACAGAAGCAAGTTACCGCGTTGTGATCACCAATATCGACTCAGAAGCAGCTGATCCTGATGCTGATAGCAATGAAGATGCCGCCGGCCTACAAATGGCTATTTCCGTCAGTATTCCACTTTTTGTATTGCCTAATGAGCCTGTGCGCTCAGCACGCTGGGCATTACGCCAAGTCAGCGACAACACCATTGAAATCGATGCAACCAATACAGGCAATGTGCACCTTGATATACGTGAACTTCTGCTAACTGCTCCCAATCAAGATGATCCTGTACTGGATGAGCCTACTGTTACCTACTTATTTCCAGAGGCCACCTACACGTGGACCTTCGAAACCCAAACGCCCCTTAATCTCAAAGGCAAACAAGCAACCTTATCTGCCTGGGTTAACCAAGATGACATGACCTTGGAGCTGCCTGTTTCCTAACATGCGCAGCAATAGCATTGTTAATAAGGTGCGTTGACCGATGCAGCCCAAGACCAAAACTAAGTTAGTTAATAGCCACTATCGCTACCCCTTTTAAGCTCGTATAATACGCTAACGCGGCTTCAAGCCAGGTAGGGCTCGTTTTACATGAAAAAAGGGAATAGATTTCTTCTGAAACGTTATTTTTGCACCGCAACTGCTTGCACGTCAGAGAAGTCGACACCCTACCCACTATCTATACAAACGCTACTCGGCAGCTTGCTGCTCGCCACCACTCTTTTATTTGCGCCCTTTACCACATTACACGCAAACACGCTCAATTTTGGTGCTGGCGCAGGCACCTCTGCAGATGGCTTTGAAGACTTATTACTCGACGTCTCTGTCAATGACACTTCGTATGGCATGGCTTTTTTAATACGCGACGCTAACGATCGTGTACTGGCCTCCTATGAGGATATCATGCGATGGAATTTTGCATTAACTGATCAGCAGCTTATCGAGTATCGAGGCATGCACTTTTACTACTTAGATGAGTTTAAGGGCCTGACATACGACATAGATATTCCTTCTTTAACATTGCTTGCGACGGCCCCGCCTTCTTTATTTACTGTTGAATCAATCGATGCTGGTGATAGTTATTTTGTTCAATATGGTACTTCTACGCCGGGTGCTTTTTTTAATTACGACATTCTCACAGAATACACAACCTCCGAGGGCAGTGATGTTGATCTGTCTGCAATAACAGAAATGGGGGTGTTCACACCGTATGGCGTCGGCATTAATTCCATTCTGCTTCGTAATATAGCAGACTCTCCAGAAGCCATCCGTTTAGATACGACCTGGTATTACGATCTGCCCGAACAGATGTTAAGTCTCGTGCTCGGTGATACTTATACGCGCCCAGGTGACTGGAGCGGCTCTGCGCGCTACGGGGGGATTAAACTCGCCACTAATTTTGGTACACAACCAGGATTTGTGACGTATCCCTTACCGACTCTCGCGGGTGAAGCCACCATCCCCACTACCGTCGATATTTTAGTCGACAATGTGCTGCGCGCGCAGCAAGAGGTCAATGCAGGCCCCTTTGAGATTTACAATTTACCTTACCTCACGGGCCAGGGCGAAGTGCAACTCGTCACACGCGACTTATTAGGCCGAGAACAAGTCATTACCGTACCCTTTTTCACGGCACAAGAATTACTGCGCCCGGGCTTGCATGATTTCACCGTGGATCTCGGCTTCACACGTGATGACTACACAGAAGACAGCTTTGACTATAACCGTTTTGTCACGGCGGGTACTTACCGACGCGGTTTAACCGAACGCTTCACCGGCGAAGTCCACGGCGAGTTTTTATTTGACCAACAAGCAGTGGGTATGAGTGGTAATTACATTATGCCGCACGTTGGCTTAACCACACTTTCATTGGCCGGCAGCCAAAGCAATGACTTAGGCGTTGGTGGTTTAGCGAAGATTGCCCTTGAACGTCCTGGTGAAATTTACAGTATCGGCGCTTCTGTGCAAGGCACGACCTCTAATATGACCTACTTGGGTTTGCAGCCTGATCAGCCAGCGCCTGCTTGGATAGTCCAGATCTATAACAGCTGGTCTTTAGGACGGTATGGTCAAGTTGGTTTAAGCTATATCTTCCAAGAACAGCGTGATTTTGATCAATTTTATTATGACGACGACGATGATGATGACGACCTTGAAGATGAGCCTTTAATGTCTGCAGGAAAAACCCAATTTCTTACAATCAACTATGGTGTTGGTCTGCTGCCCAATTTATACTTTAACGCTTCAAGCACAGTCAATATTGACGAGCCGGATGATTATGCTTTTTACCTCACTCTTACTTGGTCATTTGATAACGATAGATCGATGACACTGGCAGGCAATATTGCGGAAGATGCCAACCAAGTGCTGCTTGATTTTGTGCAATACCCACCCTTTGAGAATGGCTATGGTTACCGCCTGGCCGCTGGCGCGGGTGATTTTGAGACCTATGAAGCTGACGTTATCTATCAAAATGATTACGGCGTGTACCAAGCCGATGTGGCCTATTACGATGACGACTTCGATGCCCGCCTCGCAGCAGAAGGCGGCGTTATCTACATGAATCGCAACGTCTTTTTCTCTCGCCCTGTGGAAGACAGCTTTGCCGTCGTCACCGTGCCCGGCTATGCCGATGTCGGCATCTATGAGAATGACGTGATGTATGCACGCACCAACAAACGAGGTAGCACATTGTTGACAAATGTACTATCTTATCAAGAGAACTATATTGGTATTAATCCGGCGGATTTCCCGCTGGATGTGCAGTTTGATACTACTCGGCATACAGTGGTGCCCACTTACCGTAGTGGCACCTTGATAAGCTTCTTGGCACGGGCATCACGCTCCGCCACCCTTAGCTTATTCATCGACGATGAAGTGCCGATGCCGATTGGTTCCGAGGTGACGCTGACCGACCACGATAATAAATACTATGTGGGGCAAGACGGTTACACCTTTATCTCTGGGTTGGTAGAAGGCGAAAACCATATAGAAGTGCGAAGAGACAATATCAGTTGTCAGGCAACCATTTTCTTACCTGAGACAGAGGATGTCATGCCAGATTTAGGGTCGGTATTTTGTGACGAAGTCAATTATGGATAACAGACAACGTGAAGCAAATGCAACAAGGACGATACAACACACAGCACTGTAGCAAATTAAGCAAATTAGTCCTGATCGGATTATCTGCCGCCGCGCTTATTGTGACGCTTGTTTTTCCGCAAGAAAGCTGGGCGGCTGCACGCTGCCGTGTGGGCGCAACACCCATCAACTTTGGTCAATACAATGACCGCACCAAAAACGCGAATGGCATGATCCAACTGCGTTGCCGACAAGTCGGCCGCCCCGATTTAAAAGAACGTTTGATCACCTACCGTATTCGCCTTTCAACTGGCTCCAGTAATAGCTATCGCAATCGTACCCTGCGCCAAATTGGGGGCCCTGATAGAATCAACTACAACATTTATATCGACTCCGGCCGCCGCTTGGTTTGGGGCAATGGTAGCAATGGTACACAGGTTGTGACCGGCAGAATACGCGTATTTCGTTTACGTGAAAACAAAACCGAGCGCGTGCGCTTATATGCACGGATCCCTGGCCGACAAAATGTTTCAGCGGGCAGGTACAGTGATGTGATCCATGCCTTCATCGACTTTTAGTCTTTACTCATCCCCCTTCACTCATGCATAATGAGTGCTATTTTTAGCGGCAACTTAATTACTGACTCCCAGCATGAAACGACTTAACCATTTCCTGACCTTTATTTTATTACTTGCCACCTCACCACTTTGGGCAAGTGACGTGGCGTTACCTTACGATGAAGCAGCCGATCCTAAAGCCGACATTCAACAAGCCCTCACACAAGCGCGCGAGAACGATAAACTCGTGCTGTTAGTTTTTGGCGCAAACTGGTGCCGAGACTGCCGTACCTTTGACGAAGCCATGCAAGGCGATGCGTTGGCGCCCCTGATTAACGAAACGTATATTCCCACAAAAATCGACATTGGAAATTGGGATAGAAATCAAGATGTTGTTGAGCAATACGGTAATCCAACGGCTAACGGCATTCCTTCCCTTGTGATTGTCTCCCCTGATAACCAAGTCTTAACCGCCACCGAAGCCGGTGAGCTCGCCCGCGCCCGCCAAATGAGCGATACGGAGCTTTATGCCTTTCTAGAGGGTCTCACCGACAGCGCCCAAGCAGCGGCTTCAAAATAGGCTTAATCGCCTCAATTGACCCAATCGACTCAATAATTGACTCATAGACCTTTTTAATGAGCCAATTGAGTCACACTAAAAACATCGTTTAATTTTTACTTACCTTAACTGCTAGAGAAAGCCTCTGATTAACCTCATATTGCGACTTCTCCTGTACAGGTTTATTTTGGTTAAAGCATCGCCGAACCTGTATATTTTGGTACAATTCTAACACCATGACTGAGTTGATCACCCAACATCTTAACGAGCCGCAACACGAAGCGGTCACGGCCGAACCGAAGCATTTGTTGATCCTCGCGGGTGCCGGCAGCGGCAAAACCCGCGTGCTCGTGCATCGCATTGCTTATTTAATCGAAACAGGGCACGCCACCCCTTACTCCATTCTCGCGGTGACCTTTACCAACAAAGCCGCAAAAGAGATGCGCGATCGTATCGAAGCCCTGCTCAACCGCCCCACACAAGGCATGTGGGTGGGCACCTTCCATGGCTTAGCACACCGCTTGTTGCGCACACACTGGAAAGAAGCCGGCCTGCCTGAACATTTTCAAATTATGGACAGCGACGATCAACACCGTTTGATCCGACGCATCATTAAAACCATGCAGCTCGATGAAACCAAATGGCCACCCAAGCAGGCCCAATGGTTTATCAATAACAAAAAAGACGAAGGCATACGCCCGCATGCCATGGGGGATCAAGACGATGTCTTTAACACCACCATGCTGCAGATCTATGAAACCTACGAAAAAACCTGCCAGCAAAGTGGCCTGGTCGATTTTGCTGAGCTGTTGTTACGCGCGTACGAAATGTGGCAAAACAACCCTGAGTTGCTTGCGCATTATCAAGCACGTTTTAATCAGGTGTTAGTCGACGAATTCCAAGATACCAATGGCATTCAATATGCATGGCTACGTTTGTTGGCCGGTGACAACACACACTTCACTGCTGTCGGTGATGACGACCAATCTATTTACGGTTGGCGCGGTGCGAAAATTGAAAACATTCAACGCTTCACGCGCGACTACCCCGGCACTTATACGCTGCGATTAGAACAAAACTACCGTTCGACCAGCACCATCTTAAATGCGGCGAACACCTTAATCTCACATAACACTGGCCGCCTCGGTAAAGAGTTATGGACCGCAGGCGAGAAAGGCGACCCTATCGCGTTATACGCTGCCTTTAACGAGCAAGACGAAGCGCGTTATATTGTTGAACGGATCAGCAGCTGGGTGGCCAGCCCTGACAACAAACGCAGTGATGTTGCTATACTCTATCGTTCCAACGCGCAGTCACGTGTCTTAGAGGAAGCCCTGCTCAAAGCCGGCATACCTTACCGCATTTACGGTGGCCAACGCTTCTTCGAGCGCGCTGAAATCAAAGACGCACTCGCTTACTTACGCTTAATGGCCAATCGCCATGACGATGCCGCTTTTGAGCGCGCAGTCAATATGCCCACACGCGGTATCGGCGGGATCACACTCGACATTATTCGCAGCCAAGCACGTGAACGTGAAATCTCTTTATGGCAATCCACAGAAAACTTAATTAACTCCGAGCATCTTTCCAGCCGCGCCAGCACGGCCGTCGGGCAATTTTTAGAATTGATCAGCACGCTCGCACGTCACTGTGAAGACTTAGCCTTAGAAGAACAAATTGAGAAAATGTTGCAGACCAGTGGCCTACTGCAACATTACCAGCAGCAACGTAATGAAAAAGCACAAGCGCGCGTTGAAAACTTGGAAGAGCTTGCGAACGCTGCCGCACAATTTACGCCACCCGAAGAAGACACCCGCACCACGCCGCTCGTCGCATTTTTATCACATGCCGCCTTAGAAGCAGGCGAGATGCAAGCCAGTGAATATGATGACTGCGTGCAAATGATGACATTACACAGCGCAAAAGGCCTTGAGTTTCCTTTTGTCTTTTTAGCAGGCATGGAAGAAGGACTCTTTCCACATCAAATGTCCCTGCAAGAAGAAGGGCGCCTGGAAGAAGAACGTCGCCTTTGTTACGTCGGTATTACGCGCGCCAGAAAAAAAATTGTGATGACGCATGCCGAAACGCGTCGCTTACACGGTCGTGAAATGATGCATGCCCCGTCACGCTTTATTTCTGAGCTGCCCAATGAATTGGTTGAGCATGTGCGGGCGAAAGCCGTGGTGTCACGCCCCAGTGCAGACTTCCATCCACGCCCCTCTTTCAAGACCGATGCCGCCACCAACATTGCCGTTGCCGCGACCACCATTGATGGCGCACCGGTACAGCTTGGCCAGCGCGTCAAACACGCTAAATTTGGTGAAGGCGTGGTGCTCAACTGTGAGGGGCAAGGCGAGCAAGCACGTCTACAAGTTTACTTTGAAAGCGTCGGCAGCAAGTGGTTAGTCGCCTCCTTTGCCAAACTCGAGTCACTGAGTTAATCTAGCAGCTATTATGGCTACATCAACAACGGCACCGCTCATCTTAGTGGATGGTTCATCGTATTTATTTCGCGCGTATTTTGCGCTCCCGCCTCTTTCTACCAAACAAGGCGAGCCCACGGGCGCCATGGTGGGCACCATCAACATGTTGCGCAAGCTCATGGGCGAATACCCTGATGAGCATATTGCCGTGGTATTTGATACCAAAGGTGAAAATTTTCGCCATCAACTCTACCCTGAATATAAAGCCAACCGCGCGGTCATGCCGGATGACTTGGCCTGCCAAATTGAGCCGCTTCATGAGTTGATCAAAGCCATGGGCCTGCCGCTTATCATGATGCCAGGCATTGAAGCAGACGACATTATCGCTACCTTGGCCTGCCAGGCAGATCAAAAAGGCATGAAAACAATCATTGTCAGCAGCGATAAAGATCTGGCCCAGCTGGTGAACGACAATATCACCATGCTCAACACCATGACACAGGTGCAACTTGATCGCGAAGGGGTGATTGCAAAATTTGGCGTGCCCCCTGAAAAAATTATTGATTACCTCGCGCTGATTGGTGACAGCGTCGATAACATTCCGGGCGTACCAAAAGTTGGGCCCAAAACAGCGGCGAAGTGGTTAACGCAATATGGTTCACTTGAAGAAATTCTATTGCATGCGGATGAAATCAAAGGCAAGGTGGGGGAAAACCTGCGCGCCAGCCTTGAAATACTCACGCTGTCTGAACAATTGGTCACGCTGGACACCGACATTAAACTGCCTTTCTCGCTCGACACCTTGCACGCAAACACCCCGGATGTCGCTCACTTAAACGAGCAGTTGGCACGCTGGGAAATTAGATCATGGTTAAAAGAAGAAGCGCCAGCAGAGAAACCGTCGAGCAAGCGCACCGCTGAGGCAACTGTGCAAGTGCTAGGCCATGCTGACGCACTCGCGCAGCACCTTACGACGCTCAACAACGCAAAAAAAGTTGCCCTGCAAATACACACCACCAATACACATATTTATAGCGCGCAAATCATTGGTATCGCCTTAGCAGCCGACAATACCCCGAGCGTTTATATTCCACTGGCTGAATTTGCACCCGATGACTCAGCGATCACTTCCCATGATCTGCTCTCACAGCTGACACCTCTATTTGCACGCACCGATCTGATGCTCATTGGCGAGAATCTTAAATTTATTTTTAATGTACTTGCCCGACACAATATCATTATCAACGCCAACTGTTTTGATGTCTCACTCGCCTCGTATGTATTAAACAGCACCCGACGCCACACACTTTTTGACTTGGCCGCTGCCGAACTGGATATTACTTTACCCAAGCCTGCTGACCTGGCTAAAAAAGGCGACCTACGTGAAGCGGCGTTAGACGCGCTCGCGGCCTATTCTACTGCCCAAGCTAACGCCTTGATGCAACTGCAAGATACACTGTGGCAGCAGTTATCCGAAAATGAAAAAGACATATTTCATCACCTTGAAATGCCGGTTACCCGCGTGCTCTCTCACATGGAAAGCACGGGCGTGCTGATTGATGCTCAAAAACTCAAAACACAAAGCCAGGAACTGGGCAAGCAGATCGACACACTCACACAAGCAGCCTATCACTTAGCCGGCAGTGAATTTAATCTTGATTCACCCAAACAGTTGCAACATATTTTATTTGAAGAGCAAGGCCTGCCTATTTTAAAGAAAACACCTAAAGGCCAGCCTTCCACTGCGGAAGGCGTATTACAAGAGCTTGCTCTCACCTACCCTTTACCCAACGTCATTATCGAGTATCGCAGCCTCAGTAAATTGAAATCGACGTATACTGATCCGCTGCCTGAACAAATTCATGAAAAAACGGGGCGGGTGCACACCGTATACCAACAAGCCGTGACCTCAACCGGCAGGCTTTCTTCGACTAACCCGAACTTACAAAACATTCCTATTCGCACCGCTGAAGGCCGCCGCATTCGGCAAGCGTTTATCGCACCAACAGGTTACCAATTACTCGCCGCGGATTATTCACAAATTGAATTGCGCATCATGGCGCATTTATCAAACGATGCGGGCTTGGTGAAGGCGTTCCGTGACGGTTTGGATATTCACAAAGCCACGGCGGCTGAAATTTTTGGTGTGCCGCTTGATAACGTGACCTCCAACCAACGTCGTAGTGCCAAAGCGATTAACTTTGGTTTGATTTACGGCATGTCCGCTTTTGGATTGTCACAGCAATTGGGCGTTGACAGAAAATCAGCCGAACATTATATGGACGAATACTTTCACCGTTACCCCGGCGTGAAAGATTATATGGAAAACACCCGGCGCGCGGCCTCCAAAAATGGTTTTGTGGAAACGCTCTCTGGTCGGCGACTCTATTTGCCTGAAATAAAATCTAAACAAATCCCCCGCCGCAAAGCCGCCGAACGCGCGGCCATTAACGCGCCCATGCAAGGCACCGCGGCTGAAATCATCAAACGCGCCATGATCGCCGTTGACGATTGGCTCGCACGCAGCAACGTCGACGCCCGCCTTATTATGCAAGTACATGACGAATTGGTGTTAGAAGTCGCCGAAAGTAGCATCGACACCGTCAGTCAAGAAGTTAAAAAGCACATGGCCGCAGCCGCCGAGCTGACGGTACCCTTAGTCGTGGATGTTGGCATCGGCCACAATTGGGATGAGGCGCATTAACACCCTCACAGAAAACAATCATAATTCATTGATTAATAATCATTTATTTTCCGCCTCTCGATTTGGCTGATTATAATATCTTTATAATCAGCCAAATCTCTTTTGCCTTTTGAGATTTGGCTGGCTAAGCCAGCGCGACCTTAAGCCTTCAAAGCTGAAGGGGAAACAATAAATCATTTTATATCAAACCGTTATCTATAAAATCTGTTTGGTGATGCGATTTAATGCTTTATAAAATATCACCAAAATCAAGTTTTATGTATTTGGTGACAAATATAAACGCCTCTTAAAATGTCACTAAATCGCAAAAACAATATTTGGTGATAAATTTATATTGCTCTAACTAATTTTATTTTAATCAAACCATAAGCAACCACTTGAAAAGTAGTTGAAAGCGGTTTCTTCTCACGCATAATCGATTTTAGTGCTTTACTGAACAAAGATAATGTTATCTTTCAAACTTAAAATGTATTGTTTTTTTTGATTTCTTTGATAGATAAAAAAAGACTCTCTACAGATGAAGCTCGCGCATCTCCTGTTCTTTTTTAGCGACGGCGGCTTGGCCGCCTGGCAACAGCCGGCGCCAGAGGCTTGTGCCCACCAATTGCTTACGCATCGCCGGCAAGTCATACAAAATCAGCTTCCCCAAAAAGAAAACTGACGCCACAAACGCAATCGCCGTCTTGAGCAACACCACGGTGTTCGTGCCCTTGCGCAACAAAAACAACACACCAATACTAAACTGCGGAATGTCTTCGCCGAAAAAGTTCGCGAGCTTGAGCTTGGCAAAACGAAAGTCGATGTATTCCAACCCCCATTCTAGCCGCACCCAATCGGGGCTCAGCACCGGTAAAGTGATGAGCCAATACGGGATCGACTGCCATTTCTTCGGGTACCATCTGCCGCGCACGACGCGCATGCCCCACAAGCCCACGAGATAAGAGGTGACCAAAAAGCACATCGAGGCCAGCGCAAGCTTGGGTTCTTGATTTTCCAGCAACTCGCGAATAAGAAACGCATCCGAAATACGATCTGCCATCTCTAGCAAAAAGCCGATGACCGTGAGCACATGGTAAGGCTGCAGCCAGAGCGTCGTTGCCCCCCACCACCATAGAAATCGCTTCCAGCGGTCTGGTATTTCTGCCTCTTCCTCTTTTTCTAGCGTGTGGCCTGCTGCCCGATTCAACAACGCTGTTTTCAAAGCTTTCCATTGCTGACTGTCTTTGGGGAGCAGTACGTTTTCGCCAAGCACCACATTGGTCAATGTTTGACAATTCGGCAGTGCCCGCAGCAAGTACTTCGCCGCCAGCCTATCAAGCAAGTTGTTCACCAAGATTAGCTGCTCAAGCGCAGGCGGCAAACCAGTCTCGTACCAACCCCGCACACCCAGTGAGGTAATGTTGTTGTGAGACAAATCCACCGTCTTAACATGCGTGTTGTTTTGCAAAGCACGTGCAAGCGCTTGCAGTTTGGCATCATCTAACCCGTGGCCACTCAAGTCCAAATGGGTGAGCGTGTCTGTGTTTGCCTGAAGTGCTTCGCAGATCAACGCAAAGGCAATATCAAAATAATAGCCTTGCGGGCTTGCCCGGATCAAAAACTGTGCTTCCACACGCTCGCCCTGCTTGATCAAATGCCAAATAACATTATGGCCCTGCGCATCGCACACAAAGATGTCTGCACCTTCGCGCACCAAACGCTCGGCTTCGCCCATGTCGCCCGCTGCAATCACTTTCATCAAAGGTGTCACTCCCTCAGCGTCGCGACGGTTAATGTCCGTGCCGTAAAAAGACGTGGTGTCGTCTGTCGCCAACAGTGTTATGAGATCTTCAGGATTAGTTTCACCGTGACACTCCTGCTGGCTGTGCTGGTGATCACCCCAAAGGCGCTCTCCGTCAGGCAACATCGCTAGCACCATACGATGTTGACGTTGCCCTCCCAAGATAGCTGCATGTTGGACAGCTTGCGTTTTGTCTTGTGCATGCAAATAGGCTGCTACCTGCGCATGTCCGCCTCGCGCCGCACAATCCAGTGGCGTGCAACCCTCTTCATCTGTTTTCAAAAGCGCCGCGTTTGCACCCGCCGTTGTCGGTGCATTACTTGCACCATCCTGCTTTTGTTTGCTCAGCAAATACTTCACTATCGCAAGCTGCCCCATGGCCGCCATCCAGTGTAGCTTGTCAGGCGAAGCAAGCTTTGCCTGCAGATCTTCTCGCGCGCAATAGTGAAGAAAAGCCAACATCATCAAAGCCAGCGCAACGCCGACCAGTGTCATGGCAATGTACCCATTGAGCTCTTCTTCAAAAAGCGGCGGCGGCACGGGGCAAGCCGTATTCGGTTTAGTTGGCACTGACGCACCCAACCCAATGAGGCAAGGATAGCTTCGCGTAGCACACATTTCCCACACCGTACCAAGAGACCAATCATCAAACGTGTTTGGCTTTTGCAATGCGGCCGTGTGCTTGCGAAAAGCACGCCGCACGTCATAGTAGCGCCCCGAAGTCGCCGGCAGCAGCTGGCCTGTCGTGTCTTGATCCCAGTAGGTGCGCTCAATTTTGTCTGTGTCGAGTACCGAGCCAAGCAAGCCGCCAGCTTGCGAGCCTTGCACACAGCCCGCCGCGTAACATTCGATGAGCGTGCCATCGCGATTAGTGCCAATCAGGCCACCTACTTGAAAGTCACCGTGGGTGGCACCCACGGCATAACTTTGTAGCAAGCTGCCATGATGTTCGCCGACAATACCGCCTACACTTGTTTGACCAGTGACCTCACCATACCCTGCGCATTGCACAATGTCTGCGGTATTGATCCCAACCAGGCCACCGACAATGTCGATACCTGTGGTAGAACCATTGACGAAGCTTAAAACAACGCTACCGGCATGGCTGCCGAGCAACCCACCGACGCGTTCTTCACCGACTACCGTACTGGCACTGTAGCAATGCGCAACGGTGCCCGTGTTATCAGCAATCAACCCACCAACGATGATCGTGCCACGCACCTCACCTGACGCGCTGCTTTGGTGCACCATACCCGTGTTGCGTGCCACAAGCCCCGCAACGGTTCGGTTGCCCTTCACTTCAGTGCTCGCGTGACTTTCGCTGATCGCACCCGCGTTACTGCCTACCAGGCCACCCAGAATATCTGTCCCGGCTATCACACCTGTTGCGCTGCAACGGTGCACCGTACCCAAGTTGGTACCGACCAACATACCCGCTGTCTCACCGGTAACAGTAAGGCTTGCGCTCACATGGCTATCGCTCACCACTCCGTAGTGCGTTCCGATCAAGCCGCCCACACTGTCTTTTGCGCGGATGTTGGCATCAACCAGGATAACGTTTTTAATCTCAGCGGTCGGCGAGGTGTAGCCAAAAAGCCCCATGTGATCTTCGTCAGGCCGGTTAATCGTGAGCCCCATTATCTGAAAACCTTGCCCATCAAAAATGCCGGAGAACGAAGCAACCGTGGTCGCATCAATAAACCAGCCCAGCGGCAAAAAGCCAAAGCCATCATTCCACGTCGCTGTCTCGCGGCAATCGATGTCTTGCATTAAGCGGACGTTGGCATCAACACACACCGCTTGCAGCTCACCACAGGTGCTGATATTGAAAGCTTCGGTGAAGCCGCCGCCTGACGTCAACACCCGCAACTGCGGGTAGGCTTGGCAAGCTACCCACCACGTTGACGTAAAGTTCCACGTGGCATACGTGCCAGACCACTGCATCAAGCGGGTTGGTTTGCCGGTGCCGCCGCTACTAAAAAGACGGCCTGACCGATCAATATCCCAGTAGCTTGCGGTGACAACCGCGCTCAGGTCGCCAAAGCCCACCAGGCCGCCGACACCGGTACCGGTACCAATGACTGGCCCGACGGAGTAGCTATCGATAATCTGTTGCTGATTCCACCCCGCAAGGCCGCCGACAAAGTCACCACTGCCTGTGACGCTCACTTCTGAAATCGCTTCAATGAGGGTGCCGGCATTCCAGCCCACCACACCACCAACAATATCAGCATGGCCCACTACGCGCCCTTGTGCAGAGAGCGCACGCAGCTCACCGTTATTCCAACCCGCCAGGGCGCCTACATAGCGGTTGCCCGTGATGGTGGCGTTAAACAGTGCAAGGCGCTGTATCTGCGCGCCACTGCCCACATAACCAAATAGGCCTACATAGTCTTGCATGGGGCGGTCAATGAATAGATGCGAGATGGTATAGCCTTGCCCATCAAAAGTGCCAGTAAAAGGCGAGGCAAAGCTCGCACTTTCAAACCAGCCCAGCGGGTCAAAGCCTTTTTGATTATCCCAGGAGGCACTTTCGCTGCAGTCAATGTCTTGGGTGAGGATGAGTGTGTTACCAAAGCAAGCGGCTTGCAGCGCCGCACAGCTGTCGATGTACTCTACGGTACCACTGGCAGAGAGAAAAGCACGCAGCTGCGGCGGCGCACGGCAACCCGGGAGCCACACATTGTCAAAGTCCCAGTTCACAAACGTGCTCACCACTTCCATTTGTCGAGAAGTGCGAGGCGCACCCCCTGCGCTGATCGAGAGCTCCGAGACATCGCTGTCCCAGTAGCTGCTTTGCACCACACCATTTGCTGTCGCGACTAAACCACCCACACCGCTGCCACTGATGGCAATCGTGCTGATCGCGTAACAGTTAACGATAGCGCCGGTGCTACTGCCGACGAGTCCACCCACCGTGTTAGTGCCATTGACTTGCGAAACAGCATAAGCATTTCGAATGGTCCCCGCATTAGTGCCCACCAGGCCGCCGGCATCACCACCTGCGGCAATGACCGTGCCTGTTGCGTAGCAGGTTTCAATGATACTTGCATCGGTGTTGCCACCGACTAAGCCGCCGACATAATTGCCAAGCCCCTGCACATTGCCCGATGCATAACAACGCGTAACCGTTGTACCTTGCGCTTGCCCTATCAGGCCCCCGACGTAATCGTCTGGACCCATCACATTTCCTGATGCGCTTGAGTCGGTCACAACACTTTCTTCACTTCGCCCTAACAGCCCACCTACATGCGTCGATGCCCCTTTTACATTCCCTGAAGCCGTACAGCTTTGAATCCGGCTACCCTCTTCGCCGAAATATCCAATTAGCCCGCCGACGGCCCCCAAACCTTCTACATTAACGGCAGCATGGCAATTCTGTATTAATGCGCCTCTGTCTGTTTGTCCTGCCAAGCCACCCGCCCAGTGGCCTGTCGTCGTGACATTCCCGGAAGCCGTGCTGTTGATGATCACCCCGCCATCCGCATTGAGGCCGACCAAACCACCCACCGGATCAACACTGGTTCTAGAACCGGTGGCGTTTGTCGTGGCGTGACAACGGCTGATGATGCCTTTGTTCTGACCCACCAAACCACCGACACGCCTACCGCCAGTGACGGTGGATATGGCAACACAATCAACTACCCTACCCCCGTTTAGACTTGTCAAGCCACCAATATCATCGTCACCCAACACGGTCGCCGAAGCGCGACAACCACTCAATGTCCCGCCATCATGGCTACCTACCAAACCACCCAGGTAATTGGTGCCTACCACGGTTGCAGACAGCACATGGGCTTGGCTCACTAAACCTCCTTGATGCTCACCTATCAATCCACCCGCTGTCGCACCCGCACTGATTACATTACCTGAAAAATTGCTTTGCATGACATTGCCGTTATTTACGCCTATTAGGCCACCAACATCTCCATTTGCATTGATGCTACCCGTCACTGAACATCCAATGACTGCGCCACCGTTGTTTTCTCCGATGAGCCCGCCTACTGCGTTTTTACCAGCAACATACAGATTAGCTAATGTGACATTGGCAACCCACGCACCTTCCTCTGTTTGGGCAAACAAGCCAACCTGAGAAACAGTCAGACGATTAATTGTGAGATTAATAATCTGGTAACCATTGCCATCAAAAACGCCGCTCGTCAACAGTCCCGGTACAAAACCAGCGCCGCCGTCCCAGGCTGTCGTCTCATTGCAATCAATATCGTTTAGTAGCGAGATACCATCACTTGAAGAAAAAACAGCACCCTGTAATGCATCACAATCGCTCACTTGTACAACGCCGCAAGACTGGTGTGTCAGTGTGGGGTAGCCTGCCCCTTCGTTGATAGCCCAGGTACAGTTAAAGTCCCAAGCAACATACTCACTACGTTGACGCATCTGTGCAGTGCTCTTGCCTATACCGCTTGCGCTGCTTAGCTGGCCAGAAGACTCTGTGTCCCAATAGCTTGAAAACACGATAGAGGGCGAGCCTGCCTCGAGGCCAATTAAACCACCCACATTAGATGAACCTGTGACACTGCCTGTCGCGTAGCACATTGCCACGGTGCCATCGGAAAGGTAGCCTACCAAACCACCCACATTAGACGAGCCCGTGGCTTGCACCTCAGCATAAGACTGCACGATGCGACCTTGGTTAAACCCCACTAAACCACCGACTTGCCCTGTGCCTGTTACCTGGCCTGTTACGCCGCACCGTTTGATGAGCCCAAAATTCTGAGCGGCCAGCACCCCAGTCCAACTGCTGGCTGATACCGCCGCATTGACTAGCTCGATGTCTTGTATTACTGCACCGCTTTCTACACGACTCAATAGACCAACATAGTCTGCTGTCGCCCGGTTAATGGTGATGTCTGAAATAGCGTAGCCCTGACCATCCAAACGACTACCCGGGATCAATAAGCCTGGTGTAAAGCCTCCCCCTGCCCACAAAGACGTCTCTGCGCAATCAATATTCTGTTGCAACAGCGCCACACTGCCGCTCCAAAAAACAGCGCGCTGTAAATCAGCACACGTGTTGACTGTCAACACGCCCAACCCACAAGCGCTTTGTCTCAGCACGGGGTAGCTCACCCCATTTTGAATCTCCCACACACAGTTGAAGTCCCAAAACGCATAGGTACCTGTTTGATACATCTGGGCCGTGGTCGCGCCTGTGCCACCATCACTGCCTGCTTGGGCAGACGTTTCCACATCCCAATAACTGGTGAAAATGATATCTGCATCGCGCTGACCAATAAGTCCACCTATAAAGCTTGAGCCCGTGACCTGGCCAGTGGCATATGAAAAGGCAATAATGACTGCACGGCTACCAGTGAGTGTGCCGCCGATTAATCCGCCTACATATTGCATGCCAGAAACATCACCTCGCGCATAACAATGTATGATTTCACCTACGCTTCGACCAACCAATCCTCCTGTGTAAGAGCCGGTGCTGATAACAAAACCCAAAGCACGACTTTGTACGATCGTACCCTGATTGTCACCTACCAAGCCGCCAACATACATGCCCCCGCTTCCAGTCACATTACCAAAGGCTGTGCATTGGCTGACAAGAACAATTTCATTTGTATTGGGTGCGTTCCAACCTAACAAACCACCCACATACGCCGAGCCAGCGACATTGCCAAACGCGGTGCTGCGATGAATAAAGCTATTCTGGTTGCTTGTAAATAAGCCTCCTACTAAACCGCCCACATATTTGATGCCAGTGACGTCAACAGAAGCCTCGCAGTTGTCTATTGTGATACCAATCGACCCATAGCCAATAAGACCACCTGTATAATCACCGGTATTACTGATTGTGCCCGTGACATTGTTTTGTTCAAAAACACTTCTTCGGCTAAAACCCACCAAACCACCTACATGAGAAAGGGCACTGACGGTAACAGACAAAGCAGCGCAGTGGGTTATTTTGGTTCCATAATCTATAAAACCAGCTAACGCACCCGCAAACTGCTTGCCGACAACCGTTGGTCTGATAAGGGTAAGGTGGTGCACTTCACCACCGTTATCTATCCTGGCAAACAAACCCATATAGGCCAATGATGCCCGATTGATAGTGAGGTTAAAAATGCGGTACCCCCCACCCTCTAAAATGCCAGTGAATGGGGTGCCAAGCCCGCCGTTGGGCTGCTTTCCAATGGGCTCAAAGCCCTCACCGCTATTCCAAGTAGCCGTTTCGGTGCAATCAATGTCGGCGGTTAGCACATAGACACCATTCAGATCCTGGTTCATCTGCTGAAGTTCAAAACAACTACCGATAGGGACCTGGGCGCGAGCGCAGCAGGCTGATACTACAAGCAACAACCACACAAGGTGCTTGATGGCCATGCTTGCACTAAATCAAAACACAAAAACTCTTAAAGCGTTTAAAAAAACAGAAACACTTGTACGCTTTAAAAAGACACAATGCTTCACAGTAAGTGGCGTAACAGGTAGAGGTAAATTTATTTTTTTAAGCTTACCTTTCCCTGTTACGCTATATGTTTAGAAAATCATCAGAATCACTTCATACAGGTTTCTCGGTTTTTTACTTTATCTACACATTTTTTGCGATTCGTATCGAAAACGCTTAAACAGCAAAACAACAACCATGAAGGCTTACGCGGTCTTCCTGCTGGTGCTCTTAGGCTTATGGCACCCTGCCTCAGCACAAACGCCAATTAGTACGTGCGCTGAGTTGCAGTTGATGAGCCAGGATCTAGGTGACGCCTATGTGCTAATCGCCGACATTGACTGTACGCAGACCGCTACCTGGAATGGTGGTGAAGGTTTTGAGCCCATTGGCACCAACGCCGCACCCTTTACAGGTAACCTCGACGGCCAAGATCACACAGTGACAAACCTCACTATCAACCGTCCCAGCACAGACTATGTTGGCGTGTTTGGCTACATCAGCGAGCCAGCATGGGTGACTCGCCTCAACTTAGCCAATGCAGCCATCCTGGGGCAAGGTTACGTCGGCGGCATTGCTGCCTGGTCAGAGGGTACCTCGTTTAGCCACTGCAGGTTCTCAGGCAATGTCACCGCCCCTATTCGAAGTGTCGGTAGCATGTTAGGGGGAGGCGAAAGAACTGTACTGACAAATTGTAGTGCCTCTGCAGAAATAACAAGCACAGGACCTCGAGTAGGCGGCCTGGTAGGCGAAGGTACTGATACCAAACTAACGCAATGCACTTTCTCAGGCAATGTCTTTGGCGATGATTTTGTAGGTGGCCTCATCGGACTTGATAGTGACGGCACGATCATCCAATGCCACACTGTTGTCAGTGTCACTGCCATCGGCTCAGCAATTGGCGGTCTTGCTGGTTTTCATCGGGGCACACTGACACAAAGCAGCGCACAAGGCTCTGTTAACAGCGGCGATGGGGAAGCAGGTGGCTTAGTCGGTCGCACTACTGGAAGCATCATCACACAGGTTTTTGCCTCCGTGACCGTCACCAGCACAGGCGAAAACACGGGCGGCTTGATTGGTGAAGTACAAAGCCCCTCCACCATTGCTTATGCGTATTCTACCGGAGAAATCACAGGTACCAGTTCTGTGGGGGGGCTGATTGGCGATAACAGTGGAATTGTTTTTCGCAGCTACTGGGACACACAAGCCTCAACCAGAGGAAGCAGCGACGGCGGTACCGGCAAAACCACTGCCCAAATGTATCAACAATCTACTTTTGAAGGTTGGGACTTTAACTGCGCTTGGCAAATCAATGACGGGGTAAGCTATCCTTCTCTCACAGAGAATATTTGCACAGAAGGCATCATTGAAGTCAGCAATTGTGATCAACTACAAACAGCTGTTCTCTCGCCATTTGCAACGATTGTATTAACAGAAGATATTGATTGCAGCGCAACGAGCACATGGGATAGTGGTGCCGGTTTTGCTCCTGGCGTATTAGCAACAGGTTCACTAGCAGGCAATGGCCATACGATTTTCAGTTTAATGATTAATCGCCCAGCCATAACGTCTGTTGGCCTCTTTGGGCAAATTAACGCTGCCTCCAACGTCACGCACCTCACACTCGTCAACCACAATATTGTGGGCGCGCAGAGAACAGGAAGTGTTGTTGGCTCTTTAAATGGTGGCACACTGAGTCATTGCCATAGCGCGGGCAACGTATCTGCTACAGGTGGTGGCGGTGGTGGCATTGCTGGCTGGAGCACACTCGGGCGCATTACTCAGTGCAGCAGTTCAGGCCTTGTCACCGGCACCAACTATCTTGGTGGAATTGTGGGTTGGAATTTCGGGGGGCTGGTTAGCCAATGTAATGCGTCAGCGACTATCTATGGCACCGCTAGTTACAGTCACTATCTTGGCGGTTTGGTAGGCGCAAACGATGATGAAACTTTTTCTGCTCAGCTTGGTATCATCATACAATCTCATGCACAAGGAAGTGTCACAAGCCCTGCCGATCGCATTGGTGGTCTCGTGGGCGAAAATGGCGGCATCATTGCACATTGCAGTGCTTCCGGCGCTGTCACGGGCAACAGCGCTGTCGGGGGGCTTGTGGGTCGACACCTCAGCATAGCAGGATACAGCTTTGCAACAGGCCCTGTTTCTGGTAACGCCTTATTCGGTGGTCTAGTAGGTGATGGTGGTGGTTTTGCATTCAGCTCCTATTGGAACACAGAGACCTCTGGGCAAATCACCAGTGCAAGTGGCATCGGCAAAACCACCGCGCAGATGTACCAGCAGTCAAACTATTTCACCTGGGATTTCGACTGCGCCTGGCAGATTAATGAAGGCGCGGACTACCCAACGCTCACCCAGCGTGATTGTACTAGCCAAAATTTTGAAGTGAGTACTTGCCAAGCGTTACAAACTGCCCTGTTTTTTCCAGGCGCTAATATCTCGCTATTGCAAGACATCGACTGTACAGAAACACGCATCTGGGAAGGCGGCGCAGGCTTTGGTCCCGGCATATTGGCAACTGGCTCGCTACAAGGCAATGGCCATACTCTTTATAACCTCACCATTGCGCAGCCACTCACCGCTGGCTATTTTGGATTGATCGCTTATATGGTTGAGCCTGCATGGGTAAGCAACCTCACTTTGCTCGACGTCTCTATTACTGGCGGCTCAGGCGGTAGTCTCCTTGGTCTGAACCTGCGCGGCACGGTGATGCTCTGCCATGCTTCAGGCACCGTCACTGGTCGCAACGTTGTGGGTGGCCTCATTGGTCAAAACAGAGGTGCTGTCAGTCAATGCAGTTTTGCTGGTAGCGTATCCGGCCAAGGCAATATAGGCGGATTAATTGGGTACCACTGGTGGCAAGCAGGCACGACTCTCACTGATGCCAGTGCAGTAGGTATTGTCACAGGCACTGATATGTTTTCTTCTATGCACACGGGTGGCTTAATTGGCTCCAGTGCAGCCGACATTGTCATGAATGCATATGCTGCCGTGTTGGTGATTGATATCGCCAACGCAGGCGGCCTAATTGGCGGGGGTGGAGGCACCTCCAGCAACAGCTACTGGGACCTCGACGTTTCTCAAACTGTGCTCAGTGCAGGCGGCGTGGGTAAAAGCACACGCCAATTGCAGACTGCTCTCACTTATGAAGGCTGGGATTTTGACAACACCTGGTGGGTTGGCCATTGCGACACTTACCCGCAGCTGCGAAGGGTTATTCCCCCTGCGCCGCCATCACCGCCGGTGAATATCAGCACCTGCGAAGCGCTGCAGTCGGTGTGTTTAGATCAAACTATTTATTTGGCCCAAGACATTGACTGCACCGGCACGGCCACCTGGAATGACGGCAAAGGCTTTACACCGCTTGGCTGGTATGAAAGTCCAAACAGTCATCACGCTTTCATCGGCACACTCGACGGGCAAGGTCATGCCATTATTGGCTTGACCATCACGCGTTTGGCCGAAGACAGCGTGGCCCTTTTTGGTTATACCGGGCAAGGCGCACGCATTACAAATGTGCGTTTGGTGGATGCAGATATCACGGGCCTCAGCACCGTGGGCATGCTTGTTGGCCGGCATGAAGGCGAAATATCACATTGCAGTGTGGCCGGCCAAGTCGCCGCCAACGCGGATGTGCTAGGCGGGCTCGTGGGCTTAAATGCCGGCAACATCACGCACACCTATAGCGCAGCAGCGGTCACCGGTGTGGGAGAACGTGTCGGTGGGCTTGTGGGGGAAAACGCAGGCCACCTGCACACAAGCTACGCAGCAGGCGCGTTGACGGCCTTTGGCGCAGACACCGGCGGCCTCGTGGGCCGTCTCGGCAACCAGAGTGTGGTCACCAGCAGCTACTGGGACACCAGTCTCTCGGGGCACACCACCAGCGCTGCCGGCACTGGCCTTGCTACCGCGCAAATGCAACAGCCAACAAGCTTCGCGGATTGGGATTTTGTGAATACCTGGTTTATCACACCGGGCTGTAGTTACCCGACGCTTTTGATCTTCGGCACCAACGCGCAGGGCTCCCATGTGGAGGTGACCGACTGCGCTACGTTGCAAGCGGCGTGTTCCGATCAACACTTGACGCTGATGAATGACATTAACTGCGCAATTTCGGTCACCTGGAATGGCGGGCAAGGGTTTGCGCCGCTCGGCGGTTTGTTGCCGGGTGTCAGCAGCTTTCCCTTTACTGGCAGCCTCGATGGACAAGGCTATGCAATCGTCAGCCTTTTTATCAACCGCCCGGATGAAGACTACGTCGGCGTCTTTGGCTACACAGGTGCAAGCGCGCAGATCGGTAACGTTTCGCTCGTGGATGCCACTATTCATGGTCGCGCTTATGTAGGCGGTATCGCCGGGTGGCATGAAGGTGTGCTGTCGAACGTGATCGTTGATGGCGAAGTCACCGCAGCAGGTGACATCAGCGGCGGTATTGCCGGGTTGAACACAGGCACCATCGTTGACGCGCACAGTGACGCACAGATCACCGGCCTGCAACAAACCGGCGGCATCGCAGGCAACAATACTGGCACGCTTTTGCGTAACAACGCCACCGGCAGCGTACAAGGTACTTCAATGGTCGGCGGTATTGCAGGCGACAGCAACGGCCACATTGTACATTGCGCTGCTAGCACCAGCATCGATGCAGAGACAAGTGCCGGTGGGTTGGTCGGCAAGCAAAGCGGCACGCTCACGAGCAGCACTTTTACCGGCGTGCTACTGGCAGATGATTTTGTCGGTGGCGCGGTGGGAGAGAACAGCGGTGAAGTCTCAGATATTGTGATCTCGGTGTTGCTGGATGAACTACAAGGCCGCAACACTGTCGGCGGCATAGCGGGCCGCAATACGGGTCGTGTGCTGCGCAGTCAGTTTGTGGGGGTAGTGAGCGGTCAACAACAAACAGGGGGGCTGGCGGGTGAGAATCAAGGCCTGCTTGAAAGCAGTCAAGTCAATGGCACAGTGTCAGGGCAAGACAGCACTGGGGGCGCTGCCGGCTTGAATCAAGGCACTATTGTGATGTGCGCAGTGCACGGTGAAGTGATTGGCCAAGACGCCACTGGCGGTTTGGTCGGCTACCTCTTCGGAGATGTGCTTGACAGCTATACGCTGGCAGCGGTCTCTGGGCAGTTTCACAGTGGCGGCTTAATTGGACGTTATCTCGATGGCACTCTCGCTCACTGCTTTGCAGCCGCCTGCGTACGCGGTCAGTCTGCTGGCGGCCTGTCAGGCAGCACCTTACCAAACAACGCCGTGCAACAATGTTATTGGGACAGCACAGCCTCTGGCCAGTGGGTGCCTGACAACAGTCGTGACTATGCGTTGCG
Organism: Gammaproteobacteria bacterium; assembly: GCA_021774255.1. GTDB lineage: Bacteria > Pseudomonadota > Gammaproteobacteria > JAJFJF01 > JAJFJF01 > JAJFJF01. The sequence goes on from JAJFJF010000018.1 coordinate 59,828, forward strand.
GCAACAAGCCAGCCAATCCACGCATGCCCTGCATCAGCCGGGTACTTTTGGAAACTGGAATACTTCACGGTGGGTAACACAAGAGGGGCAACTGCCTTATCTGTGGCATGAAGCCGCGCCCGGTGTCGTCACGGTCACGTGCCCGGCCAGCGCGCCACTTTACCAAAATACCATCCCTATTGTGATAGCAACGGTCGGTCTCATTGCTGCCAGCAGCGGCGCCGCCTGTTTCCTCCTCTTTTGGTGGAAGCGCAAGCGCGACCAGCATTTGCAAGCCTTACTGGAGTCACCTCATCTTATGCATCAAGTGGCGGGTATGGGCGACCTAGACATTATCAAAGCATTGCAAACAAACAGAGGCCGTAAGACCGATACAAGAAATGATGCGGATGAAACCCCACTTGTTGTGGCCGCACGCAGTGGACACGCTGATGTGGCGAGCTACTTGCTGACGCAAGCAGGTGGCGATAACGCAGACCAAATCAAAAAAGCAGCCATTGCCGCAGGCACGCACAACCACTTTGGAATAGTTGATACTTTACCCCGTGGGCGTGATGTGTGGAATGCGCACCAAGCGGCAACAGATGCAACTGAAAAGGAAACCCCGCGCGCAACACTCTTGTCCGAGCCCGCCCTCTACGGCCTCCCGCTTGACGCAGTCAGCACCGACGGCCTGCAGTGCACGCCACTGATGAATGTGATTGCACGCCAAGAATTTACGCGCATGAAGCGCATGTTGGATGAAGGCGCCGATCCGTTTGTACGTTCACCGCAAGGGCACACCGCGCTCACACTGCTTATGGCAGGCAACCACATTGCACAAGCACAACTGCTCGTAAACAGCGGGCCCTTCGCCGCCTATTGGCAGCTACGCTACGCCCTCATGTGTCAGTTTGATCTGAATAAACCAGACGCAGCGATGCATAGCGATGCGCAATTAATGAAGAAACTGTTGCTCGGCTACCCGCGCTGGAACATCGTCGGCTTTATCCTGGAAGTGCTCGAGCGTATCGCCACCTGCCTGCTGCTGGTGACGCTGCTGCAAAACCGTGAATCGGCGCTTGCCGGCATGGTGCTGTGCTTGTTGCTTGCCTCGTATGCGACAAGCCTGATTGGCATGCAGGCAGTGCGCGGCCATTGGCGCCCCATGCAGCAAGAGAGCTTGCCCTACTGGCTTTGGCTGCTGACGCTCCCCATCATCAGCCCGGCGTGGAGCCGTTTGGAATGGCGCTTGTGTTACCCCGACTGGCCTTACCTGGTATTCAAAGCAAGCAGCTTGCTGCTTGAAACGTTGCTGCCACTTTTTATTGCAGTGCAGTTTTTTGAAAATATCCAAGCAAACTTTTTCGTGCTCAAGCTCCTCACCGCGCCGGTCATCCTCCTCCATGCGCTACTTGAAGGTTGCTTCACGGTACTCTGGCCCTACTTCAGTGGTCACTCTGTTTTGCCTACCTGGCACTGGTCGACTAGCAAAAAATTATCAGGCTCAAGCACTGAGATGAAAGTGGTTTAAGCATTTAAATGACCTGTTTGGAATAGTTAATTCACACTCAAAAAAAAAGCCCACCAAGAAGTTATTTAACTAGCCCAATTTTAGGGTTTTTAAAAATTGTGAATTAACAATCCAAGTGCTCACTAAAACAACTCGTCATTTGCTTTCCTTACCACCCACTTGGCAAACAATCATCATACAGGGCGGCAGTAATACAAAATGGCAGCAAAAATCAGGAGTACGAAGAGCACCACATCAACAACCATTCCCAGAGAAACCAGTCCCTCCGTGCACAGCTGGTAGAAATCAGAATAAAGCAAGGCCAAGCAGACAACGAAAACAACAACAAATTGCCAGGGAGCAAAAACCTCACGCCGGGGCTTATCGGGCATATCAAATCGCAGCTACCCAGAGACTATCTCTTCAGCCTTTGTCTTAATATATAGAGCAACATCGGCATGTAACTTTTATGGTAGCCGTTCACGGGGGTAGATCATCCCTTGCCGTATAGGGAAATATTATTTGTAGGGGCGACCCCCTGTGGTCGCCCGGGCAGCAACGAAGGGGCGGTCCCTACAATTTAAAGACCACCTCAACATGCACAGCGGGATAACATAATTCCCGTTAAAAAAACTGCGCTAAACTGTCACGCAGCTCGTCTAAACCGATTTTGGTGTGGGAAGAAAAAAGTTGAACCGTGATGTGCTCGCCATCAAAGTGTTTGAGCTGTTGCTTGACCTGCGATAAAGCCTTGTGGGCTTGATTGCGGGTTAGCTTGTCAGTTTTTGTGAGCACAATATGCACGGGCAAGTGGCTGGCGGTTGCCCAGCTGAGAATTTGGTTGTCGATCTCTTTTAGCGGATGCCGCACATCCATCACTAACACCAACGCTTTTAAATTATCACGCACCTCAAGGTAACGCGTGAGCGTTTTTTGCCAGCGCGCTTTTATGGCGACAGACACTTTGGCATAACCGTAACCCGGCAGATCTACCAGGCGGCGTTTTTCATCTATCGTAAATAAATTAATGAGCTGCGTGCGCCCCGGCGTTTTACTGGTGCGCGCAAGTTTTACTTTATTGGTAAGGGTATTTAAAACACTGGATTTGCCGGCGTTGGATCGGCCCGCAAAGGCAATTTCAATGGCATCGTCTCGCGGCAGCTGGCGAATATCTGCCGCGCTGGCGAGAAAAGTAGCGTTGGTATAACAAGGTGTCGACATCCTTGCATGATAGCAGGATCAATCGCGATCGGATAGCAGCGTATCTTGTTGAATGCCTTGTTGCGCTAACATTTTACGCAATACCCCCATCGCTTCGACTTGAATTTGACGGACACGCTCACGCGTTAAACCTATCACTTCACCGACAGTTTCAAGCGTGCCCACTTCACAGCCATGCAACCCAAAACGGTGCTCGATCACCTCACGCTGCTTGTGCGTCAACTGCGCTAACCAGGAATCAATCAGCCTAGCGACATCTTCTTCGTGCAATGCGTCTTCTGGGTTTGTACTACCATGATCGACAAGCACATCCATTAAAGTACGCTGCCCTTCTGAGTCAATAGTGGTATCAACGGAAATCGCACGCTCGTTTAAGCGCAACAAATTATCCACTTCATCAATGGAGTGGTTAGACGCTTCTGCGATCTCTTGCAAGGTAGGCTCATGCTCCATCTCACCACGCAGTGCGCGTGTGGTTTTAAGCATGCCATTTAAATCGCGGATCACATGCACCGGCAAACGAATGGTGCGGCTTTGATTCATGAGCGCACGTTCAATGCCTTGGCGGATCCACCACGTTGCGTAGGTTGAAAAACGAAAACCACGTTCTGGATCAAATTTCTCAACTGCATGCATCAAACCCAAATTGCCTTCTTCAATTAAATCTAAGAGCGAAATACCCGACTGACGATAACGCAAGGCAATTTTCACAACCAACCTCAAGTTGCACTCGATAATGTAGTTGCGTGCTGCTTCATCGCCTTTCAACGCACGACGTGAGTAAAGCACCTCTTCTTCTGCCGTGAGCAATGGCGAAAAACCAATCTCGCCTAAATAGAGTTGCGTCGCATCCAGCTCGCGGTAGGCTTTTTCTTCTTCGTAACCCTTTCCTGGCTTTTCTTTCTTTTTCTTTAAATTCGTTTTTGCTTGCTGAAGTGATATTGCCGCTTCAGCCTTTTTGGCTTCACTTTGAATGGTCGCTTGTTGACGTGCAGGCATGATAATTCCCTCTTAGTCATTTTGAATTTTGCTATTCAACTTACTTAAGTTAAGTTTAGCTACTTCCAAACACCCAGTCAAAGGGATTAATATAAACTGCTGTATTTAAAAGATATAAATCTTGTTGGCTGGTGGTTTTTAACCGTAAATGGAACGTAGGGGCCGCCCCTACAAAAACTCATCGGCCGAATCCCTCCCGGAATAGTTATTTTCTGAGACTTCTTTCGAAATAACGCTGTGCTCCCTGCTCAAGCCACTCTCTGGAAGACTACCTCTCTGAAGGCTGCTATACCTGCCATGGCATTCGTCCCTCAATAAGGTGGCAGCCATGCGGAGGGGAGTGTTTTTGCGCCGATTCGCGATAGCGCGCAGCGTGGCAAGCGTGGCGCACAAAACAGCTTGCCGCAGCATGGCCTTTCCACTAAACCAAAGCACAACAATCGCCGTAATAATGCCCTATAAAAAAATACCCCCTCACCCCAGCCCGGCCCCCTCGCTGCGCTCCCCCCCCCTAGGGGGAGAGGGGGTAATTAACAGCGTAAAATGCAAAAAAAAACGCCAAGGGTGAGGAACCCCTGGCGCTTTCTAAGAATATTGAATTATTTAAAATACCGCTGGCGAGCTCTACTTTGCCAACTACTTACACATACCACCCATATAGCCTGCACGAAAGTGTGTACGGCCTTGTTCCCAGCCGCCTACCCACGTATCGCGTGTTGCTGCACCATCTCCGTAAGGACAATCCTCCATAGAACGTCCTGTTGTACCTGCTCGTAACCCTTGTGAAAAAGCCCTATCTTTAATTTCACGTTTTAGTCTTTTCATCGCTAGCCTCCCGCTATTAATGGTCAAAGGTGTGTAAGAACAACATGTTACTTCCCTTTATTCATGCACTTCTAAAAATCGGTTCTGACAAGTGCCATGACTTTAGGACAACTGAAGCAACGATTTCAGATTAGCACAGGAATTTTTCCATTTCTAGAACGAAGGTATAGGAACTACCCTATGTTGTGCCTATGTTATTGATCCCTTTATCTTGTAAGAGCGCATCAATACGCGGGGGGCGCCCACGAAAATCAATAAACAACTCCATCGGTTGACGTGTTCCACCTTGCTCAAGAATATTTTTTAAAAAAGCAGTACCGGCTTGCTTGTTAAAAATACCTTTTTCTTTAAATAGCGAAAACGCATCACAAGCAAGCAGATCCGCCCATAAGTAACTGTAATAGCCTGCCGCATAACCGCCTGAAAAAACATGTGTAAAACTATTTTGAAAACGATTAAAGGCAGGCGGCAGAAAAACAGCCACCTGCTCGCGCACATCGTCTAATATTTTTTGTACTGGAACAGACTGTACAGCATCACCTTTCTGGTGCAGCGTTATATCAAATAATGCAAATTCAATCTGGCGCAATAACTGCATCGCAGATTGAAAGTTTTTGGCAGCAAGCATCTTATTAAAAAGCGCTTTCGGCAATGACTCCTTTGTTTCCGCATGTTCAGAGATCATACTGAGCACTTCTTCTTGCCAACAAAAATGTTCCATAAACTGGCTGGGCAGTTCGACCGCGTCCCATGGCACACCATTAATGCCTGACACGCTCGGGTAATCCACCTGCGTCAATAAATGATGTAAACCATGACCAAACTCGTGAAATAACGTCGTCACATCATCGTGCGTTAAGCGCGCGACCTGATCTGCCGCCGGCGCTGAGAAGTTACAAACCAAATAAGCAACCGGTAATTGTATCGCATCGCTTTTGCTGCGCCGGCGTACTTGGCATTCGTCCATCCACGCGCCTCCTCGCTTATGGGCGCGCGCATAAAGATCTAAATAAAAAGCGCCGCGCCGTTTCCCTGCGCTATCCGATATTTCAAAATAACGTGCCGCGTCGTGCCAAACCGGCAGCCCCGTTTTCTCTTTTATATGGATATCATATAAACGCTCTGCCAATGAGAACAATCCGGCCAACACACGATCAATGGGGAAATACGCGCGCAACATCTCTTGCGAAACCGCATACTTTGCTTGACGCATTTTCTCACTGAAATACGCAACATCCCATGCCGCCAACGTAGCCACACCTTCTTGCGCCGCAAACTGTTGCAACGCAGCAAGCTCGTCACGCCCCTGATCACACGCGCGCTTACTCAAGTCTTGCAAGAAATGAATCACCTCATCAGCATTGTCTGCCATTTTCGTGGCCAACGAATAGGCCACATAATTTTCAAAACCGAGTAGCTTGGCTTTTTCATCACGTAAGGCAACAATTTTTTTTATCAAATCGGTGTTATCCCAGCGCCCGGCGTCTGGCCCCTGATCAGACGCACGCGTGGTGTACGCGCGATACAGTTTTTCACGCAGCTTTCTATCTTCCGCATACGTCACCACAGCAATATAGTCTGGCGCCTCTAACCCAATCAGCCAACCCGGCTTATCCGTGGCTTTTGCCGCTCGCGCAAAAGCCTGTTTGTTGTGCTCAGGGATCCCTTCTACCTGTGCTGCGTCTGTCACATGCACTTTCCAGGCGTCGGTGGCATCTAATACATTTTTTGAAAATTGATTGCTTAAAGAGGTAAGCTCTTGCTGAATGGCTTTATAACGTGCTTTGTCATCTTTCGACAAGGCCACACCTGACAAGCGAAAATCACGCAAAGCATCCTCAATCACTTTATGCTGCGCCCCATCCAGTGCTTGGTATGCCGGTGAATCTTTTATTGCTTGAATGGCCTGATACAACGCTTCATGTTGACCCATCTCGGTAGAATAGGCTGATAGCTTGGGCAAGCAGGCATCAAAAGCTTTGCGCAGTGCCGCGGAGTCAGCCACGCTATGCAAATGCTGCGCCGGTGACCACACTTTATCTAAGCGATCCCCCATCTCATCCAGCGGTTGCATGAGATTTCCCCAGGTAAACGCACCTTTCTGCGCAAGTAATGCTTGCAGCGCCGCGCGATTTTCTGCGAGTACCTGGTCAAGCGCCGGTTCAATATGCGCGGGCGTAATTTGATCAAAGGGCGGGGTATCTTGCCAATTTAATAACGGGTTGTTGGTTCCATCAACATTCATATTTTTTACTCGACGGTCACGGATTTTGCTAAATTACGCGGCTGATCAACATCCGTGCCTCGCAACACAGCCACATGGTAGGCAAGCAACTGTAATGGCAAGGTGAATAAAATAGGCGCGACTATCATTTCATTTTCGTTTTCCAGCGACGCGGGCACTTGGATCACCGTCATGCCCGGTGAGGCTTCAATATGTGCATCGGTGAATACGATAAGCTCACCCCCGCGCGCATGGACTTCTGCCAAGTTGGCTTTTAATTTTTCGACCAAGCCGTTTTTGGGCGCCACCACGACCACCGGCATGTCATTATCAACCAACGCGAGCGGGCCGTGTTTTAATTCACCTGCAGGGTAAGCTTCTGCATGAATATAAGAGATCTCTTTTAGTTTGAGCGCACCTTCCAGTGCAATGGGGTAGTGCACCCCTCTTCCTAAAAAGAGGGCGTGCTGTTTTTCAGCAAAGCGCTGTGCGACGACTTTAATTTCTTCGTCCAATTTAAGCACAGCTTGCACCCGCTGTGGCAGTTGCTGGAGTTCGTTCAAAATGGTTTTTTCGGTTTCTGAAGACAACGTATGCTGCCGACCAAGTAATACACATAATATTAGCAACGCGGTAAGCTGCGTGGTAAACGCTTTTGTGGATGCCACACCAATTTCAGGACCGGCATGTGTTAATAGCGCCGCGTCAGACTCCCGCACTAATGTGCTCTCTGCCACATTGCAAATCGTCAGACTTGCCAAATAATCTGCTTTGGCTGCGCGCAATGCCGCTAGCGTATCGGCTGTTTCACCGGATTGTGAAAGCGTCACCAGTAACGTACCCGGTTGAACAACCGGCTTTCGATAGCGATATTCACTGGCCACTTCCACTTGGCACGGGATCCCGGCCAAGCCTTCAAACCAATAACGCGCCACCATGCCCGCATGGTAACTCGTGCCACAGGCAATAATTTGTACCGCTTTTACTTTTTTTAATAGGCTTTCCGCGCCATGACCAAAAATGGCATTCTCTAACGCCGACATATCCGCGTGCAAGCGCCCTTCTAAACAGTCTGCAATGGCACTAGGCTGCTCGAAAATTTCTTTCAACATATAGTGCCGGTATTTACCCCGATCGGCTTGTGTCACCGACAAGGTGTTTGTTTGGACATCGCGCTCAACAACATGACCTGCTGGATCATAAATCGTGACACCTGTGCGTGAAACTTGCGCAATATCGCCTTCTTCAAGGTACATAAAAGATTGGACAACGGGCAAGAGCGCCAATTGATCAGAGGCAATAAAATGTTCACCGATCCCGACACCAATCACGAGCGGACTGCCCTGACGTACCGCAATCAGGGAATCAGGCTGACTCGCATCCATGATCAAAAGCGCATAGGCGCCTTTTAATAATGTAACAACGTGTTGCGTGGCCGCTAATAAATCCATGCCGGCGCGCCGTGCCTGATGGATCAAATGCACCACCACTTCAGAATCGGTATCGGAATCAAATTGATAACCGGCAGACACTAGCTGCTGCCGCAGCTCGGCATGGTTTTCAATAATGCCGTTGTGCACCAGTGCCACCGTGTCAGAACACAGCGGGTGCGCATTACGTTCTTCCGGTTTACCATGTGTTGCCCAACGGGTATGCGCGATACCGGTGCCACCTTGCAAGGAGTGCTTCTCCAGCTTGTCCGTCAATGTGCCCACTTTGCCATGCGTGCGCACGCGCACGACCGCATGGTTATCGATCGTTGCCAAACCCGCCGAATCGTAACCGCGGTATTCCAGCCGTTTTAAGCCCGCAAATAAAACTGGCGCCGCGTCACGTTGCGCGATCGCCCCCATAATTCCACACATATCTAAGCCTACTGTTAATTATTATCTTTCGATATTATCATTCAATTTGAACATTCTACCGTGAAAACCCCTTCTGCGCGAAGTCGATCCGCCGACAAACAAAACCTTTGCCCGAACAAGTTAGCCGGCTTAATAATAATTGTCTATACTTTAAGAAAGAAGAAAAAGTCTCAAGCAGGAAAGGAAGTCTTAGCTTATTGAATAATTTAATATTTTAAGGAGTCTGCCATGTTAGTACGTGAAGCAATGACAAAAAAACCCGAATATATTCCCCCTACCATGACCTTGGAAGAAGCTGCCCACGAGATGCGGGATGACGATCTTGGATTCTTACCTATTGGCGAAAATGAGAAGCTGATCGGTGTCGTCACTGATCGCGACATCGCCATACGCGCGGTTGCTGAAGGCAAAGATCCGCACACGACACCTGTGCGCGACGTGATGACCGAGAAAGTCTTGTACTGCTATGAAAAAGACGACATCAAAACAGCCGCCAAAAGTATGGAAGAACAGCAAATCCGCCGCTTGATTGTTTTAGATAAAGACAAACAATTATGCGGTGTATTGACCATGGGTGATATTGCAACCAAATGCCATGACGAGCATTTATGTTCAGAAGTCGTGGAGTCTGTCTGTCAAAAAACACACCATTGATCGGTTAAAAAGGTGCAGGTCGGAATAAGCGTGAACCTAAGCCATGCTTAGCTTTGCGCTTATCCCGCATACGCAGCATACGCAATCAAAACGAATCACAACAACTCTGCAATTTGAATCGCATTAAGCGCCGCGCCTTTGTATAACTGATCGGCCACCACCCAAAAAGCTAAACCATTTTTGCTCGCAATGTCTTCGCGGATCCGCCCGACATAGGTTTCTTGTGTTTGCGCCACTTCCATCGGGGTGGGGTACCCTCCCGGTTCTCGGCTATCTTTAACAATAATGCCCGGTGCCGTGCTCAATAATCGTTTTGCCTCTTCCACACTTAATTTATCACGCGTTTCAATTTGAATCGCTTCTGAGTGGGCGCGCATCACGGGTACCCGTACACAGGTTGCCGAGATGGGCAAATCAGGTACCCCTAAAATTTTGCGCGTCTCATCCACCATTTTCATTTCTTCTTTGGTGTAGCCATTTTCCATAAACACATCGATATGCGGTAATACATTTAAAGCAATAGGCACCGGATAAAAATCAGATTGTAACGGTTTATCTTGTGTAAAAGCATGCAGCTGATCACACAGCTCTTCAATGGCAGCTTGACCGGAACCTGACACAGCTTGATACGTTGATACAATCACACGCGTGAGTTGCGCAGCACGATGCAATGGCGCTAACGCCACGACCATCTGAATCGTTGAGCAATTTGGATTGGCAATAATACCGTGATGTGCGGCGGCGGCCTCAGGATTCACTTCCGGCACAACAAGCGGCACGTCATCTTGCAGACGAAACGCACTGCTATTGTCGATCACCACCGCACCGGCTTCGACGGCCTGGGGTGCAAAATGCAGGCTGTGCTCACCACCGGCTGCAAAAAAAACAATATCCATCCCTTCGAAAGAATGCGGCGTGAGCATCTCAACCGTGAGCGGCTCTCCTTTAAATAAAATTTGTTTGCCGACAGATCGTTCAGACGCCAGCAAGCGCAAACTTGCCAACGGAAAATCACGCTTCTCTAATATTTCAATAAACGCAGTGCCCACCGCGCCGGTCGCACCGGCAATTGCAACATGTTTCATGTTCTCACCTTTTTACTTCTCTCTTCTTTAAATGCGCTGCCGCAAGGGCAACACACTGCTCAATATAAATAATAACGCCGCGGCGACCACAATTGCTGGGCCTGTTGGAATATCCCACTGTAAAGAACCCAACACCCCCATCACCACAGCAAGCGCACCACACACACTGGCGCCGACAGCCATTTGTTCCGGGGTGCGCGCAAAATGTCGCGCGGTGGCAGCAGGAATAATTAATAACGACGTAATGAGTAATATACCCACCACCTTCATCGCCAAGGCGATCACAACCGCAACCAGCAACACAAATGCGATGCGCAGCCATGTCACCGGCACGCCTTCCACCTGCGCGAGTTCTTCATGTAGGGTCACCGCCAGCAGCGACGACCACAGCCACGCCAGTAACGATAATACCAGCACCGCCCCCAGCAATCCCCACCACAATTCTTGTGAGCTGATCGCTAAAATGTCGCCAAATAAATATGCCATCAAGTCGACACGCACCCCTTCCAGCAAAGCCAACACCACCAAACCTAAGGCTAGGGTGCTGTGCGCTAAAATACCCAATAAGGTGTCACTTGCAATACGTTGCTGCCCTTGCCACCACACGAGCAATAAGGCCACCACCACGCACACCAGCATCACGCTGACACTTAAGTCTACATGAAATAAAAAACCCAAAGCCACGCCCAGCAAGGCTGCGTGCGACAAGCTATCACCAAAATACGCCATGCGTCGCCACACCACCAAGGCACCCAGTGGCCCGGCGATCACCGCGACACCGATACCGCCCAGTAATGCACGTAAAATAAAATCACTCATTGGCTAACGCTACTCTGGACATTTTCAAAAAGCACCGTCATTTCATTTTCTAAAAAACTATAAAATTTTTCTTTGGCAAGTGTTCTTTCCTGATCGATCAGTGGAATAAAACGTGACATTTGTTCTTTAAAAGCCTTTCCATGAATAATCTCTGGGAGTTTTGATAGCATTTTTTTTAGGTCGCCCGAATAATCCTTCACACCATAGTCAGCAATTTTATGTTTTACTAAATCAAAGTTAGGCTCAGCCCCTTGTTTTTGCAGCCATTGCAAATCCCAAATATCTCGATATCTAATGTATTTCTGGCAGCTTGGAAATGCAATTAGTTTATCTGCCATAATTTCATCCAGGCTTTCTACCATAATGAGCACATCCGTGTAGCCGTCTGGCAAGAAGTCATAATTAATTTGAAGCGCTCGTGCTTGGCGAGAATAAGCCGGCACATTCGCCACTTCAACTTTGATCATTTGTTTTGGAATATCCGGGCGTGCTTTCGATGTCACTACTCTAATTTGCCACTTGTTAACGTTGACGTCTTGATAACTGGATTCTTTTGTCAACTCGCCGGGTTCTTTTACAAAAACATCCAAGCCATAGCGACCACCAATGTAGGTTTCAATGCACGCTTTCATTTTCATTAAATCTGTTTTGTGAAAATCTTTTCCCCCAACAAAATCTAGATCTTCGCTAAACCGTGAGGCACCGTAACATAAGCGTAACGATGTGCCACCCTGAAAGGTTAATTTATCCAGTAAATTTTCTCTATCTAATACAAATAAAATATCATAGTGCAGCAACTCTTTTTCAACGACAGGGCGCATATGCGCTCTTTCGTCAAGCTGCATGGCCTTGTTAACAAGCACCTGAAAGTTTTCTTTATCATTACTCATTAATGACGTCTACATTAACCATATTAATATTGCGGCCAACGCGCTTTAAATCACGCCAAGCCGTTTGTTTGGAAGCAATGCGCAGCGGTCGATTTTCTACTGTTTTGATCCCATCAAGAATATCTTTCACTGCACGCTTTGTATGTGTGAATTCAATAATACCATAAGGCGTTTTGTAAGTACCTGCACGACCTGTCGTCATAACGGTCAGTCTATCTACCAGAATTTGCGAAATGGCCCCACACTCTAATAACATGGACTCCAGACTGACATAATTATATTTGCCTCGTCTCAGCGCCTTAGCAATATGCTCAATCACATAGCCATCAAAAGACAATGCATGGGGATTCACATACACACCGCGACAAGCTCTCACCAGTAGCCTTGCTTTGACTAAACGGCTGAGGCCCTCTGTCAAAGCCTTCGGTTTATCATCCGGAAAAATCTTGTGGAGATCTTGCTTAGTAAACACATACTTGCCTTGCAAGTCCCACTCTTTTAGTGCTTGAATTAATTGGATTTTATTCATGTATACTCTAATTCTACTTAAACATAGACTTTCTGTATACATGATAGCGGGTTTTCACAGTAAGTGCACAAAAAATCTATTTTTAAATAGACTTTCTGTACACTTAAAAACAATTTTGCTAGTTAAACTTCTCTTTTGTCTTCTGAGGCAGGTTTGACCGCACCCATAATATCATGGGCATGATCATGTCGGTGGGTATATACCGCTAAACGCGCCGCTTCCTCACCAAACAGTTCTAAATAAGCCGGATCTTTTGTCACGGCTTCTGGGTGGCCCGAGCAACACACATGATGATTTAAACATACGACCGTGTCAGTCGCGGCCATCACCAAATGCAAATCATGTGACACCATTAAAATACCGCAGCCTATTTGGGAGCGGATCTGCGCAATCAATTCATACAATGCGACTTGCCCGCCCACATCGACGCCTTGCACGGGCTCATCGAGCACCAATAAGTCTGGTTCGCGCAATAACGCACGCGCCAGCAGCACACGCTGCCACTCTCCACCCGAAATCGTCTGCATCGGCAGCGTGAGCGTGCCCTCGGCACCCACTTGTTTTAATGCTTTTTTAATGTGCGCCTGCGAAGCCTTTGCTTTTGACCGCAACCCCAGACGTAAAAACCGTTCAACACTGAGCGGCAAGCTCGCATCGATATGCAAACGCTGCGGCATATAACCAATACGCAAACCGGGCCGCCGCCAGACGTCTCCTTGGGTCGGTTTTAATAGACCCAGCACCACGCGCACCAACGTTGTTTTACCCGCGCCATTGGGACCAATCAAGGTAATGATTTTCCCACGTTCAACCGTCAAACTCGCATGCTCGAGCACCGTTCGCTCAGCAAAACACACACTGACATCGCTAACGGTCATTAATTTTCCCACATTGTTTTCTGACATGGCTACCACGAGACTGGTTCGGCTTGTTTCAACAGGCGACATCATACTATTTAGCAACACACAGATGTAAACTTTTTAAAACTTACCTTCGGATGTTACTCCATCAGTACTGAGCAAAGAATTATTTAAACAACGATGGCTTACGCTCAAGAACAAGCTACGACCCCGCACGGTTTGGGTACCGGCGCACCCGCTGGCTTGGCTGTCTCTACCTACCCTGCGCAGAACGACGTCAATCCCTTTTTCGGTTTTAACGTCCCTGGCTCCCCCTTTGCAAGCCCTGCAAGACAACCTGGTGCGTCGGGCGGCATGCCGCTGCCGGTTCACTGCAGCCCGCCGAGGACCGGCCACCCGCCGGTTGCTTCGCCTGCCCGTAGCCCTTTTGGGCCGCTGGGCAGCTCGGTGGTCCAGCAGTACGGTGACGGCACGCCCGCCAGTGATGCGCGCTTGGACGACAGTCAGTTTGGCTTTGGTGATGGCATTCCCGCGCCCTCTTTTTGGAACCCGGCTCTCATGACGCCGGGAGGCGGCATGGATTTGGAGGTTCTGCCTGATGAACACCTGCTCAGCTCCTTTTTTGGTTTCGGTGATGGCGCCGACGCGGCTGCCTTGCTCGATGACGGGCAGCCAACGGCTGCGCAGAACGAGCTCCTGCAGCAGCTCGCGACTTTTTTTGATGACTGCGTGCACTTCCCACCCCAACAGATGGCTGAGGAGACTCCCTTTAACCCATCATCGCTATTTGAGGGACCTGTTGTCGGAGAACCCCATTTTGGGGTTGTCGCCAGGGTGGGCGCGAGACAAGTTCCGCCGGCAGGCACAAACCCGAGTGTGATGGCTGCTGCGATGCTTGCCCTCCAACAGTACCAGCAGCAAACTGAACCGCTAACCCCTGCGTGTCACGCGGCAGCCGAGCAGCTTCTCCAGATTATCCACCAAGCTGACCAGCAGCAAACCCCCACAGCTGGCGAGGCCGGTTCACCTGGCAGCAGCACCTCTGGTGGCGGGCTGCCGTCGTTTCGGGGCTCGCCTAACCAGTTTCGCACGCCGCCGCAGGGCCCGCATCTGCCAGTGCTCCATGAGCCGCCTGCTTTTTTTTCCGCGCACATCGGTCCGAATGACGGAACACCCCCTGCGCCTCGCTACACCGTTCAGGGTGGCTCTAGCTGCCGTCGCGCCTTGTTCAAGGAGCCTCCTCCTACGAGCGAGACGCCGCCCTCGGCCCACTGAATCAACAAGACCCCACGCCGGTTTTGCTGAAATGAAATAAGAAAATAAGCCTTTGTGCTTAACAAAAGAGAGGCAAAACCTGGCTTTTTTATTTTCTTGAAAGCCCTTATGAGAAGTACCCCCAGGAATAAGGTGCTCCTTGGGGTGTCGATGAAGAACAAGTAGTAAAGCGGGCTTAAAAAAACAGAAAAATATCAGACAGAAGCCTGTATGAAATTTACCTTCCCGTTACACCTGGCCTCCAGATTTTATTCATTTTTTGCTTAAAAAAAATTAATTTGACTAACTTTTATATTTCTATACTTACTACTGATATCTTTGCCTGAAGATATTCAAAATACAGAGACTCGCCCTTCATATACCCTAATTTAATACCACTCGTGCAGCACCCGACCTATTTTACTTAAAACCCAGGCATACCCAGACTTGCTACAAACGCATACTCAAACAATAAAAAGTTATTTAAATAACAACAAAAACTTACCTTTGACTGTTACTCTATATCCCCAGAAAGCTTCTGTAACAAACATACACAGGTTTTCTTTTTTTTCTTCAATACGACTTCGTTGCTTCATTTTCCTGAATCATCGCAAACACTGAAAAAACTCAGCACGATGACCCCCAAACTCTTGGGGCTTGCCATCCTGATGGCCTTACTGGCCTGCGCCTCCGCGCAGACCACGATCACTGACTGCACTGGCCTTCAGAATATGAACCTCGATCTCGCCGGAAACTACGCGCTTGCTAACAACATCGACTGCTCGGATACCGTGAATTGGAATAGCGGCACTGGCTTTGAACCCGTGGGCACAAACAGCATACCATTTGCGGGCAACCTCACTGGGAATGGCCACACTATCAACAGTCTGTTCATTAACCGACCAAGTAATAGCTATATCGGCTTGTTCGGATACCTTGCCGTTGGCGTCAATATCAATGACCTGACGCTTAACAATACCGATATCACTGGCTATGAGTATGTCGGCGGGCTTGCGGGCTCAAGCAACGCTATGCTGACAGGGATCCATGTCACAGGTAGCGTGACAAATCGGCGTTACTATGTAGGTGGACTCGTCGCTTACAATGGCCATACGATCCATAATTGTTCCAGCGCAGCGACGGTTAGCGGCCTGAATTATTATTACGCAGGCGGCTTAATTGGCTCGACAGACACCGACACGACCGTAACGGACTCTTATGCAACCGGTGCTGTTTCTGGCGGCAGAAGAATTGGTGGCCTAATAGGCAACCAAGGCTCCAGTGCTGTGGTCAAAAACTGCCATGCAACCGGTACAGTCACTGCAAGTGGTATGGAAGCTGGCGGACTAGTAGGCCGAAGCTTCCGTGGCAAAATTTTAAATTCCTATGCTACCGGCCACGTTTCATCAGCTTCTTCGACAGTGGGAGGGCTCGTTGGTGTGCAAGATGGAAGCAGCGGTATTATCCCTTCCATCGAAAATTGTCACGCAACAGGTGATGTATCAAGCCCTCTAAATGACTACGTTGGCGGATTAGTTGGAAGAAATACGCCGGGTAACGGGCTCATTGACAGAAGCTATGCGTTAGGCGATGTTGTGTCAGGAGACGCTTCAGGCGGACTAGTCGGCACCAACAACGGTGTCGTCACTCACTGTTATTCGCGCAACACGCTCACCGCACAAACACCTCTTGCACGCAGCCAATTAGGCGGCTTGATTGGTCAGAACACCGGTAGCATTATTGACAGCTACGCAATGACTACCATACTGAGCAGCGCTACCGAAGTTGGCGGGCTTGTTGGCGAAAACACCGGCACGATCACGAATGTCTACTCCATGGGGGTCGCCTCTGGCTTGCTCAACGTGGGAGGATTGATCGGCTGGAACACCGGCACCGTGACTAACGCTTTCTGGGACACAGACACCTCCAATCAGCAAACCAGTGCAGCGGGTACAGGCCTTCCTCGCACCACCCTCTGGCAGAAGGCTACCTATACTGGTTGGAACTTTACAGGGATCTGGAGCATCAATGAAAATAACAATTACCCTTTGCTGGATGGCATAGCGGGGCAAATCATTACCCCTTCTCTGCCGTATCCGTCTGAACAGACAATCGGCATCAGCTCTTGCCTTGCACTGCAGACGATCAATGATAACTTGCATGCTGACTACCTGTTGCAAAATGATATTGATTGCTCAATGACTAGCGGCTGGAACAGCGGTGAAGGCTTTGCGCCTCTCGGCTCATCTACCACGCCGTTTACGGGCAACTTCTCAGGGAATGGCTACTCCATCAATGGCTTGCACATCCACCGCCCCTCAACCGATTACATCGGCTTGTTTACACTGATATCCGCAGGTACTCACCTCCAAGGGTTTGCACTTCATGCTACCAACATCACGGGTTACCGATATGTCGGCGGTCTTGTAGGCTTGAACGCAGCAAAACTTAAGGGAATTACCGTTAGCGGCGCTGTCACAGGCAACCATGATTATGTCGGAGGCTTAGTGGGCCGTCACTACCACAGCATTGAGCACTGCTCTAGCGCCGCAACTATCACAGGTCATGAAAGATACACGGGAGGGCTTGTGGGTTTCTCCCAACCAGATGCCAGTGTAACGCATAGCCATACAACCGGCTCTGTCTCAGGAAGATCATCCGTAGGCGGCTTAATTGGCTCAGAGCACACTGATAGCTTAGTCTCCCACTGTTACGCAGAAGGCAACGTGATGGGAGCAAGCTCCGTGGGCGGCTTAATTGGCAGCAGCAGCGGCGCTAGCATTTTAAATAGCTACGCAACAGGTAACGTCTTGGCTGACGCCAGTAGTGCAGGCGGCTTGCTTGGCTCCCACTCAGGGGGAACCGCAACGGGCACCGTTCAAAACTGCTATGCCTCAGGAAATGTGTCTAGCGGCGGTGACCGCGCTGGCGGCCTGGTTGGGCAAAACGGCTCTGGCGGCACTGTCATCCGCCAAAGCTATGCCTTGGGCGCAGTGTCGTCAGCAGGGTCTTCCCTCGGCGGGCTAGCAGGCATTAATGCTGGTCTTATTGAGCAATGTTACGCTGCCAATACCTTACATCAACTTTCCCCGCTCACTGAAAACAAAATAGGCGGGCTTGTAGGCCGCAACGCAGGCACCCTGACTAACGTCTACGCAATGACCCACGTGATCAGCAGCAGTGATGAAGTGGGTGGTCTTGTTGGCGAAAATGAAAATCCCGGCACCATTACGAATGCCTACTCCATGGGCGTTGTCTCTGGCCTCCTCAATGTGGGGGGATTGATTGGCCTGAACACCGGCACAGTGACAAATGCTTTTTGGGACACTGACACCTCCAACCAACAAATCAGCGCAGCGGGCACGGGCCTGCCCCGCACGGCCCTCTGGCAGCAAGCTACCTATACCGGCTGGAATTTTGCCGGGATCTGGAGCATCAACGAAAATAACAATTACCCTTTGCTGGATGGCATAGCGGGGCAAATCATCAGCCCTTCTCTTCCCTACCCCTCTGAAGCGGTGATCGCCATCAGCTCCTGTTCAGAGCTGCAAGGCGTGAACAACAACCTGCATGCCGATTACGTTTTGCAAAATGATATTGATTGCTCAATGACTAGCACTTGGAACAGCGGTGCAGGTTTTGAACCACTGGGCGCATTGATGACTCCTTTCTCGGGTGATTTCTCAGGAAACGGCTACGCGATTAATGAACTGTATATCACTGCTCCCTCCACGGATTATGTAGGCTTGTTTACATTTTTGTCTGTCGGCGCGAATGTGCATGACCTGACCATCAATGCGGCCAATATTACCGGCAACCAATACCCGGGCACACTTGCTGGGCTAAACGCAGGCATGCTTGATGGCGTTGCCCTATCAGGCGCTCTGACAGCGCAGGGTGACTACGCCGGCGGTCTCGTTGCCCACAATTATGGGCGGGTCCAGAATTGCTCTAGCACAAGTACCGTAACCGGTAACGACTACACAGGTGGTTTAATCGGGCTGACCGAGCCTGATACCGTTGTGCTAACCTCTTACACGCAGGCCTCCGTTTCAGGCATCTTAACAACGGGCGGCCTGATTGGAAAACAAGACCGTTATGCCAGAGTGGAGCATTGTTACGCTGAAGGAAGTGTCATTGGAACAGAGAAAGTAGGCGGCTTGATTGGAGAAAGCGAGGGCGGCATCATTTTAGACAGCTATAGTACCAGCAGCGTCACTGCCACAAGATTTGTGGGAGGGCTCGTAGGCTCTCAAAGCGTAAGCTATGCCTTCATTAACCGCTGCTTCGCGAGAGGTGATGTTTCAAGCATTTCAACCTATGCGGGCGGATTGGTTGGCTATCAAAGCGGTGGGGTGATACAAAATGCTTTCGCTAGCGGCGATGTCTCTGGCAGCACATACGTAGGCGGTGCAATTGGGAGCAAGTCTGGAACCGTCAGCATGATTTATTCCACAGGCCTCGTCACTAAAACAGGCAGTGTCGCTGGCGGCCTTATTGGTCAACTGAGCGGAGGCACTCTAGAAAAAAGTTACTGGGACATTACAGCTTCTGGTCAAGCAAGCAGTGCTGCCGGCACAGGAAGAACTACAACTCAGATGAAACAAGAAGCAACTTACGTCGATTGGGACTTTACTTCAACGTGGACTATTATTGAAAACGTGACGTATCCTCAGCTTGCTGCACTTTGGGAACTGCCTACGACTTCACAGAGTAAGTCGGCGAGCGCTTCACCCTCGATAAGCCAAAGCCATTCGTTGTCACGCTCACACAGCAACAGCTTCTCAACCTCTCGAAGCCACTCCGTCTCAGAAAGTGAATCGGTATCACAGAGCAACTCAGCTTCACGAAGCCACTCAGCATCGCCTACCCCCTCACAGAGCCCAACGCCGAGCAATTCTATGAGCCATAGCGGATCACTTTCGCTTTCTCAAACGCAGACGCATTCAGCTTCAAGCAGCCAAAGTAGCAGCCCTGCGCCAACACAGTCGCCCTCTGCTTCTCCCACTCTTAGCCAAACGGGAACACCGTCGCCCTCAAAAAGCCAAAGCAGAAGCCCCGCACCAACACAGTCGCCTTCTGCTTCACCAATTCCTAGCCAAACGGAGGCACCCGCAGCAACATCGCCTACACCGCCCCCGAAGACAAACGGGAGCGCAGGAAGCAACACAATGGCCATTGCCCTCGGTATCACAGGCGGTATTGCTGCAATCGGCGCGCTGGCGGGCGCTGTGCTTTGGTACAAAAAAAATCCGCACCGCCGTACCAGAAACGATAGGGAGATTGAGCTTACCACTCACTAACAACATTTTAGAGGGGAAAAACACCCTCAAAAATAAAACACCCTGGCTTTTGTTAGTTAAATAACAACAAGAACTTACCTTTCAATGTTACGCTATATTCTCAGAAAACTGCTGCAACAAACATACACAGGTTTTCTTGTTTTTTCTCAACACGGCTTCGTTGTGCAGAACTCCTTTAAACACTGAAAAAAACAAACAGCAGGATGACGCCTAAATTTTTTGGGTTTGCCATCTTACTGGCCTTACTCGCCTGCGCTTCCGCGCAGACGATGATTACCGACTGCACTGGCCTTCAGAATATGAACCTCGATCTCGCCGGAAACTACGCGCTTGCCAACAACATCGACTGCTCAGACACCGTTAACTGGAACGGCGGAAAAGGATTTACCCCCATTGGTAGCAGCTCTGACCGTTTTACAGGTCAATTCTCTGGGAATGGCTATCGAATCGAGCACTTAGTGATTAATGACCTCACTTTGGTTTATGTAGGCTTGTTTGGATTCATCGAATCGGCAACGATCAGTAATACAGAGATGGTCTCAGTGAATATCACTGTTAGGGATGCCCTCGCAGGTAGTTTGGTAGGGGCAAACCTCTTGGGTGTGATTACCCAATGCGGCCTTTCAGGAGATAATTTTTGGCAGGAGCCTTTCCCGGATCCTTTCAACCCTAGTGACACAATTGTGGGAGGCTTAGTTGGGGTAAATGTAGGGATCGTTAGTCACTGTTTTTTTGAGGGTAATATGTCTTCGACAAACACCCAGAAAGCAGGCGGTCTCGTTGGCAAAAACTCAGAAAACATCACCCAAAGCCACGTATCAGGAAATATTAATATTTCCCTGAGCGATGAAGCGGGTGGCCTCGTAGGGCATGCTGAAGGCGGTACTATTTCTAACTCAAGTGTGGATATTACTCTCCGCGTGACTATCGGTGTTTTTCATGCAGCTGATATTGGCGGCCTAGTCGGCTTGCTTGATGAAAGAGGTGCTATCATAAACAACCACGCTCAAGTAGATATCACTGCTTATAAGAGCGCCAACTTCACTCTCTTCGATACTAGCTTCACGCTTGGCAGTCTGCTTGGTAAGAACGAAGGCGGAACAGTGTTTCGCAATAGCGCATCAGGTACGATTTCTGCTTTAGGATACTCAGGCACACCCGGCGGCCTTGTTGGTAAGAATACTTACGGCCTTATCACCGAGTCTCATGCTGCTGTAACGGTCATTAGCGACATCATCGATGTTGGTACAGCAGGCGGCCTGGTGGGCGACAATAGCGGGCAGATCACCCAATGCTACGCTACCGGCGCCGTCTCATCCCAAGGCGATAATGTTGGCGCGCTTGTCGGTATCAATGGCGGCATTGTGGCGCATAGCTATGCAACGGGCCAGGTAACAAGCCCCGGTAATCACCTGGGGGGCGTGATTGGAGACGCAGCATATGGTTATGTTGCGCAAAGCTACTGGGATGTTGACACCACTGGGCAAACAACGAGCGGAGGCAGCCTGCCGACCGACGGAAAAACCACCGCGCAAATGTATCAGCTCGCGACATACTCTGGCTGGGATTTTAGTTGCACGTGGCAAATCAACGAAGGAAGCAGCTACCCTACCCTCCAAGCAACTTCCTGCGCAGACCGTCAGATCGATGTCGCAAATTGCCTGGCGTTGCAATCTGCTGCTTTCCAGATGAACGCTCACATACAGCTCACTCAAGATATCGACTGCTCAGACACGCCCAATTGGAATGGCGGCCAAGGATTTGTTCCAGGGTTTCTCGCAGCTGGGCGCTTTGATGGTAGAGGGCACACTATTACAGGGCTCACCATCAATAAGCCTTCGTCAGGCCCAGCCGGGTTCTTTTCAGAAACAGGCCTTTCATCAGTCATTGAAAACCTAGGCCTAGAAGCGCTCAATATAACCGGCGGTCGTTTTTACGTTGGCGGCTTGGTCGGTGTCAACGTGGGGTCTATTAGCAAGTGCTATGCAAATGTTGATATTGTTACGACAAGCTCAAACGATTGCGGGGGGCTGGTTGGCAAAAATGAGGCTGAGATATCCTATAGCTACGCACACGGGTATCTTTCCGGGGGAAACAGTGCTTCTGGGGCAGGATTAGTAGGGTTTAACGTTGGTACTCTTTTGCAAAGCTACGCCACTACTTTTGTGACGAATGTGGTCTCTGCTGGTGGTTTGATCGCCGATCACCGAGAAGCTGATTACAATACTGATTCGAGCGATGCCCCACAGATATTCCAATGTTATTGGGACGGTGAGTCTACCGGTCAATCGACTAGCGAAGGCAGCGACCCTAGTGATGGCAAAACCACTGCACAGATGTATATGCAAGCGACCTATGTGGATTGGGACTTTACCAACACCTGGCAAATCAATGAGGGAAGTGGGTATCCGTTTCTGCAATACAACGCCTTGCCGCCTCAAACGCAAACCCCGTCTGCGCCGCCTGCAGGGGAGACGGACGTGCCCACCCACAGCCAAGGGATCACGCAGAGCCCAACGCCCTCGCTGACCCCGGGGATCACACACAGCGCAACACAGTCGCCTGTGCCCACGCCTAGCCCAGGGATCACGTCCAGCCCAACGCCCTCGCTGACCCCTGAGATCACACACAGCCAAACACCATCCTCTGTACCTACCCCTTCACCTAGCTCAGGCAAGGGCTCAAGCAATGGTTCCTCAACGCTTATCATCGGAGCGGCTGCCGGCGCCAGTGCTGTCGTCGTTTTGGGAGCGGCAGCTGGCCTCATCTTTTATCGCCAACGCAATGGGGGTAGTAATGGAAGAAATGCTCGCGAGCTGATGTAAGCATTACATGCTGGCACCCGTCACCGCTGCGGGTCACGTAGAAGTAAAACCTAACCAAAAGTACCGATGCACTTACCTCTCTTTAGTTAAAATTTTAAATCGCCGCATCTGAAATGACAGCAGTTATTTTTTACGGAGGGAAAAAATACCCTCAAAAATAAAACACCTTAATTTTTGTTAGTTAAATAACGTCAA
>JAJFJF010000019.1 GCA_021774255.1 Gammaproteobacteria bacterium
GATTTTTCTGCCTTATTTAGTGGTGGTTTTTGGATAAAATTATCGATAAGCATTTGATTATACTAATTTTATTTTATTTTTCCAAAATACAAGACAATCATTAAATGCATCCTTTAAAAATAGGGGGTTATTTTTAAAGGATGCGTTTAAAAATTATGGGTATTTGGGGAAATGCCTTGCTGCATTGGTTTTATCAACCTAGATTAAGCAGCACAGATAAGCAGATTTCAGTCGCGACTACCAACGCTGAAATCGCGGGAAAGAGTCGCGAAGATGGCGCACCGACAAGCTAGCAGCATAGCCAGCCTGGCAGCCAAGCTTCCTAAAGTTAAACTACCAAAAGAGCTACTTGCCCTTAAAGCCTAAAGCACGCAAAACATCATCTTCTGTGGCCTGCCCAGTCCGACAGTAGGTATAAGCAAACTCGTGGTTGGTGGGGTAGTGGGTGCGTAGGTAGTCAAAAGCCGCTTTGCGGGCGGCGGGGGTGTCGTCTGCTTGTGTGAGAGCGTCTTTCATTCGAGTGGTGTCTTGGCCAGGATGACAAAGGCTTAAGACCACATCTTCCCACGAAGCGTTTTTATCGACTTTAAGATTTTTGGTAGGCCAAGGAATGCGGGGTAACGCATCAGGGCTTAAGTCAGGGAAAAACATTGCCATCAGGGGTTTTAATACGTGGTCTAAGCTCCGGCATCGTGCCTGCAAGCTATAGCCTGCGACATGCGGTGTGGCAATCACGCACCGCGCCATCACATCCAGCGGCACATCGGGTTCGCCAGGCCACACGTCTAAACAAAGGTGTAAATGCTGGCTGTGCTCACGTAAGGCATCCAGTGCCGTCACGCCGCCGCGGCTGGCATTAATGAATACGGTGCCGGGGCGCTGACGTTTAAGAAAATCAGCATTGATCATGTTTTGGCTTGGGGTAGGGCCGGAGGTGGTGAGGGCGCAGTGGGCGCAGATCAAATCCACATCACAAATGTCTTCCCAGGCGACTGAGTCAAACGTTGGATCCCGTTCAGCCCGCGGTGGGTCATACGTTAATACTTCAAAGCCTAATACTGCTAATCGTCGCGCAACAGCAGGTCCCACATGCCCCATGCCAATCACGGCGGCACGCTTAGCCGTTTTGGCCAAAATATTTTCTTTGCGCAAATGGGCGAGGCAGCAGATCACATAATCTGCAACAGACTCTGCATTAAAACCGGGTGCCGACGACCAAGCGATCCCTGCTTGCGCTAAAAAATCAGTGTCGATGTGATCGGTGCCCGCCGTGGTGGTGCCCACAAATTTGATGGGGCTGTGTTCTATAAGCGCGCGGTTAACGTGGGTGACAGAACGGACGAGCAAGGCATCTGCCGACTGCAGGGCTTGCGCGGTAATTTCTCGCCCGGGGTATTGTTCGATTTCAAAATAATCAGACAGCAGATCGTTCAGAAAGAAAATGTGTTCGTCAGCAACAAGTTTTAGCATGAGGTATGATAACCTATCTGTTAGTTTCGGTAATCTACCGAAGACAAGCCTTCAATGCGTTCCACCAGCGCAGCAAACTCCATGTCAGGGCGTAAAATAGAATCAAATTGCGCTTTGGTTTTTTGGCACACGGCGTCTGGAATGTTCACGCGCGGCGCTTGCGTTGACATAATGTTAATCTGCGTTTTGCAAGCAAGCTCTAAGTAATACAAAAGATACAGCGCTTCTTCAATAGAGCGCCCGGTGGTGAGCAAGCCATGGTTGTGTAAGATCATCACGCGTTTATCTTGTAACGATTTTACAATTTGTTCGCCTTCATTTTCTAGCGCTAAGCCGTCATAGTGGTGATAAGCGACGTCATTATAAAATCGCAGTGATTGTTGGGTCATAAATAACAAGCCGCATTCCAAGGCAGAAACTGATTCGCCGCACAGGCTGTGCGTGTGCATGGCGCTCATGAGGGCATTGTTTTGTGGGTAGAGCGCACCATGGATGTTGATCGCCTGCGGCATCAGCTTTTGGCCATTATCATCGACAACCTTGCCGCTGAAATCACATTTAATTAATGCAGAGGCCGATACCTTTTCAAAAGGCACATTCATGGGGGTGAGCAAGAGCTGCTCGGTGTTGGGAATTCTTGCGCTTAAATGGGCGGCCAATAAATCATCCCAGCCGTTGTAGTGCACGACATGGTGGGCGGCGGCGAGTTTTATGCGGAGTTGTTTCTCTGTTTCAGTCATGAGTAGGGCTCTTTATTTTTATTGTTCAATATAGAGAAGTTTTGTGGAAATACAATATTGAGGAGCCTGTTCAGGTTTTTTGAACGTCAATAAATAAGTTTGTCAGTTGACTTTTTTGGATGTTTTCGGACCTTTGGGTGAGGAAAATATCGTAGGGCGATCGCCGGTTCGCCCCCTACAGGTGCTTTATCAAGCGCAGAAAGAAAGAGGCTACCCCGTGAACGGTTACCTCAAAATTTACATGCGGATGTTACTCTATATGTATAGAGCGGGTGAGAAAAACGTTGAGATACTTTTCGCTAAAACAAAGACATCAAGCTAAAACACTGAACTAAGAGACAAGCATGGGAAACTTTGCGAGCACGGCTATTGTTGACGACAAAGATTCCGAGGCCTGGTTGATTGTGGCACGCCCTGGTGAGGCTCGTGAGAAAGAAGACGAAGGCGGGCCCAGGCTCGCGCCCCAGCCTCTGCCTCCCCACCCGCTCTACCTCCATCTCTTCATTTTGATTTGCATGCAGCGGATGATTTGCATCCAACAGGCGCTTTATGGCCCTTTGCGCGTGGCGGCGCTTTACGGTGTGCGTCCTGACGTGTGGCTGCAAATGTGCTCTCAGCTCGCTTCTCAGAAGAAGGCGCGCCGTGCCTCCCTGGCGCTCTCGATCTACCGTCGCCCGGCAATCTTGGTGGTCGTCTATGCGTTGGTTGCAAACGAGCCGCCGCGGGTGCTCTCTTTTGACGAGCTGCATGGCCTGCTTGCCTCGCGAGTTACCTGCCCGGTGACGATTGCCTTTGTTCAGCAGTTCCCCAAGGCTTGCCCCCTTGGAGCCTAGGGCAGGGAATTCGCTTCTTGGCTTTCAAGCATACGAGCTTAAGCCTCAAATCTATTTTCTATTTTCTTACGATCTTTTTAAAACCTTCCCGAGAGAGCAAGCTAACTGACCTAATTTTGCTCTGCTGATTTCCCTCCGACGTCGCCCTATTTTTTTAATCTCTTAAAAAGAGCTTGTTTTGAATAACATACACATGATTGTTACGCCATATATAAAGAAAACTAGTGAAAATCTTGCGTATTGATTGTCTTTGACAGATGTTTATTCGCGTGCTTCTCATCTGCTTGCTACTTGCCTCTCTGACGGTGTTGGCCAGTCCTGCCTCTCAGGGCGTCAACCAAACGCGTGATGGCTCTTCGGAGGGCGCTGAAGGTGCTTCTGCTGATGCCTCTAGCGAGGAAGAGAAGCTGTACAGGCCGCCTGTTTTCATTGAGATAGGTCTTATCTGCGGGCTGCTTGGCGTTGCGCTGGGAGGGAGCCTTGCCGCCTGTGCGCGTGGCTGTCATGCGGTGACTCTTGTCTTCTTTGGTCTTGCCATATTTGGCTTGGTTTTCTTTGTGGCCAGCTATAACCAGGTGCTCGACGACGATGAGCGGTCTCTCACACCGGTGAAGCTCTCGGAAGAAGAACTGAAGGATGAATTCAGTGCTATGTTTGTTGGGCTGGGCAGCGTCTGTTTCGTGCTTTATCTCATTGGCCTCTTTTTCTGGTGCCGCTTACAGTCGGTGAACCACCCAAAAGAAGTCAAGGCAAAGCATATCTGGGACAAGGTGTTTCAGAGCGTCTTCATCGGCATGGGCGTGCTTGCGCTGGCCGTGTGTATCGAAGCATCGCCGCGAGACTTTGCATCGGGTACGGAAAAGTCTGCGGGCATTTTGTTGCTGTGGTGCTTATGCTTCTCTTTGCCCCAGACTTGCTGGCTGGTTGGCAGTGTCTCTCCGGTAGACGAGCGGGAGAAGGGTGATACGGAGAGCACGCCGCTTCCTCTTCATGCAGCGCCAGCTATTCAGGCAGACGATCAGTCAGGCCCTCCTGTTAGCTATCGGAAGCTGAGCGTAGAAGCTTGGGCGCTCTACCCCGTGTTTCTGGGAGAGACTGGTGGACCTTCTACTCACAGCATCCTTGCGAGAGGCTACAAAGAGCTGCTGGCTTGGAAGCGCCTTCATGCGATCCAGTTGCTCGCTTGTCTGGTGCTGATGCTCATTGAACAGAAAGCAAGCACCGAGCACCTCGCGATGGCTTTCATTGTGGAGAGCAGCGTGGCCATTATTTGTTTTGCAATCGCTTTTGCGAGTGGCGGCTCCCGCGTTTTTGTTGAAATGTACCGCATTTTCAGTGTCGGCATGCTGATGTTTGGCTTTTTCTTCATGGTTTTCTTGGTGGAGGACTATTACAGCGGCTCGACACTTCACTCTGTTGCGGGAGGGATGTTCGCTCTCATTTGGTCCCAGCTGGCATGGCTGCTGATTTGTTTTTGGAGTGGCAAGTTTTGGGAATTGGCGCCTGACGCCTGAGCGGCCTTGCCGAATATATATGAGAGGGTGCCGCCTGTTTTCTGAGAAGGGAGGCTGCCACTGCTTTTAAATTATAAAATGGATTTATTATTATATTTTCTATTTTTTTAAAACCTTTAAATTAAAGAAAGCCAACTAGCTTAATTTGACGTTGTGAAGATGGGCCTATCAAACCTGTTATCAATAGGTATCAGCAGAGCTCAACGCGCCCGCTAGGACTTCCTTAAAAACTGCTTAGTTATCCGGTACTCGGCTCGCTTAATATTGATGGAGGCGCCTTGCTGCCGCCTTGCTTAGCGTCTATTCTTTAAGTAGAGGCTTAAGGTAAGATTATATTTATATCTGTTTGTTTTATATCTGAATTTCAAGCTATCTTAAAGTAAATTCTATAAAAATTATGCCCTATCGATACACATTAACAGCGCTTATTCTTTTTCTACTGCTGCCTGCTTTGGCGGTGGCAGAGCCCTCCCTCTCAGGTATTGATGCCGCAATCAATGGTGCAATACAGCCAGTAGCAGACGCGCTTTCACAGTTTGTCTTTTTTGAAATCAATATTTTTGGCGCGCGCGTGCCCGTGGTGGTGTTATGGCTCATTGTGGCGGGTATTTTTTTCACGGTTTATTTTCGCTTCGTTAGCCTTTGGGGGTTTAAACATGCCTTGCGTTTAGTGCGCGGCGATTATACGCGGCCAGAGCAGCATGGTGAGATCTCCCCTTTTCAAGCGCTCAGCACGGCAGTCTCTGGCACGGTGGGGATCGGTAACATTGGTAATATCGCCATTATTATCGCGGTGGGGGGCCCGGGTGCTATTTTTTGGATGATCATAGCGGGCTTTTTAGGCATGTCGATCAAATTTGCTGAGTGTACGTTGGCGGTGAAATACCGCAGTGAGCAGTCAACGGGTAAGATCTCGGGTGGGCCAATGTATTCTCTGGAAAAAGGCCTGGCGACATTTCACTTACGCTATCCCACCTTGCACCATCAGGGGAATACCCCGATGGAGATTTTAGAGCGCGCACTGGGCAGCTTGCGCTTTCGGCGTGTCGGTAAACTGCTCGGCATTTTTTATGGGATCGGGATCGTGATCGGGTGTTTGGGGATTGGCAACATGTTTCAATCTAACCAAGCGCTCGCGCAGTTTATTGTCATGACCGGCGGCCAAGAGGCGTCGTGGTTTGCTGATAAAGGTTGGTTGTTTGGGGTGATCATGGCGTCGATAGTGGGCGTGGTGATCCTCGGGGGCATTAAAAGTATTGCGCGCGTGACAGAAGTCATCGTGCCTTTTATGGCCATTTTTTATGTGGGCCTCTCATTAGTATTGATCGGCATGAACTACGCCGTGCTGCCCGCGGCTGTTGTGTACATTATTGAGGGCGCTTTTGCGCCCCAAGGCATTACAGGTGGCGTATTAGGCGTGATCATCGTGGGCTTCCAGCGCGCTATTTTCTCGAACGAAGCCGGGATCGGTACGTCAGCGATTGCCCACTCTGCCGTGCGTACCGACGAACCCGTCACCGAAGGGTTCGTGGGCTTATTAGAGCCTTTTATTGACACGATCGTGATTTGTACGATCACCGCCTTGGTGATCGCGACCACCATGGTGGCTGCGCCAGGGTATTTAGAGAGTACCGGCACCACCGGTGTGGCCATGACCTCCATGGCCTTTTCACGTGTGATCCCTTATAGCCAGTATTTAATTGCGTTTGCAGCCTTACTCTTTGCTTTCTCAACCACCATTTCATGGGCGTATTACGGCATGAAAGGGTGGAGTTATCTGCTGGGTGAGAAAGTCTGGCTAGGTAATATTTTTAAATTCATTTTTTGCGCCTTTATCGTCATCGGTTGTGCACTGCATTTGGATGCAGTCTTGAGCTTCTCCGATGCGCTGGTCTTCTTACTCTGTATTCCTAATATCATCGGCCTGTATATTTTGGCGCCGACTATTAAGCGAGAGTTAAATGCTTACTGGAAGCGCTTAAAGCGCGGCGAATTTCCGACTTATCGAAAAGGCAAAGAAGATTGATGAGGTGGGGCGGCCACACGGTAGCCGCCTCTAGCTGTTTTATTCCGCGGTTTATTCTGGTGCTTTCAGCAGTTCCCAATCTAGCATCGCACGGGGCAAATCTTCTGCGCCGCCTGCTTGATAAATGCTCAACATATAATCACCCCAGTAGTGGCCGCCGGCCCAGACCGTCCAGCCTAATAGGCCGCCTTGCTCGCTCTCAAGGGGAACAGCAGACTCGTGTAGCCGCTCAAGAAAATCTTGAATAATGGGCTGGCAGTTGCCGCTATCGGCGCCGCCAAACTCTGTCACCATGTATTTGACCTGGTGGGTGTCGGCCCAGTTGATAAAGGCTTCAATGTTTTCGCGTGGGAAGCCGGTGCACACCACGTGGGTGCCGCTGTGATCAAAGTCAAAATATTGATGCACGTTAATCGCATAGTTATCATCGTGAATGTTATCGGGATGAAAAGCGTCTGCGTTGAGTTCCATCCACGAATGCATGCCGCTCCAATGCGTGCCTTCGAGCAAGACAAGGTTGGTGACACCTTTATCACGCAGCATGGCGAGCACGTCGTTATAATAACTCACGACCACGTCAGGGCTGATGTCATCCATGGGCTCGTTCATCAAGTCAAACATCAGATGATTGCTGTGCGCGTCGCTGGGGTATTGTTGGCTTAAGTCAAAGAGCAGGTTGCTGAGTTTGTCCCAAATATCCACCAAATCAGCTGCGGTCACGATTTTACCGCCAGTAGGTGATTGGCTTGGGTCTGGTTCGAACTTCATGTAATTGTGTAAATCAATCATCACATGATAACCGGCTTCAAGGTACGCTTTGGTCGACGCATAAAGCTTGTCAGCATAGGCTTGATTGAAGGCACCGCCAAGTGTGGGTTGTATATATGACCAGCGAATGGGGAAGCGATAGGTGTTCATCCCGTAATGACCGAAATAGCTTAAATCAGAGGCGTTCGGGAAGGCGCCGTCAATGATCCAGCCAATGTCGCCACTGCTGCTGACAAACTCGGCGCCAGCGAGGTTGGTGCCACGAAAAGGCGCGCTGCTGTATTCAACAGGGGCGGGGGTGTCAGGCACAGCGGGTGGGTTATCGGGCAGGAAGTTCACATTAAATAGCGTATGGTCGCTTGTTTCGAGTGTGGCTTTGCCTTGATCTTGGCTGCTTATTTCGGTTTTGTCTTTGGTTAATAATAACCCGACATGGCCAAGATAATTGTCACACTGTGGATTGCCGTGGGCATCATAATCGATTGCTTCGCAGACGTCGTACGATAAATTGATCCAGCTGCCTGTTTGCGTCCAAATATTGGCCCACTGCTGCGCAAGCGAGTCACCCGCGCGTGGCTGTAGCGTAGGGTAGCAGGCATCTTCGCAAGAGGCATCATGTTGATCGACGCCTGTTAATACGTAGTGATAAGGTGAGTCATTGGCGACGCCCAGCGTGCTAACCGGATCATTGGCACTGGCCAATACCTTGCCGGTTGCTAAGAAAAGCAGCATCAAGCTGATGAGGGCGGTAGCAGTGAATTTAGGGAATAGAGATCGCATTTCTTAACTCCAGATTTTTTTCATATTGAGGATATTGGTGAGTATAAAGCTTTTAAAGGGGGTAAAAACCTGTCATCATTAACAGGTTTTTTGGTTCGCTATTAAAACCCTTATTAGGAGGCAATGTGAAAAATTTGGATGTCGACAGTGTCATTTCGCAATGCCTTTTAGCCGGTGACCTTAACAAAATCAACAGCATAGTCGGGCGGTATTTAGCCTCTCAACATATCAAAAGCTATGCCTTTACTTATTATTCTTTTTTCCCCAGCTCGCAGCGCAAGCTCAAATACGACTTTGCTTCCCCGGCTTTATTGCCCTGGCATCGGCATTATCTTGATTCTCAATACGAAGATACCGATCAGACTTTACAGTGGAGCAAGCGTGCCTTAACGCCCGTTTATTGGGATGTGCATGCGCAGCGTCGCGCAGCCAAGACCCCACGTGAAAAACGCATCCGAGAAGAATCAATCGCCTTTGGCATTGAGAAGGGCATTGCGTTTCCTATTCATGGTCCTGAAAATGATTTTGCGGTGTTTGTAGTGCACCAACGAAAAGGGGAGGATTGGTTCGATAAAAAACAGCTTTCCTTTCATGCTGAGTTATTCCCACTGATTTACCACTATTATGCAGCGGTTAAAGCGCAGCTTGATAAAAATGCCGTTGTGGAAGACGATTATCATCTCACGCGACGGGAGCAGCAGTGTTTACGTTTGACGGCAAAAAATTATGTTGCCAAAGACATCGCTTCGTCACTTAATATTACGGAGCGCACAGTCCATTACCATATGCAAAATGTGAATAAAAAATTAGGCGTGAAGCATAAGTACCAAGCGGTGAGCAAAGCCCGCGAGTTGGCCATGGTATAAATCTTAATAAGCTTACACCCCGATGTTATGCCATCTATGCAGAAGTGGAAAATACAGCATTCATGGCGAGCCACTCGAAGCGAAGAAAATCAAGTCACCCCAAGCAGCTGCGCGTCGCTTTACTCAGGGAATTGAGGCAGCGCTTTGGTGCTGATCAGGTGTTACCTCAGTTGCTGGAAAATGATTGCGGGCTTGTTTTGGGCGAGCTTTGTCGGGATTTGGGTTATCCTGATTTCAGACCCTGCACGCTTTTTTCCTTGTCTTACCTTGCGGCGCTGTTTCTTTTGAAAGGGAAGCAGCCTCCTCATGCGCTTGTGGGGGAGCAGGGAGTCTTGTCTCGCCTCAATGCGCTGTCTCCGATGCCACGAAAAGTCTTGTGTTGTAAGTTATTTCCGAATGAATTTGCTTTGCTGCGTCACCCTCAGCAGACAAGCTACACCCCGTCTTTCTTTTGGTCCGATCAGCGATGCCCGCGGGGTGTTGCAAAGCTAGGAAAGCGCTCTCTGCGCGTTTGGCGAAGCAGCTATCAAGGCATGCGGCTTTGTGGCAGGGTGAGAGTGGCACTCAAAGAAGCTTATCACGCCTCTCTTTAGTCTCTTTGTGGTTGGGTGAGGGATGTGAGTTTTGGCAAAGCGATGGTACACAAAATAGTAATGTGAGTGTTCATGGAGGTAGATAACCATATTTACCCTATCAATTATTCCCTCTCCCCCTCTGGGGGGAGAGGGTTAGGGTGAGGGGGTAAATGATTCTTGTAGGGAGGTCCAAGGCGCTTGGAGACATGGTCCTCGCTCCCTGGGAGGGGAGGGGAACGCCTAACAGCAACTTACCCGCCAATGTTACAGTATATATTTAGAAATAAGCATTTCTATTCGTTTTTGCGTTCTATACTGAGTGATTTTTAGTATCTCAGCGATGATGGAACGCTTTGCTCTCTGGATGGGCTGCGGCCTGTCGCTCTTCATTTTTCTCTACAACCAGTACCAGCAGTATTTGGACTTCCCTGACATCTTTATAGATTTCTGGCTGTGGAATCTGGTTTCCACAATAGCGGCTTTTACGATGTTTTTTGGCGTTGTTTTCAAGCACCAAAAGGTCGTTCTCTGGGGAATATGCGTCATGGCAGTCGTGACACTGCTGAGCCAGCTTTACAAGCTGGTGATGTTCTTTCGAGGAGAAATTGCTTTTTCTGCGGGGGACTACGTCCACTTAATGGTGGTGCTGGGCTTTGTGCTTTGTGCATTTTTTGTTTTGCCGGGCTGGGACATGTTTCAGGAGCGGCGACAGCGGCAGGGCCCCCGCCAGCAGCACCAGGAGTGACACCACGTTTTGGCGGCGTTTATATTCACAAGCGCTAGCATGAGGTACTTAGAAAAATAGCCCGATCTTGCCGATAAGTTGCTAGAAATGCAGTCTATCACCCCCAATAGCGGTTTAGTTTGTTTTCAAAAAAATACTCATTTATAGTTATATTTATAACTTATAATTTTTAAAGAGCTGTGGTTTTTTTAAGACAACAGAGCATAGGGGGCCAAGCATAGAAAGTAAAAAGAGCTCTCCATGAGTGCTTATCCTAAAAATTCCCTCCCGATGTTACACCATATGTTAAGAAATAAACAAAAAACAACTTTCCTTTATATCTCTGAGGTTACAAAAGAAACAAAATCCAAAGCAAATTCAAAAAATTTAAGCATATTTTTAAAATTGAAAAATGGGTGCGGATCAGCTTGGTGATGGAGAAGATCGTAGTGGTGGAGCGCCTATTGCGAGCGCGCCACCTCCTGCGGGGGGTGGAGTGCCTCCGCATCCTCATGCGCCTGGTCACTCGAACAACGACTTGGCTAATAAATCCAAGCTGGTTGCCTTCGGGTTTGTGTGGGTATTTGGTGGACTGATGCTGGTTGGGATCAGCAAAGAAGAAGGACACGAGGGTGGTGAGTTTGGTCTGCTTGTCCTATTCAGCTTTCTCTTGGCGGTTTTCACTCTGGTGGCCATCTGTATTGGAGAAAAACACGGCGGTGCTCTGCAATATTGGTGCTTCTTTGCTCTTTCCCTCATTGTGCTTTGGGTGGCGCTTTGCAAGCAGCGTACGCCGTCTGAAAACCCGGAGCCGCTTGCTGGGGTGTTTTCCGAGTTTAAGGAAGGCAAGTATGAAATCCGCTACAAACACTTTGCTTCGGGCTACACGCGTACGGAAATGAGCCGCCCTGCGCATGTTTTTTCTGATCCTACTGCCCGTGTGCAAATGTGGCGAACGCCAGAGGGCCAGAAATTGCCCTGGCACCTTGATCACACACTGCGCCCCTACGGCAATGACCGCAAACTCTCGCAGTACGATTTGCTCCCGGCGGGGCGTGACAAGAAACCTGTGCTGTTGTTTCAAAGGAGCTCGCCAGGTGAAACGCATCAGGTGGTTTTCAACCGTACCACTATCGAGACCCACTTTAGCATCTTGGATGTTGAGGGGAGGGCGTTGGCGATTGCGTTGCCTGAAGAAGACAACTGCCACTTGACCCATGTCTGTTTGACGATTGCTGCGCTGGATGCCCTGGACACACCGCTGTTCCATGTTGGCGAACAGTGGCCAGGTGCAAACGAGGCCTACTTTACACCACGTGTCTCGCCTGGGCAGTGGCCGAGTGTCTCGCCCTTTGCCAACCTGCTGCGTGACGTGATGGGCAAGCATAATTTTTGGACCAGCATGGCGTTGCTCTCGAAGGTGCACTTTATGCCGCCTCGTCAGCAATGGCCTGAAGAGGTGGATCACTGGTACAACACCCTGATTGCCTTTGCTGTGCTGACAGTTATTGCGGGTCTGCTTATGTTGCTGCGTCTGGGGATGTCTGAAAAAGGCAAAAACAGTGCTGGAGCGAATGGAGAAAAGGAGCGCTTGATGGCAGGGAACGTCACCTCAGAAGGGACGCCTTATTATGGCACCGGTGATGGTGCACCGCAGCGCCGAACGCCTCCGCCTGTTTACGATCCTGCTGGATGGTTTGGAGGCGCAAGCGTCAACGTTGCTGGAGGAGACTTTGGTGCCGCTCCCCTTTCCCAACAGCAGCAGTACCAACAACCCCATCAAGCGCTGCCGCCGCAATACCAACAGCCGCCAGCTGCTGAGGGAGAGGGTAATGCATAGGCTGTGTGCCCCATACCCTGAAACAACAATAGCACTCTGCTAGCAGCAGCATGAGAAGTGCCTTCTGTTTTCGAGCATGGAGGTGAATATGGAGTGTTAGCTGTCAGATCTTGCCTCCCAAAGAGAATACGCACAGCAAGGGGTGTCAAAAAAATAGAAATTTTGTAGTTTGATTTCTGACTTTTTTGTGCGATTTTTTATATAAGGCGGCGGTGCGCCCACAGAGATTATTGATTACTCATTCTCAAGGTCAAGCTGCTTGATGAGGTCCACAGGCAGGGCACGGATCATGGTAGGCGGGAAGGATTTCACTGGGCCTGAGGTGAAATCCTTGCAGTGAGAAAACCCGCTAAGATCATCAAAGTAGGGCCGGAAACTGCGCGAACTGACGGCGTACTGGGATCCCTCACTGGTGCTTCTAAAGGCCTGGATTTGGACAAGGGTGTAGAAGATCCGTCCATCCCCTGCTTGCATCCAGTAGCAGACAGCCAGTTGCCTTTTGCGTAAATCGATGACAGCAGGCGCATCAAAGAGCGCTGCGATCTGCTTTTTGATTTCGGGTATGTGGGTTGCACCTTTCTCCTCCATTTTGAGAGCCTTATGCAATACTAAATAACCTTCTTCCTTCCTCTTAGATAGATGCTGTAACATCTGGAGGTAAGTTAATCTTGGCGAGTCATTCTTGCCATGTGGTGACTGTAGCCAGCTGCCGCCAGCATGCCTGAGCACTGCGCAAACTCTGTATTGGCTATTTTTTCTGCGAGTTGATGGATGTATTCAAGCAGCTTTGCCTTTTGAGCCAAGATCTCTTCATTCTTATCATCGGCATTTTTGTCTGTAGGATCTGTCAACTTGGCAAGTTCAGTCAGCAAAGTGATCAGGAAAAGCAGCTGCAGCACAATCCCTCCCAGGACTGCCCAGTCCTTCAAATTGTAGCGGTGGCGTGGGCAGCCTGTACCGTCACATGATCCCCAGCAGCATGCTGCTACGAATTGCACACACAAGAGGATCATGAGGATACTGCAAAACCAATCAAGTTTTTCTTTGTCATCAAAAATTGTGACCAGGCTTGCCAATCCAAAGGAGGCTGCCTGCGCGGCAGCCATCACGCCAAGCTTGTATTCACAGCAGCAGTTGGCCATTTTTTCTTTCTCGAGCGTGTTAGAACAAAGTCTCTTGTTCTTAGTGTATAGAGTAACACTGATGTGTAAGTTTAATAGTTATTTTTATAACTGCTTTGTGCTGGCAAACATACATCTCGCTGTTACCACATATATCTAGAAAACTTGTACAAGGGATACTGTGAAAAAGATTTTGGAATGGACTTTTTTGAGCGATTTAGACGCAAGGGATGCCAGAGGAGTGCTGCTTTTTTGAACGGGCTTGACCTGGCCCACAACCAGACGTCACTCACTGAATTGGCTGCCGTAAAAGCGACACTCTTGGGGCTCGTTGCTGACTGGAAAAATCAGGCAGCGCAAAAGCAGAGAGAGACGCAGGCGGGGCTCCAGCTTGCACTGCAAACACAGTATTCCACTGAGCAAGCCGCGTTGCAGGCAAGACAGCTTGCCAGCCAGGCCGAGATCGCTGCAGAGCAAGACATCGGGCGTTTGGCAACTGCTTTTGGAAACGCGATCGAAATGCTTTGCCATATGGTCAGTGCTTCGGTCGACGCGATTCATCGTGATTTTGCGTGTGAGGTATTGCTGGCCTGCGTGCCTAATGCGGGTGCTAACGTTTTCCTGATTGCTTATGCCGCTTCATCTGTTTGCTCGACACTTGCCCAGCATTTCAATGCGATTGTGGCGGGAGCTGAGGCGCGTCGCGGCCAGAGGCAACCTCAAAACGAAGGAATTCAAAACATGCTGGCGGCTTCGATGGAAGGGGTACGCGAAATACGTATAGCGCGCCCTGCTGATGAGACAGCAGAGCCGCCTCGTCGTGCTCCGACTGCTACGGCCACCGCAAGGGTGGCGGGGGCCGCGCTTCCTAGCTCGACTTTACAAGAGGCCGCTATTCCAGGAAGTCCTGATCTTGCTCAGATCTTGCAAGCTGCCATTGCCGCACAGAGGGCGCCTTTCATCACCTTCGATGAAGCGCAGCGCCTCCGGGGTGTCTTGAATATTTTGGTGCACCCACACCTGACGCCTTTTTGGCACTCAACACAGCAAGTGAACATTTGCACGTTGCTGTTCCAGACGGCACTTGATGAAGAAAAGTACATTTTTGGGCTTGCTAGGCAGGCTTTGTTTTCCTTGAGGGGTATGTTGAAAGGATGTTTCCGTGAGTTTGTGGCGGCCCGATCACTTGATGAGATGGGCTGTCTCTTGAATGGGCTAGTGCAAAAGCTTACTGTGCTCAGCAGAGAGGCTGATGAGTATGCTTGGGGGGATGGATCAGCGGCGGTCTGGCATGCTGGTGATGAAGACGGAGAGGAAGACGAAGACGAGGATGATGACTAAAGGCGCGCTAAATGAAGTGTTTGTTTGCAGCCATGGTTTTGATAAGGGGAATGCTTTCAATATGTTTTGAACAGTTTTTGTAGCCAGAAACAGGTTTCAAAAATAAAGCTGTGTTATTTTTAAAAGCCTTACCACAGGGGTCAGGCATGCTTACCTTAATTTATAAGCGGGCTCACCTACACAAACACGACCGTCTTATTGCCGTGCAGCAGCACGCGATCTTCGAGGTGATAGCGTAGCCCACGGGCGAGCACCATGCGCTCGACGTCGCTGCCCAGATCCCGCATGGCCTCGCTGTCATGCTGGTGATTCACGCGAATAACATCTTGTTCAATGATGGGGCCCGCATCGAGCGCTTCTGTCACATAATGGCAGGTTGCGCCAATGAGTTTCACGCCGCGTGTATGGGCTTGTTGGTAAGGGTCGGCTCCCATAAAAGAAGGCAAAAAGCTATGATGAATATTAATCATTTTGCCTGCGTACTGCTGACAAAAATCTGGCGGAAAGATTTGCATGTAGCGCGCTAAGACAATCGCATCGCTTTCATACTCACCCACTTGCTCGGCGACTTGTCGCAAGCCGGTGGTTTTGTCGGCTGGATCGATAGGAATGTGGTGGTAAGGGATCCCATAAAAGGACACGGTCTCGTGTAATAGTTCATGGTTAGAAATCACGCATTGGATATCGCAACCCAGTGTGCCTTGTTGCCAGCGGTGGAGTAAATCTGCCAAACAGTGTGCGGTGCGGCTGGCCATTAAAATCACTTTTTTGGGCACGGCTGAATCATGGATTGCCCATTGCATGTCAAATTCATCTGCAATGGGGAGAAAGGCCTCGCGCAATGCCGGCAGAGAGAGTGTGAGAGAATCCGCTTTTATTTCATAACGCATAAAAAACCAAGCGGTGCCAACGTCGGCATGCTGGCTGGCTTCGATGATCCAGCCGTTGTGCTGCGCAATGAATTGCGTGATCTGTGCCACAATGCCAGTGCGATCGGGGCAAGAAATAATTAAGCGGTAAGTATGCATCGTATTTTCCTTAATTGTGAACGGCATAGGGTATAGTGAACAATAAAAAATAACAATGTGACGAAAACATCCCTGCCTCTGTTACGCTATCTAAGATAGACAATTGCTGAATTCGCTTTTTGTTAGTTATATTTCAGACAAATAAAATTCGAATGGAAAGAGTCTCTTCCGCACAAGTACTTCATTGCTAGCTTTCAACTTTTCAACGTAGTCATTCAGAAAATTTTTTGAACAGTCGCTGGGCAGGGTATCAAGTC
This sequence comes from Gammaproteobacteria bacterium, assembly GCA_021774255.1. Classification (GTDB taxonomy): domain Bacteria; phylum Pseudomonadota; class Gammaproteobacteria; order JAJFJF01; family JAJFJF01; genus JAJFJF01. Next base: position 15,884 of record JAJFJF010000019.1, read on the forward strand.
ATCAGAGAGCCTGAATGCTTTACAAAAAACTCCCCCAAATAAGCTATATAGCTAACACACTCCCTTGTTTAAAGAACTACTTTGCGGAGTACTTTTCATAGCGTGATTCCAAAAATAAGTTAGGAATAATTGATTATTCTATTTTAAGGTGTTGATTATTTTGTTTTGGCTACTTTGGGTAGTTCATAGCCTGCTGGTTCATCGTCGTTTTCAGCATCAGACTCATCTCCGGCAGTATCTTGAAGCTCAGTACGTAAAGGCTTCCAATGAGGAGAGGGGTAATAGGATTTTCCTTGTGATTCTGCTAAAAAGCGCTTTTCAACTTCTTCAAAGTCAGCAATGCAACGGTGATAGAGTGCGTTAATCTTTTTAATTTTTTCTTTAGTGGCGTTTTTTGCTTTGTTGGTAGCGCCTTCTGCTGTGAAAGGGCCAAACTCAGCATCAGGACCAAAAACGTCTTTCATCCGTAACCAACCTTCTTCCAATAATTTTAAAGTACGCGCAAGCGCGAAGGCAAAAGGCACGCGAGTAGGCGCTTTTTTATCAATCTTCTTTTGTGCGTCTTGTGATAATGCACGGGCAATTTCATCTATGCAGATTAAGTGAAGTACCTTCATTAAGCGCCTAATAGCCTGTATTCGGTATGTTTTACCCGTGGGAGGCACGAAGCCGTGTTTTTTCAAAAGCGCTTTTGTGACGGGTTCGCCAGAACGGCTAAACATAAGCATCAGTGTTGCTAGCTTGCGCTCTAGCACGGGTTTTTCACCCGTAATTTCATTGATGATATACAAGATCCCGGGTCTAGCAGGAGGAGTTGGTTTAGTATTGTATTTGCCAACGCCATGTATTTGGAGGTTACCAAGGTTGCTTGCGGCAGGTAACATTTGGCAAGCAATGTCGCATGTTTGGTTCTTGGCAAGAGTATAGCTGCTATAAAGAGTTGAACCAGCTTGGAGTGTGCCAGGATGCATATGCCAGCCCAAGGCTTTTTTTATTTCTTTTTTAGTTTGCAACGGGCGTGCTTTCTTCTTTTTTGCCTGAAGATAAGTTTCAAATGACTGTCTGATTGCAGCAACATAAGATGTGATAATACGTCTTGCGGGCGAGCCGGTAAAATTTTGCTTTTCCCCTTTTTGAGTGGGTTGCTTTCGTGCCGTGTTAAAGTAGCTTGTGTATTCCGAAAGTGTTTCGCTTTGTTCCAGTGTCTTTCGCCACTGTTCCAGAGAGAAAAATCGTTCCTCAATATAGAGCTGATAAATGTATTCCTCTTCCTGCTTTCTTGCGGTTGTTTTCACTTTTTTTGTGATAGTGATACTGCCATGCTTCTTAGGCGGGGGTGTTTCAGAAGAAGCGAGTTCCGCAAGCTTCTCACAAAGAGAAATAATCTCTTGTAGTTCTTTTTTGTTCATCTTTTTGGGGTTGCTTTGTGCGTGCAACTTGTCTTTCAGTGCGTTGTATTTTTTTTTGTTGGGGAGATACTTACAGGTTATTCTGTAGTCGTCCTTAAGGCGTTCAGCAGCAGCGTTGGGGTCAAGCTGCGTTAGCTTTTCAAAAATAAATTCAATTTGAATTTTAATCCATTGTAGTGTCTTTGAGTTTGTTCGCATGTATCTAATAACATGGTGTAACATCGACGTGTAGTTTTTCTCTCATTGTTAATTTTCCTTTTTTCAACTAATCTGTTTACCCGTCGGTGAATCATCTTTAATGGATAGCATTTTCTAGAAAGGGAAAAAAATGACAATTTTTAATAAAACATTACTCATGATTGCTTTGTTGGTCTTGTCGCTGTTTTCGATGGCGCATGAGGCCGCGCAAGATTCACCTGTGGGCACCTGGGAAGCGCGCAGCAAGAAAAATAAAGACCATAAAAGTTATATCCGCATCTATGAAGTAGAGGGAAAGCTAAAAGGTGATATTGTCGATATTTTCCCGGAAGAGAAAAAACAAGATCTTTGTGTGAACTGTAAAGGTGACGAGCACAATAAACCGCTTTTGGGCATGACGATTTTATCAGGGTTTGAAGCGCAGGGTGCAAACACCTGGGGCGGCGGCAAAATCGTCGATCCCGAAAATGGCAAAGTGTATAACGCTTTTTTAACCGTCACAGACAGCGGGCACCATTTAGATGTGCGCGGTTATATCGGTGCGAAGATGTTTGGCGCGACAGATACCTGGTATCGCGTCAAGTAGCCAATCCATAAAAAAAGGGCCCAGCATTGCCAAGCCCTCAATATCATATTGATGTATTCTTATTGATAAAAGCGTGAGTTACTCAATCCGTTCACTGTGATCTTTTAACTCAAGTGGGATCAACACTTCATCAATCACGTGGATCACACCGTTACTGGCTTCCACATCGGTTGCAATAATCGTGGCTTTATCGTCCACTCTTACATTACCGTTGGTTTCAATATCAATGTCGATAAAGTGACTATTGATCGTTTGGAAGTTTTCACGTGCCACCACTTCCTCGGCAGTGTATTTACCGGGTACCACGTGGTAACTCAATAATTCAACTAATTTATCTTTATTTCTTTCTTTCATTAATTTGTCGAGCATGCCGTCAGGTAATTTTGCAAACGCCTCATCCGTAGGCGCAAAGACGGTATAAGGGCCGCCTGTTTGCAAGACACCGACTAAATCGGCTGCTTCCAATAACTCGGTAAGGGTAGTAAATGTGCCGGCAGACGCAGCCACCTCCACGACGTTTTGCTCGCCATGGCTACCACCGTGTTCAGCGACAGCGGAACCACTTACCGCCAATAGCAAGACAGCTGCTGAGCCGATTGCTTTGGTTAATGTTTTCATATTGCCTCCTAGAGAATGCTCTCTATGTCGTTATTTAATCCGTTATTTTTCTGCTATTTCTTTTAGCCATTGTTTAACATAAGTAAATCCTTACACAATAATAATAGGTAATAATAGGGGGCTCTTCAAACTCAAAAAGACTATCTTATTGTTTTTAATCTGTTATTTTAATTTTTCAGGCTTGCATTAAGTTAACTTACCTGTCGATGTTATTTCATATATCTAGAGCAGAAGCATCCTCATATTTCCTCAAATAAGGCTTAATATTTGTTCATATTGAGCGCGCGCTAATCAAAAACCATGTTAAGGAAAGGCTTCCCCATCTGGAGAGGCTTGCTTTGTTGTGTCTGCTTGTTGGTGACACTGCCGCTAGCGGCTTATTCCATTGCGCTTCCCATGGGGACGATAAATGGAAGGGGACTAGATGTAAAAAGTGCGCTCGACTTCATTAAATTGGAGGAGTTTGTTTTCTCCGATCCTGTTTTTGAAGTTTGTTCTGTTCCCAGCAGTGGGGAGACGGCTTCAGGTGTGGCAGCCTTGCCGCAAGGCAATGGTAGCTTCTGGGAAGTCGGCAGCGGCCCGCACCCTACGCCACTTACTCCAACAACCGGCACAAGCGCTGACTGCGCAACGGCTTGGTTTGTACCGCCAGGCGGTGAGGCATTGTTTTTAGGAAGTGTGGCATTTGCCACACTGGAGAGTGTATGTAAGGTGTACAGCATGGCACTGGAAGGGGGCAAAGCCTCACTGGAACTGGTATTGCAATGGGATTGTTATCCCAATACCCGCGCCATTGATTTTTTGCATCTGGGAGAAGCCGGCGAAGGCTACACGCTTTTTGTCACAGCTGATTGGGGAGGGAGCCGCAGTGCTATCCGCTGGTGGATACAGTTGGATGGAAGTGACCGGGTAGAAGAAGTAGGCAGCTTTGTGGATGTGATTTCCCCGCATCGCGTTGCAATTCTTGATCCGCTGGATGGCTGGGAGTTGGCTATCCTTGCAGCAGATTTGGATGAAGCAGAAGGGGGGGTGATTTCAATTGCGCTGAACCTCACTCAACTGGCGCGTCTTGCCACCTTGCAGGCGCAACATGTGCCCATCAAAGCCTTTCCAAGCGCTGCCGTCAGCCGGGCAGACAAAATTCAGTTGCCCGGTGCGCGTGGTATTCATGTGCTCGGTGATTTGTTGTTTGTGAATAATAACGATCGCCCTCATATCGATGTTTTTCGACTGCCTCATTTGGGCTATCTGCATACGACTATCATTTCAGAGTTTCAAGATACTTGGGGATTTGGAATTTGCGATGGTCGCGACACGCTTGCGGCGATCAGTGGTAACCCGGGTGGTAGTGCCGGTATTTATAAGGTGGACCCGCAAAGTGGTGTGCTGGCTTTTAATACCGCATTGCCTGCGCCACTGGCGGCGGGGATAAGCGTGAATGTCGCGCCCCTCGATGGCGGCTGTCGTTTTCTCTTTGCCGCGCTTCCTGATAACGAAAGCTCACCGTATTACGAGCAGGTATTGACCACGGCAACCTCAAGTGCGAGTGAAAAACCCACGCACTCTGCTTCGGGAGCCGAGCCTTCTGGATCAGCGACTATGCCGGCCAGCCAAAGCCCCACGTTCTCAGCGAGCCGTGTGTTGCTGCCAAGCCCGAGCTTGCCTGCATCCAGCGACAGTGGAAGTGAGGGAAGTAGCAGCAGTGCGTCTTCAGAAGCAGCGGGGGCGAGTGATGCAATCAAAGCCATGGCACTGGTCGCTATTGTGCTGCTTGGCGCGCCGACGGTGCTTGTGTGTTTTCAATCACCGTGGATCGATATTTTCTGGTGGTTTTGGCCAATGCTGGCGCTTTTGGGTTGCCGCAAAGCACATGCTAACCCAACGGTTCAGAAAAAACTGCGTAAGTTAACGTGGGGCTACGGCTTTTGGAATTTTTGGCGCGGCGCCATGCTGACATTTGCGGGCTTGCTCGCGTGTTGGCAATTGCGGGTGGTTGGCACGGAGGCTGCCGAAGACAATCTAAGCGCGTGGGGGGGAGGCTTGCGAGCAAGCTGGCTGGTCTTCATGGTCATCAATGGCTTGCTGGCGGCGTATTGGTTTCACCGTGTTGCTTCTTACCCTTTGTGGTATCAAGGCCTGACAAATATTGCGGTGCTTTTTCTGCTTTGTGTTTACGTCGACTTGATACTCCAAGCGGGCGAGTGGACTTCCTTTATGGATGACCCAGAGTTGCTTGCCTTTGTCACGGCAGTTTGTTTGGCCACAGGTTTGTTGCCCCTTTTTGATCCGCAAACTAAACAAACCATCCCCCTGCTTAAGTGGGACACAGCAATCATCGCTTGGCTGACGCCGGCAGTGATGCTCTGGATGTTCCCGATTGCATGGCACTTTCTTTTTATGCCCGATCAGTGCTGGAGCTCAACAGCTTATATTCTTATTGTGGGTTTTGGTGGGTTGCTAAGCTTCGTTTATAGTGAACGCAAAGCTGAGCTGGATCAAATAAATCGAGCACTCGGTGCTGACACATACATCATCAAACCGGCACTACCAGCACCTCAAGCATTACAGCTTCCTGGTTTGTTGCACACATTTTTTGAGCGTGCACGTGACAAGAAGAAAGAGCCTGTTGTTCTCGAAAAAGATTCTTTTCTTCTTTTGACGGTGCTTTGTTTTTTGCTTTGTAAACTGCAACAGCAGGCAAAGAATAAACCCCGTTTTTTACTCAACATCTGGAACCTTATTTTTATTTTGGGGGCGGGAGGCAAAATTGTTTTTTCAGTGCTTGATTACAGTTGGTATGCCTGGAAAGTGCGTCCAGATGTGCTGGATAACAAGCTTGAGTTAGACAAAAGAGTTGGCTGGATAGTGCTTTACTGCATTGGTGCAGTATTCGGGATCTATTTCCAGCGGCAGAGAAGGTGGTGGTATGTCGGACTAAACTATGCCGCGATTGTGCATGTGATGGCCCTTAATGCAGAGCGCTTTCTTGGGTTTTATCGGCCAGAAAAACAGTTTATTCACGACATGCAGCCGCATGCCGTCGTGACGTTTCTTTGTTTCATGGCAGGGCTCATTGCATTGCGTGAGCGCAATCCTCATTACCCTAGCTACTTTCTTAATGGGTGTGAAGCGATCTTGAGGACCTCAAGCCCATGGGCGGTAGTGCAATCCGTTTTGTTTTTCAGTGAATATGTGGCTGATCACAACAAAACAAACGACGAAACAGCGTTTTTAAGGATCAATGCACTCGGCATGTTTGTTTCACTAGTGCAGTTTTTGGTGGATTATGAAAACCCGCCTGTTGCTGCACCTGAAACAACAAATGATACGGCTCAAGGTGGGGCGGCAGAAGAAGAGGCAGCTGTTTCAGCGCCACCACCCGCCGCAGATGAAGATGACGTTCATACGGAAACGACACGCGTTTTAAAATTGCTAGTGAAATGTCGAGGCATTTGGTTCAAGGTGATGTACATTCTTCGTAGTTTGGTGTTTGTTTACCCCATGCTGGATGTGAGCAAGCACTGGTTGCTGCTGCATACTGATGCTTTTTTAGCCGGTGATGTTGAGCTTGGCAGCACCACTCGCATTTGCTGGGGGGCGGCGTGTTTGCTTTCGCTTATATTCACCTATTGCCTTAGTCAGAGCAACACACACGTCCAAGGGCCCGCGTATGGTGTGCTTTATCCTACTGCGTTTCTTTATCTTTTGATGAAGCATGCCGATTGGCGCGTGTATTTCTTTGATGAAGACGAGCCCTTTATGGACAAGCCGGCCTACTTTTCTTTGGTAGTGATGGGGTGCATATTGCTAGCCCTGATAGTGGCGGAAGCAAGTAGCTCACCAAAAGAGCGTAAGCGTAGTGTTGTTTATTACGTACGCAACGGAAGAGCCACAAAACCAGGCCTCTTCTACCGTTCCTCAACTTTCACTGAATGGCTTTCATTACTGATCAAACGCCTTGAAGGCTTACCGACGTTTGCTGCGCTGACTTTTCTGCTCGATGAGGTGATTGCGCCTGGTTTGCTGCACGGGCGCCGCCGCCGCTTTATGTTAGCAGTTGCCTTGAATATTTGTCTTTCAGTGATCCATGGTTCCATGCTTTATTGGGCAGAAGAGGACGAGAAATCAGCGCAAGCTACTAGGGCGGCGAACCGCTCAGGCTCTAGCGACGACGATGAGGAAGATGGCACTGATGATGACGAAGACTTCCAAGACTTCCAAGACTTCGAAGACGACGAAGAAGAAGACGATGGAGATGGGAGTCAATTTCCTCTTCTGCAGGAGCTTGATCCAGTGGTCTAGAAAATCATATAAATAGTATTCATTCACATTTTTTAAAACCCCCTAAAGCAAGCTATTTAAATAACTTTTTCTTGCTTTTGAATTTTACAGAATAAAAATTATGTTAAATTTTGGGGCGCGTCATGCTGTGTGCAATAGCAAATTGAAGCAACTGTGTGTTTTGGTTAAATTTTGGTAGGCTAGATACAACACTCACAACACATGGATTGGGCTTATGAAATTTGAAATCACTTCTTTTAAACCGGAAAGTTTTATTCCAGATGAGTTTGCGTATGCGGTGCCAGCCAAAGAAGGCCACATTCAGTTAGCGCAAAACCGCAACCCGCATGTGCGTTGGTCAGCCTTGCCAGAAGGCACGCAGTCGCTTGTGCTGTTGATGCACGACCCCGACGTGCCCTCTCTGGGTGATAATGTGAACCGAGAAGGCAAAGTCGTGCGGACTGATTTACCGCGTGTCGATTTTTATCATTGGGTGTTGGTGAATATTCCCCCCAGCCTCACTGAAATACCCGCAGGCGCGGCTTCTGATGGCGTGACAAAGCGTGGCAAACCGCCTGGCGAGACCCCGTTTGGTGTCCAGGGGCATAACGACTACACCGCCTGGTTTGCGGGTGACCCTGAAAACGAGGGCGATCACGGTGGTTATGATGGCCCATGCCCACCGTGGAATGATGAGCGGCTGCATCATTATCACTTTACACTTTATGCGTTGGATGTGCCGAGTGTAGAGTTGCCCGAACATTTTCGCGGCCCGGATGTGGTAAAAGCAATGGCAGGGCATATTTTAGCGCAGGCCGAGCAGGTGGGGGTGTATTCGCTTAATCCGGCGGTAGTGGTGGAGTACACATAAATACAGCAGAGCTTTTCTTTATATTGAAGTAAGCGTTCACAGAGATAGCTGATCTTTTGCCACCTGTGCATATGTTATTTGTAGGGGCAGCCCCCCGTGGCTGCCCGGGCGGCTTACATCTTGAGTTTATTGGATTTCTGCGACAGAGATAGCTAAACTTAAATTAATGGCAGAAAAATCCTCTATAATGAATTAAAAAATATGAAGAAAATTGAAATCGAAGTCGCGCGCACCGGGGCCGCTTTATTAAGCACACCCTTGCTCAACAAAGGCACGGCGTTTACCGATGAAGAGCGCCAGTCGCTCGATTTGCTGGGCTTGTTGCCGCCGCGTGTGGATGATATTGAGACACAAATCAAACGCGCTTATGAAGCCTATCAACGCAAAACAGAAGACTTAGAGCGCCATATTTATTTGCGCGCGCTGCAAGATACTAATGAAGTTTTATTTTACCGTTTGATCTTGGATCACCTCACCGAGATGATGCCGATGATCTATACGCCCGTGGTGGGCCTGGCGTGTCAGAAATTCAGTGAGATTTACCGCCGGCAGCGCGGTTTATTTATTTCTTACCCTGAGCGGGACAAAATCGATGCGATTTTAGACAACGCGCCCGTGCCCAATGTGGAAGCCATTGTGGTGACCGATGGTGAGCGTATTTTGGGGCTGGGCGATCAAGGCGCCGGCGGCATGGGTATTCCCATTGGCAAACTCTCGCTTTACACCGCTTGTGGCGGTATCAACCCGAATAGCACGCTGCCGATTTTGTTAGATGTCGGTACGAATAATGCTGAGCGACTTAAAGATCCAACGTACATCGGTTGGCGGCATGAGCGCATCACCGGCCAAGAGTATGATGATTTTGTCGATCTCTTTGTGCAGGCTGTGAAGCGCAAGTTTCCGAAGGTGCTGCTGCAATTCGAAGATTTTGCGCAGGCGCATGCGGCGCCTTTATTAGAGCGCTATCGCGAGCAACTTTGTACCTTTAACGATGATATTCAGGGCACGGCAGCGGTAACAGTGGGCACGTTGCTGGCAGCGGTAAAAGTAACCAATAGCAAGATGTCGGATCAAACCATCGTGATGTTTGGTGCCGGATCGGCCGGTTGCGGTATTGCCGAGCAAATGGTGAAAGCGATGGTCAAAGAAGGCTTGCCGGAGGCTGAAGCGCGTTCACGTTTTTATATGATTGACAGACCGGGCCTGCTACACAATGGCATATCTAATTTATTGCCGTTTCAGAAAAAATTATTGCAATCGCATGACAAAGTGGCGGGGTGGGCAAGCGATGCATCTGGTGAGATAAGCCTGCTTGATGTGATGGAGCATGCTAAACCGACCATTTTAATTGGCGTGTCGGGGCAAGCGGGCACCTTCACAGAAGAAGCGATCACTGAAATGGCGAAGCATACTGAGCGGCCCATTATTTTCCCATTATCGAACCCAACGTCTAAAGTAGAAGCGGTGCCCGCAGATTTAATTACCTGGACCAAAGGGCGTGCTTTATTAGCCACCGGCAGCCCTTTTGACCCCGTGGAGTATGAAGGGCACCATTACCCGATTGCGCAGTGCAATAATAGCTATATCTTCCCGGCGATGGGTTTAGGTATTTTAGGCAGTGGTGCAGGGTTTGTGTCAGACGGCATGTTTATGGCGGCTTCTGAAGAGCTTAGCAAACACGCGCCTGCCCTAAAAGACCCACAAGGCTCACTCTTGCCGCTGCTTGAGCATGTGCGGGAGATTTCAAAAGACATTGCGTATGCCGTGGCGGCGCAAGCACAAGCCGAAGGGCTGGCAGATAAATGTTCTGAAGAAGACATGCGCAAACGCATTGACGCCAAACGTTGGGAGCCTGTGTATCCCACCATGAAACGCAAACCCGGTATTTAGTCGCTGTAAAATAAAGCGCCCTGTGGCCATTATGTGAGGGAAAACAACATGACTATCGATATTATGAAGGAAGCGCCAAAAGGCGATAAAAAAAATTCTGACTTTTTTAATGAATACCGCTTAAAAATCTTTGAGCGACGCCGGGCAAGCGGCTTGGATGATCTGCTGGGCACCTTGCGCGGTATTGTGATCCAAGTCGAGCAGGGTGAAGCGATCGCTTATTTGGAAGAGCTGTACACCATGACGCCGTATCGTTTTGATTGCGCGCGTTTAAACGACACTCATAAGATTTATTTTTTGCGTATTAGCCCGCAGCAGCCACGGTTGATTATTCTCGAGCCGCTGAGCGCAGACTACGAAGACGATATCACGCGTTTTAATATGCTGTACCCCATGGCACGTGGCAAACCTAATGCGCGTTATATTGGTGAAATATTTGGCACGCAAGATTTAAAAGAAACCTTAAAAATACTGGGCTCTCACGATATCCGCTTTCATGAGGCCGATGAAGAAACAAATCCTTTTTTTGCCAATGACCATTTTGCTTTCACTTACCCTTCTGATTTTACCGGTAACCGCGTGGGTTACACCGCACTGGATTTAAACGATGTGGATGCCATTGGGGCAGGAGAAGTGCTGGAACTCACTGCTGAAGAGTTAGATCGCCTGAAAAAGGCAGCGGCGCTTGTTGAAGGTACCGATATCACCAAGGTGGTGTTAGGCCCCGATCATATGGCTACGCGCATTTTATCAGGTGAACGAGAGGATGCGATTCTTGAGTTTTTAACGCTTTCTAATTATTACTTTTGGGGCGCGTACAATATCAGTGACATGAATTCGTCTACCAATGTGAATCGTAACCCCAATGTGATTGATGAAAAGCATTCACCTGCGAAAGTGTTTACGGCGAATAATATTCCTTCTTTTGTGAATTCATTTGAACATCTTCCCATGCCCACCGAAGATTTTGTGCGCAACTACGGGCGCCGTATGCACCATATGGCTTACCAAGTATTAGATGGCGATCATGCCAGCGGCCAAAAGAATATTGATTATGTGGTGGGCGAATTAAAAAAACTGGGTATACCGTTTCTCGCACATGTGGTCGGGGAGTGCGGTGACGAGCCAGACTTAAAGCAAATCTTTTCAAAACATTCAGAGTATTCGTTGCTCATTACCGAATACATTGAACGTTGCCATGGTTACGAAGGTTTTTTCACCAAGCAAAATGTCGCGGCATTGACCGAAGCCGCGGGGTTGGATGAGCGGTATAAGCACGGCCATGTGTTCGACTAGAGACTTCTCCTGAAAGAAATTTGTAGTATATCTGCAGATCCTACAAGACTATTACTCCCTCTCCCCTTCAAGGGGAGAGGGAACTATTCTTTCAAAATTTGGGGCACGAGCAACGATACTAGGATAGTAAAATTTAATCTAATATAGGATTAATTTTTGAGATGGCATCTTACCCTAATTAACTTCTCTCACATTGCACTTCCCTGATAAGGAGAGAGGGAACAATAAGTCAGGTGAGCGCACCAAAAACCTACACTCCGATGTTACATCATATTGATAGAAGAGGGATTGTGATTCAAAAAGGGAGTTAATATGCCAGGTGCTCTCAGAGAGAGGCGTTCTTCTCGTTTGGCGGGTGCTACTCGGGTTTCTCGGCGTCTGCGTCATTCTGGCTACATTCCTACGAGGTTGTTTTTGACAATCGAGCAACTGCCTGCGTACTTGGCTCGAGTTTCTCAGTACATGACCCGTGCGAGGGTGAGGCGCGCTCGTTTGGCGAGTGCTACTGGTGAGCGTCGCAGATCCGGGCGGCTTGTGCGGATCCCAGGTGTGTATGTGACAGACACAGCGCGGCAGCGCTAATCTTTTAAAAACCAAAATCTTTCAAATTCAATTCAAGTTTTCAATTCAAGGTTCAAAAAAATCCCAAAAGAAAAGTTATTTTGGTAACTTTATGTGCCGCTACAATAGCAATAACGCGATGCTTTCACCTTGTATCTACAGATAGACAACTCTCGGAGAGCGCCTTGGGCTCCCCACTGATTAACGGTATTTACTGAAGATCAATTTCGGATAATCCTTTTCTGGCATGACCCAGGCGGGGATATTTTGGCCTGTTTTGGTGCCCACGAAGAAGAATCCAATACCGTTGTTGTTTGCGCCGTTATTCTTAAAGAAAGATTCAGTCTGCATCTCATTGGTGGAACCGCCCTGAGTACCATATTGTGGAGGGCTTGGCACCTCACGAATATTGGGATTAATATCAGTATTCCAGTAGCAATAGGTGACACGGTCATTTGCTGTGCTATTGATGAGCCCGACTAATGCGCCCACTGAGCTACTGTCATCTTCTAAACGCCCATTGTTATAGCAGGCGCTCAAGTCGCTCTGCCCATCTAATGCGCCAATGATGCCGCCTGTATAGGTAGATTGTCCCGCAGATGAAATATTGAACTCATTATAAACATCATGAATGGTGGAGGCAGTGGCGTAACCGATCAGCCCGCCAACCGTTTTCTCGCCAACAATGCCAGTAGTAGGATGATTGCCCGTATCATGAGTGTGAACACGTCGTATAGTGCTGTGACCTATCATGCCGGCAAGTGCGCCAGTGCTGGCAAACCCTTCGGGGCTGACACCTCCTTGGATATTCGCATCGATAATCCCCACATCTTCAATTAAGGTGTTTGATGCTATGCCAACTAACACACCGAGTGTACCTACCCCTTGAACGTTGGCATCGGATAAATAAAGACGGGTGATAACAGCATTATCGGTATAAGCGAAGAAACCGCCGCCATGAAGCTCTTCAGCAGGTAGATTAATGGATAAATGACTAATAGTGTGGCCATTAGCATTTAACAAGCCGGTGAAAGGTTGTGAAAATTCAAGACTGCCTATTGGTTCAAAATTGCTGATGCTGCTTAAATCGATATCGTTCACCAAGCGGAATACACCGTCTAAGTTGTTTCTGATGATATCAATATCGGCAGCAGTGCTGATGCAGACACCTGTGGTGGCAGAGCGCTGTAGGGCAGGGTAGGGGTATTCTTGACAACCCCGTTCTGAAAATGCCCAATCTTGATTAAAATTCCATTGCTCTCCCGTGATTAAATCTTGATAAGTGCTTGGATCTTGCATTTGAGCAGTAGATTTGCCGTAGAGTTTGTCTTTTTCAGAAGGTCTGCCGGTGAGCGTTTCACGGCCACTGCTTTCTATATCCCAGTAGCTGTTAACAATATTATCTACGTTTCCTTCACCTACCAAACCACCTACTAGTCCAGTTTCTTCTGACGCTAAAGTGATACGGCCTTGGGCATAATAGGTGTGCTCTATAAGAATATTGCCGCTTGTTTCTCCAACAAGGCCGCCGATTTGCTCATCAGCATGTATTGAAGCAATCACATCACCGCTCGCATAGCTATGACTGATTTTAACGGGATTATCCTCGCTTGTGTTCAGTGCGCCACCCACTAAACCACCTATGCTATGCACGTAGTTAGAGGCTTCTTCGTCACCGTCAAATGATTCATCTATCATCTCTTGGATAACTTCTTCAGGAATATCATTTAGCGGTGCGCGTGTACCTTCAACTCTGCTGCTTGCGTAGCTGTGAGAAATGCTACCTTCTGAAGAAACTTGGCCAACTAAGCCACCAATATATTGCTTGCCGGCCACTGAGGCATCTGCATAGCTATTGCCGATGGTGCCTCTGCTCTGCATGCGGCCGACCAGGCCACCAATATAGTCGGCACCTTGTACGACAACCATTGGGCCGGCGGCAACTTCTGTTATGACACCACTGTAACGAATAGATGAAGCACCAGAGAGCTTACCCACTAATCCTCCTACTTGCTGGGTGCCCCATACCCGGGTGTTGGTAACATGTACATTTTCAATGCTGCTATTGCCTCGCATTTCTCCCACTAAGGCACCCGCGGATTCTTTACCAATAATTGAGCTATCTTTTAGATGCACATCAATAATGAGCGCTTCGCCTGAGATGACACCAAATAAACCTACTGGGTTGTCTTCATAGAAACCCACTGGATTATTTTCATCGCCGCCTATCTGCAACTGACTAATCGTATGGCCACGGCCATCAAAGATAGCAGTAAAAGGGTCGCTTGGTGTGCCTATGGGGCGAAAGTTACTAAAATTTCTACAATCAATATCGTTTGCGAGCTCATAAACACTTGTGCGATCGTAAGCCCATAGCCATTCTAGGTCGTTGCAATTTTTAATTTCAATCGTCTCGGCAAAGCTAAGCGAGGTGGCGCTTAAAGTGCTTATCGCAATAAAGATTGCGATAAGCTTTGTTTTGAGTAATCCGTTTGTTTTCATTGTTTATGCGCTCCGCTCTAGTAAAGAATTATTGAGATAACTTTTTCACTGGCACAGCAATGTGCCATTGCTTTCGGTTGTGTTGTTGTAACAACGTTCCTCAATATAGACGCCTTCGGCATTGTAATACCCGATAACGAGCGCAATGTCTTTCCCGGTGGTGTCATCAATCAATGTTGTTGTTGCGAGCATGCTGATAGGGTATTTATCGTTATCTTCATTATCAACAAGCGCGTCATCTTGATACCTTAGTTGAATCAGTTCTGTCCAGGTGCTGCCAGAAGGAGAGCCATTTTCAAAATTGGCTAGTGATGTTGAACTGTAGAAATATCCCTTATCAGTGACAAAAAAAGCGTACACGCGATCGTTAAATACCGCAGCAGAGGGGGAGGTCAGATTTGTCAGATCATTAGGTTCAAATAGATCGAGGGTGTGCTCGCCACCTTGCCATTGCAAGGCGTAATCCCAACTATCTCGTTTGTTAGCGTAAACGTAACCAATTTGATTGCTATCATCATCTTTGAGATAGAAGACAAATACATATTCATGGTCAAGATCGTAGTCCTCATCATACCAATAATAGTTAAAGGCGAATGGGCGGTTAGCAGTAGTAATAAAGCCACCTTCGCCATTTGATATAGCCTGGGTGTGCTCTTGATCATTAAGCGTCCAGTGTGCCATTACTTTGCCCGATACTGCTTCGCTATAGAAGGTATAGATGCGGTTACGGTAAGTGGCCGCTGTTGGGCTGGTTCTTGTTTTTACGAGATTCTCGTCTAATGCTGATGAGCTGTTTATCCAGCTTTCGTCATCTGTGACGATAAGCTCTGCTGTACGTATAACGTTACCTTCGTCCCTAAAGACTAAGAAAGTGAGACCACTTCTCTGAGCAGCAAAAGGCACGCCTTGGCTGGTAAGCGGCATCCACGTATTTGGATCGTCTGTGGGTCTAATTTGAATCGGTCCATAGTCAAAACGTTCTTCTGCAGAGGCAGCGCCTGCGCCTGCAGAACAGTTTCTGTAATGATGGACTTCAAAATCTTCATCAGCGCGTGTTTCAAAAGTGAAGTTGCAGTCAGGGCTGCCTTCTACATCGCTCATAGACATGCTGTTGCTTCTTGCTTTAGCGAATCCGGAAAAAACCTGGTAACTGACAGCATTATCGTTGTCGTCATCTATGTAGAGGACATAAAGGTCATCGTTGAATATAACAGCGCTGGGTGCTTCAGATGTTTTGAAGTCAAGTTCTTGCCGATAACCCCAGATGTTTGGATTTTCTGACTCACTGTCCCAGCTCCACATTATTTGGACTCTTTTTTCGCCATGCTTTTTCCAAAGCAAGTACAGGTCGTCTCGGAAAGATATAGGGAAAGGGCGGTTAGCTGAGTTAATGTTGCTGCCCTGAAATTTTATATTATCAGGGTAGAACTCTACCTCTTCTATATTTTCGTAGAAAGAGTGGTAAATTTCATTGCCACCCAGCCAATAATCATCAGGGTAGAAACCTCTTATCTTGCCTGCGTGATAAGTAATCCCAGGGGTGCTGTCTGGGTTTTTTTGCCCAAAATTTTTCTTATCGCTGATGATAAATTCATTATTGGTGTTATCGAATTTACCTTCTGTTATTTTAGGTTTTGTGCTGTCGTTTTCTCTGAATGAAAAGACCAGTTTCTCGCTGCTATTACTAGGGGAAACTGTATTGATGACAGATAACATTCCATTATGGCCTTTAAACAGTGCAGAAGAGGAACCCTCCCATTGGGCCACCTGACCATCATGAAAGAGATTCTGAATTCCATTGTTTAAATCATAATAGACATAATAAGCATTACCATCGGCACGCCCAAAAACAAATAATTTATTATCATGTATTATGGGTTCAGGGCGATTAGTTGATTTGAAGGGAATGGATGTGTTGTTAGGGGCTGATACAATAAACCTTTTATTAGACCATACGAGGCTACCCGGCAGTTCGGGGTTAAACCTTGCATAAGTGTAAAGTACTTGTTTTTCGCCTTCAGGTTTCCAAAATACAACAAGATAATCTAGGTTAGTCTCTTCATCGTAATAGGTAACAGCCATAGGCGTGTGAACACTGGTTGCAAGATTATTACCGTCACCATCTTTCTGAGGAAAAACAGTGCCTGCTCCAATGGGTGTAAGTGAGACATCAAGCTCATTGCCCATCAAACCAACAGAATAGAGTGGCAAGAGAAACAAGCCCAGCAATGCACTGCTTTTTAGCAAGTTTCTGAAAAACAGGGCGCTTGTACATACTTTATCTGCTAAAACTGTAGAGATATTATTTCGCATTGGAAGACCTTTTTTCAATTAATTCAGACAGTTAGTTATGCCTGTGCTACAAGCCTTCCTGGCGCCTATGACGGAATCCTTCATTGACTAATATAGCTAATTAACTTAATAAATGCAAGTTATTCTTCTTACTCGCTGTAAGGTTTTGGCCATTAAACAGTGCAGTTATTTTCCATTGATGCTTGCTCACGCTCTCAACAAAGCGGGTGACACGTGATAACAAGTCACGAGGGCCTTCATTGCTCCCTGATCTTTTGCGGTGCTGGCAAATCTGCCCTGAGGTGCGGCCCTGCTCAAGGCGCTTGGAGGCACGCTCCTTCCCAAAGAAGAGAAGGAACAAGTCGTGCTGAACACTGCCATCTAAGTTCAGCTTTTCTGGTATCATGCGCTTCCATGACTGAACAGAAAAAACAACTTCACATCACCCCCATCACGGCAGGCTTAACCGGCCGGGTGAGAGTGCCAGGCGATAAATCCATTTCGCATCGCACCATTATATTAGGCGCCTTGGCCGAAGGGCTCACGGAGGCCAGCGGCTTTTTACCGGCAGAAGACACGCTAAACACGCTGCGCGCGTTTCAGCAGATGGGCGTGGTCATTGAGCGTGAAGACGAAACACATGTCAGCATCGAAGGGGTGGGGCTGCGCGGGTTGCGCGCGCCTGACGAGCCGTTGGACATGGGCAATGCGGGCACGGCCATGCGCTTGATGGCAGGCGTGCTCGCTGGGCAGCCGTTTGATAGCGAATTAATCGGCGATGCGTCATTGTCGCAGCGCCCGATGGGCCGCGTGATCTCGCCACTGCGTGAAATGGGTGCTGACATTGAAGCCGACGCCGGCGATCGGCCGCCACTGCATATTCGCGGTGGCCGCACCTTGCAGGCGATTGATTACACCTTGCCGGTGGCTAGCGCGCAGGTAAAATCGTGTGTGTTATTGGCCGGGCTTTATGCCCACGGCCAAACCATTGTGCGAGAGGGGGCGCCGACGCGTGATCATACCGAGCGCATGCTCAAAGGCTTTTCTTATCCTATTAAGCAAACACCCGGCCAATCGCTGATTGCAGGCGGTGGCGTGTTGCGCGGCTTATCGTTCGACATTCCGGGTGATATCTCTTCAGCAGCTTTTTTACTCGTCGCAGCGAGTTTGATCCCAGGGTCTGATTTGTTGCTCAGTGATGTGGGCGTCAACGCGACGCGCATTGGGGTGATTAAAATACTTCGCTTAATGGGCGCAGACATTACCATCAGCAATGTGCGTGAATGGGCCGGTGAGCCAGTGGCCGATTTACGTGTGAAGTACCAACCGTTGCGTGGTATTGAAATCCCCCAAGAATGGGTACCCTTAGCGATTGATGAATTACCCGTTATTTTAATTGCCGCGGCTTATGCGCACGGTGAGACGGTATTGCGCGGGGCGCAAGAGCTGCGCGTCAAAGAAAGCGATCGCATTGCTTGCATGGCCGCCGGTTTGAAGGCCTTAGGCATTCACGTTGAGGTGTTGCCAGATGGCATGATTTTACAAGGCGGCTATTTCCACGGAGGAGAGGTCGCCTCAAAAGGCGATCATCGCATTGCCATGGCGTTTGCCATCGCGGCGCTGGTCGCACGCGGCGAGGTATTTATAAAAGATAGCCAACCTATTGCTACATCTTTTCCTAATTTTGTGTCGATCATGAACCAATTAGGCGCTAATATGCGAGAAAGCATGATGAAAGAGGAAGAAGTGGCTGATGACTGATTTGATCCCACCTGTGGTAACGATCGACGGCCCTGGTGGGTCGGGCAAAGGCACAATAGGGCGTTTACTCGCCGAGAAGTTAGGTTGGCACTTTCTGGACAGCGGCGCCTTGTACCGCGCGTTAGCCGTGGCGGCCAAATCAAAGGGTGTTGATTTTGAGGACGAGGCGGCGCTTGTTCATCTTGCGTTGCACCTTGAAGTGACATTCAGCCGAGACAATAAAGATAACTCAGAAAGAGTTGTTATGGGGCGTGACGATGTCACGAAACTTATTCGTTCTGAAGCGTGTGCCACCGTTGCCTCAAAAATTTCAAAATTCCCCTTGGTGCGCAAAGCCTTAGTGACGGCGCAGCACAACTTTCGTCGCCCGCCTGGTTTGGTGGCCGATGGCCGCGACATGGGCACGGTGATCTTTCCGGATGCGCCCCTCAAAATTTTTCTTCAGGCAAGCCAAGAAGTCCGAGCGGAAAGGCGTTATAACCAGTTGAAGGGAAAAGGGATTAATGTTACTCTCCACGACGTATTGGCTGCTGTTGCGACTCGTGATGAGCGTGATAGTCAGCGTGCAGTGGCACCTCTCCAGCCGGCGGTTGATGCAGTTTGTATCGACACGGGAGGGTTAACAGTAGATGAGACATTTGCGCTCGTTTACAAACAGGTGATGAATCGATTCAAAGACGTTTTTGACCCTGATTCGCTTGATTAACTTGACTTGGCTCCGCAACGACGCTTTTATGCGCCCGCGCGGTTTTTTTAATAACTAACCGTAGTGGTTTGTCATAGTGCAAACCGATGAGATAACCCATGACTGAAACTTTTGCTGAACTGTTTGAAAAAGACGTTGCTAGTGCCCCTATTAAAGTAGGAGATATTATTAAAGCCACGGTTGTCGATATTGGCAACGACAACGTTATCCTGAATGCAGGCCTAAAATCGGAGGGCGTGATCCCAGCCGATCAGTTCTATAACGAAGAAGGCGAAATTGAAGTCGCGGTGGGCGACCAAGTGGATGTGGCCTTAGACGCCATTGAAGACGGTTGTGGGGAAACGCGTTTATCACGCGAGAAAGCCAAGCGTGCACAAGCATGGACCTCTCTGCTTGAGGCTTATGAAAACAATCAAATTGTGACGGGTATTATTACCGGTCGCGTGAAAGGCGGCTTGACCGTCGATCTGAAAGAAGTCAAAGCCTTTTTACCGGGTTCGCTCGTGGATGTGCGTCCATTACGTGATACCGGCCATCTTGAAGGCAAAACACTCGATTTCAAACTGATTAAACTTGATCAAAAACGCAATAACGTCGTGGTGTCACGCCGCGCGGTGCTCGAGTCAATGGACAGCGGTGAGCGACAAGAAGTGCTCTCGTCGATTGAAGAAGGTCAAGAAATTAAAGGGGTGGTGAAAAACCTCACCGATTACGGTGCCTTTATTGATTTAGGTGGCATCGATGGCTTGCTGCATATTACCGACATGGCTTGGAAGCGCGTGAAGCACCCAAGCGAAGTGGTTGAAGTGGGCCAAGATCTCATGGTGAAGGTATTGAAATTTGATCCCGAACGTTCACGTGTCTCACTCGGGCTTAAACAATTAAGTGAAGATCCGTGGGCCGATATCAGCCGCCGCCACCCAGAAAATAGCCGTTTGTTTGGCCATGTCACGAATATCACCGATTACGGTTGCTTTGTTGAGATTGAGCCGGGCGTAGAAGGCTTGGTGCATGTCTCTGAAATTGACTGGACCAACAGAAACATCAACCCTGCCAAAGTGGTGCAGGTGGGCGATGAAGTGGAAGTCATGGTGTTGGAAATTGACCCCGAGCGCCGCCGTATCTCATTAGGCATGAAACAGTGTGTGCCTAATCCATGGGAAACCTTTGTTGCCTTGCATAAGAAGAATGATCGCATTAAAGGTGTGATTAAATCGATCACCGACTTTGGTATTTTCATTGGCCTGGATGGCAACATCGATGGCTTGGTGCATTTATCGGATATTTCATGGGAAGCCAGTGGCGAAGAAGCCGTGCACGAATATAAGAAGGGTGATGAAGTGGAAGCCGTGGTGTTATCGGTTGATCCCGCCCGTGAAAGAATCTCGTTGGGGATTAAGCAGCTTTCAGATGATCCTTTTAATCACTATGCCGCCGAGCACGATAAAGGCAGCATCGTCACCGGTGAAATCATCGATGCAGATACTGAAGGTCTTACTTTACAACTTGCGCCTTCAATCGAAGGTTATGTACGTGCGATTGATTTGGCCCGTGATCGTGTGCGCGATGCCCGTACCTTCGCTAAAGTGGGTGACAAGCTCGAGGCAAAAATAGTCGGCGTCGATCGTAAAAATCGCATTCTTAACTTGTCAGTGAAAGCCAAAGACGAGCAAGAAGAAAAAGATGCAGTGAAAGAATACGCGCACGATGCGGATGTGCCGGTTACTGCGACCTTAGGTGATCTGCTTAAAGAGCAAATGGACCGCTCGGATGAAAAAGCAGCCAAGCCCGCTGAAAAGGAAAAGGAAAGCAAAGCGGCGAGTGACGAAGAAGCGCCTAAAGAGTAAAGCGAACGTAGGCAGCGCCTAAAAAGCGATAATATGAGAAGTTGATATAAATTAAGCAGATAAGGAAAATTGCTGCTACACTTAAAGTGTAAGTAATGCTCAAGATTGCTTTACGGTGGAAGCCTCGGCTGCGAAGAAGGTGCGGCAGGGTTTAAATGAAATTATATCTATAAGCAATTAATTTATATAGAATTGTTATAGGATACAGGTTATGACTAAATCAGAATTAATTGATCGGATTGCCGACAAACAGTCTCAGTTATCATACCGGGATGTTGAGTTATCTGTTAAAGCATTGACGGATTATATGGCCAGAGCCCTGGAAACAGGAAACCGTATTGAAATTCGTGGGTTTGGCAGTTTTTCGCTGCATTATCGCGCGCCTCGAGTAGGGCGTAACCCTAAAACGGGTGAATCCGTTTCGCTGGCGGCTAAATATGTTCCTCACTTTAAGCCAGGGAAAGAATTGCGCGAACGTGTGAACAGCAGTTTTGGCCAGGTGCCTATTCAGCCGCAATCCCCCTCGCAGCCGGAATAACTATTTTCCCGTGGTTTTCTACCATGGTCTGCTGGTATCATGCGTTTCTGCTTACTGGCTCTTTTAGAATCACAAAAACTCTATTTGAAGATAAAGTAGAGGGCGGCCACAGAGAGCCGCCCTGCGTGGTGTATAGGCGCGGTCTCTTGTGGCCCTGATGCTGTTAAGCAATGTGTTGCAGGGGCGCCAAAGGTTGTTCGCCTACTTGGTACTGCAGTTGCGGTTTCTTGTGGCCGCCTCATGCCATGAAGCAGTTGTAGGGGTGCCAAAGGTCGCCTTTCTATCGAATTTGTAGGGGCAGCCCCCTGTGGCTGTCCTTTACCGTCACAGCAGAGTTTCAAGACAACATGAAAATCATTACTTCGTTGATCTTATTTACCATCGTCGCCATTGGCTTTGTATTTGCTTGCCTCAATGCTAGTCCCGTCAATATTAATTACTATCTTGGTGAATCGCAGTTACCGCTTGCTTTGCTCTTGCTGCTTGCGCTTTGTTTAGGGGCGCTGCTGGGTTGCTTGGTGGCACTGGGGAACACTTTGCGCCTCAAAAAAGAAAATCGCGGACTCAAACGGCAGATGAAAAGCTGAGGATAGCTATTGGTATGCAGTCGCTGTTATTTCTTTTATTACCGGTTGCTTTTCTGGCAGGTTGGGCAGTGGGTCGCAACGACTTGCTCAAACGCCAAACACCGACCTTAAAAAAACTCCCCTCTAATTATTTCGAAGGTTTGCATTTCTTGTTGAACGACCAGCCGGATAAAGCCGTTGATCGCTTTATTAAAGTCTTGGAAGTCGACAGCGATACGGTTGAAACCCACTTGGCGTTGGGCAAGCTCTTTCGCCACAAAGGCGAAGTGGATCGCGCCATTCGTGTTCACCAAAACATTATTGCCCGCCCTGATTTAGACAAAGAGCAACGCGTGCAATCGCTGCTTGAGTTGGCACATGATTATATGCGTGCGGGTGTGCTTGATCGGGCAGAAAAATTATTTTTGCGCCTGATTGAAATGGGTGAACATCAAGAAGCCAGCTTGCAACAGCTTATTGATGTGTATCATCAAGAAAAAGATTGGCATCGTGCGATCAGGATGTCTGAAAAATTAGCCGCTGTCAGAAATGTGTCAATGAAAACGCCTATTGCACATTATTATTGTGAGCTTTCTGAGCAGGCCTGGGGTAACGGTGATGTCAGTGAAGCGGAGCATTTTTTGAACCGCGCTATTCATACGAATAAAAACTGTGTGCGTGCCTATATTTTGTTTGGTCATTATGCCTATTATGCTGGCGAATATAAAAATGCGCTGCGCTATTTTTTGAAAGTGACAGGCCGCAAGATTTTTTATCTGTCTGAAGTGATAACCATGCTGGCGTCTTGTTATGAAAAATTAGGCAAGGTAGGGGAGTTTGAAGCCTTTTTTGCCGACAGTTTGCAAGCGTACCCTGAGCTGTTAACAATCATGCTGCATCAAGGCAGTTTGTCGCAGCTGACTTTTCCTGCCCCGCTGCAATCACTGATTGACGAAAACCTAAAAGAACATCCTTCTGTTTTAGGGGTGTGTTATTTGCATAAAAGTGATTTATTTGAAAAACTGTTGGCGCAAGTAAAAGAAAAAGCCATTTACCGTTGCCACCAGTGTGGTGTGGTGAGTAAAAAGCTTTATTGGCATTGCCCAAGCTGTAAACTATGGGATGCGGCCAGACCCATTAAGCGGGCGCTTTCTGAATTGACGGTTTGAGTATGTGTTTTGCTTGGACTAACTGCTTGTCTCTTCTCCTTTCCATGGGGGCGAGGAGTATGCCTCGGGGTGTGCTAGCCCTTGACAGGGTTACTCCCTCTCCCCTCCAAGGGAAGAGGGTTGGGGTGAGGGGTTAATTGATTTTAACGAGGACAATATGACAGCATCATCTCATTCCGATAACAAACCGATTATTATTGCGCTGGATTTCGATAACGAAACCGCGGTGATGACTTTAATTGAAAAACTTGACCCCAAGCAATGCCGCTTAAAAGTCGGCAAGCAACTGTTTACCCTTTATGGGCCGCCCTTGGTGAAGCGTTTGCAGGCCGCTGGTTTTGATGTTTTTCTGGATTTAAAATTTCATGATATCCCTAATACGGTCGCCGCCGCTTGCCGTGCTGCCGCTGACTTAGGCGTGTGGATGGTCAATGTGCATGCCAGTGGGGGGCGCCAGATGTTAGAGGCAGCGCAGGGTGCTTTATCAAGCAGCGGGGCGAGTCGGCCACTGTTAACGGCCGTGACTATTTTAACGAGCCTTGCAGAGCAAGATATCCATGAAGTTGGCTTCAGCGGGCAAGTAGCAGAAAATGTATTGCGCTTGGCAAAACTGACCGCCTCAGCCGGTTTGGATGGCGTCGTGTGTTCACCACAAGAAATAAGCTTATTGCGCGAACATTTGCCTGCATCTTTTTGCTTAGTTACCCCGGGTATTCGCCCAGCCAGCGCGGCGGCGGACGATCAAAAACGGGTGATGTCCCCCCACGAAGCACTTGAGAAGGGTGCCAATTATCTTGTGATTGGCCGTCCGATCACGCAGGCAGCTGATCCGCAGATTGCCTTGCAAGAAATTCAGCAAAATTTGGCTTCGTTTTGAATTTTTTAAGCGCACTGCTTGTTTCCCTGAATAAGTCAGGGTATTTACGTCGTAGGGGCGGCCCCCTGTGGCCGCCCTCATTTTAAGGTCAAGATGACCCTGCTTGCCGCTCTAAAACGGATCCGTTATGATTTACTTAAGTTACCAGGAAGTGGCGGAACTTAGACCATCAACGTTGTTCAATGGCGTTGATCATCATAATAACAAGGGGACTCACAATGTTATTCATACGTTCATTACTCACTTTATGTGCTGCTGCACTATTTTCATTAACAGTCTATGCGACGGAGATTGATCCTTCCGATGAGCAATGGCTCTCCGCAGAAGAGGCCATGCAAGCCTTTGAAGAGGCTTGGAGCGACATTGACTGGGGCGATGAAGAAGCGTGGGATGTTGAATCCTGGGATGGCGAAGCCAATTGGGACGCTACAGACATGCCTGCAGACGACAACTGGCAAGGGCAGATCAGTGTTGAGCAAAGCGCTATTAATATTAACGCCGCGACAGCAGATGAGCTGGCAAGCTTAACGGGTATTGGCCCTGTGCGTGCCCAGTCTATTGTTGAGTACCGCGATGAAAATGGCGCATTTGAAAGCGTGGATGAATTAGCGCGGGTATCGGGTATTTCAGATGCTTTGGTAGAACTCAACCGTCAGTTTTTGTCGGTAGGGTAATACCTTAGGGCGAATTAACCCCTCACCCTGGGTGAGGGGTTATATTATTTCCACTTAATATTACAGCCTATGCTTGGGTGCTGCTCTGTGCTCACTGCTTCACCCGTTAGCATACTCTCCAGCGCGGCTCGAATGTCTTTCCCGGTGACGGGCTCATCATTACTTGGGCGAGCATCATCTAATTGACCGCAATAGACGCATTTAAGCGCTTTATCAAAAATATAAAAATCAGGCGTACAGGCCGCCTGGTAAGCCTTGGCTGTCTCTTGGCTTTCGTCAAATAAATAGGGGAAGGGAAAGCCGTATTTCTCAGCCGTCTCAACCATTTTATCAGGAGAATCAGCAGGGTAGTTCTCAATATCATTCGAGTTAATTGCCACAAAAGCAATTCCCTTGGGCAAGTAGTCATTTGCCAGACGCGTCAGTTCTTCAGCCACATGCACAACGAAAGGGCAGTGATTGCAGATAAACATCACCACGGTGGCGACATCAGACTGAATATCTTGCAAGCTTACCGTGTTGCCTGTTTTAGGGCAGGGTAATGTAAAATCAGGGGCTGTTCTGCCAAGTACAGTCATAGTGGAGGGTGTGACAGCCATAAAAGTCTTCCTTTTGAAGTTAATTGATGAGCGGTATAATAGCGGGATTACTTTTGAGACGAAACCCATTTAAAATAAGTTAGGTAACTTGAAGCTAGCATGCATAAAATCAAAAAAGCAGTATTTCCGGTAGCCGGTCTTGGCACGCGTTTCTTGCCAGCGACCAAAGCGACCCCCAAAGAAATGTTACCCATTGTCGACAAACCACTGATCCAATATGCGGTGGAAGAGGCCGTGGCAGCAGGCATTACCGAGCTTATTTTTGTGACAGGGCACAGCAAACGTGCCATTGAAGATCACTTTGACGCCAACGAGGCGCTAGAGTCCAAATTAGCCAGTGAAGGCAAGCACGATTTGTTGGCTTTGTTACACGCTATATTGCCAGAAGGCGTATCGTGCCAGTATATCCGCCAGCCAAAAGCGTTAGGGCTCGGGCATGCGGTACTGTGCGCCCAGCCGGCTGTGGGCAATGCGCCTTTTGCCGTTTTGCTACCGGATGACTTGATTAAATCTGAAGACAAAGGCTGTTTGCAACAAATGACGGCATCTTATGAGCAAAACCAAGGCAGTTATGTGGCCGTTGAAGCCATTCCACCAGAAAACACACGTAAATACGGTGTGGTTGCGCTTAATGGAGAGCAAGGCTCGCATCGCTTAAGCGGTATCGTGGAAAAACCCGCTCCTGAAGAGGCGCCTTCAAATCTCGGCGTAGTAGGGCGTTACTTATTAATGCCTGAGATCTTTGATTATCTGGCGTCTATTCCCACCGGTGCCGGCGGTGAAATCCAGCTCACCGACGCGATTGCTGAACTGCTGAAAAAATCCCCTGTCTATGCGGCGCCTTTTTCCGGCACACGCTATGATTGCGGTGACAAGCTAGGCTACCTCACCGCGACCCTCGATTATGCATTGGCCCACCCAGAGCTAGCAGAAGATTTTAAAGCGCTCCTGTCTCAGCGAAGTGCGCTTTAATAGCTATTTTTCTTACGGTGTGATCCCTCTTTGTGCAAGCCTGCTGCTGCTTAAGGGCTGTCAACATAATCCAGAAAAGCCCTCCGGCGAAGATGCATGGCCTCATTTCTTAATAAAATTATAGTCATTTGACTTACTTATTTGTGGGGCTTTTTTTTAAACGTTGAGTTCAAAAACACAAGGCAAATAAAGTATTGAGTAAGCAGCCAGTTTCGTTGTGACTATACCACGAGCTCTTTCATTGGGGTGCCAGTGCCAGAAGTACTTGCTTGAGAGCGGCGTTTCAATAGGTCCCGAGGTTGCTTAACAATACTTTTCAGCCGCATGCGCATATTGGGCAAGTCAAAAAGTACCAATTTCAGCAAAAAGAAAGTGGATGCCGTAAACGTCAGCGCCAGGTTCATAATAGCGGTATTATTTTCGCCACCACTGTGCTTCAAAAAATGCACCGTAATAATAAATTGCGGCAAATCTTCAAGTAAAAAGTTGGCAAACTTGAGCCGTGCAAAATTAATATCCACGTATTGGCTACCCCATTTCAAGGGGATCATTTCAGGGCTGATCACCGGGAAAAAGAAAATTCCTTTGAAAAAACCTTGCCAGGTTGTCGGCCACCAGCGTCCATATGCCATGCGCAATGCAGTAAAAGCAACCAGGTAGGAGCAGAGCAAAGAGGCCAGGGCCGCGTAGGCCATGGTCTCTTCGCGGCTGCGGTATAACTCAAGGATCATCAGCATGTCAGTGACCTTATCAGAGATCTCCAATAGGTAGGCGACGATGGTGACTACCTGAAAGCGCTGCATTAAGAGCCTGTTTTGATGGACTTGCTTGCTATCTAATAGGGCATGCATATGCGGCATATTGGGTTGCGCAGCAACGGTTGGTGAAGTGATGCTGCCGGATTGGTTCTGTTCCAAGCGTGTTTCTAGTGGGGTCCAAATAGCGTGCCCTTTATTGGGAAGCTCCTCATTTTCGGTTAAATCAAGGTGCTGCACGGTATGGTTACTGGCCAATGCCATCGCAAGCACTTCCACTCCCCAGTAGTCAATCAGGTTGTCATGCAGATCAATATGCTTGAGTGTTGTGTTATTTTCTTTAAGCATTTTTCCGAGTGCACGCACCCCCAGCGTACTGATATTATTGCTCGCCACGTTAAGTGTAATGACAGTCTTATTGCCACACAGGGCCTGGCAAAGCTCAGCCAGCTGGTAGTCCTCAAGTGCATTATGCCCTAGGTCGACGCCAGTAAAATGCGGGTTGCTTGATTTGACAGCCTCCAAGTACACGGTAAAGCGTGTTTTCCAATAACGAGCGTACTGTTGTCTGCGGGTGGTTTGATGCGCCCAGCCGCGCAAGCCTTCTGCGTGTGCGATGTCCAGTACCGTTTTACCATCTTGTGGCGAGCGGATGAAAATATCAGCTTTCCATTCGATAAGTAGCATGGCGGTACTTAAGTGACGGTGCTTCACGGCCAGCATCAGCGGCGTTAACCCTTCTTCGTTTAGCAAGTTGGGATCGGCGCCTGTCCACAGCACTTTGAAGACATCCAAAAACTTGCCCTCTTTTGCTGCCTCAAACAGTTGGTTTTGCGTGCGATCGGCTAACCAGCCTTGCTGTCGCATGTACTGATCGGCAGCCCCCCCTGTTGTGAGCAGCGCTGTCACGACACCGCGGTGGCCCCGTCGAGCGGCAAGATCAAGTGCACGCTGTCGCGCGTCGCTGTCTAGGCTGGGTTGATCTTTTAAGCGCTGCACAACAGCGACATGCCCCGCCCCGGCGGCAAGCACCAGGGCGGAAGCAATGGCTTCAGGAGAAGCATTTTTCAGCAGTGGCTCTAGCAAGATGATTTCGCCTAAATGCGCCATCAAAGGCAATTGTTCATCTTGTGTAGTTTGGTAAACTGCTTTGCCTTGCTCGGTATGCCGATAAAGGGAACGGGCAATCGGGATGACTGCTAATACACCGACAATGATAGCCAAGGCATTGAGCGTTATCTTAAAAGGATCAGGATCACGGCACTGGCCTGAATGCGCAGTAGACAGTGGGCCGCCCAGACCGCGCAAAGTAGGGTAATGGGGCTCAGCACCATCTTTCTTAGGCACAGGAGGGAGCCAAACATTTTCAAAGTCCCAGCCGTCGTAGGTGCCCTTGTTTTTTTTGGGATCTGCTTGATACAGGTTATCTGTAGACTTGCGGTATTTGCGGAAGTGGGCATTGCTGCCTTTGCCGGAGATGAACTTCTGGCCAGTTTTGCGCTTGTCCCAATAAGAATTGGTGATATTAATAGCGCCAACATTGATAGGTGAGCCGATCAGGCCACCTGACTT
The DNA here is from genome assembly GCA_021774255.1 of Gammaproteobacteria bacterium. Classification (GTDB taxonomy): domain Bacteria; phylum Pseudomonadota; class Gammaproteobacteria; order JAJFJF01; family JAJFJF01; genus JAJFJF01. Next base: position 44,424 of record JAJFJF010000019.1, read on the forward strand.
TCCGTTTGAATCTACGCAGCCGACCGCATAGCTGTTTTGCAATGTGCCAGAGAAATCAGAAGCATCACCAATTAGGCCGCCAGTATGGCTGTAATGATATTTTCCTTTTACTTTGCCAGTTGCGTAGCAGTCGTGAATGAAGGAGTTTCCTGGATAGATGTGTCCGATTAAACCACCCACGCTGTCAGAACCACTTACGTCACCTGTGGCATAACAGCGGCGAACGGTATCAGTAGATCTCAGCTCGCCAATGAGGCCGCCACTGCTATCATAACCTTCGTTAACTTCTCCTGTGGCATAGCTATCTTCAATAAAAGTGCTCGTCTCTACTGTGGTGTAATCATGTGAGCCAATCAGGCCACCAATCGTACTGCCAGAGATCATTCCACTTGCATGGCAATCTGAAATAGCTCCTGTGTTATGGCCAATGAGGCCGCCGACTGTTCCGAAATCACCAACATTTCCAGTGGCGTAGCAATGTAAAATAGTACCGGCATTGCTTCCAATTAGGCCACCTATGTTATCTCGGCCAGTTGTATTTTTCTTGGCATGGCTAGCGATGATTTTAGCGTTATTGAAGCCAATTAAGCCACCGACTTCAGCGCCAGTGCTGAACCAGGATATGTCTCCGCCAACTGCTGAACAATTGTTTACACCACCGCCGCTGTTTCTCCCAATTAAGCCGCCAACTTGGTATGCTCCTACTATCTCTCCAGTCGCCGAGCTGTTTGTAATAGGCGCATTTATATTGTTGCCGATTAAACCGCCAACCTGATTTTCACCTGTTACCACCCCTGTCGCAGTGGAGTGATTGACTAATGTGTTCATACCGCTATTGAGACCAATCAACCCGCCTACTTCGTTACCAGAGCCGCTCACTTCGCCTGCTGTGTGACAACGTAGCACAGAGGTGTCTTGGTTATTTCCCACGAGGCCACCCACCTTATGCTGGCCGCTGACAGACCGCACTACTCGGTAGTCGACAAGCGGTGCGTTGCTGCCTTCATTGTGCCCAATCAGTCCACCCACTTCGTTTCGGCCGCTCACAGGCGCTTGTGTGCCTTCATCACTAAGAAAAGCAATGGTGCCTTTGTTAAAGCCAATGAGACCGCCGATGCGGTCGCCTAGTGCAGCTGTCACCGCGCCTGTTGCTGAGCTATTGGTGACAGTCGCATCGTCGTTACGCCCGACGAGGCCACCGACGTCGTTGACGCCATTAACGCGACTGTTGGTGGAGCAGCCATTGATGATAGCATCGGCTGCATTGATCCCCACCAGGCCGCCTACTGCATTGGTGCCAGAAACCGGGCCGCCGCTGACTTTGCAGTTTGTGATTTCGCTGCCCCCTTCATTGGCGCCGACTAGGCCGCCTACCCAAATACTTCCTGGGGTAGATGAAACCGTGACACTGGCATTGCTGCTTTCTATGCGGCTGCCCAATACGTTCGAGCCTACCAGGCCGCCTGCTCGGGAGGTGGCTGACACAGAAGTGCTAATGGCATAGCAATCGGTGATGGTGCCACCGTCGTTTCGGCCCACGAGGCCTCCAATTTCGATAGCGCCTTCAACATGTGCTTCTGTCCAGCTGTTGGTGACGGTTGAACGAAGGTTAAAACCCACTAGTCCACCGACTCGATCACCTGTGCCAATCAAGTTAACGTTGGTAAAGCAATCAGAGAGGGGTGTATTTTCGTTTTGCCCCACGAGGCCACCAATAGCACTGCCACCGGCGTTGATTTCGCCAATGACGTAAGCATTTTCGATGTTGCCATCTTCGCTTTCCCCGATGAGCCCGCCGACTTCATTTCCACTAGCATGGAGGGTGAGGGCGGTCACAGAGCAATTTTTTACAATCGTTGCCTCGCTGTCGCCAATGAGACCGCCGACTTCGTCTGCGCCGGTAATGCTACCCTTTACGGTACAGTTGAATATAGTGAGCGGGTCAGTAGGAGTGCCTTGATTCAAGCCAATTAAACCACCGGCGCTAATGCCTGAGGCATGGAGGTTAATCGTGACGTGACAGGAATCAATATGGTTATAGTTAAGTCCAACTAAGCCACCCACAACCCATTGGCCGCTAACAGTAGCGTTCACTGAACAATCTGTGAGGAGCCCGAAGTTGCTTCCCACGAGGCCGCCAACTTGGTTGTGCTCAGCATCAATGCGGCTATTGACTTGGGAATGTTGGATGGTACCAAAATTGTCTCCTGCTAAGCCTCCCACACGATGGTTACCAGAAACTGTGCCAGCTGCTAAGCAGTCTATAATGCTTCCTTCGTTAGAGCCTACCAAACCACCAGCGCTTTTGCCTGAAGCTGCAGTGGTTGCTGTACTGTGGCTGTTGCTTACTACACCTTTATTATTGCCTACCAAACCACCAATGTACTCTGTTCCACTGACATGGCCGGTTGCGTAACTGGCAATAATAGTGTTGCTGCTACCAGGGTTGCTCCCCGCCAAGCCACCGACAAAACTATCGCCTGAGACATTGCCGGTAGCATAGCTGTTGGTGATAGTACTACCATCATTGAAAGATGGACTGCCGTTTGAACCTACTAAGCCGCCAACGGATTTTTTACCATTGATGTTGCCCGTGGAATAGCTGGCATTGATAGTAGCAGCACGGACAGTAGTGCGACTGTTCAAACCTACCAGACCGCCAAAGTAGCTGCCTGAGCCAGTCACATTTCCTGTAGAGTGGCTGCTAGAGATACTCGCAGCATTGCAGCCTACCAGGCCGCCGACAGCGTTGCTATTGCTTCCTGAACTCATCACGCTGCCTGTGGCGGTGCAGCTGGTGACGCTTTTGCCACGATTGTAGCCCACTAGGCCACCAATGTCGCTGCTATCGCTTCCTGAGCTTATCACGCTGCCTGTGGCGTAGCTGTTGGTGATGATGCCATCGTTGTAGCCTGCTAGGCCGCCGATGGTGTTGCTATTGCTTCCTGAACTCATCACGCTGCCTGTGGCGGTGCAGTTGCTGATGGTGCCTAAATTTCTGCCTACCAGGCCGCCGACAGCGTTGCTATTGCTTCCTGAACTCATCACGCTGATTGTGGTGGTGCAGTTGGTGATGACGCCTGAGCTGTAGCCTGCTAGGCCGCCGACAGCGTTGCTATTGCTTCCTGAACTCATCACGCTGCCTGTGGTGGTGCAGTTGGTGATGCTGCCACTGCTCCTGCCTGCTAGGCCGCCGAGATGACTATTACCTGAGATGCTGCTACGCACCAAGTTCACAGAGGTTATTAGAGCCAAAGGGCCAATACTGGAAAATAGGCCTATGCCGTTAGTATCAGGGCGGTTAATAACTAGGCTAATAATGAGATAGCCGTTGCCATTGAAAGCACCTGTCACGGTTAATCCCGTACCAGGCAGAAATCCTGCTCCATTATTCCAATTCACGGTATCCGAGCAATCAATATCTTGAGCAAGTATGATGCTCACATCAATGACTGCAACAGCTGTTTGAAGCTCAGTACAGGTGCTTACTAGCACAGTGCGGTTACCGCAATCAGCATGTGTTAGGTGAGGGTAATCGCTTCCTTCGTTAATTGTCCAGGTACAATTAAAATCCCAACCTTCAAAGGTTATTTGTTGGTGCATTTCAATTGTGTTTTTGCCTGTGCCAGCGGCACTACTGGTTTGACCAGAGGTTTGGGTGTCCCAGTAGCCGTTGCTGATGATGGCGCCGCCGCTGTTGTGGCCCAGCAGGCCGCCGATGTCGCTGGAGTCGCCTGAGTTTGTCACACTGCCTGTGGCGTAGCTGTTGCTGATGGTGCCTGAGTTACTGCCTACCAGGCCGCCAGCGTTGTTGAAGTCGCCTGAGTTTGTCGCACTGCCTGTGGCGTAGCTGTTGCTGATGCTGCCTGAGCTGTAGCCTACCAGGCCGCCGATGTCGCTGTAGGAGTAGAATCCTGAAATATCATCCATCACACTGCCTGTGGCGTAGCTGTTGCTGATGGTGCCTGAGTTAGTGCCTACCAGACCGCCAACTTCGCTGGAGTCGCCTGAGCTTGTCACACTGCCTGTGGCGTAGCTGTTGCTGATGGCGCCTAAATTTTGGGCTACTAGGCCGCCAACTTTGCTGGAGTCGCCTGAGCTTGTCATACTGCCTGTGGCGTAGCTGTTGCTGATGCTGCCATGGTTGCTGCCTACCAGGCCGCCGATGTCGCTGGAGTCGCCTGAGTTTGTCGCACTGCCTGTGGCGTAGCTGTTGCTGATGGTGCCTGAGTTACTGCCTACCAGGCCGCCGATATCGCTGCTGGAGTATAATCCTGAAATAGTACCTATCAGACTGCCTGTGGCGTAGCTGTTGCTGATGGCGCCTGAGTTGCTGCCCACCAGACCGCCGATGTTGGAGAAGGCAAGGTATCCTGAAGCAGTACCCATCACGCTGCTTGTGGTGGTGCAGTTGGTGATGATCCCTGCGTTGTTTCCCACCAGTCCGCCAACCTGGTTGAGGTTGCTTATTGAACTCATTACGTTACCCGTGGTGTAGCAGTTGCTAATACTGCCAAGGTTTTCACCTGCCAAGCTGCCAACCGAGAGTGAACCCGTGATGTTCGCAGAGAGCATACCTGTGTTATTAACTTGGGCGGTGCTGCCAAGAGAGGCAAACAATCCAACATAATTGCTGCTTGGGCGGTTGATGAATAAATCTTGGATAACATAACCTTTGCCATCTAGTTTGCCTCTGAAGGGGCTACTACTAGTGCCCACGGGCAGAAACCCTGCGCCACTGTTGGTCGCTGAGCAGTCGATATCGTTCCCAAGCTCGTAAGTCTCAGTTAGGTCATTGTTCATATCCTGCAAACCCGTGCAGTCGGTGATCACGGTCAGGGCCATGGGGCAGGGAGCCAGCATGGCGAGGATGCCAAGCAGCAAGAGTAGCGTTGAGGCCATCTTGAGCTGTTATCGGAGTGTTTTGCTCTTTAAAGCTAAGGTAAGAAACCAAAATACAAGAAAACCTGTAAAAAGATCGTTTCGGAGGATTATCTTTTTCGTGGATTTCTAGGACTATGGTGTAACAGGGGAAGGGAAGTTTTGGGTTAACTCAAAACGAAATAAAATCTTCTCTTTTTAGCAAAAAAATTTCAGGATGAGATTAAATATAGAAAAATTCCGAGTGTGTATCCTATTTTTGATATGCATCACGAAAAAGACTTGACTGATAGATAGGTTTTTGAATTCTTAGTATAAAATTTTGTAAGGTAGGGTTACCTATCATTTGGGGAGCTAAAATAATATTTTTTAGAGAGCAGAAATATCAACAAGCTTCGCTTGTATAAATATAATCTTTATTGAATAAATCTAAGGTTGCTTTTACTGTTGGGTCAATAACTCTATAGATATGATTAGGTAGTCTTTCAATAAAATCATTTTGCTCAAGTACTGCTAAGGCTTGCATAATAGCACCGCTGGTTAGGTTAAGGCATCCTTGAGCTGCTTTGGACATAAGGCTGCTCGTATTGCCGGTAGCAATATAGGTGAGCACTTTAATTTGGCCAACACTTCTAGCAGATAAAGTATTACGTGTGTCCTTTAAATATGATTGTATATATTGGCTCCAAACGAGCTTAACGTCTTTTGGAGAGGGTACTTTGTTTTTGTTTGTGCAATGATCCCATAGTTTTTTACATAAAATATAAACAACTTTGGGATGGCATTCAGATATGTGCATGATAGTTTCGAATGTTTCATGGCTTAAGGGCTGTTTCCAAGTCTTTTTTGCTATCTGATTAAGATACTGGCTATACTCGCTTTGGGCGAGTCGATCTAGATGAATAGTTTCACACAGGTCATAGAGTGGTCTAGTTTGATCTTCAAACATATGTCGCAGCATATGTTGGCTACTGCCAGAGAAGATCAGCATTAAGTGTTTAGCTTCTTGTGAAAAATTTCTGATGGCCCCCTCAATTGCTCTGCTTCCTTCTATGTGGGTAATTTCTTGAACTTCATCGATAAAGAAAATAGCTTTTTTCTTGTTTTTCATCAAAACATATTCAACGGCACTTAGTGCATCTCGAATATTTTCTGCGCTATCATTATGAGGATCAGGAATAAGTTCTAGATGAACACCTTTTAGTCCTATGGTCCAGCGTTTATCCATTTTTTTAAAATAATTGGCTAGAGTGTTTATCCATTTTTCAGGAGAGGGGGCGATATTATTTATTAAAGTGCGTGCACCTTTCAATATTTTTGCCTCAATTGATTTTGCATTTGATAGCAAAAAGAGATCAATGTCGGCTGCCGGGTAATCAAGTTCTTTAATAACATTTTTAACTAAACTGGATTTGCCGTATTTTCTGGGAGAAAGTAATAAGGTATGTCGCACTGCTTGAGCATTTCTTTTCAGCAAAGTGATTTCATTTTGGCGCCCTAAAAAGGCTTCATCATAGGCAATGCCTAAAGGGAAATAGTGCTCGTATTGCATTTGTTAACCTATTGAAAATTTAGTAGAGAAAATGAGAACGACATGCTAGCATAGCAACTACTATGTTGGCAATGACTATGTTAGAGAGCGCTATATTAGTTATTCCTATATTATAGTTTGCTATAAAGAGACCGGTCTTGGTACTTTCCTAATACTCGTTTTAAATGGGGAGAAATTCAATGCGAAAGCAGCTTGCACTCGCAAGCTGAGGGTGCTATCTTTTTCCGATTCATTTCAGGCGCGTAGCTCAGTGGTAGAGCACCACCTTGACATGGTGGTGGTCGGTGGTTCGATCCCACTCGCGCCTACCATAATAGTAAAACAGAGAATTTAAATGCCAGTCATTACGCTGCCAGACGGCAGTCAAAAAACCTTTGATAAACCGGTCACGGTATTTGAGGTCGCAAACGATATCGGGGCAGGGCTAGCCATTGCTGCGCTTGCGGGCAAAGTAAACGGTTACCTGGTTGATACTACTTATCTGATCGATGAAGATGCGGATATCGCGATCATCACGGATCGCGATGAAGAAGGCCTGGAAGTCATTCGCCATTCCACCGCGCATCTGCTTGCGCAAGCCGTCAAACGCCTTTTCCCCAAAGCCCAAGTCACCATTGGGCCCGTCATTGAAAACGGTTTTTATTACGACTTTGCAGTTGAACACTCCTTTACGCCGGATGATCTCGCCAACATTGAAAAGATGATGGAAACGATTGCCAAAGAAGATGCAAGGGTCGCGCGTAAGATCATGACCCGCAGTGAAGCCATCGATTTTTTCACGAACCAAGGCGAGCATTACAAAGCTGAAATCATCAATGATCTGCCAGAAGGTGAAGAAATTTCAGTTTACGAGCAGGGTGATTTTATGGATCTCTGCCGTGGCCCGCATGTGCCCAATGTGGGGCGCCTCAAAGCGTTTAAGCTCACAAAGCTAGCCGGGGCGTATTGGCGTGGCGATTCAAACAATGAAATGCTGCAGCGTATTTATGGTACGGCGTGGCCAGATAAAAAAGCCTTAAATGCGTATCTGCACCGTTTAGAAGAAGCGGAAAAACGCGACCACCGCAAGCTGGGTAAGCAGCTCGATTTGTTTCACTTCCAAGAAGAAGCGCCGGGCATGGTGTTTTGGCATGATAAAGGCTGGACGCTCTACCGCTTGGTGCAAGACGTGGTGCGCCGCGCGCTGCAATCGCAACACTATCAGGAAGTGCACACCCCAGAAATGGCCGATCGCTCGCTGTGGGAACGTTCGGGGCATTGGGCAAAATTTAAACACGAAATGTTTACGACCCATTCTGAAAGTCGTGAATATGCTATCAAGCCGATGAATTGCCCTTGTCATGTGCAGATTTTTAATCAAGGCGTGACCAGCTACCGTGATCTGCCTATCCGCATGGCCGAGTTTGGTTCTTGTCATCGCAACGAACCTTCAGGCACCTTGCATGGCTTGATGCGCGTGCGTAACTTTACCCAAGATGACGCGCATATTTTTTGTACGGAAGCACAGCTGCAGTACGAGGTAAGCTTGCTGATGGATCTGGTCTTCCAGGTGTATAAGATTTTTGGCTTCACGGATGTGGTAGTGCGGCTGTCCACCCGCCCAGAGCAGCGTGTTGGCGATGATGCCGTTTGGGATCAAGCCGAGCAAGCCCTGGCCCAAGCCCTCGATGACCGTGGTCTTGATTGGGAATTTTTGCCTGGGGAAGGGGCATTTTATGGCCCGAAAATTGATTTCTCACTCCGAGATAGCCTTGACAGGCTCTGGCAGTGCGGAACGGTACAGGTCGATTTCTCTATGCCGGGTCGCTTAGGGGCCAGTTATGTGGCAGAAGATGGTGCAAAGCAAGTGCCCGTCATGGTGCACCGTGCCTTGCTTGGGTCATTAGAGCGTTTTATTGCTATCCTTATTGAACATTATGCGGGTGCTTTTCCGCTTTGGTTGGCGCCTATTCAGGTTGTGGTAATGAATATCACCGATAATCAGCTAGAATACTCGAAAAGAGTCAAGAAATCGCTCGAAAAACAAGGCTTCAGAGTGACATCTGACTTCAGAAATGAGAAAATCGGCTTTAAAATTCGCGAGCATAGTATGAACAAGGTGCCTTATCAGGTTATCATTGGCGATCGCGAAGTAGAGACAGAACAAGTTGCTGTGCGCTGCCGCGGTGGCGATGATCTAGGCAGTATGCCTTTATCGGCATTGAGTGGGCGCCTAGCGAATGAATTAAAGCAGGCTGATTGGGAGAGTTAACAATTAGATCGAAGAGAAAAGCGATTGCTCGCCGCAATCAAGAGATCACCGCACCCACCGTGCGTGTGACTGGCCCGGAAGGCGAATCGCTAGGCATTATGCCGATAGCTGATGCGCTGGCAAAGGCTGTTGAAGCAACATTAGATTTGGTTGAAATTTCACCTACTGCTGCGCCGCCAGTGTGCCGTATTATGGATTACGGCAAATATGTGTTTGAAACAAGCAAGCGCAAAACGCAGGCGAAAAAGAAGCAAAAGCAGATTAAGGTGAAAGAAATTAAGTTTCGCCCGGGCACCGAAGAAGGTGATTACCAGGTGAAGCTACGCAATTTAATTAGCTTCTTGGAAGGCGGCGATAAAGCAAAAATTACCGTGCGTTTTCGTGGGCGTGAGATGGCACACCAAGAAATTGGTCAGCGCCTGCTCAATCGACTGGAAGAAGATTTAAGCGAAGTGGGCGTGGTCGAGCAATACCCGAAGATGGAAGCTCGGCAAATGATCATGGTGTTGGCGCCGAAAAAGGCAAAGCCACTCCATGGCACTAGCGGCAACAGCCCTGCCAAAGAGAATAAAAACGAAAACGGATAAAGATTGATACTGTTGGAGCAAGACAATGCCAAAACTAAAAACACATCGTGGTGCGGCAAAACGTTTTAAAAAGACGGCGAGCGGCGGCTACAAATGCAAGCAGTCGCATTTGAACCACATTTTGACAAAAAAATCGACGAAACGTAAACGCCATCTGCGTGCAACTGCCATGGTGCATGAGCATGATGTTGAGAGCGTAAGACGTATGTTGACGGGGTCGTAATAACCCCTCACCCCTCTCCTGGGCAACAGGTCTTCCGATGCTTAGCCTAGAATAAGAGAGTAATGATTACTTTGTTGCATGGATGCCACACAAGAGATTAGTCAAGTTCTTATGGAAGAGATGAAATTTGAAGATCCCTGTAGGAGTGAGTTATGGCTAGAGTAAAACGTGG